>NZ_CP187368.1:3294548-3953458 GCF_049810355.1 Rubrivivax soli
ACGTCGGCGGCGGCGCCACCGCCGAGAAGGTCACCGAGGCCTTCAAGATCATGCTGAAGAACCCGGAAGTGAAGGGCATCCTGGTCAACATCTTCGGCGGCATCATGAAGTGCGACACCATCGCCGAGGGCGTGATCGCGGCGTGCAAGGCGGTGAACCTGAGCGTGCCGCTGGTGGTGCGCATGAAGGGCACCAACGAAGACCTGGGCAAGAAGATGCTGGCCGACTCCGGCCTGCCCATCATCGCTGCCGACACCATGGCAGAGGCCGCCACGGCCATCGTGAACGCCGTCAAGTAAGGGACTGGAACATGAGCATCCTGATCAACAAGGACACCAAGGTCATCACCCAGGGCATCACGGGCAAGACGGGCCAGTTCCACACCAAGGGCTGCCAGGCCTACGCCAATGGCAAGGCTGCGTTCGTGGCCGGCGTGAACCCGAAGAAGGCCGGCGAGAGCTTCGAGGGCATCCCGATCCACGCCAGCGTGCAGGACGCCAAGGCGGCCACGGGCGCCACGGTGAGCGTGATCTACGTGCCGCCGGCCGGTGCCGCAGCGGCGATCTGGGAGGCGGTGGAGGCCGACCTGGACCTGGTGGTCTGCATCACCGAGGGCATCCCGGTGAAGGACATGCTGCTGGTGCGCAACCGCATGAAGGCCAAGGAGGCGGCCGGCGGCAAGAAGACGCTGCTGCTGGGGCCGAACTGCCCCGGGCTGATCACGCCCGAGGAGATCAAGATCGGCATCATGCCGGGGCACATCCACAGACGAGGCCGCGTGGGCGTGGTCAGCCGCTCGGGCACGTTGACGTACGAGGCAGTGGCGCAGCTCAGCGAGCTGGGCATCGGGCAGAGCAGCGCGGTGGGCATCGGCGGCGACCCGATCAACGGCCTGAAGCACATCGACGTGATGCGCCTGTTCAACGACGACCCGGACACCGATGCGGTGATCATGATCGGCGAGATCGGCGGCCCCGACGAGGCCGAGGCCGCGCGCTGGTGCCAGGCCAACATGAAGAAGCCGATCGTGGGCTTCATCGCCGGCGTCACCGCGCCCGCGGGCAAGCGCATGGGCCATGCCGGCGCGCTGATCTCCGGCGGCGCCGACACCGCCGACGCCAAGCTCGCCATCATGGAGGAGTGCGGCTTCACCATCACGCGCAACCCCTCCGAGATGGGGCGCCTGCTCAAGAGCCTGTTGTAGGGCGCGGCGCGGCCCACGCGCCGTATGTAGTTTCCGCAGCCGGGCGCCCGACGGGCGCCCGTACACTGCCGGGCTGCCGATTTGTCGGCGTCCAGCCAAGACCAAGAGGGGACCCCAGTGGACACGTTCATGCATGCCGATTTCTGGATCGCCGTCGGGCAGATCATCCTGATCGACATCGTGCTCGGCGGCGACAACGCGGTCGTCATCGCGCTGGCCTGCCGCAAGTTGCCGCCGGCCATGCGGACCAAGGGCATCCTGTGGGGCACCGCAGGCGCGATCGGCCTGCGTGTCGTGCTGATCTTCTTCGCGCTGACGCTGCTGGCCATTCCCTACCTGAAGCTGGTGGGTGCGGTGCTGCTGGTCTGGATCGGCGTCAAGCTGCTCGCCCCCGACGAGGAAGGCCACGGCAACATCGAGAGCTCGGACAAGCTGATGGCGGCCATCAAGACCATCATCGTCGCCGACCTGGTGATGAGCATCGACAACGTCATCGCGATCGCCGGCGCCGCTGAAAGCGCGGGCGGCGACCACAAGATGGCACTGGTGATCTTCGGCCTGCTGGTGTCGATCCCGATCATCGTCTGGGGGAGCCAGCTGGTGATCAAGCTGATGGACCGCTTCCCGTCGATCATCCTGATCGGCGGCATGCTGCTGGGCTGGATCGCGGGCACGATGGCCGTCACCGACCCCGCCGTGCTGCCCTACCTGCCGACGACCCCGGCAGAACGTGCCGGCGCGCTGCCCGAAGTGGCCGACACCCTGCGCTACGGCGCCGGTCTCGCCGGCGCGCTGCTGGTGCTGGCCATCGGCATGCTGCTGAAGAAGCGCCGCGGCGCCGCGGGCGGCGACGCGGCGCACTGAGCCGCCTGCACCCCTGCCCCGGCGGGCACCTGTGGTACGGTGCCCGCCGTGCAGTCTCCGCCCGTGCCGACCTTCCCTGAGTCCGTGCCGCCCGCAGCGGCGCCCCTGGTCGGCGGCTACCGGCTCGGCGCGCTGATCGGCCGCGGCTCCATCGGCGACGTGCACGTCGCCACCGAGCCCGTCACCGGCCAGCAGGTGGCCATCAAGCTGCTGCGGCCGGTGTCCGACGCCAGCGACGACGAGCGTTCCCTGGCGCGCCAACGCTTCCTGGCCGAAGCCGAGACGGCCCGGCTGCTGAACCACCCCGACATCGTGCGCGTGCTCGCTGCCGGCGACGACCACGGCCGCGCCTGGATGGCGATGGAGCTGCTGGGCGGCTGCGACCTCGAACGCTACACGCGCCCCGCACGGCTGCTGCCCGAGCCGGTGGTGCTGCGCCTGACCGAACGCCTGGCGTGCGCGCTGGCCTTTGCGCATTCACGCGGGGTCGTGCACCGTGACGTGAAGCCGGCCAACGTGCTGGTCGACTGGTCCAGCGGCCGCGTCACGCTCACCGACTTCGGCATCGCGCGTGCCGCCGGCGCGGAAAGCACCCGCACCGGCATCGTGCTCGGCACCCCCGTGTACATGGCGCCGGAGCAGCTGGCGGGCGGCCTGGCCGACGTGCGCGGTGACCTGTACGCGTTCGGCGTGCTGCTGTTCCAGCTGCTCACGGGCCGGCTGCCGCACGAGTCGCATTCGCTCGGCGACCTGCTGCGGCAGGTCGCCAACGAGCCCGCGCCCGACCTGCGCCAGTTGCGGCCCGACCTGCCGGCGGCGCTGGCCGACCTGGTGGCACAGCTGCTGGACAAGTCGCCGGCGCGGCGGCCACGCGACGCGCAGGCCGTGGCAGACGCGCTGGCGCAGGTGGCTGCAGCGCTGCGCGTGCCACCCGCCCAGTCGGGACCGATGTCACGCGGCTGAGCGCCGCGCCACGCGGCATCGGCGGGGAACCGATGCACAATCGGCACACTTTTTTTCCTGCGCCCGCAGCGCTGTCGCACGCCGTGCCCATGACGATCGAGCTCTTTGCCGCCGTTGACCCCGGCCGCGCTCGCAGCAACAACGAGGACTCCGTCGCGACCGACGACGCGGTGTCGCTGGGTGTGCTGGCCGACGGCATGGGCGGCTACAACGCCGGCGAGGTGGCCAGCAACATGGCCACCAGCTTCATCCACACCGAACTCGGGCGCTGGCTGCGCGAAGCCAGCGTGCAGGCCACCGATGCGGAAGTGCGGCGCGCGATGGACATCTGCGTCGACAACGCCAACCGCGCCATCTTCAACGCCGCCAACTCCAACCCGCAGTACGCCGGCATGGGCACGACCCTGGTGGTGGCCGTGTTCCGCGAGAACCGCCTGCTGGTCGGCCACGTCGGCGACTCGCGCGCCTACCGGCTGCGCGGCGGCCGGCTGCAGCAGATCACACGTGACCATTCGCTGCTGCAGGAACAGATCGACGCCGGACTCATCACGCCCGAGCAGGCCGCCTTCTCGGCCAACAAGAACCTGGTCACGCGCGCCGTGGGCGTGGAAGACACCGTGCTGCTCGAAACCCACCAGCACGAGGTCCTGCCCGGCGACATGTACCTGCTGTGTTCCGACGGGCTGTCGGACATGCTCGACGACGCCAGCATCGCGCAACTGTTGCAGGCGCACGAATCCCTAGACCAGACCGCGCGCGCCCTCATCGATGGCGCCAATGATGCGGGTGGAAAGGATAATATCTCGGTCATACTGGTGCGCGCCTCCGGCGGCGCAAGCCCGTCGAGCCGGTCCTGGTGGCCCTTCCGCCGCACATGACCGCCTCTGACGACCTGTTCAGGATCGGCGCCGCAGAGCGTCCTGTCTGCCGCGGCCGGCGGTGGGCACATTAGAGGTCAGGCATGGGCAAGCTGGTCGTTTCGCTCGACGGTGTGGTCATCAAGGAAGTCCAGATCACCAAGGACAAGACCACGCTCGGTCGGCGGCCCTACAACGACATCGTCATCGACAACCTCGCCGTCAGCGGCGAGCACGCCGTGCTGCAGATGGTGGGTGCCGACGTCTTCATCGAAGACCTCAACAGCACCAACGGCACCTACATCAACGGCAAGGCGATCAAGAAGCAGCTGCTCGCGCACAACGACACCGTCGAGATCGGCAAGTACAAGATCAAGTACCTGATCGACGAAGGCAGCGACTACGAGAAGACCATGATCATGCGCCCGGGCGGCTCGGTGCCGGCCGGCTACGCATCCGCGAGCCCGATGTCCTCGGGCCACCCGGGACAGGCCTCGCCCTACGCCAGCCTCACCGGCACGATGCCGCAGGTGCCCAGCACGCCGGCGTCGATCAAGGTGCTCAACGGCGCCGCCGCAGGCCGCGAGGTCACGCTGACCAAGGTCGTCACCACCGTCGGCAAGCCCGGCGTGCAGGTGGCGTCCATCACCAAGCGGCCGAACGGCTACGCCTTCGCCCATGTCGAGGGCGCGGCACGCCCCAGCATCAACGGCGTGCCGCTGGTCGGCGATTCGGTCCCGCTGCGCAACGGCGACGTCATCGAGCTCGCCGGCACGCAGATGCAGTTCATCCACCACTGAAGCCGCCGCGGCTGGCGCCGCGTGAAGGCTGTCACGGCGGCGCCCTGCGCCTTCCCGGCGTGCGCAGTTGCCGGGATGAAACGCGACATTGGCGGCTTGCGCGCCCGCGGCGCAACCCTCAGCATGGGTGCCCCTTGCGCCAGGCTGCACGATGACCGGCGCACCCCCAGCCCCCCACCAGCCGCTCCATGCAGATCCGCGTCCTCGGTTGTTCAGGCTCGATTGCCGCCGGCAGCCGAACCACGTCGTTCCTGCTCGACGCCGACGTGCTCATCGACGCCGGCACCGGCGTCGGTGACCTGACGCTGGACGAGCTCGCGCGCATCGACCACATCTTCATCAGCCACTCGCACCTGGACCACGTGCTGGCCATCGGCCTGCTGGCCGACAGCGTGACGCGCCGGCGCAGCGCAGCGCAGCGCCCGCCGGTGCAGGTGCACGCGCTGGCGCCCACGCTCGCCGCGCTGCGCACGCACATCTTCAACGGCGTCATCTGGCCCGACTTCACGCGGCTGCCCAACCCCGAGCACCCGGTGCTGGCGCTGCGGGCCTTCGAGGTCGGCGACGCCATCGTGCTGGGCGGCCGCCGCATCGAGGTGCTGCCCGCCGCCCACACCGTGCCGGCGGTCGGCTTCGCGGTCTCGGAGGGCGACGCGCCGGCCTGGGTCTACACCGGCGACACCGGCCCCAACCCGGCGCTGTGGCAGCGCCTGGCCACGCTGCCGCTGGGCGCGCTGGTGATCGAGACCGCCTTCCGCGACGACGAGCACGTGCTCGCCAGCGTCAGCCGGCACCTGTGCCCGTCGCAGCTGCGCGACGAGCTGGCACGGCTGCAGGCGCCGGTGGACGTGTACATCACGCACATCAAGCCCGGCGAAGTCGAGACCGTGATGGCCGAGATCGGCGCACAGGCCAGCCGCCACCGCATCCGTGCGCTGACCACCGGCCAGGTGCTGGCGCTGTAGCGGCGCGCCGGCCGGGCGACGCGTTGCGTCACCTTGTGCCACCCCGGTTCCTGCGCCCGGCCCGAAACCTGACAATTTGCGTCATCCCATGTGACCGATGCCGCACCCAGCAGCCTGGCACGCACCCTGCATTCAAGGGGGTGTCTTCGGCCCAACCGTCCTTCTTCTTTTTTGCTCACCCAGGAGTCTTTCCTCATGAAGCGCGTTCAACAAGGTTTCACCCTCATCGAACTGATGATCGTCGTGGCGATCATCGGCATCCTGGCTGCCGTCGCCCTGCCGGCCTACCAGGACTACACCGTCAAGGCCAAGGTCTCGGAAATCGTGCTGGCCGCCTCGGCCTGCCGCACCTCGATCACGGAGACCGTGCAGACCGGCTCGGGCAGCCTGCCGGGCGCCGGCGAGTGGGGTTGCGAATCGTCGACCTCCACGTCGAAGTACGTGGCCTCGATCGCGACGAATGACGCTGGCGTGGTGCAAGTGACGTCGCAAGGCCTGGGCAGCGGCATCGACGGCACCGTGCTGCTGGCGCCGACCATCGACCCCGCCCGCAAGATCGTGTCCGAGTGGCAGTGTGGCCCGGGCACCATGAGCCCGAAGTACCTGCCGGGTTCGTGCAAGACGGCGGGTCTGAGCTTCCCCTGAGCTTGACTTGATCCTCCTGAAAGGCAGCTGCAAGGCTGCCTTTTTCGTTTGTTGACCTGACCGCGCCCCGCACCCGCCCACCATGCCGACCGACCTCGAGCTGACCATCCTGATGCCCTGCCTGAACGAGGCGCTCACCCTGCCGGCCTGCATCGGCAAGGCACTGGGCTTCCTGCAGCGGCACGGGGTCAGCGGCGAGGTCCTGATCGCCGACAACGGCTCGACCGACGGGTCGCAGGCGCTGGCGCGGTCGCTGGGCGCGCGGGTCGTCGACGTGCCCCGCCGCGGCTACGGCGCGGCGCTGATCGCCGGCATCGACGCCGCGCGCGGGCGCTACGTCATCATGGGCGACTCCGACGACAGCTACGACTTCACCGCGCTGATGCCGTACGTCGAGGCACTGCGCCGCGGCGAGCAGCTGGTGATGGGCAACCGCTTCGCCGGCGGCATCGCCCCCGGCGCGATGCCGCCGCTGCACCGCTACCTGGGCAACCCGGTGCTCAGCTTCATCGGCCGCCTGTTCTTCCAGACTCCCATCCGCGACTTCCACTGCGGCCTGCGCGGCTTCGACCGCGACGCCGTGCGCGCGCTGGGCCTGCGCTGCGAAGGGATGGAGTTCGCCAGCGAGATGGTGGTGAAGGCTTCGCTGCAGAAGCTGCGCATCGCCGAGGTCCCGACGACCCTGTCGCCCGACGGCCGCAACCGCCCGCCGCACCTGCGCAGCTGGCGCGACGGCTGGCGCCACCTGCGCTTCCTGCTGCTGTTCAGCCCGCGCTGGCTGTTCCTGTATCCCGGCCTGCTGCTCACCGGCCTGGGCACGCTGGGCCTGGCGGTGCTGGTGCCCGGGGCGCTGTCCTTCGGCGGGCTGACGCTGGACGTGCACACGCTGCTGTACGCCGCCGGCGCGGTGCTGTGCGGGCTGCAGCTGCTGAGCTTCGCGCTCTTCGCCAAGGTCTTCGCGGTGCAGAACGGCATCCTGCCCGACAACGACTTCCTCGCCGGACTTCGCCGGCACGTCAACGTCGAGACCGGGCTGCTGCTCGGGCTGGCGCTGCTGCTGGCCGGCATCGGCCTGTCGGTGCACTCGGTGGTGACCTGGGAAGGCAACGACTTCGGCGCGCTCGACCCGCGCGTGGGCATGCGCCTGGTGATCCCGGCGCTGACGGTGCTGCTGGTGGGCATCCAGGTGCTGTTCGCGTCGATGCTGCTGGGTGTGCTGGGCCTGCGCGTGCACGCCCGGCCGGCCGACGTCGCATGACGCGCGCGGTGGTGCCCGCCGCGCCGACGCGCGGCGAGCTCGGCCTGATGCTGGCCGCCTGCCTGCTGGCCGGCGCGGCTTGCGCGCTGGTGCTCGGCCGCGACCTCAACTGGGACTACTTCAACTACCACGGCTACGCCGCGCTGCTGCTGCGCCAAGACCGGCTGGCGCAGGACTTCTTCGCCGCCGGCTACCAGGGCTACATGAACCCGCTGGCCTTCGCGCCCTGGGCGTGGATGCAGCAGTGGGGCTGGCACAGCGCCGCCATCGGCGCCGCGATGGGCGCGCTGCACGCGCTGAACCTCGTCTTCTTGTACCTGATCGCACGCGCCTTTGCCGGCGCGCACCCGAAGCCGCGGCTGGTGGCCGCCGTGCTGACGGCGCTGGCGGCACTGAACGGCGCCTTCCTCGGGCAGGTCGGCAGCAGCTTCTACGACATCACGACCACGCCGCTCGTGATGGCGGCGCTGTGGCTGCTGGTCACGCGGCCGGGCCTGGGCGCGGCAGCGCTGGCCTGCGCGCTGGCCGGCGCTGCCGTGGCGCTGAAGTGGACCAATGCCCCGTACGGCCTGGCCGTGCTGGTGACGGCGGCCCTGGGCCTGCCGGCCATGGCCGTGCAGGAGCGGCTGCGCCGGCTGGTGCTGGGCGGGGTGGCGATGGGCGCCGGCTTCGTGCTGCTCTACGGCGCGTGGGGCTGGAAGCTGATGCAGACCTTCGGCAGCCCCGTGTTCCCGCTCTTCAACCGCATCTTCCGCGCGCCCGACTTCCCGGCGCAGGGCATCGCACTGGACCGCTTCGTGCCGCAGAGCCTGGCCGAAGCGCTGCTGCTGCCCTGGCGGCTGGTGGAGATGCGGCCGATGGTCTTCACCGAGATCGCGGCACCCGACCTCCGGCCCGCGCTGGTGCTCGGGCTCGGCGCGCTGGCCCTGGTGGCCGGCATGGTGGCGGGCCTGCGCCAAGACGGCGTGCGCGGGCTGCTGCGGGCCTGGTCGCCGCAGCACCCGGGCTGGCGCACGCTGCTGGTGTTCTCGGCCGTGGCGCTCGTGGCCTGGCTGCTGACCTCGGCCAATGGCCGCTACGCGGTGCCGCTGCTGCTGCTGCTGGCACCGATGCTGTACGTGGTGGCGTCGCACGTGGTGCCCGTGCGTGCGGCGCTGCTGCTGTGCACCGTGGTGGCGGTGCTGCAGGGCTTCCACACCTGGACCGCCGGCAACCCGCGCTGGAACGCGCACCACTGGACGCAGGACTGGCTGCCCGCCCTGGTGCCGCAGGTGCTGCGCGACACGCCGCAGCTGTACGTGAGCATCGGCCGCTCGTCGGAGAGCTTCGTCGCCGCGCACGTGCACCCCGATTCGCCCTTCGTGAACCCGATCGGGCTGCTGTCGCTGGCCAACGACGGCCCGGGCTGGGCGCGCTTCGTGGCGCTGCGCGAGCGCTGGCAGGGCCGCACCCGCGTGCTGGTCCAGGCGTCGGCGAGCACCATCGCCGGGCAGACGGACGGACCATTGCGCGTCGTCGACGAAATGGCCGATCGGCTGGGGCTGCGCATCGACACCACGCGCTGCGAGCGCATGGAGTTCAACCGCTTCGACGCCGCCGCGCAGGCGCCCGGCGTGCTCACCGACCCCGCGTCCGCCGGCAGCACGCAGCGGGCACGCCATGTGCTGGCCTGCGTCGCCCTGCCCAAGCCCGTGGGCGACCCCGAACTGCAGGCGCAGCGCGCGCGCGCCGCCGCAGTGCTGGACGCGCTGGAGCGGCGCTGCCCGAAAATCTACCAGCCCGCCGGCGTGCCGACCGAGGGCGCGCGCGGGCTCTGGTCGCGCAGCTACGGGCGCTACGACCTGTTCGCGCTGGTCGACTTCGACGGCGGCAACGTGCGCGTGCGCCAGGAATTCCAGGTCGCGCCGATGCTGGTGGGCGATCTCGCCACCTGGGAAGCCGACCTGGCGCGCCACGACTGCCGCCTGCCGCACAGCGGCCTGCGCGGCATCGAGACCCTGCGGAGCGAACGTGCGGGCGGCTGACATCCTGCTGTGCCTGCTGTGCGTGGGCTGCTCGGCCGTGGGGCAGGTGCTGATGCGCGCCGCCTCGCTGGCCGCCGTGCGCAGCGGCGTGGCCGGGCCGCTGGCCTGGCTCAACGGCACGATGCTGGTGGCCGTGTGCGTGTACGTCGCCGCGATGGCGCTGTGGATGTTCGTGCTGTCACGGGTGCCGCTGACGCAGGCCTTCGCCTTTTTCGGCCTGTCGTTCTTCATCGTGCCGGCCCTGGCGCACCGCTTCTTCGGCGACCCCGTGTCGCTGCAGACCTGGCTGGGTGCCGGCATCATCATGCTGGGCATCGTCGTCACCAACTGGCGCGCCGCCTGACGCGCCGACCGCCTGCCCACCCGAGGAGTGCTGCCTTGAGTTCCCCCATCGCCAGAGAACGCAAGTCGGGCGCCGACCGCGCCCTGATCCACACCCACCAGCGGCTCAGCCACGGCCACCGCATCGACATCCTGGCCGCCACCTTCGCCCGCACCATCGGCGAACTCGCCGCCGGCAGCCAGGCGCCGGTGCGCGTGCTCGATGTCGGCTGCGGCGACATGACGCTGGCCGACGCCGTCGCGCAGCGCCTGGGCCAGGTCGAACTGCGCTGCGTCGACATCCACCCGTGCCCGCCGGAACTGCTGCAGTCCGACCCGCGCTGGCAGCGCTACACCACCTTCGACGGCCGCCACCTGCCGTTCGAGGACCAGTCCTTCGACGTCGTGATGTTCTCCGACGTGCTGCACCACGTGCCGCCGGCACTGCGCAGCGACCTGATGCGCAGCGCCGGCCGCGTCGGCCGCCACGTCGTGGTGAAGGACCACTTCGAGTACGGTTGGTGGTCGCGGCAGGCGCTGCGTGCGATGGACTGGGTCGGCAACGCCGGCTACGGCGTGTCGATCCCCGAGCGCTACTTCGACCAGGCCACCTGGCAGCAGCAGTGCCACGACGCCGGCCTGCGCGTGCAACGGCTCGACGTCGGCCTGGCGCTGTACGAGCACATTCCGCTGCTGCAACCGCTGCTGTCGCGCAACTGGCAGTTCATGGCCGTCTGCAGCCGCGCCTGAGCGGCGGTTTGCTACGATGCGCGCCGCCGCGCTCCCCTGCGGCGCGCGCCGATGCCCAACTCCCCGTCCGACCTCTCCCCGCGCGCACTGCTCGCCATCGCCGCAGCCACCGCCCCGTCGCTGCTGGCCTACAACGTCTCCCCCTCGCCCACCTTCCTGAACCAGGCGCTGGCGCTGGCGCTGTGGGGTGGCTTCGTCATCGCCGCGGCGCCGGGCAGCGGGCGCGCGTCGCGCGGGGCCGGGCCGCTGCTGGCGGCGCTGGCGCTGCTGCTGGCGGCGGTGCTGTGGTCGTGGGGGCCGGGCGCGCTGCCGATGGGCCTGGCGCTGTCGGCCGTGGGCCTGCTGCTGGCGGCCGCGGTGCTGGTGGCCAGCGGCGCCGGTGCCCACGCACGGCCCGATGCGGCGCAGGCCTTCGGCGACTTCTGCCTCGCCTGGGTGGTGGCCGGCGTGCTGAACGTGGGCATCGCCGCGGTGCAGGTGTTCGCGCCGGGCTGGACCGACGGCGACTGGCTCGCCACCTCGGGCATCCCCGGCCGCGCGGTCGGCAACCTGCGCCAGCCCAACCACCTCAGCAGCCTGCTGCTGTGGTCGGCGATCGCCGTGGTGGCGCTGCTGGAACTGCGCCGGCTGTCGCGCGGCTGGGCGGTGGCGCTGTTCGCGGCGATGGTCTTCGCGGTGGTGCTGACGGCGTCACGCACCGGCACGGTGAGCGTGGTGCTGCTGGCGCTGTGGGGGCTGGCCGACCGCCGCCTGGCCCGGCCCACGCGCGCGCTGCTGCTGGCGGCGCCGGTGGTCTACGCGGTGGCCTGGTTCGGCATGGCCGAATGGGCGCAGCTGACGCAGGCGGCGTTCGGCGGCGCGGCGCGGCTGGCCGAGAGCGACGTCTCGGGCTCGCGCTTCGGCATCTGGGCCAACACGCTGGCGCTCATCCGCCAGCACCCGTGGGGCGGCGTCGGCTTCGGCGAATTCAACTTCGCGTGGTCGCTGACCCCCTTCCCGGGGCGGCCGACGGCCTTCTTCGACCACACGCACAACCTGCCGCTGCAGCTGGCAGTGGAGCTGGGCCTGCCGCTGGCGGCGCTGGTGCTGGGCCTGCTGCTGTGGGCGCTGGCACGCGCTGCGCTGGCCGCCTGGCGCGACGGCGGGGACACCGGCACCGGCCGCCGCTGCGCCACGGTGATGGTGGTCATGATCGGCCTGCACAGCCTGCTGGAGTACCCGCTCTGGTACAGCTACTTCCTGCTGCCCGCGGCCTGGGCCTGGGCCTTCGCGCTCGGCCGCTCCGACGGCATCGCGGCACGCGGTGCCAGCCCGCCGGCCCGCAGCTTCGTGGCCGCAGGCGCGGCACTGGTGCTGGGCGCGGTGCTGGCGGTGGCCGACTACCGCAGCGTCGCGGCCATCTTCAGCGCCAGCACCGTGCCGCTGGCCGAACGCATCGCCGACGGCCAGCGCAGCGTGCTCTTCGCCCACCACGCCGACTACGCCGCGGCCACCACCGCGCCCGACGACGCACCCGCCGACCTGCAGCCCTTCGAGCGTGCCACGCACTACCTGCTGGACACGCGGCTGATGATGGCCTGGGCGCGTGCGCTGGCACAGCAGGGCGACCTGGACGCGGCGCGCGCGGTGGCGGCGCGCCTGCGCGAATTCCGCAACCCGGGCGCACGCGACTTCTTCGCGCCGTGCGCGGCGGCCGGCGCCGCATCGGCTCCGACGCCGGCACCGGAGGTGGCCGCCAGTGCAGCGCCCTTCCAATGCGCGCCGCCGGGGCACACGCCCGACTGGCGCGAGTTCCAGCGCCCCTGACGCCTTCAGCGCGCAGCGCCGGCCAGCGCGCGCAGGCTGCTGCCGCCCAGGCTGGCCAGCGCCGCGTCCACCGCCGCCTGCGGCCCGCCGCCGCGCCAGGCTGCGGCCAGCGCCTGCAGCGCAGCGCGTGCGCCGCGCGAGAGCGTGCCGTCCAGCGGCTGCTCGGCCAGCGCCTGCAGGCGCGCCGCGTACAGCGCCGGCGCGGTGGCCGACTGCGACACCAGCCGCAGCAGCGCCAGCAACGCGCGGTCGAAGCGCGCGGCGCTGGGGGCGTCGGCCCCCTGCGGTTCGGCATACCACGCACACAGGTACTCCACCGGGCCCAGCGCGGCACCCAGCGGTGCACCGCCGGGTCCGGCGACCGGGTGGCCCGCGCCCCAGGCGGCGCGGCGCCCGGCCGGCAGGCGACCCCGCCGCAGGGCCTCGACCAGCGCATCGGCCACCGCGGCCTGCGCGGTCGGCGTGCCGCGGTCGGCCACCACGCACAGCACGTGCAGGAAGGCGGGATACAGCTGGTCGCCCAGCGCCCAGCACAGCCGCTCCAGCAGCGCCACGCGCTGGTCGGCGTCGGGCGCGTGCGCGCAACCGTCCACCAGCAGCTGCGCGGCGGCAGCCCAGTCGGGCGCAGCCTTCAGGCGGACGGGGTCGGCTCGCACAGCGCGGCGAGGAAGTCGCGCTCGATGTCGTCGGGCGCCCACGACCGCGCCGCGTTGCCCACATGCAGCACCTGCAGCGACAAGGCGCCGTCGTCGGCCGGCAGCTCGAAGCGCCGCGCCTCGGGCGGCGTGGCGCCGCGCAGGGCGAGGTCGGCGAACGACGGTGGCGGCAGGGACGAAAGCGTGTTCATGGCGGGGTCGACGTTGGCCGGCAGTGTCACGCCGCAGGCCGCCGCGCCGCCAGCCGGTGCCCGCCCCAGCTAGGGCGCACCCTAGCTGCCGAACAGCCGCTGCAGCCCCGGCAGGATCGCCGCGATGCGACGCGCCAGTTCGTCGCCGAAGGCCTGCACCACGTGGCCCAGGATCAGCAGCCAGATCGCGGTGGCGGCCAGGCCCTTCAGCGACATCGAGATGCCGATCAGGTTCAGCTGCGGCGCGTAGCGGTTCACCAGCCCCAGCCCCAGGTCGACCGCGAACATCACCACCAGCGCCGGTGCGGCCAGCAGCAGCGCCAGCGCCATCAGGTCGGCGAAGTGCTGCTCGAACAGCCCCACGCCGGCCAGCCGCGGCGCCCATCCCGGCTGCGCCAGCGGCCACAGCCGGTAGCTGTCGAGCAGCACGCCGATGAAGAGCAGGAAGCCGCCGCCGGCCATGAACAGGAAGCTCGCCAGCCGCCCCAGCAGCGCGCCGGTGGGCGTGAGCTGCTGGCCCGACATGGGGTCCATGATCTGGCCGTTGGCCACCGCGACCTTGGTGTCGACGATGGCGCCGGCGGCCTCGAAGGCCCACAGGAAGGCCGCCAGCCCGAAGCCCAGGCCGAGGCCGATGGCCGCCTCGCGCGCGAACAGCGCCAGCCACTGCAGCGTGTGCAGCCCGTCCAGCGCCAGCACCGGCTGCAGCGCCAGCGACAGCAGGCCCAGCGACAGGAAGATCGCGTTGCGCACCATCGCGGGCACGGTGTCGGGGCTGAACACCGGCAGCAGCAGGAAGGCGACCGCGATGCGCGTGGTCGACAGCCCCGCGAGCAGCGCGACGTCGCCCAGCGAGGTGAACGCGGCGAGGCTGTCGAACACGGCGCGGAGTCTGACCGTTCAGCGCCGCACAATGCCGGGAAAGCCGGTCATGATGCGGTCGGTGTAGGCCAGCAGCGTGCCGCCCAGCAGGCTGGCGGTGAGGAAGATCGTCAGCACGATGGCGAAGAACTTCGCCGCGTACTGGAAGGTCTGCTCCTGGATCTGCGTGGCCGCCTGCAGGAAGGCGATCACCAGCCCCACCAGCGCGGCCACGATCACCGGCGGCGCCGACAACACCAGCACCAGCCACAGCGCCTGGTAGGTCAGTTGCAGGGCGTCGGTCTGCATCATCTTGGCGGCCTCACAGGTACGACAGCACGAGCCCGTGCGAGAGCTTCACCCAGCCGTCGACCAGCACGAACAGCAGCAGCTTGAACGGCAGCGACACCGTGGTGGGCGTGAGCATCTGCATGCCCATGGCCATCAGGATGTTGCTCACCACGAGGTCGATCACCAGGAACGGCAGGAAGATCAGGAAGCCGATCTGGAACGCCGTGCTCAGCTCGCTGACGGTGAAGGCCGGCAGCACGACGATGAAGTCGCGCTCGCTCAGCTGCACGGCCTGGTCGGCGCCCAGCGACTTCTGCGCCGTGCGCAGGAAGAAGGCGCGCTCGCGCGGCTGCGAGTGCGCCAGCAGGAAGTCGCGCAGCGGCTCCTTGGCCTTGTCGACCGCGGCCAGCAGCGTGGTCGTCGAGCCGCCCAGGCCCTCGATCGGACCCACGCGCTCGCCCATCTTGTGCAGCACCGGGAACATCACGTAGGCGCTGAGCACGATGGCGATGCCGTTGAGCACCACGTTCGGCGGCGCCTGCTGCAGGCCGAGCGCGCTGCGCAGCAGGCTGAGCACGACGATGATCTTGGTGAACGAGGTCACCATCACCGCGACGAACGGCGCCAGCGCGAGCACGACGACCGTGACCAGCGCCGAGGCCGGCGAGAAGGTGGTGAGATCCATGGCGGCCTAGTCGTCGATCCAGAGCCCGAAGCCGGCCAGCGCCGGCGCGATGCGGCCGCGCTGCTGCGGCCCGTCGGGCGGCTGCAGCCAGGCACCGGAACCCGGCCGCGGCGGCGCCAGCATCGGCTGCCACCCCAGCAGCTGCGGCAGCGGCACGCACCAGGGCTCGGCCAGCACCACGCGCCAGGGCGGGTGCGGCGGCGTCTGCGCCGTGGGCAGCTCGGGCGGGCCGCACAGGGCCAGCGGCGTGCCGGGGCCGGGCCACTCGGCGTCGGCCACCAGCGTGGCGTGGCGCAGCAGCACGCGCCACGCGCCCTGCAACGAGGTCGGCAGCAGCAGCACGCCGCCGCGGGCGCCGGCCGGCAGCGGGGCGGTGTCGAAGCCCGCCAGCTCGACCTCGAACGCGATCTCGGGCCAGGCGATCGCGGCAACGGCGCCGTCCGGCACCAGCGGCCCGGGAGCGGCCAGCAGCAGCGGCCAGGGCAGGCCCAGGCGCACGGCGCCGACGTCCAGCCACAGCAGCGGCTCGGCGGTGTCGAGCCGCGGCACCGGCGCCGGGTCCAGCGCTTCCTGCAGCCAGGCCTCCAGCGCGGCCAGCAGCGGCTCGTGCGCGGCCAGCGCCAGGGCGGCGTCTACCGGGTCGCAGCCGGGTTCCGGCACCGGGCTGGGCAGCGGGTTCGGCAACGTCAGGCGCAGGCTGCCGTGGGCGGCGACGGCCTCGAAGTGCAGGCTCACCGCAGGACCCTCCGCGACGCGCACGCCGGCCTGCACGCTTCGAACAGGCGCCGCGCGCTCATGCGACGCGCTCGCTCACCCACATGCGCATCAGGTGCACGGCCGAGGTGGCGCCGAGCTTGTCCATCACGCGCTTGCGGTGCAGCTCCACGGTCTTGATGCTGATCCCCATCAGGTCGGCGATGGTCTTGTTCAGCTTGTCCTGCACCACCCAGCCCAGCAGCTCGCGCTCGCGCGGCGTCAGCCGCTGCAGGCGCTGCTGCCATTCGACGCAGGCCGCGTCCTGTGCCGGGGCCGGCTCCGCGGGCTCGGCGGCAGGCTGCGCCGTGTCGAAGGCCCGCTGCAGCGCCGCTTCCAGCGCGGTGTCGGCGAAGGGCTTCTCGAGGAAGCTCACCGCGCCCTTCTGCATGGCCTGCACCGCCAGCGGCACGTCGCCGTGGCCGGTCATGTAGACGATGGGCAGATGCACACCGCGCTCGCGCAGGCGGTCGTGCAGGTCCAGGCCGCTCATGCCGGGCATGCGCACGTCCAGCAGCAGGCAGGCCGGCGCCTCGGGCCGCGGCGCCGGCAGCGTGCACAGCGCCTGCAGCGCGTCGTTGGCGTCGGCGTAGTCGACGACCTCGTAGCCGGCGCTGGCCAGCCACCACTGGGCGGACCGGCGGAACTCGGCGTTGTCGTCGACGATGTAGATCGTGCGGCTCGTCATGCGGTGCTCCGGGGTGTGGGGGCGGCGGGGGCGGTGGGTGTGGCCAGCAGCGGCAGCGCGACGTGGAAGCTGGCGCCGCGGCCGGCGTTGGGCGTGAACCAGAGCCGGCCCTGGTGCAGCTCGACGAACGAGCGGCAGATGTTCAGGCCGATGCCCATGCCGTTGGGCTTGGTGGACTGGAAGGGCACGAACAGCGCCGCGTCGGCGGGCAGGCCGCAGCCGTTGTCGCACACGGTCAGCACGGCCATGCCCCGTTCGGCCCGCAGCTGCAGCTGCAGCGCACCGGGCGTGGTGGGCGGGTTGTCGCGCATGGCCTCCAGCGCGTTGCGCAGCAGGTTCACGCACAGCTGCTGCAGCATCACTTCGTCGCCGTCGATGCTGCAGGGCGTGGCGTCGATCTGCAGCTGCACGACGACGCTGTCGCGGCGGATCTCCCAGTCGAGCAGCGCCACCGCGGTCTGCACCACGGCCGCCAGGTCCAGCGGCTCGCGCCGCGGCTGGCGCGACTGCGTGTACTCGCGGATGCGCGCAATGATGCGGGCCGCGAACTGCGCCTGGTCCAGCGCCATCTGCACGCCGGTCAGCAGCTCGTCGGCGGGGGCCTGGCGCTCGACACGCTGGCGCATGCCGCGCAGCACGTTGGCCACGGTGCCGATGGGCTGGTTCAGCTCGTGCGCCAGCGTCGAGGCCATCTCGCCGACCGCCAGCGCGCGCGACGTGAACAGCAGCTTCTCGCGATCTTCCAGGTGCCGGCGCGCCGCCAGCGCGTCGGCATCGGCCGCTGCCGCGCAGCGCAGGCGCAGCGCGGCAAGGCCGGGCCGCACGAGCACGGCTTCGCCGACGCTGGCGGCACCGTCGCCGGGCAGGCGCCACTGCGAGCGCGGGGCCATCAGCTCCGCGTCGCTGCGGGCCACGAAGGCCGCCGGGGGCGCCAGCGCCGCCAGCGCCGCCTCCAGGCCCGGCAGCGCCGTCGCCAGCTGCTGCAGCGGCGCGCCGGCCGACACGCAGCAGCGGCTGGCGAATCCGGGGCTGCACCAGGCCAGGCTGCCGTGCGTCAGGTCGACCAGCGCCGCGCCTTCGTCGAAGGCCTCCAGGGCCTGCAGGGCCGCGTCGGGCGGCACCGGCGGCGCGGGCCCGCGCGGCGCGCGCTGGCGTTCGGCACGCTCCAGCGTCATGCCACGTCTCCCGGTGCCAGCACGAGCAGCAGGCTCCACTGCCCGCCCAGCGCCTGCGCGAAGCGCAGGCGGTCGGGCAGCTGCAGCACGCAGGCCATGTCGCTGCCCGACACGGACAGCTGCGGCCGCGGCGGGCCCAGGCGCAGCAGGCAGCCGCCGCCGCCGCTGCGGCTGCGCAGGCCGCGGCTGTGCAGCGGGTCGCCGTCGCGGAAGACCCGCCAGCGGCTCCACGGCGCGCCGGCCGCCAGCAGCGCGCACTGCGCCGCGAAGCCGTGCAGCCCGCGCAACGACAGCAGCAGCGCCTGCGCCGCGCCGCCCGGCTGCGGCTGCACCAGCAGCACGTGGCGGCCGCGGTCCAGTTCGGCCAGCACCTCGGACTGCCCGGCGCGGCGCAGGCGCTGGTGCCAGGCGCCGGCGGCATCGAGCTGCTGCAGCGTGGCCACGGCATCGGTGCCGCCGCGGGGGTCGTCGTGCGCGTCGTCCCGGTCGTCTTGCGCCTGGTCGTGCGCCTGGTCGTGGGCCTGTTCGTGCGACGGATCCTGCTGCGGCTGGCCATCGCCGTCGCGCTGCCGGCGCGGCGGTGCCTCGGGCGGCGCCCGCCACGTCGGCAGCGGCGGCGTCGATGGCGGCTGCAGCGCGGTCAGCAGCACCGGCACCGCCAGGGTCTCGGGCAGCAGCGTGCTGTCGTGCACCGCCGTGCCGGCGTGGACCGGCGCCGCCGGCGGCACGGTGTCGCGGCCCGGCGCTGCTGCGTCGCCCGCCAGCTGCCCCAGCGTGGCGCGCCCCTGCTGCGCCTGCGCTGCCGCGGCCAGTGCCTGCGTGTCGCCGGCCAGCATCACGCCGGTCGTGTCCTGCGGGGCGCCGGTGGCCTGGCCGGGCTGCGGCGCGGTCGTGGCCTGCGCCATCTCGGTCTCGCCGGCGGCGTCGGCCGCGGGCGTGGGCTCGGCCAGCCCGGCCAGCAGGGCCTGCAGCGCCTGCACGGTGGCCAGCACGCCCTGGGCTCCGCCCACGGGGTCGAGCGGCGCGGCCGGGTTCACCGGGCGCTCCTGCACGCAGCGGTGCCGCGGGGTGTCATGCGACCACCAGATCCAGCGCCAGGCCCTGCGGCCCCAGGCGCAGGCCGTCGGGGTTGATGCCCAGCCAGCGCACCAGGTAGGCCCGCGCCGCCTGCTGCACGTGGGCCTGGGCCACCAGCCCCTGCGCGCGTGCGGCGGTGGCGCTCTCGGCCACCAGCACGCCGATCACGGCCAGCTGCTCGCACGCCGACTGGCGTTCGCGCAGCGGCGCGCGCTGCCAGGCGCGCAGCTGGTGCAGCGTGTGGCGCAGCTGGCGTTCGACCCGCGCCAGCGCCTCGGCGTCGGGATGCAGGTCGTGCAGCACGTCGAGGTTGGCGAGCACGAAGTAGGCAGCCGCGAGGCCGGCGTCGTCGTGCGGCGCGCCGGCCAGCGCGCTGCGGCGGAAGTGCGCCAGGCAGCGGCTGTACAGCGCCTGCGCCTCCTGCCGCGCCTGCGTGCCGGGCATCGCCCGTGCCAGCAGCGCCGGCGCGATCGGCTGCGCGGCGCGCGGCAGCAGCAGCGGCGGGCCGGGGTCGTCGGGCACGTGCAGCGCGGCCACGAGCGCACCACCCAGCTGGCGGGTCAGCGCCTGCAGCGCGGGGTCGATGGGGGTGCTGCTGTTCATGGCGCGTCCTCGGCGGGGTGGTCGTCGCGCTCGCGCGCAGCGGTGGGGGGGGCAGCGAGGCTGTCCAGGCCGTGGCCGCGCGCGGCCAGGCGGTCGCGCAGCGCGGCCAGCGGCCCCGGGCGCTGCAGATCGGCGGCCCCGTGCAGCACCAGGTGCAGGTGGCCGTCGGGCAGGCGCTGCAGATGCACCTGCGGCGCCGTGCCCGGCCCGGGCTGCAGCGGCGGCAGCTGCAGCTGCCAGTGCGCCGCGGCCGCCGGGTCGGCTGTCGCTGCGGGCGGCGCCTGGCGCTGCAGCAGCGTGCTGACGCCGTCGGGCGCGGCCACCTGGCCCGCCGGGGCCCGGGCCACCGGCGGTGCTGCCGGCTGCAGCGGCGCGGGCGCCGTGCCCGCCTCGGGCAGCGGCGTCTCGCCGTCGCCGGGCACGTCCGCACCGCCGCGGCCGGCGCGGCCGGAGCGCTGCAGCGCTTGCTCGAAGGCCGCCTGCGACGGACCGTGGGCCGGGGCGCCGGGCGCACGCAGGCGGTCGCCCAGCGCGTCGTGCAGCCGGCCGAGCAGGCCGCCGCCCGGCGGCATGGGCAGGGCAGACGGCGACGACAGCGCCTCGGGTGCGGTGGTCTGGACGGTCCGCATGGTGGTCATCCGTGGTGTGGTTGGGCCCGGGGGGCGTCGAGCTCGCGCTCGACGCGCTGTTCGCGCTGCTGCTGCAGCGCGCGCCGGGCGTCGTCGGCCAGCAGCGCGACGGCCTGGCGGCGGCCGCGCGCGCGCACCCAGGCGCCTTGCGCCAGCGCCACGGCGCGCGCGGCGTCGGCCAGCGCCAGGCGCTCGTCGCTGAGCGCCAGTTCGGCGCGTTCGATCTCCTCGTCGAGCGCGCCCAGCCGCGCGCCGGCGGCCGGCGCCACGCGGGGCAGCTCGCTGGCGCCGGCGCCGCACAGCCAGCCCAGCAGCGCGCTGCGCGTGCGGCGCACCTGCACGAGCTGCTGCTCGCGCCGGTGCACCGCGCCCTGCGCGGCATCGTGGGCGTGGCGCGCGCGGTCCAGCGCCTGGCGCGCCGTGTCTTCGCGCAGCTCGCGCAGGCGCAGCAGCTGCCGCGCTTCGGCGGCGGTGGTGTCGGGTGCCGTCATGCCAGCAGACTCCCCAGTTGGCGCAAGGTCTCGGGCCAGGCACTGGCCTGGTCGGGACGCTGGCGCAGAAAGTCCTCGATCGCCGGCCAGCGGGCGATCGCCTCGTCGGCCAGCGTGTCGCTGCCGGCGCGGTATTCGCCCACCTGCAGCAGGAAACGGATCTCGGCGTGCTTGGCCAGCAGCGCACGCAGCCGCTGCGCCTGCGCACGCTGGGCGGCGCCGGCGATGCGCGTGAAGACGCGGCTGGTGCTGGCCAGCACGTCGATGGCCGGGTAGTGGCCGGCCTGGCCGAGCGTGCGCGAGAGCACGACGTGGCCGTCGAGGATGGAGCGCACCTCCTCGGCCACGGGGTCGCTGCCGTCCTCGTCCTCGGCGAGCACGGCGTAGAACGCGGTGATCGAGCCGCGCGCGTCGTTGCCCGCACGCTCGAACAGCCGCGGCAGCTCGGCGAACACCGACGGCGGAAACCCGCGCCGCACCGCCGGCTCGCCGACCGCCAGACCGATCTCGCGCAGCGCGCGGGCGGTGCGCGTGACCGAGTCCATCAGCAGCATCACGCGCCTGCCGCGCGCGCGGAAACCTTCGGCGACGGCGGTGGCGGCTTGCGCCGCGCGCAGCCGCTCCATCGCCGGCCGCTCGCTGGTGGCCACCACCAGCACCGAGCGCGCCAGGCCTTCCGGCCCCAGGCTGTCCTCGATGAACTCGCGCACCTCGCGGCCACGTTCGCCCACCAGCGCGATGACGTTGACGTCGCTGGCGGCCTGCCGCGCCAGCATGCCCAGCAGCGTGCTCTTGCCGCCGCCGGCGGTGGCGAAGATGCCCACGCGCTGGCCCACGCCCACGGTGAGCACGCTGTCGAGCGCGCGCACGCCGGTGGCGAAGACCTCGTGCACCGGCGCACGCTGCAGCGGGTTGGGCGCCTCGGCCTGCACCGGCTGCCCGCTCAGGCCGGGCGGCAGCGGGCGGCCGTCGAGCGGCTCGCCGAAGGCGTTGAGCACGCGGCCGAGCAGGGCGTCGCCGCAGGGCATGCGCGGCGCGTCGGCCACCACTTCGACCTGCGCGTCGCTGGCCAGGTTGTGCAGGCCCGCCAGCGGCACCAGGATCGCCTCGCCCTGGGCCAGGCCCACGACCTCGGCGCGCAGCCGGGCGCCGCGGGAGTCGCTGATCAGGCACTGCTGGCCGATGCGTGCGCTGAGCCCGCTGACGCGCAGCGTGGTGCCGAAGGCCTGCACGACGCGGCCGCGCTCGACCAGCGTGCGCGTGTGCTGCAGGCGCTGGCCGAGGTCGGCCACCAGCGGGTCGGCGCTCACGACGACGTCTCCAGCGGCGCCGACCAGGCCGCTTCCTGCGGCGGCCCCCATTGCGCCGCGAGCCGCTGCAGCTGCTGCGGCAGGCCGGCCAGCAGCTGCCCGGCGGGCGTGTCGAAGATGCAGTCGTGCATGGCCAGCGTGGCGTCGCCACGCACCTCGAGCACACCGGGCAGCGCCGCCACGCGCTCGCGCACCGCCGCGGCCAGCGCCGGATGCACGCGCACGATGGCCGCGCTGTCGGGCAGCAGGGCCTCGGCGGCCCGCGCGGCCAGTGCGCGCAGCACGTCGGGCGGCGCCAGCTCGGCCGCGATGTGCTGCACCACCTGCAGGCTCAGCTGCGCCAGCGCCCCGCGCAGCGCCGCCGCGTCGGCCTGCGCACTGCGCGCGGCCTGGTCCCAGGCGTCCCACAGCCGCGGCGCTTCCTGCACCAGCGCCTGCTGCCGGCCTTCGGCCAGGCCTTGGGCGACGGCGGCATGGCGGGCGCGCTGCAGCTCGTCGGCGCGGCCGGCCGCGAGCTGCTCCAGCCTCTGCAGCAGCTCGATGCTGCGCGCGCAGTGGCTCAGCGCGTCGCCCTGCAGCCAAAGCTCGTCGGTGGCCAGGCTGGTGCTGGCGCCGCGGTGCACGGCGACGAAGCTCATCGCTGCGCCTCGGCCAGCCAGCGCTGCGCCTGCGCGTGGTCCAGTGCCGGCATCGGCGGCGGCGACTGCGGCGCCAGGCGCTCGCGCAGCAGCACGCGCAGCAGCGGCGACGGCACGGTGGCCAGCAGCACCTCCAGGCCGTCGGTGCGCAGCGCCTGGGGCAGTGCGTCGGCGCCGGGCAGCGCCGCGGCGGGGCCGGGCTCGCCGGCGAGCACGCGCACCGCGCAGTCGGCACCCACCGCGTCCTGCAGGGCCTGCAGCAGCGGGCCGTGGATGCAGCGCCGCCAGGCGCCGGCCTGGCGCCAGGCGCCGCAGCGGCGTGCCAGCGTCTCCAGCGCGCGCGGCTCCAGCGCCGCCCAGTCGGGCCAGGCCGCCAGGTCGTGCCAGCCCAGCTGCGCCCGGCGCGCGTCGTCGCGCAGCGCCGCGGCGGCACGGGCGCGGCGCTGGCGCAGCGCGCGGTGCGTGGCGATCACTGCGGCACCTTCAGCAGCGAGACGCCGGACGCGGGCTCGGCGCCCGCTGCGTTGCCCGGCGCGGTGGCAGATGCCGGCGGGCGCCGCCGCCACCACAGCACGCCGCCGCCCACCGCGCCGGCGGCCAGGCCGAGCCCGATCAACCACCACAGCAGCGTGCCGAGGCCGCCCAGGCCGGCGGGTTCGGGCACGCGCGCGGGCAGCGGCTCGGCCGCGAACAACGCCACCGTGACGTTGTCGTAGGGCAGGCCGGGCAGGGCGTTCACCACCAGGGCCTTGATCTGTCCCAGCCGCGCGTTCAGGTCGGTGCCGGGCCGGTGCTTGATGAACACCGAGGCCGAGGCCACCGGCGTCTTGTCGGACAGCGGGTCGCGCTCGGGCACCGACAGGTGCACGCGCGCCACTACCACGCCGTCGATGCTGGCGATGGTGCTGGAGATCTCCTGCGACAGCGCATGGCTCAGCCGCGCCCGTTCCTCGAGCGGCGACGAGACGAAACCTTCCTTCTTGAACACCTGGCCCAGCGAGTCGTAGCCGTCGCGCGGGTAGCCGCTGGCACGCAGCACCTCGATGGCCTCGGCGAACCGCTCCTTCGGCGCCACCACCGCGAACGTGCCCGCCTCGCGCTGCTCCTTGTCGGCCGCGATGCCCGCATTGCGCAGCACCGCCGTCATCTCGTTGGCCTGCCGCTGCGAGAGCCCGTTGTACAGCTCCTGCTCGCCGCAACCGCCGAGCGCCGCCACGACTGCCAGCGTGCCCATCAAGCGGGCGCCGCGGGTCCGGCTCCGCCGGCCCGCCGGGGCGGCCCCCCTGGGGTCGGGCTGAGTCCGGACGTGGGACGGTCCCTGCGGACTGTCCTGCGCCGGACGAAGGCAGGCCGGCATGCTTGCCGGCCTGCGGGCCGAAGGCGCTACGGGGGGGGGCCTGGTCATGCCTGCTGCCTGAACAGCTGCTGCAGCCCGTCCGACGTGCGGTTGGCGACGTTGGACGTGAGCTGGCAATGGAACATGAACTCGTGGCACTTCACGGTCAGCAGCACCATCTCGCTGGGCGTCAGCGCGCGCCCTTGCGCGTGCGCGGCGCGCGCGGTCTCCGACAGCGCCGCGGCCTGGTGGTTGATCTGCTCCAGCGGCCGGAACACGGCGTTCATCGCTTCGCCCGGCGCCCGCGTGCTGTGCGACGGTGCCACCTGCACCGCGCCCACCGCGTAGCCCTGCGCCTGCGCGCCGCGCGCCCGCGCCAGCGCACCTTCGAACGCGGCCACGTCGTTCAGCGACACACCGTAGCCGGCCTGCGCGGTGCCGCCGGTGGCGGCGGCCGGCAGGGCGCCCAGCATCAGTTCGGGGCTCATGACGGCAGCCCCGGGTTCAGGACTTCTGCGCCATCGTCTTCAGCGCCTCGCCGGTGGACGACAAGGCGGTGTGCGAGCTCTGCGACAGGAAGCCCATCTTCAGCGACTCGGCGCTCATCTGCGTCAGCGCCGAGGGCTTGTCGCCGCCGTTGCCGATCTCGGTGCCCAGCGCCTCGAGCTTGCCGGCCTGCGCGTCGAGCGTCTGGCCCCAGGCCTCGGCCATGGCCTGGTACCAGGTGCCGTTGCTGGCGGCCTGCTTGCCGGCGGTGGGGGCGGTGGCCATCACGGACAGCGGGTTCACGGATTGCGACATGGAGGTCTCCTCGGTCAAACGGGTGGGAACAACGGGTCAGAACACGAGCGGCGTGCGCACGCCGTGGATTTCGAGCACCACCTGGCGCTCTTCGATGCCCGCGATGCGGTGCCCGGTGGGCAGCAGCGCGCCTTCGAAATACCGCGTGCCGTCGACGGTGACGACGTAGGGCGGGTCGCCCGGCACGATGGACGCCACGCGCTTGCCGGGGTCGTCGATCACCGGCACCGGGCCGGCCTGCACGGGCGTGGGGTCGTTGACGATCTCCAGCGCCGCCAGCCCCGCGACGTCGCGGCGCGCGCTGCTGCGCAGGTTGTCCAGCAGCAGCGGGTCGGCCACGTGCGTGCGTGCGCGCACCGCGCCCGGGCCCACGGCCTCGACCTGGGCCGCGACGCCGTGCACGCGGAACACGTCCTGCACCGCGTTCGCCACCAGCTCGTTGACCCACACCTGCCAGCGCGGCGCGATGCGTTCGGCGGCCAGCAGCTGCTCGGCGCGCGCGCGCTGTGCGGTGGTCTCCAGATAGCCGTCGACCCGCACGCCGCTGCCGTCGGCGCGCACCGACAGCCGCTGCAGGCCGGCGCCGTGCAGCACGGCCTCGGCGCGGCGGGCCTGCTGCTCGGGCGTGGGCGCGCTGGGCGCGGCGCTGTAGGCAAAGGCCAGCACGCCGATCGACACCGCGGCCAGCGCACCCCCGGCCGTGGCCAGGCGGCGCGGCCACGACGCGCTGCGCTGGGCAGCAGACGCTGCCTGCGCAGCGCCCGCCGCAGGCGACGCGGCCGGTGGCGCCGCGGCAGGGGCCGCGCCAGCATCGCCCTGCGCTGCGGCCACACGCACCACGCCCAGCCGCGTGCCGGCCAGCTGCAGCGGCGCCCCCAGCGCCAGCGTGTGCTGGCTGCCGGCGCCCAGGCTGCGGCCGTCCACGTCCACCGTGCCGTGCAGCACCTGCAGTTGCAGGCCGCCCGGCGTGGCGGTCAGCACGATGCGGCGGTCGTCCAGTCCGCGCAGCACCACGTCGCTGTCGAATCCGCCGCCCACGCTGACGGGCCGGCCTTCGGGCAGGGGGCTGCTGGCGCCTTGCTGGTCGCCGTCCAGCACCTGCAGTTCGTAATGTGTGCTCATGGCATCCACTCCGGCGGAAGCCCGGGCCCATCGCTGGGCGCGCCGGACGACGTGCTGGCAGGGTCCGATGCCGCGGCGGGCACGGCCGTGGTCGCGGCGCCGGGCGGCTGCGAGCGCCGCCCGGCCAGGCGCGGCTGGATCAGGAACAGCCGCTCCACGCGCGCGCTGGACGTGCCGCTGTTGCGGAACAGCGCGCCCAGCAGCGGGATGTCGCCCAGCCCCGGCACCTTGCTCTGGTCCTCGCTGTTCGATTCGCGCACGATGCCGCCAACGAGCAGGCTCTCGCCCTCGAAGATCAGCGCCTGCGTGTTGATGGCCGAGCGGTTCACCACCGGCAGCGTGTCGACGGTGCGCGCGCCCAGCGTGCCGTCCTCGATGCTCACCAGCATCTTGATCCGGACCTGGCCGTTGTCCTTGAAGACGTGCGGCGTCACGCGCAGCGTGGTGCCGGCGCTCACGTTGAACAGGTCCACGTCGTCGCGGCCGGCCACGCGCACGAAGAAGGTGCTGCTGTTGTCGAACACCGCCTCCACGTTCGACAGCGTCAGCACCTGCGGGCTGCTGACGACCTTCGCCGCGCCCTGCGTCTGCAGCGCGTTGATGCGTGCGATGAACTCGTTGGCACCGCCCAGCACGGCCGAGACGAAGCCGCCCTGGCCCACCGGCGTCACGTCCAGCGGCGTGTTGTTCGGCGACAGCGCCAGGTCCGAGCTGTCGCCGCGGCCGAACAGCAGCGAGCTGCCGCCGCGCGAATAGCGCCAGTTGATGCCCAGCTCGCGCAGGCGGTCGGTGTTGAGGTCGATGATCGTGGCTTCGATCTCCAGCGACTGCGGCTCCACGTCGAGCGCGGCGATCAGCTGTTCGTACTGCTCCAGCCGCTCGGGGGCGTCGCGCACCACCACCGCGTTCAGCCGCGCGTCCGCCTCCACGCGCACCTGGCTGGGGTCGGCGGCCACCACCAGCGGCGGCTGCGGCTGGCCGGGTGCGGTGCCGGCCTCGGTGCGCGCACCGGCCGCCGGCGGCGCGGCTGCCAGCACCGGCGCCGATGGCAGGTTGGCGTTGGCGCCGGGCAGCCCCAGCGTGCCCAGGTCGCGCGGATCACGCGCGCTGCGCTGGCCGCGGATGCCCGGCTGCGTGCCCGGCGCGGCGGTCTCGTAGGTGCTGATCGCGACCTGGCTCTTCGCGTTGCTGGTCATCAGCGCACGCACGATGGTGGCCACGCCGGGCAGCACGGCCTGCCGGCCGCCGAAGTTGATCGTGACGTCCTGCGCCCAGGCGTAGCGCAGGTAGAAGACCTTGAAGCCGGTGGGCGTGCCGGTGCGCTCGCTGACCAGCTGCGCGCGGGCGATCTCGTCGACCTGCTCGATGAAGCGGCGCGTGCCGCTGAGGATGAGCGTGCCTTCGCGGGTGCTGCGCAGCGTGTTGCGCGCGTCGGGCAGGCGCATCTCGGTCACCGTGCGCAGCACGCGCTGGCCGACGCTGGCGGGCAGCGGCAGCGTGCGCGTGGCCATGTCCGCGGGCGAGTACACGTACAGCACCGCGCCGTCGTAGTACTCCACCGCGTTGAAGGCGCGCGACACCGTGCGCCAGGTGCGTTCGGCCGGACCGGTGAAGCTGCCGTTGACCGCGCCCTTCAGCGACGGGCTCACGACCACCGGGATGTCGATGCGGCCGAACAGGTCCTGCAGGAAGGCGGCGATGGGCTGCTCGCGCGCGGTCAGCGGCACCTCGCGGTCGGCGAACGGGATCGGCATGGCCTGCAGCGCGCCGGCGGCGGCCAGCAGGCAGGCGGCGAGGGTGCAAGACAGCGCGCGCTTCATGCCGCCTCCAGCAGCTGCTGCGGCGGCAGCGCGACGCGCCCCACGGGGTCCAGGCGCAGGGTGGGCACGAGCTCGTGGTAGCTCAGGACGGGAGTGTCGAAACATGCGGCCTCGATCAACTTGCGCACATGGCGCCGGATGTCCACCGCGGTGACGATCGCAGCAGGGTGGTGGGTGGCGACGGCAGCCGCCAGCGTGTCGGCCAGCGCGCGCTGGCGCTGCGGGTCGAGCGCCAGCTGCTGCACGCCGCCGCTGACGCGCACCGACTGCCGCAGCAGTTCCTCCAGCGCGCTGTCGAGCAGCACGGCGCGCAGCGTGCCTTCGGGTGCCGCAGCGTGGCTGATCTGGCGCTTGAGCGCGATGCGCGCCAGCTCGGTGAGCGCGAAGACGTCCTTCTCGCGCTGCGCGGCGTCGGCCAGCGCTTCCAGGATGTCGCGCGCGTTGCGGATGCCGACCTCTTCCTCGACCATGCGGCGCAGGATCTCGGCCACGCGCTGCAGCGGCAGCGCGCGCAGCACTTCCTTCACCACGTCGGGCAGGTCGTTGCCGGCGCGGCCCAGGTAGGCGCTGGCCTCCTGCGTCCCGAAGAACAGCGCGAGGTGGCGGCGCAGCGCCTGCTGCACCTGCTCGGCGGTGGGCGACGGCTCGGGGCCGGCGGCGATGGGCACCTCGAAGGCCAGCAGCCGCCAGCCGGTCTGGCCGGCATCGCCGACCACATGCAGACGCGGCAGCGCCAGGCCCAGCCGCAGATGCAGCGCGTCGAGCACGCCTTCCAGGGCCGACACCAGCGGCGCCGCGGCGTCGCGCTGCAGCGCCATCGGCGACAGCGCCAGCACCAGCGGCAGCGTCGGCCGCGGCGGCGGCAGCGCGGTGGCCAGCTGCGCCGGCGCGGCGTCCAGCCGCCGCAGCAGCGTCTCGCGCGCCGGCCGCGTGAAGCGCTGCCAGCGGGCCTTCACCGGCGGCAGCAGCAGCAGCCCGGTGGCGCCGATCAGCAGGCCCATCGTGCCGAACACCCACCACGGGAACCCCGGTACCAGCGCCAGCAGCAGGCACAGCCCGCCGGCCACCACCAGCACACGCGGCTTGGCGCCGAGCTGGCGCGCGATGGCCTCGCCGAGGTGGCGGTCGCGGTCGTCGCTGGTGGCGCGCGTGACGATCAGGCCCGCGGCCATCGCCGACAGCAGCGCCGGGATCTGCGCCACCATGCCGTCGCCGATGGTCAGCAGCGAGTACTTCAGCATCGCGTCGGCCAGCGTCATGCCCTGCTGCATCACGCCGACGCCGAGGCCGCCGAGCAGGTTGATAACGATGATGACGATGCCGCAGATGGCGTCGCCCTTGACGAACTTCATCGCGCCGTCGAGGCTGCCGTGCAGCTTGCTTTCCTGCTCCAGCTCGCGGCGCTTGCGGCGCGCCTCGTCCTTGTCGATGAGGCCGCTGCGCAGGTCGGAGTCGATGCTGAGCTGCTTGCCCGGCATCGCGTCCAGCGAGAAGCGCGCCGAGACCTCGGCCACGCGCTCGGCGCCCTTGGCGATGACGATGAACTGGACCACCGTGATGATCAGGAACACCACCAGGCCCACCACGAGGTTGCCGCCGGCCACCAGGTGGCCGAAGGTGTCGATGATGTGGCCGGCGTGGCCATCGAGCAGGATCAGCTTGGTGGTGGCGATGCTCACCGCCAGCCGGAACAGCGTGGTGATCAGCAGCACGCTCGGGAACACCGAGAACTCCAGCGGCGTCGCCACGTACAGCGCCACCAGCAGCAGCAGCACGCCGATGACGATGTTGACGGCCACCAGGGTGTCGATCAGCAGCGGCGTCAGCGTCAGCACCATCGTGCCGACGACGATGCAGACGCCGGCCACCAGCAGCAGGTCGCTGTAGCGCGAGCCGCCGGCGGTGTCCGTCAGGGAAGGGGTGTGCATCGGGCTGCCTCGTGCGCCGCGTCGTCGGGGGGTGGGGCGGGCTGCCTAGGGCATGCCCGCCACGCTGCGCTGGCGGGCTGCGCTGCTGAGCGCGCGGTATTCGGCCAGCACCTGCTGCACGTAGCCCGGCGTCTCGCCGTTCTGCGGGATGCGCCGGCCGTGGCGTTCCACCGCGCCCTCGCCGGCGTTGTAGGCCGCCAGCACCAGCTGCAGCTGGTTGCCGAAGCGCCGCTGCAGCAGCTTCAGGTAGGTGGCGCTGACCTCGATGTTGGTGCGCACCTCGTGCAGTGCGGCGGGCCGTGCGACGCCGAAGCGCGCGCCGGTCGCCGGCATGACCTGCATCACGCCGCGCGCGCCGGCCGGCGACACCGCGGCCGGGTTGTGCCGCGACTCCACGTGGGCGATGGCGTGCAGCAGCAGCGGGTCGATGTCGTGGCGCCGCGCGGCGTCGTCGATGTGCGGGGCCAGTTGCAGCGCGCGGCTGGGGCGCTGCACGGTGCGCGCCGGTGCGGCGGCGGGCAGCGGCGGCGCCTCCGGCCACGGATGCAGCGCCGGCAGGGCGTGCACGGGCCGCGGCAGCGGCACCACGTGCGCCGTCGCCACGAGCCCGGGGTGGCCGAACAGCCGCAGGTGCGCCGACTCCGGAGGTTGCCCCGGTGCGGCGGCCGGCGCGCGGGGGCCCGCGGCAGTGGTGGCGCAGGCCTGCACTGCCATCGCGTAACGGGTTGTCTGTGCGGCACTCAGCTGTGCCCGGCACACGGCATCTGCCTGGACCTCGGCCTGCGCGGCCAGCAGACCCAGCGCCAGGACCACCCCACGTGTTCTCGCGGTCATCGCCACTCCCTGGTTGCTTTGCCCGCAGTGTTGGGGTCGGCCGCGACCCATTCGTGACATTGTTCACGTTTCATGTATCCAGGCGTTGCAGCGCCACGTACCGGCCCGCTAACTAACGACGCGCGTGTGCGGCGCGCGAAGTGATGATCCAGGACCCGAACCGCCCCCTAAGACGCAAGCAGTTACGAATGGCGCGCCACGCCTGTCATGGCCAGCCGCGACGATGCACACCCGACCACCAGGGATGGCGCAGCCATGTCACAAGACCAGGACAGCGGCGACAAGACCGAGCAGCCGACACCGAAGAAGCTGCAGGACGCCCGCAAGAAGGGCCAGGTCCCGAAGAGCAAGGACCTCACGAGCACCGTCACGCTGGCGGTGGGCGGCGTGCTGGCCCTGCTGGCCAGCGGCTACGCCGGCCGGCAGCTGGCGGCGCTGATGGACCTGGCGCTGCAGGTGGCCCACACGCCGTTCGTGCAGGCGGCGCCGGCATTGGCGCACCAGGCCCTGCTGACGCTGCTGGGCCTGAGCGCCGTGGTGCTGCTGCCGATGGCCGTGGTGGGCGTGTTCACCGAGTTCCTGCAGGCAGGCCCGGTGTTTGCGCTCGACCGCGTGCTGCCGAAGCTGGAGAACATGAACCCGGTGGAGGGCGTCAAGCGCATGTTCACGATGGACGCGCTGGTCGAGCTCCTGAAGGCGGTGCTGAAGAGCGCCACGCTGCTGGGCATCGCGTGGCTGGTGGTGGTGTCGCTGCTGCCGCAGCTGTCGCTGCTGCCGCAATCGGCACGGCCGGCGCTGCTGGGCAGTGCGCTGTGGGCGGCGGCCAAGCCGGTGCTGGTCTGGACGCTGGCGCTGTTCGCGCTGCTGGCGCTGCTGGACGCGGTCTACCAGCGCTGGAGCTTCACCAAGAAGATGCGCATGAGCCGGCGCGACATCCGCCAGGAGATGAAGGACGCCGAGGGCGACCCCTACGTGAAGCAGCAGCGCAAGCAGCAGCACGAGGAATGGTCGCAGCGCAACGCCACGGCCGCAGCGCGCAACGCCAACGTGCTGGTCGTGAACCCCACGCACGTGGCCATCGCCATCGACTACGACCGCACGACATGCCCCGTGCCCACCATCGCCGCGAAGGGTGAAGACCACGTGGCGCGCGCGATGCGCGAAGCCGCCGAGGACGCCGGCGTGCCGGTGCTGCGCAACGTGCCGCTGGCGCGCGACATGCTGGCGCGCGGCGAGGTCGGTGAACTGGTGCCGGCCGACCTGTTCGACGCCATCGCCGACATCGTGCTGTGGGCGCGCGAGGTGCGCGACGAGCTGGCCCACGGCACGCCGCCGCCGCACGGCCGGCCGCCGCCCGGGCTGGACCTGACGCGCTACCCCGACCGCCGCAACGCCATCAACGACGAGGATGCGCCATGAACGGCTCGCCGGAAGCGCCTTCGTTTGCGATGCAGCTGGGCGGGACGGCGCTGGCACTCGTCTTCGTGCTGGCGCTGGCCTGGTTCGCGCTGCGCGGGCTGAAGGCGCTGCAGCAGCGGGCCGCGGGCGGCGCTGCGGGCGATGCGCCCCAGGTGCTGCGCAGCACCGGCGTGGGCCCGCGCGAACGCCTGCTGGTGGTGCGCTACCGCGGGCGCGAGTACCTGCTGGGCGTGACCGCCGGGGCCATCAGCGCGCTCGACAGCTGGCCCGCGGGCACCGAGCCGCCGGGGGCCGAGCCGCGGCTGTGAAGGCGCGCGCCGCGCCTGCTGCTCCCCTTGCGGCCGACCCTAGCTATGGCACGCACCAGCTTCCGCGCGACAGGCCGCTCGCCTTCAATGCACCCCAAGCGCTGCACGGTGCGGCGCCAAGCGGTCGGCACCATCGACCGACTGAACAACCTTCTCAGGAGAGTGACATGAGCTTTCTCGGCGGCATCCTCGGCGGCGGCAACATCCTCGGCGCCATCCTCAACGTGGCCAGCATGGCCTTCCCGGCGCTGCAGATGGCGTCGTCGCTGTTCAACATGCTCGGCGGCGCGGTCGGCAACGCGATCAAGCAGGCCGTCGGCCAGCTGGCGCAGGAAGCCGGCCTGCCGAAGTTCCTGGCCGACGCGGTGAAGGGCCTGGTCGACAAGATCATCGGCGGCGGCCAGCAGGCCACCAACCCGGCGGCCGACAACGCGGCCCAGAACCAGTTCGGCGAGCAGATGCAGACCTTCATGGAGAACCTGGTCAAGCAGATCGTGCAGGACGTGAAGGACGCCAAGGGCGAAGAAGACGCCAAGGGCACGGGCAGCGGCGGCTGGCTGGTGGCGCTGGCCAAGGCCTTCGGCAAGATCGCCGACAAGGCCGCCAAGGAACTCGAAGCGGCCGGCAAGAACCTGACGAACGAGAATCCGTCGGAGATGATCGAGTACCAGGCCAAGTCGCAGGAGTTCAGCCAGATGATGAACACCTTCACCAACGCCATCAAGACGATCGGCGAAGCGCAGGCCAACACGGTGCGCAAGGGCTGATCCCGCACGGGGTCGTCGCGGCCGGCACGCCGGCCGCGGCAGCGAAGGGGGAGCGCAGGCGCTCCCCTTTCGTGCGTTCGGCGCCGACGTCGTCGTGCCGTTACATCACGAAGCGGACACCCGGCCACGGCAGCGGCACAGTGGCAGCCCTCGGAGCTAACACGCCAAGAAGCGCGCGCATGCAGCATCATCCTGTCTCCCTGGAACAGCGCCGCCGTGCGCTGCTGCGTCTGCTGGCCCTGGGCGCCGGCATGGGTGCCGGCGCCGGCCTGCTGGGCGGCTGCGGCGGTGGCGGCGCGGACAGCCCCGCCGCCCCGACACCGCCGTCGCCGCCCCCGCCGACCGGCCCCAGCGGCGCGCTGGTGTACCGCAACAGTACCGCCGTGGGCGTGTACAGCTTCGCCACCCGCAGCGAGCGCCAGTTCGACCCCGGCAGCCAACCCTTTCCCGACCCCGGCGTGTCGGCATCGGCGGCGGGGCTCGTCAGCACCGCGCGCGAAGGCGACGCCGGCAGCGACTTCAACCTCGGCTTCTTCCGCCTCGACGGCACGCTGGCCACCAGCTTCAGCGTCGCGCGCGACCTGGCCTTCCAGACCAGCGCCGTCGTCTTCAGCGCCGACGGCACACGCATCGCGTTCAGCGTCGACGAGCCCGCCTCGCCCAGCAACAGCACACGCATCGCCCGCACCGTGGTCGCCACCTGGCCGGCAGGCAGCATCCTGGCCGAGATCGACCTGCACGAAGACCCGGTATGGGCTGGCAACGAACTGCTGGTGCGCGACGCCGCCACGCTGCGGCTGCGCCGTTTCGACACCAACCTGGTGGACCAGGGCCTGCTGGGCACGGTGCAGGTGGGGCAGCAGTACGGCAGCTGCACGGCCTCGGCCGATGGCCGCTTCGTCGCCTGGCAGGACAACGCCAGCCCGCGCCGCATCCAGGCGCTGGACCGCAGCACCGGCGGCAGCTGGACCGCTGTGCAGGACGACGTCAGCGACACGCGCAGCCCGGTGTTCTCGCCCGACGCGCGCCACCTGGCGCTGCTGACGCGCGGCGTGTTCTTCGACGTGCCGCACGTGCTGCCGTTTGCAACCGGCAGCACGGTGACGGTGGACTCGGCGGTGCACGAACTCGGCGGCGCGCTGACAAACTGCGGCGGCCGCATCGGCTGGGCGCCCTGAGCGGCGCGCCCCGATGCCGCGGCGCTGCACGTCCGTGCGCTCCACGCGCCAGCGCGCTGTGCGGCGGGCCCTGCTGGCAGCGCTTCTCGGTGCTGCCGCGACCAGCCCCACCCGCGGCGCCGAGCCACCGGCCATCGCCGCCGTGCTGCTGCAGCCGCGCACCGCGCTCGGCGTCGGCGGCAGCGTGGCGCTGGCCTACAAGCCGCTGGTGCTGTTCGAGGGTGGCCGCTACAGCGCCGACCCCGCCACGGCGCTGGCACCCGCGCCGCGCCTGGCCGGGCGCTGGCAGCGCGACGGCAGCAGCTTCGTCTTCACGCCCGACGCCGGCTCCTCGTTCACCGTGCAGGCCAGGCTGCAGGCACGTGCCGCGCCCGCCGACGGCCGCTGGCAGGGCCGCTTCCGCAGCCTGGGCGGGGTCGGCGCGCCCGGGCAGGGCACGGCGGTGGTGGCCGTGGCGAAGACCCTGCACTTCAGCGCCGACGGCACGCTGCGCAGCGACAGCACGGCCGGCAGCAGCACCGATGCACCCGGCGCCCTCGCCACCAGCAGCCGCAGTTCGGCCGCCACGCGCTACACGCTGGCCGGCCACGTGCTGACGCTGGCCCTGCCCGACGGCAGCACGCGCACGCAGCTGTTCTACCGCTTCCCCGACAGCGACCGCGTCATCGGCGTCGGCGGCGGCACCTACAGCGCGCGCTGAACACGCGAGGCACCGGGCGCAAGACCCTGGAAAGTGCGCCCCAGGGCGCACCCTAGCTCGGGCACGACCGAGCGTGTCTTTCGCGGCCCGTGGTGGTGTCATGCGTCACCACCAACCACACGGGAGCAGCGCACATGACCACCACCACGTCCACCACCTTCGCCGCCGTCGTGGTGTGGGGCAGCACCAGCACGGCTGCGGGCTCCACCAGCGCCTCGAACCCGACGAACGCCAACACCACGATGGTCGGCGGCAAGGTGCAGTTCGAGAACGACAACTACCGCATCGCGATGGGCGACGACAACACGGTGCACGTGACGAACAAGAACACCGGCGAGACCTACCTCGCCTGGGGCGACCCGCACATGAACATCGACGGCAAGCACACCTTCGACTTCTGGGGCACCACGACGCTGGCGCTCGACGACGGCACCAAGGTCACGATCGAGACCACGCCCTGGGTGAAGGACCCCTCGATGACGCTGTCGAGCAAGGTCACCATCACCAACGGCGACTACGGCGTGCAGGTCTCGGGCATCGACACCAACCGCGTCGGCGACCTGAAGTTCGAGGAAGCCGAAGGCTGGGGCCGGCTCACCGACGCGCTCACCGCCGACGGCAACGTGCTGTACGAAAACACCCACGGCTCGGGCTTCGTGGGCATCGACCGCCAGGGCCGGCTGCGCCCGGTGGACCAGCAGTTCATCAACGAGACCGACCTGCAGAAGGGGGGTGCGCTGCAGGCCCGCTTCGGCGACATGTTCCAGGCCTTCGCGGGGCTGATGGCGGTCAGCTTCCTGGGCGGCTTCCTGTCGGCCCTGCGTGGCAACGGCGGCACGGGCAACGACCGCGACGTCACGCAGCCGGTGACGCCGCGCACGCCGCAGCTCGACGACGGCAGCGCCTTCCTGATGGTGCTGGGCCGCGGCAACGGCAACGTGTCGTGGTTCGTCGCCATGGGCGCGACCACGAACTGACCCCCACCCCTGCAGGCCCTGCGGGCCACGGAGCGCACACCATGGTCAACCCCCTCGGCGGTGGCGGCGGCGCCACCCAGGCAGCACAGACAGCGGCACAGACAGCGGCCCGCAGCACCGACGTGGCCGGCGACGCCGCCGACCTCGTCGACGGCGCACGCCAGCTGGGCGTGCTGAACACCGAACTGCTGGCGCGCGACCTGGCGCGCGTCGTCGCCCACGACCCGCCGCGTGCGGCGGCGCTGCTGGCCGAGATCCGGCCGCAGCTGTCGGTGGCCGACGCGCAGCAGCTGTCACGGCAGCTGGCCGAACTGGTCGACGCCGACCTCGCACGGCCGGCGGGCACGCCGGCCAGCACGCCCGACACCGACCTCACCGCGCAGAAGGCCAGCCTGGCGCTGGACCTGGTGCAGATCGGCCTGTCGATCGCCGGCATCTTCGAGCCCACGCCCTTCAGCGACGCGGCGGACGGCCTGATCTCGCTGTTCCGCGGCGACTGGCTGGGTGCCGGCATCAGCGCGGTGAGCATGGTCCCGTACCTGGGCGACGCGGCCAAGCTCGGCAAGCTCGGCAAGTTCGCCGAGACCGTGAGCAAGGCGGTGGACCTGGCGAAGGTGGACCCGGCGTTCGCCGCCGCCATCCGGCCCGCGCTGGACAACATCGCCAGCGCGCTGCGCGCGGTGCCGATGGACGCGCTGCCGGCCTCCGCGCGCGAGGCGCTGCAGTCGATGCAGCGCAAGATCGACGAGCTGGCCAGCGCCGCCACGCGCACGGTGTCGAGGAACGGCTACGACTACACGCTGGACGCGCAAGGCCGCGTCACCGACGTGCAGGGCACGCTGGTGCTCAACCGCAACAACGCGCGCGACGCGCGCGCCCAACGCGAAGCCGGCGGGGCCGACCGCCTGCCCACCGACCAGGGCGGGCACTACATCGCCCGCATCTTCGACGGCCCCGTCGACAGCTTCAACCACTTCGCGCAGAACGGCAACTTCAACATGGGCGCCTACCGCAGCCTCGAGCGGCAGTGGGACCGCCTGCTGCAGGACGGGCATGCGGTGCGCGTGCAGATCACGCCCCGCTACGATGGCGACTCGCTGCGGCCCGACCGGCTGACGGTGAAGTACTCGATCGACGGCGTGCCGCAAGACCCCATCACCTTCCGCAACCGCCCCGGAGGCCAGTGACATGACACCCGACCTGGAGAGCCTGTACCCGCGCATCGGCCAGCGCCTGCTCGACGTGGCCGGCGAGCCGTTCGCGCGCGGCTACGCGCGTGTCGAGATGGGCGACGATTTCGGCAGCGTGGGCCTGTTCATCGACCGCGGCGACGGCGGCTTCGCTTACCTCACCGACGACGACGGCGACCTGTTCGAACTGTTCGCCGCGCTGCGCGAGCGCTGCGTGGCGGCCGGCCTGGGCGCGTGGTCCACGGCCACGTTCGCGCTGCAGGGCAGCGGGCAGTTCAGCATCGAGTTCGGCCACGACGACATCTCCGACCTCGGCCAGGGCCCGCAGCGGCGCGCGGCCTGGGTGCGGCGCGTGCTCGGCGCCGAGGCACAGGTGCGCTGGGCCAACTGAGCTGCCGCGCGACGCGCGCTCGGGTCCACCCCAGCTGGGGCACGACCCATCTGACGCCGGCGGCCCCGGGCTCCTACGCTGCAGCCCAACAGCCCCGAGGAGCACCGCACCATGGTCGCCAGCGTCAGCAGCAACTCCCTCTCTTCCCTGTCCTCTGCCAGCCGGCCCGCGGCGGCCACGGCATCGGACAACGACGTGATCGTGCAACGCGGCGACACGCTGTCGCAGATCGCTGCCGAAGCCGGCGTGCCGCTGCGCGCGCTGCTCGACGCCAACCCGCAGATCACCAACCCGAACCGCATCTTCCCCGGCGACCGCATCCACCTGCCGGACCCGTCGGACGTGGCGGCGCCCGCGCCGGCGGTGAACGGCGGCGCCAACGGAGGCACGGGCGCCACGCAACTGTCGGCCGCGGGCGTGGACCTGATCAAGGGCTTCGAAGGCCTGCGCCTGGCCGCCTACCAGGACAGTGCCGGCGTCTGGACCATCGGCTACGGCCACACGGCCGGCGTGCAGCCGGGCGACCGCATCACCACGGCCGAGGCCGAGCAGCTGCTGCGCCAGGACACGGCCTGGGCGCAGCAGGCGGTGCGCGACCTCGTGCGGGTGCCGCTGTCGCAGGGCCAGTTCGACGCGCTGACCAGCTTCACCTTCAATCTGGGCGCCGGCGCGCTCGAGAGCTCGACGCTGCTGCGCAAGCTCAACGCCGGCGACACGGCCGGCGCGCAGGCCGAGTTCGGGCGCTGGATCCATGCCGACGGCCAGGTGCTGCCGGGGCTGGTGCGACGGCGTGCGGCGGAGGCCGCGCTGTTCGACCACACGCCGTTGGCCCCGGCCGTGCAACCCGATGCGCAGCCCACGCAGACCGCGGCCGACCTGACGGTGCGGCGCGGCGACACGCTGTGGGACCTGGCCCGCACGCACGGCGTCTCGCTGCAGGCGCTGGTGGCGGCGAACCCGCAGATCGCCGACCCGAACCTGATCCGCCCCGGCCAGACACTGCAGCTGCCGGGCGGCGCCGGCACGCAGGCTGCTGCACCGGTGGCCGGCACCACCGCGGCGCAGGGCCCCGACGATGCCGGCGGCGCCGCCGACATCGCGCGCCGGTTCATCGGCCGCAACGCGTCGGAGCTCAAGCGCAGCGGCGACCTGCCGATGGACCCCAGCGTGCCGTCGAACCTGTGCTGCGCCAACTTCGTCTCGGCGGTGCTGCAGCAGGCGGGCCTGCTGCCGGCCAGCGCCCACACCAACAGCGTCGATCGGCTCGACGACACGCTGCGTGCGCGCGGCTGGACTGCGGTCGACCCGCGCCAGGCGCGGCCCGGCGACGTGGTCATCATCCAGGGCAACGGCGTCTCGCACACCGTGATGGTGGAGAGCAACGACAACGGCCGCCTGCGGCTGATCGGCTCGAACAACATCAACGCCGACGGCTCGCAGCAGGTCAGCGTCGGCGGTGCCGCCTGGGCGCTGCGCAACGGCGGCGTGATCCTGACGCCGCCCACCGTGCAGTGAGGGGCGTGCCATGATGTTCGCTGCCATGGACCTGCCCGCTTCCTCCCCCGTGGCGGCACCGCCCGCGCTGGTGGCGGCCGCACAGCGCGCGGCCGCTGCCGCGCTGCAGCGCCCGCTGCGGCTGGACGTGCAGACGGCCCGCGCCAGCGGCGCCTGGGGCTTCGTGCTCGGCACGCTGCAGGCGCCCGACGGCGGCGCCTTCGACTACCGCGGCACGGTGTTCGAGGAAGCAGCGCGCGAAGGCTACCTGTCGCGGCTGTACGCGGTGCTGCTGCGGCGCAGCGGCAGCGGCGTGTGGCAGGTGGTGACCTCGCGTGTCGGCCCCACCGACCTGGCCTGGTCCGACTGGGCGGCGCGCCACCAGGCACCGGCGGCGCTGTTCGACACCACGCGCTGAACCGCGGCACGGAACGGCTGGCTTGAAAGGCCAGCCTGCGGCCTCATGTGCGGGCGATGGACAGCCCCAAACTCCACCTCGCCTGCCCGCACTGCGGTGCCACCAACCGCCTGCCGGCCGCGCGCATCGACGACGCGCCGGTGTGCGGGCGCTGCAGCCAGCCGCTGCTGGCCGGCCAGCCGCTGGAGCTGGGCGACGCCGACTTCGACGCCGTCGTGCAGGCCAGCGCCCAGCCGCTGCTGGTGGATTTCTGGGCCCCCTGGTGCGGCCCCTGCAACGCGATGGCGCCGGCGTTCAAGCAGGCGGCGAAGGCCTTGCAGGGCCAGGTGCTGCTGGTGAAGGTCAACAGCGACGACAACCCGCAGCTGTCGGCGCGCTTCGGCATCCGCAGCATCCCGACGCTGGTGCGCATCGAGCAGGGCCGCGAGACGGCACGCCAGTCGGGCGCGCTGCCGGCGCAGGCCATCGTGGCGCTGGCCACGCGCTGAGGCGCCGTTGAAGCCCCGGTAACGCTCAGGCCGCCGAGGGCGCGGCCGCCGCCAGGCGCCGCTGCGCGAAACCGACGAACCAGTCCACGCAGTCGGCGTTGGCCATCGCGTCGCGGTTGAGCACCTGCGCCGGGTCAGCGCCCAGCAGCAGCTTCTTCACCGGCAGCTCCATCTTCTTGCCCGACAGCGTGCGCGGAATCGCCGGCACCTGGTGGATGCTGCTGGGCACGTGGCGCGGCGACAGGCCGGCCTTGATGGCGTCGCGCAGGCGCCTGTCCAGCGCCGCGTCGAGCACCAGCCCCGGCCGCAGCACCACGAACAGCGGCATGTCGCTCTCGCGGCCCAGGTACTCCAGGTCCACCACCAGGCTGTCGAGCACTTCGGGCTGGTCTTCCACGGCGCGGTACAGCTCGGCCGTGCCCATGCGGATGCCGTGGCGGTTGATGGTGGCGTCGCTGCGGCCGTAGATGATCGCGCCGCTGGAACCGGACTCCGGATGGGGCGTGATGCGGATCCAGTCGCCGTGGCGCCAGACGCCGGGGAACATGTCGAAGTAGCTCTCGGTGTAGCGCTGGTGGTCCGTGTCGCCCCAGAAGTACAGCGGCATCGACGGCATCGGCTGCACGCAGACCAGCTCGCCCACGGCGTCCAGCAGCGGCTGGCCGTCCTCGCTCCAGGCCTCGACCTGCGCGCCCAGGCAGCGGCACTGCATCTCGCCCTTGGTCACCGGCAGTTCGCGGTTGCCGGCGACGAAGGCACCGGCGAAGTCGGTGCCGCCGCTGATGGGGTTGAGCCAGATGGGCTGACCGTCGACCTGCGGGCAGTGGTCCCAGATCCACTGGTAACAGGCGTCCGACAGCGGGCTGCCGGTGGAACCGATGGCGCGCAGGTGGCCGAGGTCGGCTTCCTGCATCGGCTGCACGCCGGCCTTCAGGCAGCTGGCGAAAAACGCCGCGCCGGCGCCGAAGAAGCTGCAGCGCGCCGCACCCGCAAAGCGCCACAGCGTGCCCCAGTCGGGCTGGCCGGTGCGCGGGTTCGGGCCGCCGGGGTTGCCGTCGTACACGCACACCGTGGTGCCGCCCAGCAGCGCGGCGAGCTGCGCGTTCCACATGATCCAGCCGGTGCTGCTGTACCAGTGGAAGCGGTCGTCGGGGCCGATGTCGTTGTGCAGGCTGCCCTTCAGGAACTCGAGCACGATGCCGCCGTGGCCGTGCACGATGGGCTTGGGCAGGCCGGTGGTGCCGCTGGAGTAGACGATCCACAGCGGGTGGTCGAAGGGCAGCCAGGCGGGTGCAGATGCGGGATCGGCGGCATCGCCGTTGTCTGCCGCCGTGAGCCGCGCGTAGTCGTGGGCCTGCCGCTGCGGCGTCGCGAACTCGGCGGCACGCGCCGCGGGGTCCAGGTCGGCCAGCAGCACCAGGTGCTGCACCGACGGCAGGCCCGCGAGCAGCGCGCGCAGCACCGGCCGGCGGTCGTGCGCCACGCCGCCGTAGACCTGGCCGTCCACCGCGATCAGCACCTTCGGCGCGATCTGCCGGAAGCGGTCCAGCACCGCCACCGGACCCATGTCGGGGCTGCACACCGACCAGACCGCCCCGACGCTGGCGCAGGCCAGGAACGCGACGATGGTGTGCGGCGTGTTGGGCAGGTAGGCCGAGACGCGGTCGCCCGGCACCACGCCCATGCCGCGCAGCGCGGCGGCCAGGCGCGCCACCTGCCGCTGCAGCGCGGGCCAGGACATCTCCTGCGGCGGCGTGCCGGCAGCGGCCATGCGCTCGTTCTGGAAGACGATGGCCGGCCGCCCCGCGGCGTGCGCGGCCGCGGCGTGCCGGAACACCTGCTGCGCGAAGTTGACCTGGGCACCCGGAAACCACTGCGCACCCGGCATCACCGGCGCCACCAGCTCGGTGCTGTACGGCGTGGGCGACTGCAGGTCGAAGTACTGCCAGATGCTGCGCCAGAAGCCGCGCAGGTCGCGCACGCTCCACTGCCACAGCGCCTCGTAGCTGTCGAAGCGCAGGCCCTGCGTCTGGTCCAGCCACTGCCGGTACAGCGTCATGCGGGGGATGGGCTGGGTCGCCATGCTGCGGCCTTGTCTCGGGCGTTGGTGTGCCGCGATGCTAGCGGCAGCGGGCCGGGCTGCTCAGCCCGCGTCCACCGACACCGTGCGCCACCAGTCGCTGGCGAAGGGGTGGCGGCGGTGGCCCTGCACGTGGGCGTGCATCAGGTCGTTGGCGTAGGGGTGGGCGTGCGCGATGTAGGGCACGTAGGCCAGCATCAGCCGTGTGGCCTGGTGCATCAGCGCCAGGCGCTCGGGGCCGTCGGGCAGCACCCGCTGGCGTTCGTAGAGCCGGTCGAAGGCCGCCAGGCGGAAGCGGGCGTCGTTGCTCTGCTCGGCATTGGGGCCGTAGGCGAGGCCGAGGTAGAAGTCGCCGTCGGGGTTGCCGGCGCCCCAGCTGAAGCCCCACATCATCAGCTGGCCGGCCAGCGAGCGCTGGATCAGCGCGCTGAACGGCGCCACCTCGAACTGCATGCGCAGGCCCACCGCGCGCATGCGCTTGGCCCAGAGCTCGCTCTGCTGGCGCGAGCGCTGGTCGGGCGGGAAGGCACGGCGCAGCAGCAGCGGGCTGCCGTCGGGGCGCTCGCGCCAGCCGTCGCCGTTGCGGTCGACGAAGCCGTGCAGGTCGAGCAGCGCACGCGCACGCACGGCGCTGGCCTCGCCCATCTCGCTGCGCAGCGCCGGCTCGAAGCCGTAGCAGTGCGGCGCGATCATCGCCTGCGCCGGCTCGGCCTGGCCCTGCAGCACGAGGCGGATCTCCTCGCGGCTGTCGAAGGCCAGCGCGATGGCCCGGCGCAGCGCCACCTGCTGCGGGCTGTTGCCGCCCACCGTGGCGTCCTCGCAGTTGAAGAAGGTGTGCGTGGTCGTGGCCTGCAGCGTGCGGTGCAGCTGCACGCCGCGCTTGGCGAGGTAGGGCGCCAGCTGGCCGCCCGGCAGTGCCACCGAGGCCAGGTCGGGCGGCAGGGGCGTGATGAGGTCGTGCTCGCCGTTCAGGAAAGCCAGCCAGCGCGGCTGCGACTCCTCGATGATGCTGACCTCGATGCGGTCCAGCAGCGGCAGCCGCTGGCCGCGCAGCCGCGCTGCCTCGGCCTGGGCGTCGGCGTCGTCCGCGGGTGCGTCGGAGCGGTAGATCTGTTCGCGGAAGCGCGGGTTGCGCTCGAGCACGATGCGCGACGCGCGCCGCCACTGCGCCAGCCGGAACGGGCCCGTGCCCACCGGGTGCGCCAGCAGGTCGTCGGCGTAGGCCTGCACCACCTCGCGCGCCACCGCGCCGGTGAACTGCGTCGTGGCCCACAGCGCCAGGAAGCGCGGCGCCGGCTCGGCCAGCCGCACCTCGAAGCGGTGGCGGTCGAGCACGCGCAGGCCCTCGACCTCGGTGTCGTACGGGAACGGCGTGCGCTCGCGCAGCGCGCGCCGGCGCAGTTCCGACAGGCCCAGGATCTTCGCGTTCTCGAACTGGTAGAGGTGCTCGGTGCGCAGCGCGGGGTCGTAGAAGCGCTTGACGCTGTAGACGTAGTCGGCCGCCACCAGCTCGCGCGGGCGGCCGCCGAAGGCCGGGTCGTCGGCGAAGAAGATGCCGGGGCGGATGGTGAAGACGAAGTGGCGGAAGTCGGCCGACACCTCGGGCATCGCGGCCGCCGTCAGCGGCACCAGCTTCGCCGGCCGCGCGAGGTGCTCGTAGGCCAGCGGCGACTCGAAGATGTGCGCCACCACGCGCAGCGAGACCTGGTCCGACGCCACCAGCGGATCGAAGCCGGTCTCGGGGATGTTGAAGGCCACGCGCAGCGTGCGAGGCACCGCCGTGGCGCGGGAAGGCGGCACGGCGGCGGCAAGGCCTGCGACGCCGGCCGCCTGCAACAGCGCGCGGCGCTGCACTGCCATGACCCGGTGCGCCTACTTGGTCGGCGGCCGGCGGGCGGCGTCGATGTCCACCATGTGCCACCACTCCTGCCAGAAGGTGGGCCGGCGGTAGCCCTGCAGCCACGGGTGCACGAGGTCGTTGGTGTAGCGGTGGACCCAGATCTTGTAAGGCATGTAGGCCACGGCGATCAGCTTGGCACGGCGGAACAGCTCGTCGCGCTCGGGGCCGTCGGGCATGGACTGCATGCGCTCGTAGATGGCGTCGAATTCCTTGTTCTTGAAGCGTGCCAGGTTCTGGCTGCCGGCCTGCGGACCGTACAGCCGCGCCAGCGCGCCCTGGCCGTCGACGCCGGCGGCCGACGAGCCCAGCGACCAGATCTGCATCTTGCCGGCACGCGCCGTCTTCAGGTTCTCGGGCCACTTCGCCGACTTGAATTCGGCGCGGATCTTCAGCCGGTTCATGTCCTTGCGCACCAGCTCGTCGCGCTGGCGGCTGAGCTGGTCGGGCTGGGTGCCGTACTCCAGCACCAGCGGCTTGCCGTCGGGCTGGTCGCGCCAGCCGTCGCCGTCGCGGTCCACGTAGCCGTACAGGTCGAGCAGCGCGTTCGCGCGCGCCGGGTCGAAGTCGCTGTTCTCGCTCTTGAAGGCGGGGTCGTAGCCACTGGTGAAGGGCACGATGATGCTCTGCGCCTGCAGCGCCTGGCCGCGGTAGAGCACGCTGATCAGGCGTTCGAGGTCGGTGCCCAGCGCGATCGCGCGGCGCAGCGCCACCTTGTGCGGCTCGTAGCCGCCGACCACCGGGTCTTCCATGTTGAAGAAGCCGAAGGCCGAGTCGGGATTCAGCACGCGGTACGCGGCGATGCCCTGCTTGGCGAGGTTGGGCGCCACCACGCCGTTGGGCATGGACTGATTCACGTACTCGCTGGGCACGTTGATGAAGTCGAGCTGCTTGTTCAGGAAGGCCAGCCAGCGCGGCTGCGTCTCCTCGATGATGCTGATCTCGACGCGGTCGATCATCGGCAGCTTGCGGCCCTTGAACTGCGCCAGGATGGCCTGGCCCTGGGCGTCGTCGGCAGCCGGCTCGGCGTCGTAGCGCACGTCGCGGTAGTCGGGGTTGCGCTCCAGCGCGATGAGGCTGCTGCGCCGCCACTGCGCCAGGCGGAACGGCCCCGTGCCCACCGGGTGCGCCGGGATCGCGTCGCCGTACTTCTCGACCACCTCGCGCGCCTGCACGCCGAACAGGTCGGGCGTGGCCAGCGTCTCCAGCAGGCGCGGGCGCGGCTCTTCCAGCCGGAACTGCACCGTGTAGCGGTCGAGCGCGCGCATGCCCTCGATCTCGGTGTCGTAGTCGAAGGGCTTCTTCTCCTTCAGCGCCTTCTCGCGCAGCGCGTTCAGGCCGATGAAGCCGGTGTCGAGCAGGCCCGCGACCACCGGGCTCTTGTTCACGGGGTCGACGACACGCTTGAAGCTGTAGACCACGTCGGCGGCCACGACCTCGCGCTTCTTGCCGCCGAAGGCCGGGTCGTCGGCAAAGAACACGCCCGGCTGCAGCTTCACCGTCCAGGTGCGGAAGTCGGCCGAGATCTCGGGCATGCCCACCGCCAGCTGCGGCCGGAACTTGGCCGGGCGCGCGAGGTGGTCGTAGGTGTAGAGGTGCTCGAAGATGTGCGCGGTGACGATGCGCGAGTACAGGTCGACGATGCGCGCGGGGTCGAAACCGGTCTCGGCGACGTTGAAGGCATACCGCAGCACCTTCTGGGGCTGCGCCGCCTGATTCGGCAGCGCCTGCTGCGGCTGGGCCATCGCGGCGGTGACGCTGGCCACGGCCAGCACGGCGCCCAGCAGGGCGCGGGTCGTCGGGCTCATGCGGTCCTTCATTGCGGCTTGCTGCGGCGCGCCAGTTCGGCGCTGTCGATGTCCACGTACTTCCAGAACTCGCGCACGTAGATGTTGCGGTGGTAGCCGGTGACCCAGGGCTGGGTCAGGTCGGTCCAGATGCGGTGCACGTGCACCTTGTACGGCATGTAGGCGATCATCAGCTTCTTGGCCGCCTCCATCGCGGCCGCGCGCTCGGGGCCGTCGGGCAGCACACGCTGCTGCTCGTACAGCGCGTTGAAGGTCGGCAGGTCGAAGCGCGCGTGGTTGGCCTGGCCCTTGTTCGGACCATAGCCCAGCGCAAGGAAGGTGTCGCCGTCGGGCTGCCCCGCGCTCCAGCCCACGCCCCACATCATCAGCTTGCCGGCGCGGCTGGCCTTCAGCTGTTCGGGCCACTTCGCCACCTTGAACTCGATGCGGATGTTGATCGCATGCATGTTCTTCTGCCACAGCTCGTTGAGCTGGCGGCTCTGCTGGTCGGGGCTGGTGGCGTACTCGAGCACCAGCGGCTGGCCGTCGGGCTGGTCGCGCCAGCCGTCGCCGTCGCGGTCGACGTAGCCGTGCATGTCGAGCAGCGCCTTCGCGCGGGCGCGGTCGAAGGTGCTCATCTCGCTCTTGAAGTCGGGGTCGTAGCCCCAGCCCTCGGGGCCGATCGGGCTCTGCGCCGGGATGGCCTGGCCGCGGCGCACGAGGCGGATCTCGCGCTCCAGGTCGACCGCCAGGCTGATGGCGCGGCGCAGCGCCACCTTGTGCGGCTCGTAGCCGCCGACCACGGGGTTCTCCATGCCGAAGTACGAGACGGCGACGTCCGAACGCGGGTAGCGCACCATCTGCACCCCCTTCTTCGCCAGGTTGGGCGCCAGCTGGTTGTTGGGGAAGGCCACGTGCGCGAACTCGGCCGGCACCTGCTCGGCCACGTCCTGCTCCTCGTTCAGGAACGACAGCCAGCGCGGCTGCGGTTCTTCGATGATGGCGATCTGCACGCGGTCGACCAGCGGCAGCCGGCGGCCCTTGAAGGCCTTGGCGATGGCCTGCAGGCGCGCGTCGCCCTCGGGCGGCTCCTCGTCGTAGAGCACCTCGCGGTAGCTGGGGTTCTTCTCGAGCACGATGCGCGAGCTGCGCTTCCACTGCGCCAGGCGGAACGGGCCCGTGCCCACCGGGTGGTCGCCGACGCGGTCGCCGTAGAACTCGACCACCTCGCGCGCCACGGCGCCCATCATCGAGCCGTCGGTGAAGTAGTACAGGAACCGCGGCGCCGGGTCGGCCAGCTTCACCTGGAAGGTGTAGCGGTCCAGCGTGCGCAGGCCCTCGACCACGGTGTCGTAGTTGAACGGCGTCTTGTCGGCCAGGTGCTTCCTGCGCAGCTCCGACAGCCCGAGGATCTTGGCGTTCTCGAGGATGTAGAGGTTGCCGCTCTTCCAGCGCGGGTCGTAGTGGCGCTTGATCGAGTAGACGTAGTCCTCGGCCACCAGCTCGCGCTTCCTGCCCTGGAACGCGGCGTCGTCGGCGAAGAAGATGCCGGGCTGGATGCGGAAGGTGAAGGTGCGAAAGTCGGCCGAGATCTCCGGCATCGCGGCCGCGGTGTTCGGGCGCATCTTCGCCGGCCGCGCCATGAATGCGAACTCCAGCGGCGCCTCGAAGATGCCGGCCACCACCGTGCGCGAATACAGGTCGGTGATGGGCGCGGGGTCGAAGGTCGACTCCGCGATCGGGAAGGCGTAGCGCAGCGTCTTCAGCGGTTGCGCGGGTTGCGCCGCCGCGGTGCCGCACACCAGCAGCCAAGTCGTGGTCAGCGCCAGCAGGACAATGCGTTTCATGGGGAAGCCCGGGCCCGGGTGGGGCCGTCTCGAAAGCGCGCAAGTCTAAGGGCGCCCGGGCACGGGCCTTGCTGGTGATCCCCCTGGGGTAGGCGGGGGAAACCACGGGACGGGGCGTCTCAGGCGGCACCCTACACTCGCGCATCCTGAAATTTGGGCGGGCTGCGCCACGAGCGCCGTGCCCGCATGGAGCTTTTGTTCAATGGCGGCATACCTGTTGCGGCGCCTCTGGCAGATGATCCCCACCCTCGCCGGGGTGGTGCTGCTGGTGTTCGTGCTGTTCAAGTTCTTCGGCGGTGATCCCGCCGAAATCCTCGGTGGCCTCAACGCCACGCCCGAGCAGATCGCGGCGATCCGGCAGTCGCTGGGCCTGGACCAGCCCTGGTGGTACCAGCTCTGGCTGTTCGTGAAGAGCATCCTCACCTTCGACTGGGGCAAGAGCTGGGCCACCAACGAGGCGGTGAGCAATCTCTTCGCCACCCGGCTGCCGGCGACGCTGACGGTGATGGTGCCCATCCTCGTGCTCGACGTGCTGCTGGCGCTGCCGATCGCGATGTGGGTGGCCTACCGCCGCGGCTCGCTGACCGACCGCACGATCATGGTCGTCACCACCGTCGCGCTGGCGATCAGCTTCCTGGTCTACGTCATCGTCGGCCAGTACGTCTTCGGTTTCCTGCTCGGCTGGTTCCCGGTGCAGGGCTGGAGCGATTCCACGCTGAACAACCTGGTGACCTACGCGCCGCTGCCGGTGCTGCTGGCGGTGGCCGTGGGCCTGGCGCCGCAGACGCGGCTGTACCGCAGCTTCCTGCTCGACGAGCTCGGCCAGGACTACGTGCGCACCGCGCGCGCCAAGGGCCTGACCGAAGGCGCCGTGCTGTTCAAGCACGTGCTGCGCAACGCGATGATCCCGATCCTCACCAACATCGGCCTGGCGCTGCCGGGCATCTTCGTCGGCAGCTTCCTGATCGAGGTCTTCTTCTCGATCCCCGGCCTCGGCCGCGAGGTGCTGCTGGCCGTGAACCGCAGCGACTACCCCGTCATCCAGGCCGTCACCGTGTACCTGGCCGTGCTGACCATGGTGATCAACCTGCTGACCGACGTGATGTACAAGTTCGCCGACCCGCGCGTGGTGCTGAAATGAGCAGCGCCGTCCTGCAGACCCCGAACACGCTCGACGACGCGCAGCAGCGCTCCGAAGGCGTCTGGCACGCCGCCTGGCGGCGCTTCCGGGCCGACCGCGTGGGCCTGGCCTCGCTGATCGTGGTGCTCGGCTTCCTGGTGCTGATCGCGCTGTCGGCCACCGGCCTGGTGGCCAAGAACTGGCAGGCCGAGGTCGGCGTGGCCAATGCGCCGCCCACCTTCCTAGGCCCGCGCCCGGCCGAGGCCACCGGCAGCATCGCCGGCCCCCGGGGCCCGAACGTCGACCTGAGCGACATCGACCCGCTGGCCCCGCGCTACCAGGAGTGGGCCGAGCGCGCCGCGCAGCTGAAGACCACCGAGACGCCCAAGGCCGAGACGCTGCCGCTGGGCGGCGACCGCCTGGGCCGCGACGTGCTGGCCAAGGCCGTGAAGGGCACCGAGATCTCGGTCTTCGTGGGCGTGCTGGCGGCCGTGGTGGCCACCGGCATCGGCACGCTGCTGGGCGCCTTCGGCGGCTTCTTCGGCGGCAAGATCGGCGACCTGCTGGAGTGGCTCTACAACGTGTTCGAGTCCATCCCCGGCATCCTGCTCATCTTTGCCTTCGCCGCGGTGTTCGGCAAGGGCACGATGACGGTGGTGCTGATCCTGGGCCTGACGGGCTGGACCGGCATGTACCGCCAGGTGCGCGCCGAGTTCATCAAGCACAGCAGCCGCGAGTACGTGCGCTCGGCCGAGGCCATCGGCGCGTCGAAGCTCAGCCGCATGTTCCGCCACATCCTGCCCAACGTCAGCCACGTGGTGCTGGTGCGCATGGGCCTGCTGGTGGTGGGCTTCATCAAGGCCGAGGTGATCCTGTCGTACCTGGGGCTGGGTGTCTCGGTCGACCAGGTCAGCTGGGGCACGATGCTGGCCGAGGCGCAGAGCGAGCTGATCCTGGGCCTGTGGTGGCAGCTCGCCGCCGCGACGCTGTTCATGGCGGTGTTCGTCACCGCGTTCTCGCTGATGGCCGATGCCGCGCGCGACGCGCTCGACCCCAAGCTGCGTGGCCTGGAATAAGACGATGCTGCTCTCCATCCAAGATCTGAAGGTCGGCTTCCGCATGGGCCGGGGCACCGTCGCCGAGGCCGTCGGCCGCGGCACCACCGGCGTCAGCTTCGACATTCCCGAGAACACCACCGTCGCGCTGGTGGGCGAGTCGGGCTCGGGCAAGAGCGTCACCGCGATGTCGGTGCTGAACCTGCTGCCCGACAACGCCGAGCGCAGCGGCCGCATCCTGTGGCAGGGCCGCGACCTGCTGCAGACCTCGCTGCGCGAGCTGCAGTCGCTGCGCGGCAAGGAGATCGCCTGCGTCTTCCAGGACCCGATGAGCTCGCTGAACCCGGTGTTCACCGTGGGCCAGCAGCTGTGCGAGCCGCTGATCAAGCACATGGGCCTGAACCGCCGCGACGCCTGGGCGCGCGCCGAGGCGCTGCTGGGCGAGGTCGGCATCCCCGAGCCCAAGCGCCGGCTGGGCAGCTACCCGCACGAGATGTCGGGCGGCCAGCAGCAGCGCGTGATGATCGCGATGGCGCTCGCCTGCGAGCCGCGGCTGCTGATCGCCGACGAGCCGACGACGGCACTCGACGTGACCATCCAGCGCCAGATCATCGAGCTGCTGGCGCGGCTGCAGGGCAAGCACCGCATGAGCGTGCTGTTCATCAGCCACGACCTCGGCCTGGTCGGCGAGATCGCGCAGCACGTGGTGGTGATGCGCGGCGGCACCGTGCGCGAGCAGGGGCCGGTGGCGCGCATCTTCGAGTCGCCGCAGGACGACTACACGAAGGCGCTGCTGGCCTGCCGCCCGGGCCTGGAGGGCAACCCGGCGCGGCTGATGGTGATCGACGACCACATGGCCGGCCGCGCCGCGCAGCAGCACGCCAAGCCCAAGGACGCGAACGCGCCCGTGGTGCTGGAAGTCAAGAGCCTGGCCAAGAGCTTCTGGCTCAAGCAGGGGCTGTTCGGCAAGCGCGAGTTCAAGGCGGTGCAGAACGTCAACTTCCGGCTCCGCAAGGGCCACACGCTGGGCGTGGTGGGCGAGTCGGGCTCGGGCAAGACGACGATGGGCCTGACGCTGCTGCGGCTGCACGAGCCGACCGGCGGCGAGGTCATCTTCGACGGCCAGAACCTGCTGACGCTGTCGGACCGCGAGCGCCAGGCGATGCGCCGCCGCATCCAGATCGTGTTCCAGAACCCGTACGCCAGCCTGAACCCGCGCTTCACGATCGGGCAGACGCTGATCGAGCCGATGACGATCCACGGCATCGGCCGCGACCTCGTCGAACGCGAGGCGCGTGCGCGGGCGCTGCTGGGCAAGGTGGGGCTGGACGGTCGCGCCTTCGGCAAGTACCCGCATGAATTCAGCGGTGGCCAGCGCCAGCGCGTGGCGATCGCCCGCTGCCTGACGCTGGAGCCCGAGGTGCTGGTGCTCGACGAGGCGGTCTCGGCGCTCGACGTGTCGGTGCAGGCGCAGGTGCTGAACCTGTTGAAGGACCTGCAGGACGAGTTCGGGCTCAGCTACGTCTTCATCAGCCACGACCTCGCCGTGGTGCGCTTCATCAGCGACGAGGTGCTGGTGATGAAGGACGGCGTCGTGGTCGAGCAGGCGCAGGCCGAGCAGATCCTGCTGGCACCGCAGCAGGACTACACGAAGCGGCTGCTGGCGGCCATTCCGCGCGGCTACCGCCCGCAGGCCGCGGCGGCGTGAACTGCTGCACGGGGCGTCCGGCAGAACGTCCTCCAGCACGCCGCGGACCCGACCGATAGCGTGGATTGGCGCGTGGCCCCGAGCGGGCTGCGCACTGTCCACTCCTTTCGCAAGGGTTCAGCATGCACTTCATCCCGCGCATCGCCGCCGTCGCCCTGACGGCCGCCTGCTTCGTCGCCCCTGCCGCCGCGCAGGAGCGGGGCACCAAGGAAGAGGCCATCGCGATGGTCGACGCCGCCTACGCCCACATCCAGAAGGTCGGCGCCGAGAAGGCGTTCAAGGACTTCACCACCGACAAGTCCGCGTGGACGAAGAAGGACCTGTACGTGATGGTCTACAACAACAAGGCCGTCGTGCTGGCCCACGGCGGCAACGAGAAGCTGGTCGGCAAGGACATGTCGCCGGTGCTCGACGGCAACGGCAAGCCCGTGGTCGGCGGCCTGCTGGGCGTGGCCGCCAAGGGCGGCGGCTGGTACGACTACGACTGGCCCGATCCGGTCACCAAGAAGATGATGGGCAAGTCCACCTACGCGAAGAAGCAGCCCAACGGCGAAGGCTTCATCGGCGTCGGCATCTACCGCTGACGCAGCGTCAGCGCGGACCCGGCGGGCACAGCGGGCGCAGGGCCCGCAGCAGGTCGGCCTCGACGGCCGGCTTCGCGACGAAGCCGTTCATGCCCGCGGCATCGGCCTCGGCGCGCTCGTGGTCCAGCACCGCGGCCGTGAAGGCAAACACCGGAACGGCCGCCGTGCGCGGGTCGGCGCGCAGCTGCCGCGTGGCCGTGAGGCCGTCGAGCACCGGCATGTGCAGGTCCATCAGCACCGCACCCAGCTGCTCCGCGTGCGCCTGCACCGCCGCGATGGCGCGCGCGCCGTCGTGCGCTTCCAGCACTTCGGCACCCAGCCGGCGCAGCATCGCGCCGACGATCAGCAGGTTCACCGCGTTGTCCTCGGCCACCAGCACGCGCAGGCCGGCCAGCGGCTGCGCCACCACGGCCATGCCGGTGGCCGGCTGGGCAGGGTCCGCCTCGGCCGGCAGGGCCAGCTCGGCCCAGAAGCAGCTGCCGCTGCGGCCGTCGCTGTCCACGCCCACCGCGCCGCCCATGCGCTGCGCGAGTTCGCGGCAGATCGACAGGCCCAGGCCCGTGCCGCCGAAGCGGCGCGTGGTCGAGGTGTCGGCCTGCGCGAAGGGCTGGAACAGCCGCTCGCGCAGTGCCGGCGCGATGCCGGAGCCGGTGTCGTGCACCTCGAGCCGCACGCGGTCGCCGGCGGCGGCCAGCAGCTTCACGGTGACGGCGCCCCGCTGCGTGAACTTCAGCGCGTTGCCCAGGTAGTTGGCCAGGATCTGGCGCATGCGCACCGGGTCGCCGCGCACGCGCAGCGGCACCTCGGTCGCGATGGCGCAGTGCATCAGCAGCCCGCGTTCGCGGCCGAGCAACGCGAAGGTCTCGAAGGTGCTGCGCACCAGCGCGTGCAGGTCGAACGCGATGTGCTCGATGTCGAGATGGCCGGCCTCGATCTTCGACAGGTCCAGCACGTCGGAGACGATGCCGGTCAGCTGCTCGGCCGCGCCGACCAGCAGCCCGAGGTACTGGCTGCGGCGCGCTGCGTCGAGCGTGGCGTCCTGCAGCAGGCGCGCCAGGCCGAGCACGCCGTTCAGCGGCGTGCGGATCTCGTGGCTCATGGTCGCCAGGAAGGCGCTCTTGGCCTGGCTGGCGCTCTCGGCCTGCTGCTTGGCCGCGGCCAGCTCGCGCTCGGCCTGGCGACGCTGGGTGATGTCCTCGACGACCCAGATGCTGCCCGAGGCACCCGGCCGTGCCGCGTCGATGGCGCGCGCGCGCAGCCGCAGCTGCATCGGCACGCCGTCGCGGCGCGTCACGGCGCGCTCGATGTCGATCTGCTGGCCCGCGCGCTGGGCGCGCTCGGACAGCGCGGCGAAGTCCTCGTGCTGCCCGGTGTCGGGGAACAGCATGCTGGTGCTCTGGCCGAGCAGCGCACCCGCTGGCAGCGCGAACATCTGCTCGAAGGGCGGGTTCACGCGCTCGAAGCGGCGCTCGCGCACGAGCGCGATGCCGACGCTGGCGTGGTCGAGGATGGCATCGGCCTCGCGGCGCGCGCGCTCGATGTCGGTGATGTCGCGCGCGGTGATCACGGCCACCGGCTCGCCGTCCCATTCGAAGGCTGCCGCGGTGAGCAGCATCTCGCGCGCCACGCCATCCACCCAGACCTCGCTGCGCAGGTTGCGCACCGTGCCGTCCTCGCGCAGCGCGGCGGCCAGGCGCCGTGGTTCCTCGACCGAGCGCCACAGCCCCAGCTCCAGCGCGCTGCGGCCCATCACCCGGGCTTCGTCGAGGCCGCTGGCCTGCAGGAAGGCGGGGTTGGCCAGCAGGATCGCACCGCCGTTGACGCGCACCACGGCGATCGGATCGGGGCTCAGCCGCACCAGGCGGTCCAGCATGTCCTGCGCGCGCCGCTGCTCCTGCTGCGCCAGGCGTTCGGCGGTGACGTTGCGGCTGGCGCCCCACCAACCGGTGAGCCGGCCCTGGGCGTCCAGGCGCGGCTGGCCGCTGGCGTTGGCGCACAGCAACGTGCCGTCGGGCCAGCGGAAGGTGACGATGCAGTTGCGAAACGCCTGCTGGCGGTCCATCGCGTCGCGCATCTGCTGCAGGCCGGCGTCTTCCACCATCTGCGGGCCGCCCGGCTGCCCCAGCAGCATCACCTCGGCGACGCTGCGGCCGGTGTGCTGCTCGAACGAGGACGCCATGGCTGTCAGCCGGCGCTGCGCGTCGAGCTCCCACACCCAGTCGCTGCCGATGTGCAGCAGCGCGTCCAGGCGCTGTTCCTCGTCGAGCGCGCGGCCCAGGCTGTCGTTGAACAGCTGCGCCAGCACCAGGCTGGCGATCAGGCCGCAGGCCTGCAGCAGCAGCAGTCCGGCCAGGCGCACGACGGGGCCGGCCCCGCCCACGGCGCCTTCGGGTGCGCCGGGCAGCAGACCGTGGCGTTCTGCGGCGAACAGCGCCAGCGCCGCCGCCAGGTTCAGCAGTGCCAGCAGCGCCGCCGCCCGGGCGCTGGCCAGGACGCCTGCGAGCGCCACCACCAGCACGGCGCCGGACATGGCCAGCGCATGCACGCCCTGGCCGGTGACCCAGGCCTGGCTGGCGCAGGCCAGCAGCGCGGTCACGAGGACCAGCGCGCTGGCAGCCTGCGGCCGGCCCTGGCGGCGCTGCCACTCGCCCAGCGCCGCCGCCAGCGCCATGACGCTGGCGTAGACCAGGCGCCAGCGGCTGGCGCGGTCGGGCGCGCCGAGCAGTTGCTGCAGCACCGCCGACCCCAGCAGCAGCAGGCCGATCAGCAGCATCGCACGCCCCAGCATGCGCGCCGCCAGGTCGTGCATGTGCCGGCGGCCGCGGCGCTCAGGGGCGGCGGCGGCGGGTGTCATCGAGCGAGGAATGCCGCGCAGGTCTGCGCGGCGATGTCAGGGTGCGCACTGCGGCATCGTAACGGCAGGCCCGGCGCCGCTGCCGCCAGGCCGCCGCGGCGCGCCGGTCAGGACGGCTTGGCCAGGCCCAGCTTGTCGACCAGCGCCTTCTCGCGCTTGTAGGTGTCTTCGGCGAAACGCGCGTACTGCGCCGGGCTCATGTACATCAGGGCCTGGTCGTACTTGGCCAGCACCTCGACGTGGTTGGGCATCTCCATGGCCTGCTTGAAGGCATCGTGGATGCGCTGCACCAGGCCTGAGTCCATGCCCTTGGGGCCGCCGATGCCGTAGGGCGAGGCCTGCACCAGCGGAATGCCCAGCTCCTGCAGCGTGGGCACGTCGGGGAACTTCGCCAGGCGCTTCTCGCCCCAGGTGTTGAGCACACGCAGCTTGCCGCTGGCCACGTGCGGCGCGAAGCCGGTGGAGTCGGCCGCGGCCATGATCTGCCCGCCCAGGATGCTCTGCATCAGGTCGGCGCTGCCCTTGTACGGGATGTGGTTCAGCGAGATGCCCAGGCGCTGCGCGATGTCTTCCATCGTCAGGTGCGGGCTGGTCAGCGCGCCGGTGCTGCCGTAGCTGAGCTTGCCCGGGTTGGCCTTGGCGTAGGCGACGAAGTCGGCCCAGGTCTTGATGGGGCCGTCGGCCGGCACCACCACACCGAAGGCGTAGCCGGTGACGCCCAGGATGTAGCTGATGTCCTTCACCGGGTCCCAGGTGATGCGGGTGGTGTAGGGCAGGCGGAACACCCCCAGCGGGATCTGCGCCAGCGTGTAGCCGTCGGGCTTGGCCTGCTGCAGCAGCTGCGCAGGCAGCGTGCCGCCGGCGCCGGGCTTGTTCTCGATGATGACCTGCTGGCCCAGCAGCTTGCTGGCGTTGTCGGCCAGCTGGCGCATCGTCAGGTCGGTGGGGCCGCCGGCCGGGAAGGCGACCATCAGCCGCACCGTCTGGCTGGGCCAGGGGGCTTGCGCGCCGGCGGTCCAGGCGGCGGGGGCCAGGGTGGTGGCGGCCAGTGTCTGCAGCAGGTGTCGGCGTTGCATCGTCGGGGACTCGGTGGGTGGGTTGAACAGCGTGCCGCAGCTTGATGCCGGCGCCGGCGGCGCGCAACGGTGTTGGACCCGATGCGCCCTGTCCGCAAGGTGACAATGCCGGACGTGATGTCCCCACCCCACCCGCCGGCCTGGCCGGCCCCGATGTTCGCGCTGCTGCTGGCGCTGTCCGGCGCGGTGCCTGCCGTGCAGGCGCAGGACGCCGCGCCTGCGCCCGCACCCGCCGCCGACCCCGCCGCAGCCGCCACCCGCATCGAGATCACCGGCAGCCGCGCCTCCGACACCGAGCAGCGGCGGCAGTCCACCGCCGCGAAGATCGTCATCGGCCGCGAGGAGATCGAGAAGTTCGGCGACAGCAGCATCGGCGAGGTGCTGCGCCGGCTGCCTGGCGTCACCACGCCGGGCGCACCCGGCCGCGGCGGGCCGCCGCGCCTGCGCGGGCTGGGCGGCGGCTACACGCAGCTGCTGATCGACGGCCAGCGCGTGCCGCCGGGCTTCAGCCTGGAGTCGCTGACGCCGGAGCAGGTCGAGCGCATCGAGGTGCTGCGCGCACCCACGGCCGAGACCGGCGCGCGCGCGATCGCCGGCACCATCAACATCGTCACGCGCGAAGGCTTCCGGCGCCGGCTGAACGACCTGCGGCTGGGCGTCGGCGTCGAGGGCGGTGCCGCCTCGCCGGGCCTGCACTGGACCCGCAACGACAGCGCGGGGCCACTGACGTACAACCTCTCCAGCGCCGCCTTCGTGCGCCGCCAGCGCAGCGACAGCCGCACCGAGACGGTGGAGACCGCGCTGGCCGACGGCAGCGTGCTGCAGGCCGAGCAGGAAACCACGCACACCGCCGACCGCCGCGCCGGCCTGAATGCCACCGGCCGGCTGCAGTGGCGGCTGTCGGACAGCGGCGACACGCTGCTGCTGGCGCCATCGCTGTTCCACAGCCGCGGGCGGAGCGACCGCCGCTTCACGCTGCAGCAGGACGTGCCCGCCACGCCACCGGCCTACGACGTGGCCGACAGCCAGGGCCGCAGCCGCTTCACCCACCTGCGGCTGAACACGCAGTGGCGCCAGCGCCTGGGCCCGGCGACGCGGCTCGAGGTGAACGGCAACGGCGGCGCCTGGCGCGCCCGCGGCGACAGCGTGCGCCAGGAGTTCCGCGACGACGGCACGCTGCTGCGCACGCTGCAGGACACCAGCCGCACGCGCGAGCACACGCTGGCGCTGAACGCCAAGCTGTCGCAGACGCTCGGCGGCAGCGACACCGGGCCCGCCACCGCAACCGACAGCGCGCACAGCCTCGTCAGCGGCCTGGAGACCGAGGCCGTGCGTCGGCGCGAGCAGCGCAGCGGCGACCTGCAGGCCGACGACGCCACCGGCAACCTGCAGGCCAGCAGCCTGCGCCTGGCGGCCTACGTGCAGGACGAGTGGAGCCTGACGCCGCACTGGGCGCTGCATGCAGGCCTGCGCTGGGAAGGCATCACCACCGAGGGCACGGCCGCCGACGGCAGCCGGCCGCGCAACCGCAGCAGCGTCGCCACGCCGCTGCTGCACGTGCTGTGGAAGCCCGACCCGAAGGGCCGCGACCAGGTGCGGCTGAGCCTGACCCGCAGCTACCGGTCGCCCGCGCTCGGCACGCTGATCGGCAACACCACGATCAACAGCAAGTTCGACCCCGGCGGCCCGAACGAGGCGACCAGCCCCGACCGCGCCGGCAATCCGGCGCTGCAGCCCGAGCTGGCGACGGGCGTCGACCTGGCCTTCGAGCGCTACCTGGCCGGCGGCGGCCTGCTGAGCGCCAACGTCTTCCACCGCCGCATCCAGGGCCTGATGCGCAGCGTCACGACGCTGGAGACGGTGGACTACAGCCCGGTGCAGCGCTGGGTGGCGCGGCAGCAGAACATCGGCGACGCCACCACGCAAGGCCTGGAGCTGGAAGCCAAGTTCCCGCTCGACACGCTGCTGGCCGGCGCGCCGCGCGTGGAGCTGCGGGCCAACCTGGGCCTGTTCCGCTCGCGCGTGGACGGCGTGCCCGGGCCCGACAACCGGCTCGACCAGCAGGCGCGCGCCACCGGCAACCTGGGCGCCGACCACCGCTTCCGCGGCCTGCCGCTGACCGTGGGCGGCAACCTCAACTGGGTGCCGGCCACCGAGACGCAGCTCAGCGACAGCCAGCGCACGCGCAGCGGCGGCAAGCGCGTGTTCGACGCGTTCGCGCTGTGGACCGTCGACCCCGGCATGGCGCTGCGGCTGATGGCCAGCAACCTGGACGCCCGACACTACGAGAGCAGCAACCGTTTCACCACCGCCACCAGCACGCAGACCGCCAGCACCACGGCCCCGACCGACACGAACTGGCAGCTGCGCCTGGAGCTCAGACTCTGACCACGAAGCAGGAGACACGACGATGACCCGCCCGACCACCATCACCCGCCGCACCGCACTCGCCGCCACCTCGGCGGTTCTGGCGGTTCTGGCCGCCCCGGCCGCGCTCGCGCAGGGCGCCTGGCCGACCAAGCCGGTGCGCATCGTCGTGCCGTTCGCCGCCGGCGGCACCACCGACATCCTGGCGCGCGCGCTCGCGCCCGAGCTGCAGCGCGCGTTCGGCCAGCCCTTCATCGTCGACAACAAGCCCGGCGCCGGCGGCAACAACGGCGCCGCCGAAGTGTCCAAGGCCCCGGGCGACGGCTACACGCTGCTGATGGGCACGGTGGGCACGCACGCCATCAATCCGGCGCTGTACCCGCGCATGCCCTACGACCACATCAAGGACTTCGCGCCCGTGACGCTGGTGGCCGGCGTGCCCAACGTGCTGGTGATGAACCCGGCCACGGCGCAGAAGCTGGGCGTGAACAGCGTCGCCGACTTCGTGAAGGCGCTGAAGGGCGCTCCGGGCCGGCTGAACATGGCCAGCTCGGGGAACGGCACCAGCATCCACCTGGCAGGCGAGCTGTTCAAGACCATGACCGGCACCTTCATGGTCCACATTCCGTACCGCGGCTCGGGCCCGGCGCTGATCGACCTGATGGGCGGCAACATGGACGTGATGTTCGACAACCTGCCCTCGGCGATGCCGCACATCAAGAGCGGCAAGCTGAAGGCGCTGGGCGTCACAAGCGCCGTGCGCTCGCAGGCCCTGCCCGACCTGCCGACCGTGGCCGAGGCCGGCGGCGCGGCGCTGAAGGGCTACGAGGCAAGCTCGTGGTTCGGCCTGCTGGCCCCTGCCGGCACGCCCGCCGACGTGGTGGCGCGGCTGCAGCAGGAAACCGCCAAGGCGATGGCGACCCCGGCGCTGAAGGAGCGCCTGCAGGCGCAGGGCGCGATTCCCAGCGGCATGACGCCGGCGGAGTTCGTGAAGTTCATCGACGCCGAGACGAAGAAGTGGGCCGGGGTGGTGAAGGCCTCAGGCGCCAAGGTCGACTGATCGTCGGTTCAGCGCGAAGGTGGACCGACGTCCTGGCCGGCCGTCAGGGTCGACGCGTCAGGGGCGCAGCGGCGCGCGCCCCGGCAGCGGCAGCGCGCGCCGCAGCACGTCGGCCGCCAGCCAGGTGGCCGAGCGCTGCGCGCGCTGCGCCACGGTGGCCAGCGGCAGCTGCTGGTAGTCGTCGTTGAAGACCTCGAAGCTGTAGTCGCCGCGGTAGCCCATGCCGTCGAGCAGGCGCACCAGGCGCACGATGGCCTCGCTGTGCACGCCCTCGCCGGGGAAGACGCGGAAGTGGCGCGCGGTGTCGATGCGCTCTTCGACCGTGCGCACTTCCTGCCACATGAAGTCGGACAGCTGCACCAGGAAGATCTTGGCCGCGTCCACGCCGTGCAGTGCCTCCAGCGGCGTCTGCGTCGCGAAGCTGTGGTACGAGTCGATGCCCAGGCCCAGGTTGGGCGCGTCGGCGCGCTGCACCACGTCCCAGGCGCCGGGCACGTCGTTCAGGTGCCGGCCCCAGCTGAGGCCCTCGTAGGCGACGCGGATGCCGAACGGCAGCGCCATCATCGCCAGCTTGCGCAGGTCGCGCGCGATGTGCGCGCGGTCGTCGCTGGCGTGCACGCTGGTGCTGCTGCAGGCCAGCAGCACCGGGCTGCGCAGCGCCGCGCACATCTCGATCATCGAACGCGCGATGTCGACCTTGTAGTCGTGCAGGTGGCCCGACAGGCCCTCGAAGTCGCGCAGCACCTGGAAGCCGGTCACGCGCAGGCCGCTGCCGCGCACCTCTTCCACCGCGGCCTGCCAGCCATCGGGGTGGCCGACCAGGTCCTTCGCGGCCAGCATCACCTGCGTGAAGCCGGCTTCGCGCATCGCACGCAGCTTGGCGTGCAGCGGGCCCGCCAGGCTGATGGTGTCCATGCCGATGTCCTTGAACATGGCGTCAACCCGCGTCGGCGTCGGTCGGCGGCGCGGCGTGGTGCACCAGCTCGAACATCACGCTGCCCAGCACCGCGCGCGTGAGCGCGCCTCGGTCGCCCGGGCGCAGGCGGTCGGACTCGACGAAGTCCACGCCACGCTGGCGCAGCGTGCGCACCGCGGCCGGCACGTCGGGCGTGCCGAAGGCCACGCGCTGCAGGCCTTCGTCGGCCATGCCGGCGGTGCCGGCGGCGGGCTCGGGTTCGATCAGCTGCAGGAAGAACGTGCCGCACGGAGAACGCAGCACGCGGCCGGCGGGCAGGATGCCGTAGCGCTCGTCGTCGGCGAGCACGGCGAAGCCGAACAGCGAGGCGTAGAACGCGCACCAGTCCTCGGCCCGCTGCGCGCCGACGTACTGCACGATGCCGAACCAGTGCAGGCCGGCCGTGGCCGGCACCTGCGGCGCCACCGTGGGGATGGGCACGAAGTCGACGTCGTAGATCGAGAACTCGCGCCAGCGGTCGACGAAGAAGATGCGGCTGGCGCCGGCGCCGTGCACCCCGGGGATGTGCAGTTCCATCGGCTGCACCTGCCCCGGCAGCGGCCAGGCGCCGAGCTCGACGACACGGCGCCACGCAGCAGCCGCGTCGCGCACACGCAGCGCGATCGCGGCGATCTCGGGCGCCGCTTCGCCGCCGGCGGCAGCCGCGGCGATGCCGTGCGCGTTGACGATGACGTTCATGCCGCCCTGGCGGTACAGCAGCACCTCGCGCGAGCGGTGCCGCGCCACCGGGCGGAAGCCCATGGACTCGAGCACCTGCCCCAGCGCCTGCGGTCGCGGCGTGGTGTATTCGATGAACTCGATGCCTTCCAGCCCCAGCGGGTTGGGCAGGTCGAGCACGGCTTCGCGGTCGAGCGTGAGGGTCATCGCAGGGCTCCTGCTTCGGGGGGGTGGCTCAGCGCCGTTCGGCGACCAGACGCCTGAAATGAGCGTCCATGCGCGCCGCATCCGGCTGCAGCCCGGTGAAGTGCGTGAAGGCGCCGACGGCCTGGCCGACCGCCATGCCGCCGCCGTCGCTGATGCGGCAGCCCAGCGCGCGCGCGGCGCGCAGCAGCGCGGTCTCGAGCGGGAAGTAGACGATCTCCGACACCCACAGGTCGGGTCGCAGCAGTTCTGCTGCCAGCGGCATGCCGGGCAGCTTGTCCATGCCGGTGGGCGTGGCGTGCACCAGGCCGCTGGCGCCGGCCAGCGCCGCGCCGGCGTCGGGCGTGAAGCTGGCGCGGCGGCCGGGGTACAGCGCATTCAGGCGTTCGGCCAGCGCGCTGGCGCGCGTGGTGTCGCTGTCGACCAGCACCAGCTGCTGCACGCCCATGCGCAGCGCCGCGTGCGCGATGGCCGAGCCGGCGCCGCCGGCCCCCAGCAGCACCACGCGCGACAGGTCGGCACCGGGCAGGGCACGCGCGAAACCCCAGCGCCAGCCCGAGCCGTCGGTGTTGTGCCCGACCAGCTTGCCGTCGCGGTGCACCACGGTGTTGACGGCACCCATCGCCGCGGCTTCGTCGCTGAGCGCGTCGAGCAGCGGAATGACGGCCTGCTTGCAGGGGTAGGTGATGTTGAGCCCGGCAAAGCCGATGGTGCGCACCGCCGCCAGCAGCGCCGGCAGCGACTCGACGCCCTGGCCGGTGGTGTCCAGGTCGATCAGCTGGTAGTGCAGGCGCAGGCCCTGCGCGGCGGCCTCGGCCTCGTGCAGCGCCGGCGTCAGCGAGCGCTGGATGCCGGCACCGATCAGGCCGACCAGCAGCTTGTCGGGCGCGGGCATCACTTTCTCAGCTTGGCCAGCTCGGCGTTGAGCTCGGCGACCGTGGCGGCGATGGGCTCGCCGTGCTTGTCGATCACGGGCTTGAACTTCGCGCGCAGCTTGGCCTGCTCGGCGGCCGACAGCTCGGTCACGGCCATGCCGGCCTGCTTCAGCGCCGCCAGGTTGCCGGCGGCGGCGTCGCGCGAGACCTTGCGCTGGAAGACGGCGCTTTCGGTGGCGGCGTCCTGCAGGATCTGCTTCTCGGCGGCCGAGAGCGTGTCCCAGACCTTCTTGCTGATGATCAGGCTCTGCGGGTTGTACTGGTGGTTGCTCAGCACCAGGTGCTTCTGCACCTCGGCGAACTTGTTCGCCAGGATCACGTTCAGCGGGTTCTCCTGGCCGTCGATGGCCTTGGCCTCCATCGCCGCGTAGACCTCGGGGAAGGCCATCGGCGTGGGGTTGGCGCCGAGCGCCTTGACCCAGTCGACGTTGATCGCATTCGGGATCACGCGCAGCTTCAGGCCTTCGAGGTCCTCGACCTTGGTGATGGCGCGCTTGCTGTTGGTGATGTTGCGAAAGCCCAGCTCCCAGTACGCCAGGCCGACAATGCCCTTGTCCTGCAGCTTGGCGTGCATCTTCTGGCCGAAGGGCCCGTCGACGACCGCGTCGGCCTCCTGCGGCGTGGCGAAGATGAAGGGGAAGTCGAAGACCGTGAAGTCCTTGACCTGGCTGGCCAGGATGCCGCTGTTGAGCGCCGTCATCTCGACCGTGCCGCCCTGCAGCGCCGACACCGTGGGCGCGTCGCCGCCGAGCACGCCGCCCGGGAACAGGTTGATCTTCATCTTGCCGCCGCTCTTGGCGGCCACGATCTCGGCGAACTTCTCGGCGCCGGTCACCAGCGGGTGGCCCTTCGGGTTCTGCAGACCCAGCTTGAAGCTGCGCTCCTTGATGTCTTGGGCGCCGGCGAGGCCGAAGGCGGCGAGGGCGGCTGCAGCCACCAGGGTCTTGAGCACAACACGCTTCATCTCTTGTCTCCGTTCAGTAGAAAAGCTTCAGGGGCCACAGCACGATCTGCGGGAACAGCACCAGCAGGAACAGCACGACCAGCTGCGCGCCCATGAAGGGCAGCACGCCGCGCGTGACCTCGTCCATCTTCATGCGGCCGACGCCGGCCACGACGTTGAGCACGGTGCCCACCGGCGGCGTGATCAGGCCGATGGCGTTGTTCATGATGAAGAGCACGCCGAAGTAGTAGGGGTCGATGCCGGCGGCCTTCACCACCGGCATCAGCACCGGGGTGAGGATCAGGATGGTGGGCGTCATGTCCATCGCCGTGCCCACGGCGATGACCAGCAGCATGATGGCGATCAGCAGCAGCGTCGGGTGGTCCAGCAGCGGCTGCAGCAGTTCGATCATCTGCGCCGGCAGCTGCGCCACCGTGATGAGCCAGGCCGACACCATGGCCGCGGCCACCAGGAACATGATCACCGAGGTCGTCTTGGCCGCGCTGACGAACACCGGCAGCAGCTGCCGCAGCGTCATCTCGCGGTAGACCACGGTGGCGACGAACAGCGCGTACACGGCCGCCACCACGGCGGCCTCGGTGGGGGTGAACACGCCCATCTTCAGGCCCACGAGCACGATGACCGGCAGGAACAGCGCCCAGGTCGAGCTCTTCAGCGCCGCGAGCTTCTCGGCGCGGCTGGCGGGCTTCGGCGGCGTGACGTTCTCGCGCTTGGCCACGATGTACCAGGCGGTGGCAATGGCCACGCCCATCAGCAGGCCCGGCACGATGCCGGCCATGAAGAGCTTGCCGATCGACAGGTTGGCGGCGACGCCGAAGATCACGAAGCCGATCGACGGCGGGATGATGGGCGCGATGATGCCGGCGCTGGCGATCAGGCCACCGGCGCGGGCCTTGTCGTGGCCGGCGCGCACCATCATCGGCAGCAGCAGCGCCGCCAGCGCCGCGGTGTCGGCCACCGCCGAGCCCGACAGCGCGGCCATCAGCACCGCGGCCAGGATGGTGACGAAGCCCAGGCCGCCGCGCACGTGACCCACCAGCGTGAGCGCCAGGTGCACGATGCGGCGCGAGAGGCCGCCGACGTTCATGATCTCGCCGGCCAGCATGAAGAAGGGCACGGCCAGCAGCGGGAAGCTGTCGGCGCCGTTGATCACGTTCTGCGCCAGGATCTGCGCGTCGAACATGTCCAGGTGCAGCATCAGCGCCGCACCGCTGACCAGCAGCGCATAGGCGATCGGCATGCCCAGCGCCATCGCGCCGAGCAGGGAACCGAGGAAGACGAGGATGGTCATTGCGGCGCGTCCTTCTTCGTCTCGGCCTGCATCTGGGCTTGGGCGTGCGCGAGGTCCTCCGACTCCTGCACCATCACCAGCTCGTCGTCGCGCAGCCGGCCCGTCAGCGTGCGCAGCAGCTCGGCCAGCAGCAGCAGGCCGGCGGGCACAGCGAACACGACGCCCGCCATGTAGACCACGGCCATCGGCGCGCCGGTGACCGGCGCCTCGACGTCGCGGTTGATCAGCACCTGCGCCCAGCTGCCCTTCAGCAGCAGCCAGGTCACCCACAGCATCAGCAGCTGGCTGGCGACCATGCACACCAGCTTGCCCTTGCGCGGCAGCCGCGCCACCAGCATGTCGGTGCCGAGGTGGCCGTGTTCCTTCAACGCGACGATGGCGCCGATGAAGGTCATCCACACGAAGAGCCAGCGCGACAGCTCCTCGCTCACGGCGATGCCGGAGTTGAAGACGTAGCGCAGCACGACGTTGCCGAACACCATCACCACCATCACCGCCAGGCACAGCGCGATCAGCAGCTCCAGCAGCCGGCAGAAGCGGTCGAGGACGGTGGGAGTCGGGGTGTTCAACATGTCTCCATGCGCCTTCGATGAAGCGCTGGAGCGAATAATGTACGAACTAGTTAGTTTTGAACTTGGTAAAAACCCGCACGATGGCTACAACGCACGTGCAACAAGCCAAGCGAACGCCGCGGGCCGGCTCCGCCGGGCCGCCGGGGTTGCCTTGCAGGCCGCGCCGGGCCAGTGGCCCGGCTCCTCGCCAGGCACGACAGGTCCACCGGACCTGTCGTATCCGGGCTCGGCCCCTTGAGGGGGAGCGCCGCAGGCGCTACGGGGGTGGTCCTACTTCCTGACGAAGCGCACGACCATCTCGATGATGCTGTCGCGGCGCGCGATCAGCGCGGCCGGCGTGTCGAGGTCGCGCTTGAAGATCAGGCTGAAGGTGTGGCGGTTGGCGGTGTTGAAGAAGCTCAGCGCGCTGATCGACATGTGCAGGTCGATGGCGTCGACGCCGCTGCGGAACACGCCCGCTTCCACGCCGCGCTCGTAGACGCGGCGCAGGCCTTCGATGGCCGGGACGTTGAGCTTCTGGATCGCCTTGCTCTGCGCGATGTACTCGCCGCGGTGGATGTTCTCCGTCATCACCAGGCGGATGAAGTCGGGGTTGGCGAGTTGGTAGTCCACCGTGAAGCCGACCAGACGGCGCAGCGCGTCTTCGGGGGCCAGGTCGTCCAGGTGCAGGTCGGACTCGATCGCCCGGATGCGCCGGTAGGCCTCTTCCAGCACCGCGATGTACAGGCCTTCCTTGCTCCCGAAGTAGTAGTAGATCATGCGCTTGCTGGTGCGCATGGCCTCGGCGATGTCGTCGATGCGGGCCCCGGCCAGGCCCTTCTCGCTGAACTCGCGCGTGGCGACGTCGATGATGTCGGCCATCGTGCGTTCGGGGTCGTTGGTGCGCACGCTGGCCTTGGCCGCGCGCGGTCGGCCCGCTGACTTGGCCGCCTGCTTCTTCGCCGCCGAATGTACCGTCTGGTTCATTCGCGGCAGTGTAGGGGATCGCCGGCGGTGCCCGGCGCCCGGGTCAGCCGTTCTTCATCGCCATCGTGCCGCGGCACTGCGGCGCGCCGCAGCGGCACGGAAACTCGGCCGGGTCGGCGTCGCCGATGTCGAGCGCGTAGTCGATGAACAGCTCTTCGCCGACGCGGATGCGCCGGCGCGCTTCGATCACCACCTGCGGCGTGCCGTCCTCGGTCTCGACCTCGAAGGCGACGCAGTTCGGCGCACACGAGTGGTTGAGGTGGCGCGTGGCGTTGCCGCCGTCGCTGCCGTCGATGATGCTGCCGTCGGAGAGGCCGAAGACATACGTCAGGCCGTTGTCCCAGTCGCGTTCGCCGACCTCGCCCGGCGCGTAGCGGCGCCCGCCGTAGTGGCCGATGGCACGCCCGCGCTGCAGCGGGCGGGTGGCGAAGGCGCCCTGGCCATGCACGGCGCTGGCGCGCACTTCGATGGCGTGGGTGTCGTGCGGGGCGATGGGCGGGGCAGGCTCTGGCGACTCTGGCATAAGCGGGCTCTTGCGGCGGGGCTGGATTCTCTCCGAGCCCGGCCAAGCAAGTGCGGTGCCGGCGCCTCAGGACCCCGGTCGCGCCGGCCGCGGCGGCAGGGGCGGCGCAGCCAGTTGCGGCCGCGGGCCGAAGTCGGGCCGCGCCACGCCTTCGCGCGCGACCGCCGCCAGCGCGGTGGCCACCGCCACCTCCAGCTGCCGGTCGCGTCCGGCAGCACGGTCCTGCGGCGCGTTGTCGACCTCGATGTCGGGGTCGGTGCCGTGGTTCTCGACGCCCCAGCCCACGTCCTTGAACCAGAACGCGTACTCGGGCTGCGTGGTGGTGCTGCCGTCCACCAGCGTGTGCCGCGGCCAGATGCCGATGACGCCGCCCCAGGTGCGCGTGCCCACCAGGGTGCCGATGCCCATCAGCTTGAAGTTGTGCGAGAAGATGTCGCCGTCGGAGCCCGCGTGTTCGTTGGTCAGCGCCACCACCGGGCCCGCGGCCGCGGCATCGGGGTAGGGCTCGGGCTGGCCCCAGCGCATCAGGTTCCAGGCCACGCGCCGCCGCGCCACCTTCTCCAGCAGCAGCTGCGAGACGTGGCCGCCGCGGTTGTAGCGCAGGTCCACCACCAGGCCGTCGCGGTCGCATTCGGTCGCGAAGTAGCGGTGGAACTCGGCGAAGCCGGCCGACATCATGTCGGGCACGTGCAGGTAGCCGAGGCGGCCGCCGCTGTGCGCGTGCACCCACGCACGGTTGTGCTCGACCCAGGCACGGTAGCGGGCCGGCGTCTCGTCGGCCAGCAGCGTCACCAGCACCTCGCGCGTGGCGCCGGCCGCACCGGCGTTGGCGTCCGCCAGCGTCAGCGCCACCTTCGCGCCGGCCTGGTGCACCAGCAGCGACTGGGCCGGCTGGTCGGGCGGCAGCGGCTGGCCGCCGATGGCCAGCACACGCTCGCCGACACGGGCCTCGACGCCGACGGCGTTCAGCGGCGAATCGGCCGCGGCGTCCCAGGGGTCGCCCTGCACGATGGCGGTGATGGTGTGCCCCTGCGGGCCGGGCTGCAGTTCGGCGGCCAGGAAACCCAGTGCCACGGCCGGCGGCTTGCGGTGGTCGCCGCCCATCTCGTAGGCGTGCGAGGTGCCGAGCTCGCCCTGCAGCTCCCACACCAGGTCCGACAGCTCGCCGCGCGTGGCCACGCGCTCCAGCAGCGGCGCGTAGCGCTGCCACACGGCCGTCCAGTCCACGCCCGACATGTCGGCGACCCAGAAGTGGTCGCGCTGCAGCCGCCACACTTCGCGCAGCATCTGCCGCCACTCGGCCGACGGCTCCACGGCCACGCGGATGCGCCCCAGGTCGAGCCAGCCGCTCTTGCGCGACGGGCGCTCGTCGGCGTCGGCCTCCTTGCCCTCGCGCGGCTTGGCGGCGATCGCCCGCAGCCGCTGGCCTTCGCGCACCAGCAGCGTGTGCCGGTCGGCGGCCACGGCCACGGCGTCGGCCTTGTCCATCAGCGTCTTGACCTGGCCGGTGGCGAAGTCGAACACCTCGAGCCGGCCCGGCGACTCCTTGTGGCCGCCGCGTCCGTGCGCGCCGGGAATGGGCAGCACGGTCCACACCACCTTGCCGCCCGCCACGCCGACGAGCTGCCCGAAGCGCGCCTCGGCCACCGGGAACGCGGCCACGCGGCGGGCGATGCCGTCCAGGTCCACCTGCAGCGGCGCCGGCGCGCTGCCCTCGGCAGGGGCGGCGCCCTGGCCCGGCGTGTCGTCGCCGTCCGGCTTCAGGCCCTTGGGCTGGGGGTCGAACGGCGGGCGCCCGCCGGCCTGCAGCGCCACCAGGTACGGCCGCGCGGCGCGCGGAAAACTCAGCTCGAACTGCACCGCGTCGTACACCGGGTCGAAGGTGCGCAGCGACAGGAAGTACAGGAAGCGCCCGGCGGGGTCGAAGCTCGGGCTCCAGTCGCGGAACTCGGGCTGCGTCACCAGCGTGGCGGTGCCGGTGGCCAGCTGCAGCAGCTTGATCGCGGTGTGGCGCGGGCTGGTGTCGAAGGCATAGGCCAGCCAGCCGCCGCAGGGCGACCACGCCAGGTCGCGGATACGGCCGCAGGCGCTGCTGTCGGCCACCTGCAGCGTGCCGCCGGCCACGTCGCCCAGCAGCAGCTGGTTGCGGTGGTTGGCGATGGCCAGCAGCGTGCCCTGCGGCGCCGCGCGCAGCTCGGTGGCGCGGCCGATGTCCCAGGGCAGGGCGCGTTCGCCACCGGCGTCGAACACGACGATCCGCTCCTCGCCCGAGGCGTCGCTGGCGGCCACCAGGGTGCTGCCGTCGGCCAGCCACTGGCCCAGCCGCTGGCGCGCGCCGGCAGCGTGCCCGTGCTGCAGCACCGCGCCCTCCCAGAGGGGCATCGTGAACAGCTTGCCGCGTGCTTCCACCGCGACGCTGTGGCCCGCCGGGTGCAGCACCGCGCCGTGCAGGTGCTCGGCCGCCGGCACGAAGCGGCGCGCGGCCTGCGTGCGTGCCGCCGGCACGTCGATGGCGATCGGCTGCGTGCGGTCGGTGGCGGGGTCGAACAACCAGAGTTCGGCGCCGCACTGGTAGACGATGCGCCGCCCGTCGCTGCTGGCGTGGCGGGCGTAGTAGCGGTCGTGGTCGCTGTGGCGCGCCAGGTCGGTGCCGTCGGGCAGGCACGAATACAGGTTGCCGGTGCCCTCGAAGTCGCTGAGGAAGTAGATGCGGTCACCGATCCACAGCGGGCTGGTGATGTTGCCGCGCAGCTCGGTCATGCGGCGGAACTGGCCGTCGCCCTGTGCGTCGATCCACAGGTGGCCGGCGGTGCCGCCGCGGTAGCGCTTCCAGCGCGCCGGGTCGGCGGTGTTGCGGCCGATCACGCGCCGCCCGCCGGGCCCGAAGGCGAGGTGGTTCACCTGGCCCAGCTCCAGCGCCACGGGGACGCCGCCCTGCACGCCCACGGTGAAGGCGTGCCAGTTGCGGAAGAAGGGCTGGCCGTGGTTGCTGCACAGGAGGATGCGGCCCTCGGGCGTCCAGCCGCGCACCGCGGTGTCGGCGCCCAGCCAGGTCAGGCGCCGGGCGGCGCCGCCCTGTGCCGGCATGCACCAGACCTCGCCGTGCGCCTCGTCGCGGCCGATGAAGGCCAGCCACTGGCCGTCGGGCGACAGGCAGGGCGTGGCAGGCTCGCCCAGGCCGGCGGTCAGCCGCCGGGCGGTGCCGCCGGCCGTGCCGGCGCTCCAGAGGTCGTCGTCGCTGACGAAGACGACGGTGTCGCCGTGCAGCGTGGGCTGGCGCAGATAGGCCGGGGGCAGGCTGGCGGTCATGCGGGCTTCCTTGACATGGGGCAATCGGAACCATCATCCCATGCACCTTCGGGGGACGGCTCCCTCCCGAGAGGGATGGTTCCCCCCGGGGCAGGCCTCCATCATCGCGCCCACTTCGGGGTCCCCCCACCCCCATCCGAGAGGCCGCACCATGCGATTCCAGGAAAGCCACGAAGGCGACTACCGCATCTATGTCGGCGCGCTGGACGCGCCACGCGGCGACGGCTACATCGCCGCCGTCGTCGTCAACCGCGTGCGCGGCGTGCCGGGCACGGCCCGCCAGCGCGAAGCCTTCCGCGACGACAGCCTGGCCTGCGGCCACCGTTGGCCCGACCCCGACGAAGCCTTGCACTACGCCTTGTCGCGGGCGCGCGAGCTGATCCGTTCGCGCTCGCAGATGCTGGCCTGCTGAAGCCCGCGCCGCCGTCTCCGGCGCGCCGCCTGGGGATAATCCCGGGCATGGGAACCAGACAGCGCGTCGTGGTGGGCTTGAGCGGCGGCGTCGATTCCGCGGTGACGGCCTGGCTGCTCAAGCAGCAGGGCCACGAGGTCGTCGGCATCTTCATGAAGAACTGGGAAGATGACGACGACAGCGCCTACTGCGCGTCGAACATCGACTTCGTCGACGCGGCCGCGGTGGCCGACGTGCTGGGCATCGAGATCGAGCACGTGAACTTCGCGGCCGAGTACAAGGACCGCGTCTTCGCCGAGTTCCTGCGCGAATACGACGCCGGCCGCACGCCCAACCCCGACGTGCTGTGCAATGCCGAGATCAAGTTCAAGGCCTTCCTCGACCATGCGATGCGGCTGGGCGCCGAGAAGATCGCCACCGGCCACTACGCCCGCGTGCGGCGGAACGCCGCCGGTGCCTTCGAGCTGCTGAAGGGCCTGGACCCGGCCAAGGACCAGAGCTACTTCCTGCACCGGCTGAACCAGGCGCAGCTGTCGCGCACGCTGTTCCCGGTGGGCGAGCTCGAGAAGACCGAGGTGCGCCGCATCGCCGAGGAGATCGGGCTGCCGAACGCGCGCAAGAAGGACAGCACCGGCATCTGCTTCATCGGCGAGCGTCCGTTCCGCGAGTTCCTGAACCGCTACCTCAAGAGCACCCCCGGCCCGATGCTCGACGACCGAGGCCGCGAGGTCGGCCGCCACGTGGGCCTGAGCTTCTACACGCTGGGCCAGCGCCAGGGCCTGGGCATCGGCGGCGTGAAGGCCGGCGGCGGCGAGCACGCGCCCTGGTACGTGGCGCGCAAGGAGCTCGCGCGCAACACGCTGCGCGTGGTGCAGGGGCACGACCACCCCTGGCTGCTGTCGCACACGCTGACCGCGGCCGACTGCAGCTGGGTCGCGGGCACGCCGCCGCCCGCCGGCGCGCTGGCGGCCAAGACGCGCTACCGCCAGGCCGATGCCGCCTGCACGCTGCGGCACGTCGATGGCGGCATCGCGCTCGACTTCGCGGCGGCGCAGTGGGCCGTCACACCCGGCCAGAGCGCGGTGCTCTACGACGGCGAGGTCTGCCTGGGCGGCGGCGTCATCGCCTGAGCGTTCCGGCCCCGGGCGCTGCCGACCGCGCAGCGCGGCTCAACCCGGGTCGCGCCAGGCCGATAACCGGACACGGGCCGACGTGGCCCGGCCATTGCCGTCCGCCCATGCCACGCACGTTCCGCCGTCCGACGCCGTCCCTGCCGCGCTGCGCCGCTGCCCTGCTCTGCGGCGCGGCAACGATCGCGACCGCGGCAACGCTGGAACTCAGCGTCAGCGGCAACGACGGCAAGCCGCTCGGCGATGCCGTGGTGTTCCTCGAATCGAAGGAAGCCCGCGCAGCGGCCAGGCCGCTGGCCGGCATCGAGATCGAACAGGCGGCCAAGACCTTCACCAACCGCGTCTCGGTGGTCACGGCGGGCACCCAGGTGACCTTCCCGAACCGCGACAAGGTGCGGCACCACGTGTACTCGTTCTCGCCGGCCAAGACCTTCGAGCTGAAGCTCTACGCCGGCACGCCCGCCAACCCGGTACTGTTCGACAAGCCCGGCATCGCCGTGCTGGGCTGCAACATCCACGACGACATGGTGGCCTGGGTGGTGGTGGTGGAGACCCCCCATCTCGGCCAGACCGGCGCCAACGGCCGCGTGCGCCTGGACAACGTTCCGCCCGGCAACTACCGGCTGCGCAGCTGGCATCCGGCGCTGGCGCCCGGCGCGCCTGCGCTGGACCAGGCCGTCACGGTGGCCGCCGCGGGCGGCAGCGTCGCGCTGCGCCTGCCGGTGCCGGGCGGGAGCTGAGCACCGATGCAGATGCCCCTGCGCCTGCCGTTCAGCAGCTTCTTCGCGCGCCGGCTGTCCACGCGCATCGTGGCGCTGTTCCTCGGCCTGCTGCTGCTGGTGCAGGCCGCGGGGTTCGGGGTCATCAGCGCCACCATCGAAGGCAGCGCGCGCGGCACGCTGGCGCGCGAGCTGGAGATCGGCGAGCGTGTCTGGCGCCGCCTGCTGGAGCAGAAGGCCGACGCGCTGGTGCTGGGTGCCACGGTGCTGGCTGCCGACTACGGCTTCCGCGCGGCCTTGTCCACCGGCGACGTCGACACGCTGGACTCGGTGCTGGACAACCACAGCGCCCGCATCGGCGCCGAGATCGGCGCCTGGGTCGACACCGGCTTCGTCGTGCGCGCGGTGCACGACGACGGCGGCGCGATGGCCGACACCGCGGTGATGCAGCGCGTGGCCGCCGAGCTCGCGCGCCAGCCGCGCGCGAGCCAGGTGGCGTTGCTGGGCGGGCGCCCGTTCCGCTTCGTCGCCGTGCCGGTGCGCGCGCCGCTGGTCATCGGGTGGGTGGTGATGGGGTTTCCGATCGACCGCGCACTGCTCGACGACATGCGCGACCTGTCGCGCCTGCACGTGGTGCTCGCCTTGCCCGGCGGCCCGGGCGGCGGGCTGCAGCCGGCACTGTCGACGCTGCAGGCCGACGCCGGTGCGGCGCTGACCGGCGAACGCGTGCGCGTCGCAGGCGACGCGATGGTGGCGCGCCATGTGGCGCTGGCCGCCGACAGCGACGCGCGTGTCGTGCTGCTGCGCCCGGTGGACACCGTGGTGGCGCCGTTCCGCCGCCTGCAGTGGGCGCTGCTGGCCATCACCTTGCTGGCGGTGGCGGTGTTCGGCGTCGTCAGCGTCTTCATGGCGCGGCAGATCACCACGCCGCTGCGGTCGCTGGTGAGCGCGAGCGCGCAGCTGGGCCGCGGCGACTACAGCCAGCCCCTGCAGCACACCGACCGCGCCGACGAGATCGGCGGCCTGGCCCAGGCCTTCGACAAGATGCGCGTCGACATCGCGGCACACGCCGCCGAGGTGCGCCAGCTGGCCTACTGGGACCGCCTGACCGGCCTGCCCAACCGCGCGCAGTTCCGCGCCGCCGTGCGCGAGGCCATCGAGGCCGGCGCCCACAACGGCGGCCGCTTCGCGGTGGTGATGCTGGACCTGAACCGCTTCAAGCACGTCAACGACGTGCTCGGCTACCGCTTCGGCGACCTGCTGCTGCAGGGCGTCACCCGGCGCATCACCCAGCACGGCGTGCGCGACGGCGACCTCGTGGCCCGGTTGTCGGGCGACGAGTTCGCCCTGCTGCTGCCCGGCGCCGACGCCGCGACGGCGCTGGCCGTGGCCGAGCGCATCGCCGCCAGCTTCGAGCGCCCGCTGCTGCTGGAAGACCAGACCGTGGACATCTCCGCCGGCTTCGGCATCGCCTGCCATCCCGAGCACGGCACCGACGCCGACGTGCTGCTGAGCCGCGCCGAAGTCGCGACCTACACCGCCAAGCGCCGCACCGCGTCGGCGCTGGTCTACGACCCCGCCATCGACGTCGGCAGTGCGCAGACGCTGTCGCTGCTGTCGGAGCTGCGCCGGGCGCTGGAGCAGGGCGAGCTGCGCATGTTCCTGCAGCCCAAGGTCGCCATCGCCAGCGGCCGGCTGATCGGCGCCGAGGCGCTGGTGCGCTGGCAGCACCCCGAACGCGGCCTGGTGCCGCCGATGCAGTTCATCCCCTACGCCGAGCAGACCGGCTTCGTGCGCCAGCTGACGCTGTGGGTCTTCGAGGCCGCGGTGCGCGACTGGCCGCAGCTCGCGGCCCTGGGCATGGAGCGCGTGTCGGTGAACCTCAGCGCACGCGACCTGATGGACAGCGAGCTGCCCGCGCGGCTGGACGGCATCCTCGCGCGCCACGGCGCCTCCGCGGCCAACTTCTGCCTGGAGATCACCGAGAGCGCCGTGATGGACGAACCGCAGCGCGCGCTGGCGACGCTGAACGCACTGAGCGCGCGCGGCTTCAAGCTGTCGATCGACGATTTCGGCACCGGGTACTCGTCGCTGGCCTACCTGAAGGACCTGCCGGTGGACGAGCTGAAGATCGACATGAGTTTCGTCAAGGGCATGGACCGCAGCGCCGAGGACGCGAAGATCGTGCGCCTGGTCGTGGACCTGGCGCACAACCTGAACCTCAACGTGGTGGCCGAGGGCGTGGAGAACGCGGCCATCCTGGCGCAGCTGCGCGCGCTGGACTGCGACGAGGCGCAGGGCTACCACATGAGCAAGCCGGTGCCGGTGGCGGAGCTGGCCGCCTTCGCGGCGCGCTGGCAGCAGCGCCGCAGCGAGGCCGCCAGCGTGGCGCTGCACTGAGACAGCCGCGCGCGCCTACCGGCCGTGCCAGAGCACGGGCTTGCGGGCGCCGACCCACTGGTCGTAGTGCCTGGCGAACAGGTCCTCGATGCGGTTGCGCTTGACCTTGAAGGTCGGCGTGATGAGGTCGTTGCCCACCGTCCACGGCTCGGTGGTGACGACCAGGCAGTCGAGCTGCTCGTGCGGGTCCAGCGTCTCGTTGATGGACTTCAGGTGCTGCGCCAGCGAGGCCTCGAGCTCGGCGCGGCCCGCCGGGTCGGCCACCTGCTTGATCGCCATCTCGTTGAGCATCACCAGCGCCAGCGGCTGGCCCAGGTTGGCGCCGGTGACGCAGCAGGCCTCGACGGCGAAGTGCATCACCAGCTTGTCCTCGATCGGCGCCGGGGCCACGTACTTGCCCTTGCTCGTCTTGAACAGGTCCTTCACGCGGCCGGTGATGCGCAGGTTGCCCTCGGGGTCGAGCGCACCCTTGTCGCCGGTGTGCAGCCAGCCGTCGTCGGTGAGCGCCTCGCGCGTGACCTCGGGCTGCTTGTAGTAGCCCAGCATCAGACCCGGGCTCTTCATCTGGATCTCGCCGGTGGCCGGATCCAGCCGGGACTGCACGCCGTCGTAGGGCAGGCCCACCGTGCCCGGGCGCTGCTTGCCCGGCAGCGTGGCATGGCTGACGCCGCAGTTCTCGGTCATGCCGTAGACCTCGATCAGGTCCAGGCCCAGCTTGTCGTACCAGCGCAGCAGGTCGGGCGGCATCGGCGCGGCACCGCCGGCGGCGAACTGGCACTCCTGCAGGCCGAGCGCGGTGAGGATCTTCTTGCGCACGATGCCGCGCAGGATGGGGATCTTGAGCAGCCGATCCAGCTTGGCCGGCGGCATCTTGGCGTGGATGCCCTGCTGGAACTTCACCCACAGCCGCGGCACCGAGAAGAACACCGTCGGCCGGGCACGCTGCAGGTCGCTGGTGAAGGTGTCCAGGCTCTCGGCGAAGTACACGTGCATGCCGGTGGCGAGCTGGCCGTGCTCGACCAGCGTGCGCTCGGCGACGTGGCTCAGCGGCAGGTAGCTGAGCATGCGCGCGGCGTGGTTGATGGCCGGCACACGCTTCAGGCCCGACTGCACGCTCCAGGCAAACGTGCCGAAGCTGTGCATCACGCCCTTGGGCGCGCCGGTGGTGCCCGAGGTGTACATGATGGTGGCCAGGTCGTCGGCCGGCCGCAGCAGGTCGCCGCCCAGCGGCTCGGTGGCCTCGGTGATGCTGTCCCAGCTGCGGTAGTCGGTCTTGGGCGACAGCGGCAGCGCCACGCAGGGCAGGCCGTCGGGGATGCCGGGCTTCATGGCGTCGAAGCCGTCGAGCTTGCCCACGAACAGCAGCTGCGACTCGCTGTGCTCCAGGATCTGGCGGATCGTGCCGGCGGCCAGCGTCGGGTACAGGGGCACCGACACGTACCCGGCGATCCAGATCGCGTAGTCGGCCATCAGCCAGTGCGCGGTGTTCTTCGACAGGATCGCGATGCGCGCGCCCGGCGCGAACCCTTGCGCGCGCAGGTGGGCGGCCATGCGCCGGCCCTGGTCGACGATCTCGCGCCAGGTGTAGTCGCGCACCTGGCCGCCGCCCAGCGGTTGCGTCAGCGCCACGCGGTCGGGTTCGGTGCGCTCCCAGTGGAACAGGCGCTGCAGGGCCAGCGCGTCGTCGGATACGGTTGCAGCCATGGCGTACGGGGGTCTCGTGGCAATCGGGGCGACAAGACTAACCACCGCGCCGCCCTCTGGGCAGCAGGGCTTACCACATCCCTCGGCGGAAAGGGCCGACCGGCTCAGCGTCCGTTCGCCAGCGCCTCGGCCAGCTGCTGCTGCACCTGGCGCGCACCGCGCAGCGCCAGCACGGTGTCCAGTTCCGCCTGCGGCGCGACCTGCGCAACCACGGCGTCCAGCGTCTCGGGAGCGTCCAGCAGGGTGTTGGCGATGACCGAGAGCACGCCGACGCTGCGCTTGGTGACGTGCGGCGGAAACTCCAGCGTCGTCAGCAGGCCCACGTGGTGGCGCACGCTGGCCACGGCCGCCGGCGCCAGGCCCCAGCTGTCGCACAGCGCGGCCCCCAGCGCGTCGTGGCTGACGCCGAAGCCGGTGTGCTCCAGCGTCACCAGCTCGGCATCGGAACGCGCGGCGCGCAGCATCGCGGTGTAGTGGTCGGGCGCGTGGCGGTACAGCACCGCCTTGCCGCACTCCTCGAACAGCCCGGCCGAGTGCGCCGCCCAGGCGTCGAGCGACAGCCGCTGGCCCAGCCGCCCCATCAGCAGGCCGCGCTGCGCGGCGCGCTGCCACAGCGGCTCCAGCTCGGCCGCGGGCGGGAAGGCCGCGCGCAGGCCCATCTCGAAGGTGATGGCCGCGATCTCGCGCATGCCCAGGTAGGTGATGGCCTGCTGCACGCTCTGCACCCGGCCCTTCAGGCCGTACAGCGACGAGTTCACGGCCTTCATCACCGCGGCGGCCAGCGCCATGTCGCCCTCGATCAGCGCCGCCACCGCGCCCAGGTTGACGTCGTCCTCGGCCAGCAGCAGCGACAGCTTCACCAGCGACTCGGGCTGCGAAGGGATGTCGATGTCGAGGGACCGCAGTTCGGGATTCACGGGCATGGCGGCGGGCGGGCTGGGCGGTGGACGGATGCTAGGGCGGCGGGCGCAGTGGCCATCGTGGCAGAAGCGGTGGCTTCCCGGGCCAGTTCGCGGCCGGTGGAAACGAAAAAGGCGCCGTCGCTGGGCGCCTTTCCCGGGCCGGCGTGCTTCTTGCACGGTGGCCATCCGTCGTCGTTGTCGTCTCCTCAGACCCCCGTCCCGTGCGTGCCGGCCTTTGCGCAGGCTCCGGCATGCACCGCGAGTGGGCGCAATGTAGCCCCGCGCCCCTCCGGGGGGCATCAGGGCTTTCCCGCCGCGATCCAGGCCGCGGCGCGCTCGGCCACCATCAGCGTGGGCGCGTTGGTGTTGCCGCTGGTGATGGTGGGCATCACGCTGGCGTCGGCGATGCGCAGCCCCGGCACGCCGCGCACGCGCAGGCGGCTGTCGACGACGGCCAGGGCGTCGTCGTCGGCGCCCATCCTGCACGTGCCCACCGGGTGGAAGATCGTGGTGCCGATGTCACCCGCCAGCCGCGCCAGATCGTCGTCGCTCTGGTACTGCACCCCGGGCTTGACCTCCTGCGGCCGGTACCGGGCCAGCGCCGGCATCGCGGCGATGCGGCGCGTGAGCCGCAGGGAGTCAGCGGCGACCTGGCGGTCTTCGGGCGTGGAGAGGTAGTTCGGCCGGATCTGCGGCGCGTCGTGCGGCCGCGGGCTGGCGATGCGCACGTGGCCGCGCGCGGTGGGGTTCAGGTTGCAGACGCTGGCGGTGAAGGCGTTGAAACGGTGCAGCGGCTCGCCGAACGCGTCCAGGCTCAGCGGCTGCACGTGGTACTGCACGTTGGGCCAGGCGTGGCCCGGCGCCGAGCGCGTGAAGGCCCCCAGCTGCGACGGCGCCATGCTCATCGGGCCGCTGCGGCGCAGCGCGTACTCGAGCCCGATCTTCGCCTTGCCCCACAGCGAGTGCGCCATCGTGTTCAGGGTGCGCACGCCCTGCACCGAGAACACGGCACGGATCTGCAGGTGGTCCTGCAGGTTCTCGCCGACGCCGGGCAGGTTGCGCTGCACCGCGATGCCCAGCGACTGCAGCAGCGCCGCCGGCCCCAGCCCCGACAGCTGCAGGATCTGCGGCGTGCCGACGGCACCGGCGCACAGCACCACTTCCTGGCGTGCGCGCACCTGCTGCAGCGCGCCGCCGGCCCGCTGCAGCTCGATGCCGACGGCGCGGCCCTGCTCCAGCAGCACGCGCGTGGTGGCGGCGCCGGTCCACACCTGCAGGTTGGGCCGGCTGGCGACCGGGCGCAGGAAGGCCTTCGACGTGTTCCAGCGCACGCCCGTGCGCTGGTTGACCTCGAAGTAGCCCACGCCCTCGTTGTTGCCGCGGTTGAAGTCGTCGCTGGCCGGGATGCCGGCCTGCTGCGCGGCCTGGGCGAACGCGTCCAGCACCTCCCACGACAGCCGCTGGCGCTCGACGCGCCACTCGTGGCCGCTGCCGTGCAGCGCGTCGCCGCCGCGCCAGTGGTCCTCGTGCTGCTTGAAGAAGGGCAGGCAGGCGTCCCAGCGCCAGCCGGGGTCGCCGGTCAGCGCCGCCCAGTGGTCGTAGTCGCGGCTTTGCCCGCGCATGTAGATCATGCCGTTGATGCTGGAGCAGCCGCCCAGCACCTTGCCGCGCGGGTAGCGCAGCCGGCGGCCGTTCAGCCCGGGGTCGGGCTCGGTGAAGTACAGCCAGTCGGTGCGCGGGTTGCCGATGCAGTACAGGTAGCCCACCGGGATGTGGATCCAGTGGTAGCTGTCGCGCCCGCCGGCCTCGACCAGCAGCACGCGCCGCGCGGGGTCGGCCGACAGGCGGTTGGCCAGCAGGCAGCCGGCCGTGCCGGCGCCGACGACGATGACGTCGAACTCGGGGGTGTCTGGGGCCGGGGGGGTCATCGCTTCAGCGCGCCAGGTGGCTGGCGAGCACGGGGAACAGCTTCACCAGGCCGTCGGCCATGATCTCCACGGCCAGCGCCGCCAGGATCAGACCCATCAGCCGCGTCATCACGTCGATGCCGGTCTTGCCCAGCCAGCGCGCGATGGCGCCGGAAGCCGAGAAGGCGACGAACGTGGCCACGCCGACGACCACGCCGTAGCCCACCAGCACCGCCAGCTCCCACCAGTGGCGCGTGCGTTCGGCGTAGATGACCATGGTGGAGATGGTCGCCGGCCCGGTGAGCAGCGGGATCGTCAGCGGCACCACCGCGATGCTGGCACCGGCGTCCAGCTTCTGCTGGCCTTCGTCGACGTCGCCCGGCTTGCTCTCGGCCGGGTGCGCGTTGAGCATGCTGATGGCCGCCGTCAGCAGCAGCAGGCCGCCGCCGACCTGGAACGACGCGATCGAGATGCCGAAGAACTCGATGATCTTCAGGCCCGCCACCGCGCTGAGCGCGATGACGCAGAAGGCCGTGAAGGCACTGATGCGGATGGTGCGGCGGCGCTGCTCGCGGCTGAGGTTCTGCGTGAAGTGGATGAAGAACGGCACGACGCCGATCGGGTTCACGATGGCCAGCAGCGCGATCAGCGGCTTCAGGAGATCCATGGCGCGCGATGGTAGCCGCGTCGTCGCGCGTGGGCGGGGCGCCCGCGCACTACACGTCCTGGTCGACGGCCGGCGGCAGCGGCGCGGGCGGCACCAGGTCGGGCCGCACCTGCAGCAGCACCACGCACAACGCGCGCAGGTAGACCAGCACCGGCAGCACCACGCCGACGATGAAGACGACGCCGCCGCCGGTGACCGCCGCCACGCCGTAGGGCGACTGCGCCACGGGCGCACCGAGCTGGCGCAGGCCCTGGCCGAACAGGCCCGCCAGCAATTGCTGCGGCGACAGCTCGACGCCCGTGACCAGCACCGCACCCAGCGCCAGCACGCGCCCGCCGCCCACGACCACGGCCGCCACCAGCGCCGCCACGCCGCCGGCCAGCAGCGTGGCGGCGCTGGTCAGCAGCAGCACGAACAGCGGCCGCGTGCGCAGCTGCTGGTGCACCAGACGCAGCGTCGCGCGCACGTCGAGCCCGGCCCACACACCGGCGGCCGCCAGCGGCGCCACCACGGCGCTGAGCGCCAGCAGCAGCACGCCGCACACCACCACGCCCAGCGGCATCACCAGCCCGAACAGCAGCGCGCCCGCCCGCGCGCCGAGCAGCTCGTCCCGCGCCAGCCACAGCAGCAGCGCCAGCACCGCGCCCACCAGCAGCACCCCGGTCAGCGCCACGCCCAGCACGCCGAGCAGCCGGGCGGTGACGCGCAGTGCATCGCGCAGCGCGTCGCCGACGTCGCGCTCCGGGGCGCCGCGGACGTGGTCCATCAGCAGCAGGCCGGTGGCGTTGGCGCCGTACAGGCCGACGAGAAACGACGCCAGCGCCTGCAGCGCCGCCAGCGGCGTGGCCTCGCGCAGCAGCGACGCGCTGGCCATCGACAGCAGCAGGCCGGCGGCGGTCCAGCAGCCCAGCAGCAGCGACAGCGCGCGCAGGTCGTGCAGCGCCTCGATGCTGAGCAGCACGCGTTCGAGCGCACGCAATGGGGCGTCGCCCGGGGCCTTGGGGTTCATGCAAATGCCTTCTTGGTGCAGTTTCGGCGCCGGGTCGGGAAACCCCGGGGCGACAAAACAACACTTGCCCGGCCCGGCGCTTTACACGGTCGCGCAACTGTTGTCCATAATACGGAGTCTGTGTCTGGAAGCCGCACCTTTCGCCTGAATGGTTCACGCAGGGTAGAAGCTCCACATGGTGTTTTGGTAATTGATTCGAGGGCTTCTTCCGTGGGAAATAAACTTTACGTCGGCAATCTCGCCTATTCGGTGCGTGATGAGTCGCTGCAACAGGCCTTCGGCCAGTTCGGCACCGTCACCTCCGCCAAGGTCATGATGGACCGTGACACCGGCCGTTCGAAGGGCTTCGGCTTCGTCGAGATGGGCTCGGACGCCGAGGCGCAAGCCGCCATCAACGGCATGAACGGCCAGGCCCTCGAAGGCCGCGCCATCGTCGTGAACGAAGCGCGTCCGCGCGAAGACCGTCCGGGCGGCTTCGGTGGCGGCGGCGGTCGCAGCGGCGGCGGCGGTGGCTACGGTGGTGGTGGTGGTGGCGGCTACGGCGGTGGCGGCGGTGGTGCCGGCGGCGGCGGCCGCAGCCCCTACGGTGGTGGCGGTGGCGGCGGCGGTCGCAGCCCCTACGGCAGCGGCGGCGGTGGCCGCAGCGGCGGTGGCGGCGGCTACGGTGGTGGCGGCGGCGGTGGCCGCGGCGGCTACTGATCCGGCCAGCACGGCACACAAGAGAAGGCGCCCTCGGGCGCCTTTTTTCATGCCCGTCCCGGTCCGGGATCTGCGGAGTCAACCCGCCGATGCACGCCTGGGCTTGCGGCCGCGGCGGCTGAGCAGGCGGTCGTACACACGGTTCGGCAGCACACGCAGCAGTTTGGCGACCCAGCCCATCTGCCACGGGATCACGCGGTAGCTGTCGCCCGCGGCGATGGCGCGCATCGCGCGCTCGGCAAAGTCCGCCGCCGGCATCAGGAACGGCATGCTGTACGGGTTGCGCGCCGTCAGCGGCGTGGCCACGTAGCCCGGCAGCAGCGTCACCACGCGCACGCCGCTGCCGCGGCATTCCACGCGCAGGCTCTCGCAGTACGCCACCACCGCGGCCTTGCTCGCGCTGTACGCGCCGTGGCCCGGCAGGCCGCGGATGGCGGCCACGCTGGCCACCCCGACCAGCGTGCCGCGGCCGCGCGCACGCATGGCCGCGAGGAACGGGTGGAACGTCGCCGCCAGGCCGACGTTGTTGGTGGCCAGCAGGTCGCGCAGCAGGTCGATGTCGGCGCGCTCCGCGGTGTCCATGCCGACGCTGATGCCGGCGCTGGCGATCACGACATCCGGCAGGCCCTGGGCCGCGATGCAGGCCTGGCCGGCGGCGACGATGCTGTCGGTGTCGGCGACGTCGGCCCGGTAGACCGCCCACTGCGCGCGCACCAGACCCTGCGCCGCAGCCCACGCCTCGACCTCGGCGACGCGGCGCGCCACCAGCGCCAGCCGCCACCCGGCTTGCGCGTAACGCGTGGCCAGGGCCTGTCCGATGCCCGACGAGGCGCCGGTGATGAAGACCAGCGGCGCCTGCGGTGACGTCATGGCGCAGCCCGTGCCGGCAGCACGGTGCGCAGCGGGCCGGTGAGCTCCAGCAGCCGCGTGCCATGGTCGTAGTCGAGCCCGGCCGCCTGGATCTCCCCGCCGGCCAGCGTCACGCGCACGGGCAGGTGGCTGCGCAGCCGCTCGCTGACGAGGAACAGGTGCAGGAACTCGCCGGTCATCTCCAGCGGCCGGCCGTCGGCGTCGGTGCTGGACACGCGCGCGCCGCCGAGCAGCTGCACCTCGCTGCCGTCGCCGTTGCTCAGCGCGCGCCGCGCCGAGGCCACGGTGACGCGGCCTTCGGGCGAGACGGCACGCACCTGCGCGCCGTCGATCTCGATGCGGTCGGTGTCGGGGAAGTGGCGCATCTGCGCGCCTTCGATGCGCAGGGCCAGGCGGCCGGTGGCGTCGAAGCGCTCCAGCGCGAACTGCGTCATCGTGTAGTCGGGCTCGCGCCGCAGCGGCGCGTCTGCCTCCGCGCCGGGGGCCTGTGGCGTGTTCTTCACCAGCCACCACGTGAACAGGGCCAGCAGCGTCATCAGCAGCAGCGGCAGGTACGACGACAGCGCGTCGCGCAGCCGCAGGTGCCAGGGCATGCGCACGCGAGGCGCGCCGCTGCGCACGGGACCCAGCTGGATGGGCACCTCGGGCAGGTCGGGCAGGTGCAGTTCGACCTTCATCGCCGGGTGTTCGGTGCGGCGCTGCGCCAGGCCTCAGCGGCCGTCCAGCGTGCCCAGGTGGCCTTGCAGCAGCCCGGCGTAGCGGCCCGCTGCCACCAGCAGCAGGTCGCAGAACTCGCGCGCAGCACCGTGGCCGCCGGCCGCCGCCGTGACGTGGTGGGCCGCGGCCCGGGCCTCGGCATGCGCGTTGGCCGGCGCGCAGGCGAAGCCGGCGCGCACCAGCAGCGGCAGGTCGGGCCAGTCGTCGCCGATCACGGCGACCTCGGGCCAGTCCACGCCCAGGCCCGCCAGCAAGGGCAGGGCCGCGGCCAGCTTGTCGTGCACGCCGTACAGCGCGTGCTGCAGGCCGAGATCGGCCACGCGGCGGCGCACCGCGGGCGAGTCGCGTCCGGTGATGACGACCGGCTCGATGCCCCCCTGGCGCAGCAGCTTCAGGCCCTGGCCGTCGAGCGTGCTGAAGGCCTTGAAGCTTTCGCCGTGCTCGCCGATGTAGATGCGGCCGTCGGTGAGCACGCCGTCGACGTCGAAGAGCGCGACTTTCATGCCCAGCGCGGGACCCTGGGCGCGCAGCAGCAGGTCCGGGGCGAATGCGAGCGCGGGCGCGGGCATCACCACGCTAGATCACCTTGGCGCGCATCAGGTCGTTGGAGTTGAGCGCGCCCACCAGCCGCTGCTCGGCGTCGACCACCAGCACGCTGGTGATGCGGTGCTGCTCCATCACGTCGGCGGCGTCGACCGCCAGCGCATCGGCACGCACGAGCTTGGGCGTGGTGTGCATGACGTCGGCGGCGCGCAGCGTGCGCAGGTCCGCGCCGCGCTCGATCAGCCGGCGCAGGTCGCCGTCGGTGAAGATGCCCAGCACACGGCCGTCGGCATCGGCCACCGCGGTGAAGCCCAGGCCCTTGCCCGTCATCTCGCGCAGCAGCGCGGTGAAGCTGGCGTCGGGGCCGACACGCGGCACGTCGTCGCCGCTGCGCATCAGGTCGTGCACGTGCATCAGCAGCTTGCGGCCCAGGCTGCCGCCGGGGTGCGAGCGCGCGAAGTCCTCTTCGCGGAAGCCGCGTGCGTCCAGCAGCGCCACCGCCAGCGCATCGCCCAGCGCCATCTGCGCCGTGGTGCTGGCGGTGGGCGCGAGGTTCAGCGGGCAGGCCTCCTGTTCGACCGCGCTCGAGATCACGATGTCGGCGTGCCGGGCCAGCGTGGACGCGGGCTTGCCGGTCATGCCGACCAGCACCACGCCCAGCCGGCGCATCGCGGGCAGCACGGCCGCGAGCTCGTCGCTCTCGCCGCTGTTGCTGATGGCCAGCACCACGTCGCCGGGCATCACCATGCCGAGGTCGCCGTGGCTGGCCTCGGCCGGGTGCACGAAGAAGGCTGGTGTGCCGGTGGAGGCCAGCGTGGCGGCGATCTTGCGGCCGACGTGGCCGCTCTTGCCCATGCCCATCACGATGACGCGGCCGCGGCACTGCAGCATCGCCTGCACCGCGGCCGGAAAACCTTCGCCTTGGCGCGCCGCCAGTTCCTGCAGCGCACGCGCCTCGATCTCGAAGGTCTGCGCCGCGAGCGCGAGCGCGCGCTGGGCATCGAAGGGGCGCGGCGGGGTCATGGGGCGGTGGTCGAGAGGCAGCCGTCGAATACGATCAAGGCATTCTAGATGGCCACCACCCTCGAACTCGTCTTGCTCTACCTGGTCGCCGCGGTGCTGGGCGTGGTGGTCTGCCGGTCGCTGAAACTGCCGCCGATGCTGGGCTACCTGGTGGTGGGCGTGCTGATCGGGCCCAACGCACTGGCCCTGGCCAGCGACACCGCCGGCGTGAAGTACCTGGCCGAGTTCGGCGTGGTGTTCCTGATGTTCGTGATCGGGCTGGAGTTCAACCTGCCCAAGCTGCGCAGCATGCGCACGCTGGTCTTCGGCCTGGGCATGTCGCAGGTGCTCCTGACGGTGGCCGGCGCGGTGCTCGGCCACTACCTGCTGGTGGCGACCTATGCCTGGTTCACCGGCAACCAGTGGCAGATGGGCTGGCAGGGCGCGGTGGTGCTGGGCGGCGCGATGGCGATGTCGTCGACCGCCATCGTCGTGAAGCTGATGGCCGAGCGGCTGGAGCTGGAAAGCGAACACGGCCGGCGCGTGATGGGCGTGCTGCTGTTCCAGGACCTGGCCGTGGTGCCGCTGCTGGTGCTGATCCCGGCGCTGGGCGCGGGCGGCGAGGAGCTCGCCGAGGCGCTCGGCTGGGCGCTGCTGAAGGCCACGCTGCTGCTGACGCTGCTGCTGGTGGGCGGGCAGAAGCTGATGCGCTGGTGGCTGACGCTGGTGGCGCGCCGCAAGAGCGAAGAGCTCTTCATGCTGAACCTCCTGCTCGTGACGCTGGGCCTGGCCTACCTGACCGAGCACGCCGGCCTCTCGCTGGCCCTCGGCGCCTTCGTCGCCGGCATGCTGGTGGCCGAGACCGAGTACAAGCACCAGGTCGAGACCGACATCCGGCCCTTCCACGACGTGCTGCTGGGGCTGTTCTTCATCACCATCGGCATGAAGCTCGACTGGCGGCCGGTGGCCGAACAGTGGTTGCTGGTGCTGGCGCTGACCACGGTGCCGGTGCTCGCGAAGTTCGCGCTGGTGGCCTTGCTGGCACGCGCGTTCAACACCGCCCCGGGCGTCGCGCTGCGCACCGGCCTGTACCTCGCGCAGGCCGGCGAGTTCGGCTTCGTGCTGCTGACGCTGGGTGCCGACAACGGCCTGGTGTCGCCGACCTGGGTCAGCCCGATCCTCGCCAGCATGGTGCTGTCGATGCTGGCCACGCCGTTCCTGATCCTGTTCAGCAACCGCATCGTGATGAAGCTCAGCGCGAGCGACTGGCTGATGCAATCGGTGCAGCTGACGACGATCGCGAAGAAGGCGATCCGCACCGAGAAGCACGTGATCATCTGCGGCTACGGCCGCAGCGGCCAGAACCTGGCGCGCATGCTCGACACGCAAGGCATCCCGTACATGGCGCTGGACCTCGACCCCGACCGTGTGCGCCAGGCCGCCGCCGCCGGGCAGAGCGTGGTCTTCGGCGACGCCGCGCGGCTGCAGAGCCTGATGGCCGCCGGCCTGGTGCGCGCCAATGCCGTGGTGGTGAGCTACCCCGACACGGCGTCGGCGCTGAAGATCCTGCGCCTCGTGCGTCAGCACGCGCCGTCGGTGCCGGTGGTCGTGCGCACCATCGACGACAGCGACCTCGAGACACTGCGCAATGCCGGTGCCACCGAGGTCGTGCCCGAGGCCATCGAAGGCAGCCTGATGCTGGCCAGCCACGCACTGGCGCTGGTCGGCGTGCCGATGCGCAAGGTGATCCGCCTGACGCGCGACGCGCGCGACGCGCGCTACGGCCTGCTGCGCGGCTATTTCCATGGCGCCGATGACGACACTGTGGAAGAGCTGCAGCAGGCGCGGCTGGCCAGCGTCACACTCCCGCCCGCGGCCGGCTGCATCGGCAAGTCGCTGGCCGACCTGGCGCTGCATGCGGTGGGTGTCAGCGTGGTGTCGGTGCGGCAGGCGTCGGGCGCGGTGAAGCCGGCGCACGACGCCAGCGTGCTGGGCGCCGGCGACACGCTGGTGCTGTCCGGGCTGCCGGAGCCGCTGGCTCTGGCTGAAGAGAAACTGTTGCGAGGTTGAAGTCATGGCATTGCAACGCCGCCAGCTGATGGCGCTGGGGTTGACCTGTTCCGTCGCGCTGCCGGCACGCGCCGATGCCGGCGCCGACACGGTGGCCGCGCAGCTGCGCGCCGGCGGGGTCGTGATCGCGTTCCGGCATGCGCTGGCGCCGGGCACCTTCGATCCGCCCGGCTTCCGGCTCGGGCAGTGCAGCACGCAGCGCAACCTGAACGACGCCGGCCGCGCGCAGGCACAGCGCATCGGCGCCTGGTTCCGCCAGCAGGGCCTGCAGCCGGCAGCGGTGCGGTCCAGCCCGTGGTGCCGCTGCATGGACACGGCGACGCTGGCCTTCGGACGCGCCGATTCCTGGCGGGCTCTGGGCTCGCCACGCGCGGGCACCGAGGAAACCAATGCCGCCTCGCTGGCCGAGCTGCGGCGCGCAGTCGCCGCCGCCAGCGCCGACCGCACGCGCTTCGAGGTCTGGGTGACGCACATGTTCGTGCTGTCGGACCTGGTCGGCGGCGGCGCGAGTTCCGGCGAAGGGCTGGTGCTGCGTGGCACGGCCGACGGCCGGCCCGAGGTGCTGGCGCGCCTGAACCTGGCCTGAGCAAGGAGCACCCGGCCGATGTCGACCCTCTCGCCCGAACAGACCATCAAGAGCCACATCCGCACCGTGCCCGACTGGCCGGCGCCGGGCGTGCAGTTCCGCGACATCACGCCGCTGCTGTCGAACCCGCGCGTGTTCCGCGTGCTGATCGACCAGTTCGTGCACCGCTACTTCGACCTGCGCCCCGCGGCCATCGCGGGCCTGGATGCACGCGGCTTCATCATCGGCTCGGTGCTCGCCTACGAGCTCAACGTCGGCTTCGTGCCGATCCGAAAGAAGGGCAAGCTGCCGTTCACGACGGTGGAGGAAACCTACGAGCTGGAATACGGGTCGGCCACGGTGGAGATGCACACCGACGCCGTGCGGCCGGGGGACCGCGTGGTGCTGATCGACGACCTGATCGCCACCGGCGGCACGATGATGGCCGGCAAGAAGCTGCTGGAACGCCTGGGCGCCGAGGTGCTGGAAGGTGCGGCGATCGTCGACCTGCCCGAGCTGCAGGGCTCGCAGCGCCTGCGCGACGCCGGGCTGCCGCTGTTCACGCTGGTCAGCTTCGACGGACACTGAGTGTCGCGCCGGCGGGGGCGCAGCCGCGCTGGCTCAGGTGGTCGGGATGCCGCGTTCCAGGTTCGCGCGCATGCGCACCGCCATCACGGCCCCCGCGGCGTGCAGCAGCGTCAGGACGAGCCTGGGTTCGTCGGCCGCGAGCGCGTCGATCCTGTCGCCAGTGAGCGCCCACACCACGGCGGGCGTCATGGCTTCGACGCTGGCCATGCGCGGTGCGTCGACGAACCAGCCGGGTTCGCCGACGATGGCGCCAGCGCGCAGCGTGCTGATGCGGTGGCTGCCGGGCGGCCCCCCGGTGACGAACACCTGCAGGTGGCCCGACTCCAGCAGGTAGGCCACGCGCTCCCGGTCGCCGCGGCGGATGAGCAGGTCACCGGTGGCCAGTTCGCGCCGCTGCAGGTAGGGCGCGATGCGCTGCCACTGCGGCAGGGACAGGCTGACGCCGAAAGCGTCTTCGGCCTTCAATCCCTCGATGGCCCGGACCAGATGGGTGATGTCCATGACAGCGCGACCGCTCCCTGTGCGCCAGTCCGCGACCGGAGGCCGGGCGGCGTCATCTCTTGGTGAGGCCGCATTATCGAAGCGGCGGGCACGGGGGGCAATCGCCCGCCCGAGGGGCCTGGCCGCGCCTACTTCCCGATGCAGAAGCGGCTGAAGATCTCGCCGAGCAGATCTTCGCTGCCGAACGCACCCGTGATCTCACCGAGCGTGTTGTGTGCCAGCCGCAGTTCCTCGGCCAGCAAGTCCAGCGCGGCGTCGTGCACCGCGGCATGGGCCTGGGCCTGGGCCACGTGGGCGCGCGTGCGCTGCAGCGCCTGCACATGGCGCGTGCGCGCGATGAACACGCCGTCCGGGTGCGCCTGCCAGCCCGCGCGCTGCAGCAGACCCTGGCGCAGGGCGTCCAGGCCGGCACCGGTGCGCGCCGACAACGCCAGGCCGGGCAGGGCGGCCGCACCGGCAGCGTCGACGGCGTCGGCCTTGTTGAACACGTGCAGCACCTCGCCGTGCAGTGCGGCCGCGATGGCGGCATCGGCCGCCTCGTAGGCCGGATCGCCCCGGCGCGTCAGGTCGTGCAGGAACAGCACCGCGTCGGCACTGCGGATGGCGTCCCAGCTGCGGCCGATGCCGATGCGTTCGACTTCGTCGGCAGCATCGTCGTCGGCGCGCAGCCCGGCGGTGTCGATCACGTGCAGCGGCACGCCCTCGATCTGGATCGTTTCGCTGACCTTGTCGCGCGTGGTGCCGGGAATCGGCGTCACGATGGCCAGCTCGGCGCCCGCCAGCGCGTTCAGCAGCGAGCTCTTGCCGACGTTGGGCTGGCCGGCGATGACCACCCGCAGCCCTTCGCGCAGCAGCGCGCCCTGGCGCGCGCGGCGCAGCGCTTCGTCCAGCGCCGCGGCGATGCCATCGAGCTGGCCGCGGGCGCCGGCTTTCTCGAGGAAGTCGATCTCCTCTTCGGGAAAGTCCAGCGTCGCCTCCACCAGCATGCGCAGGCGCACCATGCGCTCGGCGATGGCGTCGACCTGGGCCGAGAAGACCCCGCCGAGCGACAGCGCGGCCGACCGTGCCGCCGCTTCGGTGCCGGCATCGATGAGATCGGCCACCGCCTCGGCCTGCGCGAGGTCGATCTTGTCGTTCAGGAACGCGCGTTGCGTGAACTCGCCCGGCTCGGCCAGGCGCAGCCCCAGCCCGGCGCCGGCGTCCAGGCAGCGCGCCAGCAGCAGCTGCAGCAGCACGGTGCCGCCGTGTGCCTGCAGCTCCAGCACGTCTTCGCCGGTGTACGAGTGCGGCGCCGGAAAGTGGATGGCCAGGCCGCGGTCGAGCAGGCGGCCTTCGGCGTCGTGGAAGGGCAGCAGCGTCGCCACCCTCGGCGCCAGCGTGCGGCCGAACAGGGCCTGCACCAGCGGCCCGAGGTCGCGGCCCGACACGCGCACGATGCCGATGGCACCGCGCGCAGGTGCCGTGGCGATGGCGGCGATGGGATCGTGCAGCCGGCCCAGCGAGCCGGCGGGCGCGGGAGGGACGGCGCTCATGGTGTTGGCATTCTGGCGCGCCGCCGCACAGGGCCGCGGAGATGGCGCGGGTGGAGGCGCGGAACAGCCCCTGGCGGGGTCTTCTCGCGGCGCTCCCGAGCCGGCTGTCGCCGGGTCACCCGCATGCCTGCATCGTCGACAGAAACCGCGCCGCGCTCAACCCCCCAACAACGGGACCGGGGCCCTGCGGTGTGCGGGATTCACGGCACTCAGGTGACGGGCACGCCCAGCTTCTTGTTGATGTACCACTGCTGCGCGATCGACAGCAGGTTGTTCGTCAGCCAGTACAGCACGAGGCCGGCCGGGAAGAAGAAGAACATGACGCCGAAGGCCAGCGGCATGATCCACATCATCTTGGCCTGCAGCGGATCGGGCGGCTTCGCGCCGAGGGCCACCTGCGCCAGCGACGACAGCGTCATCAGCACCGGCAGGATGAACCAGGGGTCCTTCACCGACAGGTCGGTGATCCAGCCGATCCACGGCGCGTTGCGCATCTCGACGCTGGACAGCAGCACCCAGTACAGCGCGATGAAGAACGGCATCTGCACCAGGATCGGCAGACAGCCGCCGAGCGGGTTGACCTTCTCCTCGCGGTAGATGCGCATCATCTCCTGCTGCATCTGCTGCGGCTTGTCCTTCAGCCGCTCGCGCATCTCCATCACCTTTGGGTTGACGGCCTTCATCTTGGCCATCGACTTGTAGGCGCTGGCGTTGAGCCAGTAGAAGGCGATCTTCAGCAGCACCACCAGCGCCACGATGGCCCAGCCCCAGTTGCCGATGATCTTGTGCAGCTCGTCGAGCAGCCAGAACAGCGGCTTGGACAGCGGCGTCAGGAAGCCGTAGTCCTTCACGTACTCCAGCCCCGGGGCCAGCGCCGCCAGCTTCTTCTCTTCCTGCGGGCCGGCGAACAGCGTGGCCTCGTGGGCGCGGGTGGTGCCCGGTGCGATGTCGCCCAGCGGCAGCACCATCGCGATGGCGTACAGGTTGTTCGCGCCCGGCACCTTGTTCGTGCGGAACTCGCGCGGGCCGGTGACCGGCACCAGCCAGGCCGAGGCGAAGTAGTGCTGCACCATGCCGATCCAGCCGTCCTGCGCGCTGGTGTCGTGGCTGGCCTTGCCCTTCTCGATGTCGCCGAAGTCGACCTTCTGGTACTTGTTGGCCTCGGTGTACAGCGCCGGACCGGTGAAGGTGGAATAGAACGCCGACTCGCCTTCGGGCGCATTGCCGTCGCGCACCAGCTGCAGGTACAGCTGCGGCGAGAACGGCGTCGTGCCCTGGTTGACGACCTCGTGCTTCACGGCCACGGCATAGTCGCCGCGCTTGAGGGTGTAGGTCTTGACGAGCTGGCGGCCATCGAGCACCGGCGATTCGAACCGCACGCTCAGCTGGGCGGCGCCGGTGGCCAGCGTGCGCTCGCCGGGCGCCACGACCATCGGCGTCAGGTGGTTCAGCGCCTGCGCGCCGGCCTGCAGCGTGAGGCCGGTCTGGGCCATGTACTGGCGCTTCGCGTCCTGCTCGAACAGCACGACCTTCTTCGTGGGGTCGTTGCTGTCCTGGTAGTTCAGCAGTTCCAGACGCACCAGCGAACCGCCGATGCTGTCGAACGTGGCCTGCACGACGTCGGTGGTTACGACGACCTTCTCGCCGGCTGTGGCCACGGCCGCGGCGGCAGGAGCCGCCGGCACCGCACCGGCCACGCCGGGCACCGTGCTGGCCTGGGGCACGCCGCCCAGCGGCGCGGTGCCGCCCGGCGCGGAAGCCGCTGCCACCGGGCGCGGTGCCGGGCTGAACAGCGAGGGCTGGCCGTTGTGCTTGTTCCAGGCGTCCCAGATCAGGAACAGCGAAGTGGCAAAGACCACCCACAACAGGGTACGGCGAAAGTCGGTCATGGGATCGGTGTTCTCAGGAAACGTCGTCGGTCGGTCGATGCAGCAGGCGCGTGAACAGGCCGCGCGCCGCGTGGGCCGGATGCGGGAAGCGGGCCGGAACGGGGTCGCAGCCGCCGGAGCACCAGGGATGGCAGCGCAGCAGCCGCGCGGTGGTCAGCAGCGCACCCCCGGCAGCGCCGTGACGCTGCAGGGCGTCGAGCGCGTACTGCGAACAGGTCGGCTCGAACCGGCAGGCATTGCCCAGCCAGGGCTTGAGCAGCAGGCGGTATCCGCGCACCAGCAGCAGCAGGCACTGCTGGGGCAGGTGGATCAGCACCTGCAGCACGTCAACGCCCCGCACGGGCCAGCAGCCCGTCGAGTTCCTGCTGCGCCGCGGCGCGCAGGGCCCCCGACGCGGCTGACGGGAATTGCTGCGTCGCGAACGACGCACGCAGCCGCACCAGCCACAGGCCCGGCGGCAGCGCGGCGGCGTGGCGGGTCAGCGCGGCGCGGATCTGCCGCTTCAGCAGCGAGCGCGTCACCGACCGGCGTGCGTGGCGCTTCGGCACCACGGCCCCGAACCAGTACCCGAACGCAGAGTTTTCCACAGCAGCGTCCGCATTCGGTGCATCATCTGTGGACAACTTTGGATCACCGACCGGCGCATGGCGCCAGACTGGCGCAGAAGGCCCACTGCCCACATGGTGGACAGCGAAGTGAGTGCTTCGCGAACGCGTCGGCGTGGCCAGCACGCGCTCGAAGTCGGCCGTGTGCACAAGCCGGCCGATGCTGGGCGCCACGACGGCCCCCACCACCGGTCGTCAGACGGCCAGGCGCTTGCGACCCTTGGCGCGGCGTGCGTTGATCACGGCACGGCCGCCGCGGGTCTTCATGCGCACGAGAAAGCCGTGGGTGCGCGCACGGCGGATCTTCGAAGGCTGGTAGGTGCGCTTCATGGTGGTCTGTCCTGGAAATTCGGGAAACCCACGATTACAGCAAAAAACACGTTCCCGGTCAAACACTTGCACCACAACATGCGGCAATGCGCAGGGATTGACCCCGGGCCCGGATCTGTGGATAACCACGGTTCACCCGCCGCGGCCGACGTAGAATCCGCCCCCGCCGACAAGAAGATCTCCACAATGAGCCCCGACGTCACCGTCGACCTGTGGCAACGTGGTTGCGAGCGCCTCGCGACCGAGCTGCCCGAACACCAGTTCAACACCTGGATCCGCCCGCTGCCTCCTGCCCACTGCAGTGACGACGGCGGCGACGAGGCCGTGGTGTCGGTGCGCGTGCCCAACCGCTTCAAGCTCGACTGGATCCGCGCGCAGTACGCCGGGCGCATCGAAAGCGTGCTCAGCGACATCGCCGGCAAGCCGGTGCGGCTGGAGCTCACGCTCGCGCCGCGCGCAGCCGATCCGGCGCCGGCTTCGGGCACGCATGCCGCCGGCGCGGCGCGCCACAACGGCGCGCAGCATGCCGCCGCGGCGCTCGGCCAGCTGCAGCCGGCACAGCCGGGCGCCGGCGCCCCGGCCATGCCGTCGGCGGCCCAGACACCGGCTGCCAGCCGCAACAAGCTGAACCCGGCACTGACCTTCGACACCCTGGTGCCCGGGCGCGCCAACCAGATGGCGCGCACCGCGGCGCTGCACGTGGCCGGCGCGCCGGGCCAGATGTACAACCCGCTGTTCATCTACGGTGGCGTCGGCCTGGGCAAGACGCACCTGGTGCACGCGGTGGGCAACGCGCTGCTGAAGGACAAGCCCGACGCGCGCGTGCTGTACCTGCACGCCGAGCAGTTCATCAGCGACGTGGTGAAGAACTACCAGCGCAAGACCTTCGACGAGCTCAAGGCCAAGTACCACAGCCTGGACCTGCTGCTGATCGACGACGTGCAGTTCTTCGCCGGCAAGGACCGCACGCAGGAGGAGTTCTTCAACACCTTCGAAGCGCTGCTGGCCAAGCGCGCCCACATCATCATGACCAGCGACACCTACCCCAAGGGGCTGGTGGACATCGACGAACGGCTCACCAGCCGCTTCGACGCCGGCCTCACGGTGGCCATCGAGCCGCCCGAGCTGGAGATGCGCGTGGCCATCCTGATCAAGAAGGCGCTGGCCGAGGCCGCCGAGATGCCCGAGGACGTGGCCTTCTTCATCGCCAAGAACGTGCGCGCCAACGTGCGCGAGCTCGAAGGCGCGCTGCGCAAGGTGCTGGCCTACAGCCGGTTCAGCCAGAAGGACATCAACATCGTGCTGGCGCGCGAGGCGCTGCGCGACCTGCTGTCGATCCAGAACCGGCAGATCAGCGTCGAGAACATCCAGAAGACGGTGGCCGACTTCTACAAGATCAAGGTCGCCGACATGTACAGCAAGAAGCGCCCGGCCAGCATCGCGCGGCCGCGGCAGATCGCGATGTACCTGGCCAAGGACATGACCAAGAAGAGCCTGCCCGAGATTGGCGAGCTCTTCGGCGGCCGCGACCACACCACGGTGCTGCACGCGGTGCGCAAGATCGGCGAGGAGCGGGGCCGCAACAGCGAACTGAACCAGCAGCTGCACGTGCTCGAGCAGACACTGAAAGGCTGAACCACGCGCACCGCGCCCGCCGTGGCCAACCCTGGGGACAAGTCTCGAACAACTGCCCGCTTATCCACAGGCCGCCGCCTCAGCCGCGAGTTGTCCAGAAAACGGGGTCACGCGCAGCAGCCCGCCACCCACAGGGTTCACGGCCTGCTAAACCGTTGATTAAAAGGGCGAAAATAGCGTTGTCCCCAGAAACCCCGGCCGTCTACTACGACTACCAGGTTAAAAAAGAGGAAAAGAGATGATCGTCCTGAAAGCGCCGCAGGCACAGTTGCTCGAAGCACTGCAATCGGTGGCCGGCATCGTGGAGCGCCGCCACACGCTGCCCATCCTGGCCAACGTGCTGCTGCGCAAGAACGGTCCCTCGGTGGAATTCACCACGAGCGACCTCGAGATCCAGGTGCGCACCCAGGCCGAACTCGGCGGCGACGCCGGCAGCTTCGCCACCACGGTGGGCGCGCGCAAGCTGATCGACATCCTGCGCGCGCTGCCGTCCGATCAGGTGGTCTCCCTCAGCGCGGCGCAGAACAAGCTCACGCTGCAGGGCGGCAAGAGCCGCTTCACGCTGCAGACGCTGCCGGCCGACGACTTCCCGCTCGTCAACGAGGCGGTGGACTTCGGCCCTGCCTTCGGCGTGCCGCAGAAGACGCTGCGCCACCTGATCAACCAGGTGCACTTCGCGATGGCGGTGCACGACATCCGCTACTACCTCAACGGCATCCTGTTCATCGCCGAAGGCAAGACGCTGACCCTGGTGGCCACCGACGGCCACCGCCTGGCCATGGCGCAGAGCACGCTGGAAGCCGAGGTGCCGAACAAGCAGGAAGTCATCCTCCCGCGCAAGACCGTGCTGGAACTGCAGCGCCTGCTGAAGGACGAGGACACCGCCATCGAGATGCGCTTCGCCGGCAACCAGGCCAAGTTCGCCTTCAGCGGCATGGAATTCGTGACCAAGCTGGTCGAGGGCAAGTTCCCCGACTACAACCGCGTGATCCCGAAGAACCACAAGAACGCGCTGGTGCTGGGCCGCGCGGCGCTGCTGGCCTGCCTGCAGCGCGCGGCCATCCTGACGAGCGAGAAGTTCAAGGGCGTGCGCATGAACATCGAGCCGGGCGTGCTGCGCATCGCCTCCAGCAACGCCGAGCAGGAAGAGGCCAAGGAAGAGCTGGAAGTCGACTACAACGGCGACAGCATCGAGATCGGCTTCAACGTCACGTACCTCATCGACGTGCTGGCCAACATGGGCCAGGAGATGGTCAAGCTCGAGCTGCAGGACACCGCTGCCAGTGCGCTGTTCACGGTGCCCGACCAGGCCGGTTTCAAGTACGTGGTCATGCCCATGCGGATCTAGGCGCAGTCGGCGCCAGCGCCAGCCGCAGCGGGCCTCGTGCCCGCTTCAGCGTTTCTAAAGGGCCGCGAACCACGCGGTCCATGAGTGAAGAGAGTTCCCGATGAGCGAAGACAAGAAGCCCAAGGACGGTGTCACCCAACGCGAGGTGCCGTCCGCCGAAGGGGCTGCGGCCTCCACCGGCAGCGAGGCGTCCGAGGCCTACGGCGAGGGCAGCATCCAGATCCTCGAAGGCCTGGAAGCCGTGCGCAAGCGGCCTGGCATGTACATCGGCGACACCTCCGACGGCACCGGCCTGCACCACCTGGTGTTCGAGGTGGTCGACAACTCGATCGACGAAGCGCTGGCTGGCCACTGCGACGACATCACGATCACGATCCACAGCGACAACAGCATCAGCGTCATCGACAACGGCCGCGGCATCCCCACCGGCGTGAAGATGGACGACAAGCACGAGCCCAGGCGCAGTGCCGCCGAGATCGCGCTGACCGAGCTGCACGCCGGCGGCAAGTTCAACCAGAACAGCTACAAGGTCAGCGGTGGCCTGCACGGCGTGGGCGTGAGCTGCGTCAACGCGTTGAGCAAGTGGCTGCGCTTGACCGTGCGCCGCGAAGGCAAGGTCCACCAGATCGAGTTCAAGCGCGGCTTCACGCAGGACCGCGTGATCGAGCTGCGCGACGGCGTCGAGACGAGTCCGATGCGCATCACCGGCGACACCGAGCTGCGCGGCACCGAGGTGCACTTCCTGCCCGACGAGACCATCTTCAGCCACGTCGACTTCCACTACGACGTGCTGGCCAAGCGCCTGCGCGAGCTGAGCTTCCTGAACAACGGCGTGAAGATCCGCCTCGTCGACGAACGCAACGGCAAGGAAGACAACTTCGCCTTCGCCGGCGGTGTGCGCGGCTTCGTGCAGTTCATCAACACCGGCAAGAAGGTGCTGCACCCGAACATCTTCCACGCCGCGGGCGACAAGCTCAGCGACAACGCCACCAACATCGGTGTCGAGGTCGCGATGCAGTGGAACGACGGCTACAGCGAGAGTGTGCTGTGCTTCACCAACAACATCCCGCAGCGCGACGGCGGCACCCACCTCACCGGCCTGCGCGCGGCGATGACGCGCGTGATCAACAAGTACATCGAAGACAACGAGCTGGCCAAGAAGGCCAAGGTCGAGGTCAGCGGCGACGACATGCGCGAAGGCCTGGCCTGCGTGGTCAGCGTGAAGGTGCCCGAGCCCAAGTTCAGCAGCCAGACCAAGGACAAGCTGGTCAGCAGCGAAGTGCGCGGCCCGGTGGAAGACATCGTCGGCAAGCTGCTCAACGACTGGCTCCTCGAGAACCCCAACGACGCCAAGATCATCTGCAGCAAGATCATCGACAGCGCCCGCGCCCGCGAAGCCGCGCGCAAGGCGCGCGAGATGACGCGCCGCAAGGGCGTGCTCGACGGCATGGGCCTGCCGGGCAAGCTGGCCGACTGCCAGGAGAAGGACCCGGCGCTGTGCGAGATCTACATCGTCGAGGGTGACTCCGCCGGCGGCAGCGCCAAGCAGGGCCGCGACCGCAAGTTCCAGGCGATCCTGCCGCTGCGCGGCAAGATCCTGAACGTGGAGAAGGCGCGCTACGAGAAGCTGCTGTCGTCGGACAGCATCGTCACGCTGATCACCGCCCTGGGCACCGGCATCGGCGTCGACGACTTCAACATCGACAAGTTGCGCTACCACCGCATCATCATCATGACCGACGCCGATGTGGACGGCGCCCACATCCGCACGCTGCTGCTGACCTTCTTCTTCCGGCAGATGCACGAGCTGGTGGAACGCGGCCACATCTACATCGCGCAGCCGCCGCTGTACAAGGTCAAGCACGGCAAGCACGAGCAGTACCTGAAGGACGGCCATGAGCTCGACGGCTTCCTGCTGAAGGTGGCGCTCGACGGCGCCGTGGTGCTGCCCGACGGCACGGCCGAGGGTGGCCGGGCGCCCATCGACGGCACGGCCCTCGAAGGCCTGGCACGCACCTACCTGCTGGCCAACAGCGTGATCGAGCGCCTGGGCAACTGGATGGACCTGGACGCGCTGCGTGCCATCGCCAACGGCCTGGCCATCGATCTCGACAACGCCGCTGCCGCCGAAGCCAGCGCCACTGCGCTGCAGGCGGCGCTGGTGGACGCCATCGTCGAGGCGCAGTTCGACGCGCGCACCGACAAGCACCTGCTGCGCATCGGCCGCCGCCACCACGGCAACATCAAGGCCAGCGTCATCACGCAGGACTTCGTGCACGGCGCCGACTACGCGGCGCTGAAGGAAGCCGGCCAGACCTTCAAGGACCTGCTGGGTGCCGACGCCCTGGTGCGCCGCGGCGAAGGCGAGAAGCAGAAGGAACAGCGCGTGGGCGACTTCCGCGCCGCGATGGGCTGGCTGATGGCGCAGGCCGAAGGCGCCGTGGGTCGCCAGCGCTACAAGGGACTTGGCGAGATGAACCCCGAGCAGCTGTGGGAGACCACGATGGACCCCACCGTGCGCCGCCTGCTGAAGGTGCAGATCGAGGACGCGATCGAAGCCGACCGCGTGTTCACGATGCTGATGGGCGACGAGGTGGAGCCGCGGCGGGACTTCATCGAGGCGAATGCGTTGCGGGCGGCGAATATCGACGCGTGAGCGCACGTCTGCCGTAGGGCGCCAAGTTAAGTGCGACTCGCGCCACAGTTCTGCGACTGGCGGGCGTTAGTTCGTGCGACTGGCCTACTGCCGCTTCTGTCTGTCTAAATGCTCGGCCGCTAAGCCCATTCCTTTGGGCGACTGCATCGTGCGTGTCAGCCGGGGGAGAAACAGCTCCATAACGCCAGATGCCGATGCCTAGCCCTGGTGCATACCACCGGAGGCTGTGCGCCTACCGGGAAGCCATGTGCGGCAGAGGCGCTAGTGTTTTTTGTGTCCCGGCGTACGAACTGGTGAACGGCTCCACCCAAGCCTCTCCGATGTCGAGACAGCTAGCGTGCGGCGGCTAAGGTCCCATGGTTGCCGTAGCCTCGCCGCAGTACGACGCGCCCGAACTGGGCCACGACGCGCAGCGCGAACTCCAGGATCTCGGGGCTGGTGTTGTCGCAATCGACCAGCACTGCCACGCGCCCGTCGCCGTTGTCCCTGGTTTCGCTCATCGCGTCTCCTCTTGCTTGCCGCTACTGCACTGCGCTCGGCGCATCGAAGGTCACGCTCATGGGCCCTTCGCCTTGGTGTGAGCGGTAGATGACCTTGCCCTGATAAACGAAAGGCGCGGCCTTGCCGGCGGCCAGCTTCTCTGTGCGCACGAACAAGTGGAGATCAATGCCACGCGCTTGATGGTGAATGATCTCCTCGCCCCGCTTGCTCGTCGGTGTCGTCGCGTTCTGACTCTGCCAGTGGAACGTGTGCTCGTCGATCCAGTGGTCGAGGTACCGGTGCTCTTCGGCCTTGCCCCGCTTGCTGAGCGTTACCAGGAGGACGTGGGCCTTCTTGTCGTTCAGCGTGACGTGCCCGGAGTTCCAACTCCCCGGGTTGAACGTCTCGCCGAACAGAGGCGGGATGTCCTCACGCATGAACGGCTGACCGATGGCGAGATCAAGCGGGTCGACCACGGCCTTCAGCCGGGCGAGTGTCCGCATGTCATCGGTCGCCTCCAGGTCCTCGTAGTCCGGGTTGTTGGCCTTCAGCACGTACCGGCCGTCTCTTGCCTTGGTCACCACGCGGAGGAGGTACTGGTTGTCGCCACCGACCTCGTCCTGGCGCTCGATGGCCATGACCGTCCCTGTGATCGAACCGGCCTTGCTGGGGCTGAGCAGCTCCAAAAGGAGGTAATCGCCGTCCCGGATGGGGTTCTTGCCGCCGTTCATGGAGTTGCCGGAGGCGCGGGCGATGAAGTGCCGGCTCGGATCGAGCTGGCCGTATGCAGGAGGAAGACTTCTGTGCTCCTCCGAGTCGGTGCGACCTGCCTTGAAGTGCCCGCAGGCGATCTTCAGGTTCGGGAAGTACGGCAGCTCGATCGCGTCCCGCTTGGGACGGGGGAAGGCGATGACCTTGGCGTCTTCCGTCGAGGGCGCGGCGCGGCTCTCGTAGCTGGCCAGGCGGAAGTCGACGAGCTCCTGCAGCAGTGTGCTGAGGGCCGGTGCGATGCTCGGCGGCACCTCGCCCGTCAGCGTGAACTCACCGCCTGGCGTGGTGCGGAATACGGGCGTGCCCTGCGATGCCGAGTTGCCGCCGGTCCAGGCCTTGATCGGGTTGTCCCGCCAGTAGCGTTCCCACAGGTCGGAGTCGCCAGACGCATCGATCATCTCCGCCGATAGATCCGCCAGCAATGGCCGCCGCCGGTGCAGAACCTCCTTCGAACGGCGCGTCAGCTCGTCGACGCGACAGGGCTTCACCAGTCCTTCGAGCTCCAGGAAGGCTTCCAAGAGAACCATCTTGAAGCTCTTGGTCATCGAGGTGGTCTCGACCGCGCGCAGCAGCGATGCCGCTTGCTGTACGGCATCGCGCTCTTCCTCGTCGAGGTCGCCCATCTCGGCAACGAACTGGAACCAGCTGCCCGACTGCTGCCGCATGGAAGCCACGCTGGCACCCGACCGATAGAACTCAGTCAACGTGGGCCGCCGGCCGAGGATGTCGCGCAGCGCCTCGTAGTCATTCTTCGGACCCGCACTGTCGAGCGACTTCAGGAAGTTGATGATCCCGAGGTCGTAGTTGACGTAGCAGCCGGCTGGGAGATCCAGGCGCTTCTGCTCGACGTCCCGCGCGAACGATGCAAGCGCCTTGTAGGTGGAGCCGACACCAAAGAGCGCTTGTGGCTTCTGCAGGAAGCTGTGGTGGTTGCCGATGAAGTCCAGGACGACCAGGTGCGTCTTGCCTTCGCTCCGGCGAAGGCCCCGTCCCAGCTGCTGGAGAAAGAGGATCTTCGACTCGGTCGGGCGAAGCATCATCACCGTATCGATGCTGGGTAGGTCTACGCCCTCGTTGAACAGGTCCACCGTGAAGAGAACCTTCAGGTCCCCGGTCTCCAGGCGCTCCAGCGCCTGAGCGCGTCCCAGCGGCGAGCCTGCATAGACGGCCGCGCAAGCGACACCGGCACGGGCGAACTGGTCGACCATGAACTCGGCGTGCCGGATGGACACGCAGAAGGCCAATGTGCGCTTCTGCGCTCGCTGCCGCCACTGAGATAGCGCATGCCGAGCGCGCGCCAACGTCGCCAGCTTGTTGGACAGCGCCTCCGGGTCGAAGCGGCCGTTGCGCCACGGCACCTCCCGGTAGTCGACCGACTCGTCCAGGATCCCGCAATAGTGGAACGGAGCGAGCAGTCCAGCGGTGATGCCTTCGAACAGGTGGCACCCGTAGACCAGGTTGTCGTCGCAGAGCGAGAGGATGTCGGACTGGTCGGTGCGATCTGGCGTGGCCGTCAAGCCGAGCAGGAACGACGGCGCGAAGTGACTCAGCAGCCGGCGGTATGTCGATGCCGCGGCGTGGTGAAACTCGTCGACCACCACGTAGTCGAAGTGCTGCGGCGCGAAGCGTTCGAGGTGCGCTGCTCGGGCGAGCGTTTGGACCGATGCGCAGAGCACATCGACCTCGGCGTCTCTGCTGCGGCCCATGTAATAGCCCACGCGAGCACGAGGCCGGATTCGGACGAAGGTTGCCGCAGCCTGGGCGAGGATCTCCTCGCGGTGGGCGACGAACAGTACGCGACGGGCCCCCAGTTGAGCAGCGTCGAACGCAGCCAGCCAGGTCTTGCCCAGACCGGTCGCCAGGACGACAACACCTCGCCGAAAGCCCTGCTGACGCGTCCCGTGCAAGGCAGCGAGTGCCGCCTTCTGCACGGCTGTCGGTTCTGGCGGCGCCTCTTGCTCATGGCTACCGGGTGCGACGGACCGTGGTGGCGGGACGCGCCGCCTCTCGTAGGCTTCGATCCACGAGTCTGACAGGGCCACGGTGCTGGGGTGGGAGAAGATCTCCTCGAAGCGTGAGCGCGCTTCCAGGAAGCCGCGGTCATCCGGGTAGACGACGCGGTAGTTCCACTCCAGACCTTCCTGCAACGCCTGTCGGCTGATGTTGCTCGACCCGACGAACGCCGTACCTTCCACCAATTCCCCGTCCGACAGGCGGGCGAAGATATAGGCCTTCAGGTGGAAGCTGCTTCCCGCCGTCACGAACACGCGCACTTCGGCACCTTGCTCCTGCAGCAGGAGGAGAAGCCTCAGCGCCTCCGGGTCGGTGATGTCGAGGTAGTCGCTGGTGAGGACGCGGACCGTGCGGCCGCTGTTGTTCGCCAGTGCCGCCTGTAGATCTGGCAACAGCAGGCGTAGCCCCGTGGTCTTGATGAAGGCCACCGCGAGGTCGACCTCTGTCGCCCGCGACATAGCCTCGGACAGGTGTGGAAGAAAGTGGTCGCGATCCCCAGTGACGAGGCGGCGCGGTGACTCGAGCGCCTTCTTGCCCAGAACGTTGGTCCACTTCTCGGACCGGTCAGGGCGTTGGTCATCCGTAGACCAGATCTCGGACCGCTCGACCGCTGGAAGGGCCGCAAGCCACTCGACCACCTGCGATTCGTCCGCGTCCGTGAAGCGACGACCGCCGTGGAGTCGGGTGCCGGTCCCGCTCTTGAAGCTGGCGTACAGCACTCCCCCCGGCGCCAGCGCGGTCCACAGCCGTGACAGCACTTCGGGCATCTCCGAAGGCTCGACGTGCAGCAAGCTGGCGCAACACCAGATGCCGTCGTAAGCGTGCACTTCGTCGACGTCCTGGAACGTCCGCACGTCCACGGTAAATCCACAGTGGGTGGAAGCGCGCTCGGCGAGTTCGGGTGATGCGTCGAAGGCCGATACGCGGAAGCCCAGCTGCGCGAAAGCCTTGGCGTCTCGGCCGGATCCGCAGCCGGCGTCGAGGACTCGGGCGCCCGCCGCGAGCATCGCCGCAAATCGATCGCGAATGGGCGACATGTCGACGGCGACCGTGCTGTCGAAGAACTCAGCAGCGAATTGGCGGTAGTACCGAGTGGTTTCGTCCATCCCTGGGTCTGACTTCGCAGCGTGTCAGTGCTTCGCAGCCTACCAGGTGGAACAGTCCCGCCCGCTCGTGAGCAAAGCAAATGCGGCCGGGTCAAGAGAACGACTATCCAAGCCCTACCAGTTGGCGACTGAAGGTTCTTTCTGCGTCGAACTCCCAGAAGGAAATCTCCGAAGCGTTCAGGCTGCAGACGACCCGGTGACGTGGTGGGTTGGACTTGGGGACCGGCGCCAGATTGCCGAGCCGAATACTCCTAGCTTCGCTGGACATCGAGGCAACCTGTCGACCGATACCGAGGTGGCGCTCGAGCCACCGAGCCAGTCGAGCGCCTTCCTCACCGGTCGGCATAGCGGTCATCAAGAGGCTCCGTTCAAGCTCTGCGATCTCATCGTCCCGGCTGACCACCTGGGGCAGGAGTTCGAGGAGGGTGGCGTTTGCACTGATCTGGCGCTCCCGGACCTCTCGTTCCTGGAGCGCGCCGATGTGATCGGTGAGCTCCTCACCCAAATCCCATGCGAGCCATAGCAACAAGGAGCGAAGGTGGCCAATTTCGTCGATCTCGCCCTCTGCCCGTTGAGCAAGCTTGGGCAAGAGCATCGAGCGATGTCCGAAGAGCGCTGCCATCGCCTCCTTGAGGAGTAGACGGCGGTCTCGCTCTTCGACCAGGCTTGGCATTCCTCTCCACCGTTCGGCGTTCCTCAAGCGCCGGAGCTCCCGGACGACGCCCAGAACGGCGACGAGCTGAACGATTGCGCTGGGTGCTCTACGCTCATCTTTCGATGCAAGCTTCAGCTGCGCAACCATGCGACGTATAAGGGTACGAGCCCGGGTAGAGACGACCTTTGCGATCTGCGCGGTCTCGATGCCTGACCCGATTGAGGGGAGGGGCTGCGGTGCCTCATCGTCTTGACCCACTTGCTCCTCTTCCGTTCGTTCGACTCGATCGCCGGACTTGGGCTGATCTTGAAGGTCTAGGCCCAGTCGTCGAATCAGTACATCGATCAGGTAGGCAAGATCTCCGGCTTTGAGCAGGCGCAGCTTCTTTCGCTGCTTGGACATGTCCGCCACATGCACAGCGAGGCTTCCTGGCCGCTCCGGTGAGTCCTTCTGACCGGAGTCAGCAGCGCGCGTGCCGCCAGTAGTCTGTATGTCGCGCTCGACGTCCTCCGAAAAGATGACGCGCTCGACAGCGGCGATGAGGCGAGCAACATCGCCATCGTCGGATCCCAGACAACCGAGCGCCTCTCGGATAGCAGCCTGCTTCTTGGTTTGGCTCAGCCCAGCAAGGACCGAAGGGTGGTGGACGAGCACACGAAGATCAGCCCCGCCATCTGCCGACTTCAGGAGCGCGGACCGAATGGTTGGTAGAGATCCGTCGATCGTCAGGGAAACTCGGTTGTCGCCATGCTGACGAAGGACTGCGGGCTGGGCGTGAGAAGCATCCGGGCCGAACGCCAGTGCAGAGACGAACCGACGGCCGGTTGGCGGCTGAAGCCAGACGAGGTCGTCCGCGGGGTCTGCGACACCCATGCAGACGGAGGCCACAGGCGGCTCTTGCTTCGCCAGTTCGCTGCGCGTGCGCTCTACCGCTTGGGACAGCGTCTCGGCGTCAATCGGATCGCCTCGAAAGCACTCAGAGATGCCCATGGCAGCTGCAGCTGCGAGAGCCTCAGAGCCGCTTCGGATCATCACTGCCTCTACGTTGCCTGATCCGCCTGAGTTGAACCAAGCAGGCGAGCTTGGGTTCGCACTGCCGGACACCAGCGTTGGTTCTTCAGGACTCTCGAAGTAGATCGCCTTGGCGTGCAGATACGAGGACTCAGTGTCTGGCCAGATCGATGATGCTCTGACAAAGCGAGCTCGCAATCCGGCTACCTGGTGTCCGATCTGGACAGTTTGGGGATCGATGGCCACGACGATCTCTGCGTTCGGCCACTGCCCTTCAAGCCGTCGAAGGAACTCGAAGCGCGCATCGAAGAAGGCGCCCACCACTGATATGCGGTTCGGGTTGCGCGGGGCTCGGGACAACAGCTGCTCCCAGAGCGAAGGCCCATCAGCTGCTTGACCAACAATTCCGGAGTGGGCGATCCCCCGGCTGCCTTGTGTCATGGGGCGCACGAAGTTGGCGAGTGCAAGGGCAGATTCCCTGACCGCATCTGGCAACCACTCGCGCTGCTGCTCTAACCACCCGTCGACGAGTGTCCAGGCATCGGCAAGAGCCGCAACGCCTTCGATGTCTTTCGGGCCCTCGACCTCAATCCAGTTGGTCACTTCCCGGTTGAAGCCGAATCCAGAGAGCGTCAAGTTGTGGCTCCCGACAAGCATCGCGGCCTTCTTCGGCCCCAGCAGTAGGCAGACTTTTGGGTGAAAGGCCCCGGATGCCCGCATCGGAACGAGTGTGTAGCCGTGGCCGGCGAGGCGAGGGCGGGCAGCTTCGCTGGTCCAGGACTGCGCGCACTGGGCCGCGTCCATCAGCACGACGTTGTAGCGGACGCCCGCTGCGATCAGCCGCCGAAGCACAACTTCTTCGTAGAACGGCAGCGTGGCGTTGAAGGTCGTGATCAGAGACGCCTCGAAGCCACCTCGCTTGATGACATCGAGGATGGAGACTTCGTTGGAATCAGCCAAGGATCTCCTCCATCAGACGCGTTCCGTCGGGCGACGGGATCGTGGGCTTGCCGGGTAGGCCTCGGTCTCGATCCAACGCCCCGACGTCGCGCAGAACCTGCACGGCCTGGCGAAAGCGTGGCGTAGTCGGTGCTGGCGGAGGCACATCGTCGACGACCTGGAGGCCGCGCTCGGTGGGGCGGAAGCGAAAGGTTGAGTGGGTTGTCTGGCGGAGCTTGCGGAGGGCGACGCGCAAGTGGGTGTTCATCAGCCATGCGAAGAGGTCAGCGAACAGCTCTGGCAGTGGGCAGTCCTGCCAGCGTCCGTATCGAGCGCGGAAGCTCGCTAGGTTGATGGGGTAGTCCTCCAGGGCGTCGTCCGTGATGGGCAGATTTCCGTAGGCGCGGGCGGTGAGGTCGTCTCGCACATAGAGAAGTGCGATGACCCTCAAGGCATCGGAAAGGAGTTCGTCCCGTGGCGTGTGTCTCTCAACGCCAGCTGCCAGTCTTTGTGCCGTCGCGATCTCGTGATCGGGGTGCTCCCAGTCGCTGATCGAGACGCCATCGCGCGACAGCTTGTGCACGAGGGTGGCCAGCGAGGGCGCATCAAGTCGTGAACACGCCTCGCCAACAAGGCTGGAGCGAGCAAGAGATTGCGCGAATCGCTCAACCGAACTGCCATCGATGTCGTCATGCGCGCCAGAGCCGAGCAACTGCTCCAGGCAGATCGCGAAGACGCTCTGCATCGTGACGGAGAGCAGGTCGTTGCGCTGATACAGGGCCCAGGCGTCTTTGGTAGAGCGCAGCGTCGGCGGGATGAGGTAAGAGTGCTGTCCTGGAAGCGTTCCTGCATAGACAGCTGCGCGAAAGCGCGCTTCCGTGAGGTCATGTCCTCCGGTCTTGTGAAGCTCCCTGGAGAGGTGGAGCAGGAGAGCCAGGGTCTTCCGTCGCTGAAGGCCCAGTTCTGCAAACTCGGACTTTCGATCGAAGAAGATGTCGTGGAGCCGCTGTTGCTCAATCGGGTTGTGGCGGATGCTGCATGCGCAGAACCCCGCAAGATGGTCCAGGTCGCCGAGCGTGACGACGTCGCGTTCGAGAACGTCCCAGAAGTAGCTTGCGGGAGTGGCCACCTCGATAGCCTCCGCCAGCGGTTGCCCTCGCTCTACCGTGTACTTCATCCACGGCTTTGAGGAGGGGTCCATCAACTCAAGCTGGCTCAGCGCACCGGCGTAGTACTGCCCCAGGCCACCGAAGGGGTTCAGAAAGTAGCGGCGCCCAGGGGCGCTTCCCGTGTAGTCCGATAGGCGCAGCTCTTGGCCCTTCTCGAGCCGATCGAGGGCGGGCACCAGCTGCACTCGACCGACCATGGCCGCCCCGTGAAGCTCATGGTCGTGATCGGTTTGACGTGAGTGCCGTTCAGCGATGAGTGAGAAGAGGCAGTCTGCGCGGCGGTAGAACTCCCGTAATGTGTCCGCGGACGCGTTGGGGAATCGCTTGTCGAAGGACCAGACGACCCACGGATAGAACGAGTAGTAGCGAGCCCTGTCCGTGACGTTCGTGATGCCCGGGAGTAGCTGCGAGTAGATCAGCACACAGGGTGCCTGCGTGCCCAGGTGATCCAGTCCGCCAATCGCGTGGGGCGGGCGAACCCACCCTGTCTTCACCTGCATGTTGCCTCCCTATGGTCTGCCTAGGCTGCGTTGTTTGCTCGACTGATGCTGCTCAGCGCCCTACTCGCTTCGCATCTCCCCGCCCTGCTCTTGGATCGCCGTGCGTACGATCTCTCGCACGGCTTTCATGAAGTTGAGTGCCGGTGCGCTGTTGACGGTCCCAGGGACAGGGGCTGCTTGCTCATAGATGCCACGGATGTCGATGGCACGTCGTGTTGCAGATCCCTTGCCCTTGTGCTCAAGGCCTTGGCGCCAGTCGCTGAGATGCTCCTGGAGCAGACGCTCCATGGCGAGACTGTGCAACTCACGGAATACGGCTTGGCGGATCGGGGCGATGGCTTCCTGCGCCTCGGTATCGTCGTTGGGCGTGCGTGTCCACTTCACCGGATGGTCGAGGAAGTTGGAGACCTCTTCGGTGATCCGGCCTACGAAATCGGCGACGGGACGCAGAGAGTCGTACTCGACGTCGATCTCGTTGGCGATGCGTCGATTGAGAGCCTTCACCCGCGTCCAGTGCTCGGAGCCGACCTCGAAGCTGTGCGCGAACCCGAGCCTGAACGCCCACACTTTCTGGAAACTCTCCGCTGCTCGTTGCACCGCGAACCCCAGTCCTGCTGGGTCGTACGATGGCTTGGCGTCCGGAAGCGGCGGCGGCGCGACTGACTTCTCGAACTGGTCCAGGAGCAGGCCGAGCTGTCCGCGCACGCCTGGCGGCAGCTTCTCAGACGCCTCGTCGAGTGCCCCCAGCATGAAGCACTGACTGTCGATCGTTCGCTCCATGGCGGTAACGATCGGGCCGTTCAGGATCTCTCGCAGGCGCGCAAGGTAGTTGAAGACGGACGCCAGCACATGTGATCGCTTGGCTGCGAAGCCCGGCAGATTCAGCCCCTTGACCTGGTCAAAGTGGGTGAACGCGATGGCAAGCTTGCCGTAGTTGCCGCTGGCGGCTACTGCGCGAAGCACTGCTTGTGCCGCGGCCTGAATCGGCTGCTCGGCGTTGTCGACCAGGAGGATCGTGTCGACTTCAGCGAACTTTTCGGTCACGTGAGTGGTCACGCTGCTCGACGAGTCGGGCGTGTGCCCCAAGCCCTGCCCGTCGAGATAGACAACCTTGGCTTGCCTGTCCGTGAAGACGGGGTAGAGCGGTCCCTGCACGCGGATGCCGTCGACCAGCGGCGTGAGGAGTCGACCGAACGCCGGTGCGTAGTTGCTCGAGAACCAACGGACCTGTCGCAGGAACTCGTCCCGATCTGTACTCTCGTACGTCCACAGAACCGGCCAGGACGACGTCTTGCCGCGACGGGTCAGTTCTCCAACGTCGAGTCGCTCGAAGCGCAGCTGTACATCGTCCATGATGTCAAGGACGAGGTCACGGAAGGCATCGTCGTCGAGTAGTTCGCCCTGGAAGATCTCGAGTGCGGCCTGCAGGTCTTCGGCTTGAGCGGTCGAAGGGTCGGGCAGTAGCTCGTCCTTGATTGCTTTGGCCCGGTCGTTGGCGATGGTGCGAATGCGGCCGACGTAGCCGCGCAGCTTTGCTTGCAGCTTGATGGCGTCTTCCGCCGGAACTGCCTCCCGGTCGTCGGTGGCAAGGTTGGCTTGCTGGGGTGCTGCGCCGCCGAAGTCCCAGTCATCGTCGTCGACGGCGTCCTTGGTGTCGGTCCAGGCCCCGAGGACGTAGCTGAGTCGGAATCGCTGATCGGCGTGATGCAGAAGCTTGTCCGCGACTTTGTCGTCAGGCATGTCGTCCCAGACGGCCGTGCCGGCGGCGAGCACACAGTCTTCAACGTTGGCCCGGATCGCGTGCTCTGAAAAGAAGGTGACCGCCGCTTTGAACGATCCCTCAGTGGGAATGACCTCGATGTCGGAGACGGTCGTCTTTGCGGTGGACGTCGATGGAAACCGATCTCGATCAGGGTTCGAGCCGATGAGGTGGCGCAGGAGCGAGGTCTTGCCTGCCCCAGTGGTGCCCACGAAGAGAACCCGTGCGTAGCCTCCCTCGCGGGTCGGAAGAGGAATGAAGCTGTCTCGCAGTCCCTTCGGACTGGCAACCGCGGCCTGGAGACCGTCGAAGAAGGCGTCGACGATCCGGCGATCGAACGTCAGGAGAGCATCTTGGTAGCGGCTGGCGTTCCACCAGCTCTCGTCGGCAAGCAGCTGGTTCATCTGGGCGACCAGTTGGTCCGCTTCGGTCGGATCGGTGGTACCCAGGCCGCGCCGGACTTTCAGGCCAGGCTTGCCCTTGCTGTCGCTTCGGCACGGGTGTCGAAAGCTGATGCTGAAGCCTGGGCGATCCTTGGTGGGGGACTTGGAAGCGACGTAGGTCATGGAGCACTCCTGTTGTTCCGCGTTGTACCGTGTACCACGTTGTACCGGAATGTAGGGGTGGTGTTGGTCGTTGTCAAGCGATTTGGAACAACGCGGAACAACGTTTGCCATCGACATGTCGAGCTTTCGTGTCGATGAAGTCGCTTCCGTTCGACACGTTCTGGCATCATGTCGATTGCTCGAACAAGTCTCTAGAGATGAGTCGATCCCGGGCTCTCTGATCGACATATGGCATTCGACCCCTCCAAGCCCTACAACGAGCTCCCTCTGCTTCCGCCGGGAGCAGACGTCGAGTCGCGCGCCGTTCTCAAGGCCTGCATTGCCGCCCGCGCCGCCGTCGCTGAGCTGAAAGCCGCGGGCCAACTCATCCCGAACCAGGGGGTGCTGATCAACTCCATCCCTCTGCTGGAAGCCCAGGCCAGCAGCGAGATCGAGAACATCGTGACCACCACGGATCAGATGTTCCTCTTCGATGGAGTCAGCGAAGGCGAGGCAGACCCAGCAACCAAGGAGGCGCTGCGCTATCGGACTGCGCTGTGGGAGGGATACCAGGCGCTGAAGACGCGCCCCTTGTCGACGAACACGGCCGTGCAGATCTGCCGTGCGATCAAGGGTGTCGACATGGACATCCGAAGGACGCCCGGCACCACGCTCAGCAACGACAGAACCCGGCAAGTCATCTATACCCCGCCAGAGGGTGAAGGCCTGTTGCGCGAGAAGCTGGCGAACTGGGAGCAGTGGATGCACGGGACCCTGCCCGGCACCGCAGAGATCGACCCACTCGTGCGCATGGCAGCCGGCCACTACCAGTTCGAGGCGATCCATCCGTTCACTGACGGCAATGGCCGGACGGGACGGGTCATCAATCTGCTCTACCTCGTCGAGCAGGGCTTGCTCGACATCCCCGTGCTCTACCTGAGCCGCCACATCCTCAGGAACAAGGCCGACTACTACAGCGGCCTGCAGTCCGTCACCGAGACCGGGTCTTGGGAGCCTTGGCTCCTCTACATGCTGAGCGGCGTGACGGAGACGGCACGCTGGACCATGAACAAGATCCTGGCCGTCCGTGGTCTGCTCGAGGAAACCACTGAACGGATGCGGCGAGACGCCAGCCAGATCTACTCACGCGAGCTGGCAGAACTGGTGTTCGTGCGGCCGTACTGCCGGATCACGCACGTCGTGGAGGCGGGCCTGGCCAAGCGCCAGACCGCGAGCGTCTACCTGAAGCAACTCGCGACCATTGGCATCCTCCGCGAGCACAAGATCGGACGCGAGAAGATCTTCCTCAACCCCGCCTTCATTGAACTCCTGAAGCGGGACTGAGCGAACGGCGCGTCGACACTGCGCGGATGGATGAACCAAGCCCAAAGCCGTCTGCCCGCGCCGCACCCCAGCAGGTCACCCGCGAAGACCTCTATGAGCAGGTATGGCGCGAACCCATGCTCCGCGTAGCCGAGCGACACGGCGTCTCGTCTAGTTTCCTTGCCAGGATTTGCACGCTGATGAGCGTGCCGCGGCCGCCGCGTGGCTATTGGGCAAAGCTTGAGTTTGGGAAGGCAGAGCCGCAGCCTCCTTTGCCCGAAGCACGCCCGGACGACAAACTAGTCTGGAACCGCGGCCATGAACCGGACGTCGTTTCCCGTCCCCTTCCCAGGCCGCCGACAACTGTGCCGCGGTTTCGGAAGCCGCCCGTGAGCGAAACCCTAAAGCGGCACCCTCTCGTCACAGACGTCCGAGACCTCTTCCTCAAGGGAAGGACGAGCGACGCAGGCTTTCTGAAACCATCCAAGCGCCTGCTGCCTGATCTTGTCGTGTCGGAAAAAAACTTGGACACGGCGCTGGATGTTGCGAACCAGCTGTTCCAGCACCTGGAGTTGGCGGGGCACAGAGTCGTTCTTGCACCGACCGATCGCTACTACACGCGATGCGAAGTCGATGAGCGAGAAGTACCGCGCCAGGGCTACCACCACGCCAACCTCTGGTCTCCACAGCGACCAACGTTCGTGTATGTCGGCACCGTCGCCATAGGCCTGACCTTGTTCGAGACGACCGAGGAGATCGAGGTCCAGTACGTCAACGGCAAGTACATCCCCGTTGCAGACTTGCCGGTCGAAAAACGACGACGCTACTCCGCGATCCACTCGTGGACCACGAAACGGGACTATGCAACTGGACGCTTCTGTCTACAGGCTTTCAGTCCCTACGGCCTAGCCAGTTGGAAGAAGCAGTGGCGGGAGAGCGGGGACAAGAAACTGACGAACCAGTTCGCCAAGATCGTCACCGAGCTAACCGCCGCTGCCGGAGAGATCGCGCAGTTGGTTGAGGAGGGCGAACGTCAAGCCGAGATCCGACGTCGCCAGTGGGAGGAAGAGCGTCGACAGCGAGAGGAGAAGGAGGAGCGCGCCCGACGCGTTCGAGCGAGAGAGGAGGCGCGGAAGGAGTTGCTGCAGGCGATTGATGCCTGGGGCGAGGTACGGCGGATCCAGGCGTTTCTAAACGAGGCTAAGGCCACAGCCGAGAGTCTGAAGCCCGAGGAACGAGATCGCGCCCGGGCGAGGATCACGCTGGCGCGGGAGCTAATCGGCGAGCACGATGCTCTCGGTGCGTTGCTACTCTGGAGGAGCCCAGACGAGCGCCACCCTTAGGCATCAGCCAGGACGTGCTCGGCCTAGGCGACGCTGAGCAAGCCTGACCTCCGCATCAGGCAATGAGCCCGGCCGCCAGCAAGACGTCGAGGATCGGCTTGAGGTCATCGCCAAGCGCATATTCCTTTGACCACTTGGCAAGCAGCTCGGCGATGTTCCGCTGTTGAGAGCGCGCACTGCGAGCCTCAGAAAGCACGCGGTCATAGTCGATTCGAGGTGCGTAGAGCCTGTAGGCACCGTCTTGGTACAGGTGCCGTCGAATCGCAGTGGCTCTGCTCAGATGACCAGCTGTCGGCTCACCCGAAGTCCATCGGACATCTAGTGTCGGTCTGCGGAAGAAGCTCAACATTTTTTCCACAGCGGCCGACAGTTCGGGGAGCAAATCCTTGAGCAGGGATAGCGCTCCAGTAGGAGGTCGCCACATCGGCTCTTTCGCCCGGACCTTCTCTCTTGTGGCTGTTGCCCAGTCATCGACGATACCCCGATCCGCTTCGTCTACGCCGTAGGCGTTCAAAGCGATCAAGACCAAGCAATGCAAGCGGGTGTCGATGGTGCACCTGAGCTTATGCGCGACCTGTCCTGCCGTTAGGCCATGGTGTCGACCAATGCCGAGGCCATGCCGGAGCGAGAGCAAGCCATCCAAAAGATCCTCGCTGGGTGTCCACCCCGACTTCCAGGCCCTCAACGTGGTCCGGCAGTGCGCTAGATCCTCGTCAGGTGACGGGAGGTTCGCTCGCAGGGCAGACAAGTCAGGTCTTTCGAATCCTGGACTCCGGATGGCGCGGGCGGCGGCGGGCTCAGGGTCAGTGCGCCATGCCTCCCGCAGTTCCTTGACCTTCGCCTCGGATGCTGCGACAGCGGCCGCCCGAAGCTCCTCTTGTCGCGCAAGCAGACCGGGATGATGAAGCCAGCGCTTTCCAGTGAGGCCATCGACCACAAGCTTGGCCAAGTCCACGCGGCTGATGCGTCCATAGGCCTCGCTGAGGTCGACTTCTAGGGTGAGCAGGTTTGCCGTCCTCAGCCGACCGAGTCGTTCAGAGTCGAAGCCATGGGTAACGGTCACTTCAATGCAAAGCAGACCAACGCTGCCGCCTTCTTCGTCCATGGCGTCCGCGCAAACATCCGGGATGACCTTGCCGAGGCGATGTTCGAGGCGGGGGTTGCTCAGTGAGAGCGACTGCTGCCTGACCAGAACAGCCTTGGCAGATGCCTGAGTCTCTCCGCTTCCAGCAACTTCGTGGATCTCAAGAGCGGGTACTTCGACGTATCCAGAGGCCGCCAAGATTTCCTTCACGGTCAGGTGAAGCAGCGTCTCTCTGCGAAGCTCCGGTGGAACGGCTTCTAGGTCTTGGTCGGTGATGCCATCTGGCCAATCGAGCATCTCTCTTGCGAGCGCCCGGGCGTCTGAAGCCGCCTCCAGATCGAGGACCTGATCTTCCCAATGGCAGTGCCAGCCAAAGGGCTCGGGCAGGAGCTTCAGGCGCGACCTCAGTTCTTCAGGGGAAAGACCTGCCAGGCGGGGGTCGTCGATGTCTATATAGATCGTGGCCCGCTCGTCGGAGTCCCCTGCGCTTGACCGCTCTGCTGTGAAGTTCGTCCCGGTTAGCCGGACCACCACCTGTTGGCCGCCATCCAAGGTCAAGACGGCGCTGGTTCGGTCCCGAAACTGGAAACCTGAAAGCCGTCGCCGTTGAGCCTGGATTGCAGCCTTCCCCTCGTACTGAGAACCACTCAACCCTTCCCAGGTTGCTGATCGGGTACGTGAGGGCAAGTCGATCATGCCGTCCTCTGTCAACAGGCGCAGCGCGGCGGCCCTCGCAGCGAGTACTAGGCACGAGTCCTTGACGACACCTGAGCGATGCTTGAAGTGCGGCTTCTGGAAGTACGTGCCCTCCGCCTTGCCGGCGTTCACAGCCATCAACGGGTGGCCGCAGCTTCGGCACTCGCATCTGCACCTGATTCCGTTTCGATCAGGCCCCAGTTCCATGATGTAGACGGGCTCGCCCGTCTCAATGTCGTGTGCCCACGTCATGACGAGGCTGTCCAGGGCCTCTTGGGCGTCCTGCGCCGAGCGCGGTGGTGATCCAAGGACAGTGTTGGATTGAGGACCCATGTCCCAAAGGTTAGCGCCACCATGGCTCACCCAGTGAGCCACGGGAGTCAACTGCTAGGATGACTGCCAGTGCGCAACAACTTTGGCGGGCCCATAGTCCAGTCGCAACAACTCATGTTCACCGTCGGCCTACGCTATGGCGCGGGCGTGGCTAAGTTGTTGTCTGGCGGTCCGCGCCAGAGCAACTAATCTGGCGTCCTACGTCTGCTTGCAGCAGGCGGAAGAGTCCAGCAGGAAGAGACGACTGGCCGCCAGCGGCCACGCCTGCACCCTCAGTCTTGCCAGTTGCAGTGATGGACCGCGTTGCGCCTGTCGGCGACCTTCGCCTGCATCGCCAGTTCGCTGGCGCGTTCCATCAACTGCTGCACCGATACCCGTCCCACGTTGCCGGCGGACGCAACGCCAACGGTCACGGACACGACGGGCGCGACCTTCGAGCCCTGGTGCTGGATGCCCAGCCCGAGCACCGCCTCGCGCATCCGCTCGGCCACACCTCTCGCCGCGTCCAGGCTTGTCTCCGGCAGAACAACCACCAGTTCCTCACCCCCCTTGCGGAAGACGAAGTCCGATTGCCGAGCTGCCTGGGAGATCGTGTCAGCGACCTTCCGCAGGACATCGTCGCCCTGGCTGTCTCCGTGCAGATGGTTGTAGTCGCCGAAGTGGTCGATGTCCAGAAACGCCACGCTGCATTGCTTCCAGCCCCCGGTCTCCCCGCCGACCTCGATGGGAAGAACCTGGTTGAGCGCGTGGCGGTTGCGCAGGCCGGTCAGAGCGTCGGTCTCCACCAGCCTCGTCAGCTCTCGGTTTCGGTCCTGCAGGATGCTCAACGCCGCGGCCAGCTCACGCCGCCTGCCGATGACGGACCCCACATCCTCGTCGAAGCAGAGCACCTTGTCGCGCCCGCTGGTCTTGGCCGCGAACATCGCCGCATCGACCGACCGCAAGACGTTGTCCACCGGTCCGCGCTCGGGAAGCGCCGCGAGGCCCGCCGACAATGTGACATGGATGTGCGCGCCCGCCGGCATGCCGTCAAGATGCATCGGGCGTCGGACGGCGTCCATGCAGTCCTGGAGCAGCGCGGTCGCGCGCTCGGTGTCCATCGGAAGGAACACCAGGAACTCATCCCCACCCCAACGCGACAACAGTGCGCTGGCGGCGCGGAAGGAGGAAGCGATGCGGCGCGCGGCTTCCTGGAGCACGTGGTCGCCCATGCCGTGGCCCCAGGCGTCGTTGACTTGCTTGAAGTTGTCGAGGTCGATCAACGCCACGACGCCGCGGATCCCTGCCTGTCGCGCGGCTCCCAGTGCATCGACGAAACCGTCCCGGCGCAGGAAGCCGGTGAGGGGGTCTGACGACTGTTCGGACAGCACAGGGCCGCGCGCTGTCCAGAGCTGCAGGGTCCTTCTGAGCTTCGCTTGGAATCCAGAGTGCGGAAGTGCGTGCTTCAAACCCATGCGCATGCGGCCATTGTGATCCGCCGGTGACGCCTTCGAATGCGCGCGTGGCAGAACGGCGCCGCCGAATCCGTGCATTCATGGCCTCCCGAATCCCCGAGACGTCGCCGCCCGCCCCCTCACCCCTGCCACACCCCATACCCCTCCTCCCGCAGCGCAATCGCCAGTTCCACCTCCATCTCGCGCGCGGCCTCGTAGGGCATGGGGTTGTAGACCGCGTACAGCGCCGGCAGCAGGCGCAGGCCGTGGTCGAAGACGTAGCGGTTGGCCTGGATGCCGGCCTTGTGCTTGTCGAAGCGCAGGTCGGGGTCGAGGCCGGTCATGCCGACGTAGACGCAGGGCTTGCCGAGCACGTGGTCGGGGTTGGCGCGGCGGAAGCGCGGTGCGTTCCAGACGCGGTCGTCGAGTTCCACCACGTACACGTGGTAGCGGTGCTTGGGCAGGCGCGCAGGCATGGCGCCGCATCATGCCCGCGGCGGGCGCGGTGCGCTGTCGAACAGACGCTGCAGGGGTGGCCGCCTAGGGCCTGTTAACACTAATTGCGCCGAAGCCGCATTGTCTTGACACTGCGGCCATGGAGATCACCGCAGCGCAGTTTGCCCAGATCGAACACTGCTTGCCCCGCCAGCGAGGCAACGTCAGCCTGTCGAATCTGCAAGTGCTTAACGCAATCCTTTACGTGGCCGAGCACGGCTGCAAGTGGCGCGGTCTGCCCAAGCGGTTTGGCAATTGGCACACGATCTACACGCGCATGAGCCGCTGGGCCAAGTCCGGCGTGCTCGACAAGGCGTTTGAGCAGTTGCAGCGTGCGCAGGTCGTGCAGATCAAGATCGAGTCCGTCTGCCTGGACAGCACCAGCGTGAAGGTGCACCCGGACGGCACTGGTGCTCGAAAAAAAACGGTCCGCAGGCTATCGGCAAGTCCCGCGGTGGCTGGAACACCAAGATCCACCTCCTCGCTGCGGACGCACGCACGGCCATAACGTTCTCGCTGTCGCCAGGCCAGGCGCACGATGCACCCGAGGGACGAGAGCTGTTGAAGCGGCTGGGGCCGCCCAATCGTCCTCTTCACCTGATCATGGACCGCGCCTACGAGGGCAACGAGACTCGGCAGCTTGCGCTCGATCTGGGCTTCGTCCCCGTCGTGCCCCCACTCAGCACGCGCATCGAGCCATGGGAATACGACCGGGCGATGTACAAGCGTCGCAACGAGGTAGAGCGCCTGTTCCGCAGGCTCAAGGGCTACCGCCGCATCTTCTCCCGCTTCGAGAAGCTCGACGTCATGTTCATCGCCTTCATCAGCTTCGCGCTGATCGCTGACGGCCTGCGGTTGTGTTAACAGGCCCTAGTCTGGCTCTCCACCCACTGCTTGGAGATCGGCATGAACTACGAAGAACGCGACGCCTACGGCATGTACAAGGTGCACCCGACGGTGGGCACCGGGCCGGACGGGCGGCACGGCCCGGGGCCGCATCTGATGGGTGCCGACACGCTGATCGGCAACGACGTCGTCAACAAGGGCGGCGACGACCTGGGCGACATCAAGGAACTGATGCTCGACATGCGCAGCGGCCGCGTCAGCTACGCCGTGCTGTCGTTCGGCGGCTTCATGGGCGTGGGCGAGAAGCTGTTCGCCGTGCCCTGGCAGGCGCTGAAGCTCGACACGGTCAACAAGTGCTTCACGCTCGACGTGACGCGCGAGCGCCTGGAAAGCGCACCCGGCTTCGACAAGGACCATTGGCCCGACATGGCCGACGCCACCTGGGAGAAGGGCATCCACGACTGGTACGGCACCGAAGTGCCGCGGCCGACGACGCTGCCGATGTGAGCGGCACCTACCGCCTCGGCGTCCGCACGCGGCGGTAGCGGGCCATCAGCGGCGTCACCGAGACGCCGTGCACGACGATGGACGTCACCACGACGGCCATCGTCAGCCCCACCAGCGTGTCGACGTGGGCCGCCGGCAGGCCGTGGTTCAGCGCGTAGCACAGGTAGTACAGCGAGCCGATGCCGCGGATGCCGAACCAGCCGATCAGCCGCCGCTGCAGCGGCGTCGTGCGCGCCCGGCCCAGGCCGATGGCCACCGACAGCGGCCGCACCAGCAGCAGCATCAGCGGCACGAACCACCAGGCGGCAGGCGTCCACGGCACGGCCCACAGCAGCAGGCCGATCACCACCACGCCGGCCATCTCGCCGATGCGGTCGAGCTGCTCGTTGAAGTCCATCACCGCCTGCGCCACGTCGGCGGGGGGTGCCTCGGCGCCGGGGGCGGGCGCTGCCAGCGGCAGCCGCGGCGGGCTCGCCTGCTGCGCCGTGTGGCGCAAGGCCAGGCCGGCCGCGAACACCGCCAGGAAGCCGTAGCCGTGCGCCAGCACGGCGATGCCGTAGGCCAGGCCGATGAGGCCCAGCGACAGGAAGTTCTCGCTGCCCAGCGCCTCCTGGTGGCGGCGGCGCAGGTACAGCACCAGCCGGCCGAGGCCGGTGCCGAGCGCGGCGCCGACGGCCAGCCCCGCCGCGGTGGCCCACAGCACGTCCACCGCCAGCCAGCGCCAGCCGCCCGCGCCGATCTCGTGCGCGCCCAGCAGGCCCAGGCCCAGCATCACCACCGGGAAGGCCGTGCCGTCGTTGAGCCCGCCTTCGCCCGTCAGCGCAAAGCGCAGCTGGTCGCGGTCGGCGGGGTCGTCGACCTGCACGTCGGTGGCCAGCACCGGGTCGGTGGGTGCGAGGATGCCGCCCAGCAGCACCGCCGCGCCCAGCGGCAGGCCCAGCCACGCCACGCCGGCCAGCGTGATCAGCGCCACCGTGGCCAGCATCGACAGCAGCGCCAGCCGCAGCGGCGCCAGCCAGCGCTTGTCGCGCAGGCCCACGCTCATCTTCAGGCCCGAGGTGAACAGCGACAGCAGCACGATGACCTCGGTCAGGTGCTCCAGCAGCACGGCCTGCTGCACCAGCTCGGGCGCGGCCAGCGCCAGCCCCAGCGGGCCCACGGCCAGGCCGGCCAGCAGGTACAGCATCGAGGTGCTCACGGGCAGCCGCGCCAGCAGCGAGCCGCCCAGCGCCATCAGCACGAGCAGCGCACCGCCGATCGCGAGCCAGAGTGCAAAGTCCATCGGCCAGCATACGCGTGCCGGCACGGTGCCGGCTGCGCGCCACCGGGGCCCGCACCGCTCGGTGCGCCAGCGCACCGAAGCCGGCCGGGAATGCGCCTACGGTGGCGCCATGGTGCCTGCCGTCGCGGCGCATCCTGCGGCCGCGACGACGGCGGGCCCGTTGCGAGACCGCCGCCATGCATCCCATCCTGTCGTCCTTGTGCCTGAGCCTGCCGCTGCTGCTGGGCGCGGTGCCCGCAGTGCACGCCCAGATCTCGCTGGGCATCGGCATCGACCTGCCCGGGGTCAGCATCGGCATCCAGCTGCCGGTGTTCCCGGAGCTGCAGCGCGTGCCCGGGTACCCGGTGTATTACGCGCCGCAGGTGCAGGGCAACTACTTCTTCTACGACGGCCTGTACTGGGTCTACGACAACGACGACTGGTACGCCAGCGACTGGTACAACGGCCCGTGGCACCGCGCCGCGCGCGACGTGGTGCCGCTGTTCGTGCTGCGCGTGCCGGTGCGCTACTACCGCCAGCCGCCGCCGTACTTCGGCGGCTGGCGACGCGACGCACCGCCGCGCTGGGACGACCACTGGGGCCGCGAATGGCAGCAGCGCCGCCCGGGCTGGGACCGCTGGGACCGCCGCGCCGTGCCGCCGCCGGCGCCGCTGCCGGTGTACCAGCGCAAGTACCCGCAGAGCCGCTACCCGCAGGACCTGGACCGCCAGCGCAGCATCCGCGACGACAACGATCCGCGGCCGCGCCGCGAGCCGGTGATGCGGCGCGATGCGCCGCCGCGTGGCGACGAGCGCGGCACGGACGCGCCGAGGGGCAGCCCGCGCGACGGCGCACGGGACGACAACGCCGTCCCGCGGCGCGACGCACAGCGGCCCGACGACAGGCGCCAGGACAACCGCAGCAACGGCAACCGTGGCAACGACCACCGCGGCAACGACCACCGCGGCAACGACAACAAGCACAACGACGACCGGCGCGAACGCTGACCGCAGCCAGCTCCGGATGCCGTGGGCCGGCTCAGTGCCGGCGGCGCCACCACAGCAGGCCCAGGCCCAGGCACACCGCCAGGTTCAGCAGCGGCACCAGTGCCAGCGCGGCCAGCGGCAGCGTCTTGGCGCGGCCCAGCCCCAGCGCCGTGCCCACGCGCCACACGCCCCAGGCCGCTGCGGCGCACACCAGGCCCAGCAGCACGCGGAACGCCGCCGTGCCGAGCGTGGGCGCCAGCAGCAGCAGCAGCGGCGTGCCCAGCACGCCGGCGGCCAGGCCCAGCGGGCCGGCGCCGCTGCGGGTCTTGCGACGGCGGGTCGACCGGCCGCTGCTGCCGTGGCGGCTGTCCCTGCCGTCGCGGTGGTTCCGGTCACTGCGGCTTTGGGGCCCGGTCTGCGCACGGTCCGGCCGGTCGCGCGTGCGCTTCCGAGCTGCCGGCACGGGGGCCGTGCCGACAGGGGGCGCGTCGGGGGCCGCGGCGGCCGATGCGGTGGCGGGTGCGGCAGGCGTGGCTGCCGCCGGCGCAGCAGCGGCCCCGTCGACGAGCGCCTCGCGCCGCCGCCGCCACGCGGCCAGCGCCGACAGCAGCTGCCCCGGTGGTGCCAGCAGCGCGGCCAGCGCCACCACGCGGGCCTGCTCGGCGGGCTCGGAGGCCGGCACCTTGGCGCGCGTGCTGCCGCGCTGCAGCGCCACCGTCAGCAGCGCCTTGCCGGCCACCGGGTCGGCCGGCATGCCGATGCCGCGCAGGTGCATCACGCCCAGGTTGTAGGTGGCCTCGGCGTGGCCCTGGTCGGCGGCCAGGCCGAACCACTTCAGGGCCAGCGTGTCGTCGCGCGCCGTGCCGGCGCCGGCCGACAGGCTCACGCCCAGGTTGAACTGCGCCTGCGGCAGCCCTTGTTCGGCGGCCTGCGTCCACCAGCGCACGGCCTGGGTGTCGTCGCGCGCGACGCCGTCGCCGGCCTTGTAGTGCCGGCCCAGCGCCAGGCAGGCCTCGCGGTCGCCCTGGCGGGCGCGCTGCTCCAGGGCCTGCACCGCGGGGCTCGCGGGGGGTGCCGCCGCACCGCTGGCCGCGGCGGCCTCGTCGGCCAGCGGCACCAGCGACAGGCCCGACAGCGAATCGGCCTGCGCCACCGTGCTGCGCACCACGGGCACCAGCTGCCCGGGCTGGCGCAGCCGCTGCAGCAGCGTGTCGGCTTCGGCGAGGCGGTCGGGGCGGAGCTGCCGGCGCAAGGGGGCGGCGTCGTCGTCGCAGCCCGCCAGCGTCAGCAGCGCCAGACCCAGGGCAGGGTGGCGCGGCACGGTCTCGCCGTTGATCGCCATCACCGCCAGGTTGCGCAGGGCCGCGCCGTTGCCGCGGCCCGACAGCTCCAGGAAGCCCTGCCAGGCCTGCGGCAGGTCGCCGCAGGTGTACGCCGCCATCGCGTGCACGCACTGCGCGCCGGGGCGGTCGCCGAACACGCGGCCGTCGGCCAGGTACAGCTCGGCGGCCTGCTCATCGGCCATGTTCAGGCCCAGCGCCATCGCGCGTGCCGCGATCACGGCATGCACGCGGTCGAAGTCGGGGTGGTGGTGCGACAGCGCCAGCACCCACACGGCGCCCGCGCCGCCTGCGTCGGGCGGGCCTTCGGCGAAGACGCTGTCGTCCGCGTCGCCGTCGGTGTCGTCGCCCGGAAACTGCGCGCGCAGCTGCCGCGCCAGCGCGTGCAGGCGGGCGCCGGGCGCGTCGGGGCTGGCCAGCAGGCCCTGCAGCTGTGTCCACACTTGCGCAGCGTCCGCCGGCAGCGGCTGGCCCGCGGGTTGTTCCCAGAGTTGGACGGTGTAGCTCAACAGGCGCTCTCGGTGGCGGGCAAGCGTGCAAGCCTACCCAAGCACGGGCCTGGTGCCGGCCGTCCGCGGGCCCGTTGCAGTGCGATTGCGCACACTTGCGCGCGGCGCCAGGGGGGCTTCAGGTGCCGCGGATGAACGCGATCACGCGCGCCAGCGCGCCGGGGTCGTCATCGAAGCCGCCGTGCGTGGTGCTGGCGACCTCGGGGCCGGGCGAGACGATGGCGGTGGTGTTGGGCAGGCCGCGCCGCGCCTGGTAGGCGTCGAAGTGCTGCTGCATGCCCAAGATGGGCACGCCGCTGCCGCCTTCGAAGCTCTCGCTCACCAGGTGCAGCAGCGAGCGGCGGTAGGGCCCGCAGGTGGGGTCGTCTTCCTCGGCGCGGGCGCTCAGGTGCAGCGTCTGGAAGCGCTGCACGACGCCGCGCTCGATCTGCGGCGCCACCAGGCGGTCGAAGGTGTCCACGCGCACGGCCGGCGCCATCAGGCTGAGCGACGCGAGCGGCATGCCGTCGGCCACCAGCCGGTCGATCATGAAGCTGGCGACGATGCTGCCGGCCGAGTGGCCCACGAGGTGCAGCCGCACCTGGCGGTTGCCGACCTTGTGCTTGAAGTGCCGGTACAGCAGCACCGCGCCGGCCTGCGCGTCGTCGGCCACGCCTTCGTGGTAGGCGCTCATCGCGTCGGCGTTCTGCTTCATCTCGCCCCACAGCTGCGTGCCCGGGCGCGCGAGCAGGCGCTCCAGGCGCCGGTTCCACCAGCGCTCCAGCGTCTGGCCGAAGCCGCCGGCCGTGCGTGGCACGCCACGCACGGCGTCGTCGATGCGGCCGGCGATGGTGGTCCACAGGTCGGTCTCCCACATCAGGAAGACGGGGAAGATGCGCGCGTCGTACAGCGCCGGGATCCAGCGCGCGGCGATGCGCGCAGCGGCGCGTTCGCCCACCAGCCCGCCGTGGGCGTAGATGCACACGTCGACGGGCTGGTCCTGCAGCCCCCAGCGTTCACGGGCCAGCGCCAGCTGCACGTCGGCGATGGCGCGCACGTCATCGGGCTGGGTGCGGAACTCTCCGGCATTGCTGAGCGCGCCGTTGTTGCCCAGGTTCACGATGAAGGGCGAGATCTCGCGGTCGCGCAGCACCTCGTTGGCGGCCAGCTGCACGCGGCCGTCGCCGCCCTGGCGCAGCGTCATCGCGCCGGCGATGGCGCGGTGCTCGTGCGTGACCACGCCCAGCTGCGCCACCCAGCAGTCCATCGCGTTGGCCAGCCAGTCGTCGTACGGCAGGATCGCGTAGCCGTGGCTGCCCCACTCGGGCCCCCAGGAGTTCTGCACCAGGAAGCCGGTCTCGTTGTAGCCCACCAGCGCGTAGGCGTGGCCGGGGTGCTCGGCCTGGCCGCCGCGGCGCGGGATGACCCACACGTTCTTGAAGCTCGTGGGGCGGCGCGCCAGGCGGGGTGCATCGAAGCCTTCGTCCCAGCCGGCGTGGCAGCCCGAGGTGACGTAGAGGATGCCGACCTCGTTCAGCGCCGCGTGCATGTCGACGATGCTCTTGGGCTCGACGCGGTAGTAGGCGCCCAGCGGCCGCTGCACGGCGTCGAACCACCAGTCGTCCTCGAGCTTGTCGCTGGCCGGCGGCATCGAGATGCCGTCGAACAGCTGCAGCCGGCAGGCGCCGTGCTTGAACCAGCCCTTGAGCGCACCGCGTGCGCTGGAGCCGTCGTCCTTCACAGCGCCCGGAAACTCGTCGTAGCGCCGCGCCATCGAGTACAGCATGAAGGGCGAGATCCGCGCCCTCGGCTCGCGGCCCGAGCGGCGCAGCAGGAACTCGACCACCAGCGACAGCGCGAAGCCGGTGCAGGCGTTGGTCTCGCCCTGGTGCTTGACCGGCAGCACGATCTTGGGAAAGTGCGTCGGCGCGGGCGTGACCGAGACGTTGGGGCGGAACGGGCGGTCGCGGAAGTCCAGCGCGTCGGGACGCGCCACGCGCTGGATGCGGCTGGCAGCGGTGGCGGCGGCCGGTGTCTTCTTCGGCGGCTTGGTCGGTGCCTTGGTGAATGCCTTCGTGGCGGTCTTGCGGGTGGCCATGGCGTGTCTCCCCGCCGCCCGAGACGCAGGCGGCCGGCGCCGATGCTCGGGGAGGTCCGTCGATACGGTCAAGCCCCGGCGTCAACCGCCGTGCGGACCGGCGTGCTGCGCCGCAGCGGGCGCGCGATTGCTGCGCGCCGGGCACTCGGCTATCGTCGCCGCCCTTCAACGGAGGCTTCGCCATGTTCCGCTTCACCCGCATCCACGGCGCCCTCGCGCTGGCCCTGCTGCTGCCCGTGGCCGCCGCGGCGCAGCCGGCCCAGCCCGGCCAGCCGGCCGGCATGGCCGACGCACCCGAGCGGCTGGTCTGGGACCTGCGCCCGCTGTTCGCCAGCGACGCCGCCTGGGACGCCGAGCGCCAGGCGCTGCTGGCCGAGCTGCCGAAGCTGGCCGCGCTGCGCGGCACGCTGGGCAGCAACGCCGCCGCGCTGCGCACGGCGCTGGACACGCTGTCGGCGCTGCAGCTGCGCGGCGAGCGGGTGTGGGTCTACGCCTCCACGCAGTACAGCACCGACAGCCGCGCCGCGCGCAACCAGGAGCGCATGGGCCTGATGCAGGCGCTGTGGGGCCAGTGGGGCGCGGCGCGGGCCTGGGTCGACCCCGAGATCCAGGCCGTGGGCAGCGACAAGGTGGAGGCCTTCATCCGCAGCGAACCGGGCCTGGCCCGCCACGCGGTGAACCTGCGCCAGGTGCTGCGCGCGGCCCGCCACACGCTGGGCGCCGAGGCCGAGGGCGCGCTGGCCGCGCTGGGCCCGGTGCTGCGCGCCGCCGGCGAGACACGCTCGCTGCTGGTCAACGCCGACATCGTGTGGCCCAGCCTCACGGTGGAAGGCCAGACGGTGCGCGTCTCCGACACCGGCTACGAACGCCTGCGCCAGCACCCCGACCGCGCCGTGCGCCAGCAGGCCTTTGCGGCCTTCTTCGGCGCGCTGCGGCAGTACGAGAACACCTTCGGCAGCACGCTGGCCACGCGCGTGCGCGCCGGCGTCGTCGAAGCGAAGCTGCGCCAGTACCCCACGGCGGTGGCCGCCACGCTGGCCGACGACGAGGTGCCCGAGGCCGTGCTGCGCATGCTGGTGGCGCAGGCCAATGCCGGCCTGCCGGTGCTGCACCGCTACTTCCGGCTGCGCCAGCGCATGCTGGGCCTGCCCGACCTGGCCTACCACGACATCTACCCGGCGCTGGTGCGCTCGGAGCGGCGCTACCCGCCCGACGTGGCGGCGCAGCTGACGCTGGACGCGACGCGGCCGCTCGGCGCCGACTACCAGCGCCTGCTGCAGCGCGCGCTGTCGGTGCGCTCGATGCACGTGCGGCCTGCCGACGGCAAGCAGGGCGGCGCGTACCAGACCGGCGTCTACGGCCTCGTGCCCTTCGTGTTCCTGAACCACCAGGACGACTACACCAGCCTGTCGACCTACGCGCACGAGTGGGGCCACGGCATCCACACGATGCTGGCGCAGGCGGCGCAGCCCTACGAGACCGCGCGCTACCCGCTGTTCACGGCCGAGATCGCGTCGACCGCCAACGAGGTGCTGCTGTCCGAGCACCTGCTGGCGCAGGCGCGGGGCCGCGACGAGCGGCTGTTCGTGCTGGGCGAGTCGCTGGAGCGGCTGCGTGCCACCTTCTTCCGCCAGACCATGTTCGCCGAGTTCGAGCTGCAGGCGCACGACGCGATGGAGCGCGGCGAGGCGCTCAGCGGCAAGAAGTTCACCGCGCTGTACTGCGACCTGCTGCGCAAGTACCACGGCGCCGACGCGGGCGTGATGCAGATCGACCCGGTGGTGTGCCAGGAGTGGGCCTACATCCCGCACTTCTACCGGCCGTTCTACGTGTACCAGTACGCCACCTCGGTGACGGCCGCCACCCACTTCGCCGAGCAGGTGCTGCGCGGCGGCGAGAAGGAACGCGAGACCTACCTGAACGTCCTGCGCGCCGGCGGCTCGGCGCCGCCGCACGTGCTGCTGCAGGCGGCCGGCGTCGACCTGGCCACGCCCGCGCCCTACCAGGCGCTGCTGCGGCGCATGGACGGCATCATCGACCAGATGGAGCGGCTGCTCGACCAGAAGTAGCCGCCGCCGCCGGGTCTGGCAGCGCACGCAGCCGGGCGGCGATCGCCGCTGCCAGCGCCAGGCCGGCCAGCGAGCACGCGCCGGTGGCCAGCCAGGTCCACTGCCAGCCGCCGGCCCGGCTGGCCACCCAGGCCACCAGCGGCGGGCCTGCGAACTGGCCCACCGACGACCACTGCTGCACCCAGCCCACGGTGGTCGACACCGTGCCTTCGCCCGGCGCCAGCCGCAGCGCCAGCGCGAACAGCGTGCCCGGGATCAGGCCGCCCACGCTCGAGAACAGCAGCACCGCGGCGTAGCGCAGCGCCGGCGGCCAGGTGCTGGCCGCGAAGGTCACGGCAGCGGCGACGCCCATCGTCGCGAAACCCACGGCCAGCAGCCGCGGCGCGGCCACGCCGCGCTGCAGCAGCCGGCCCGACGCCACGTTGCCGGCGATGTTGGCGGCCGCGGCCAGGGCCGTCAGCACGGCGGTGGCGGCTTCCGGCACGCCGGCCTGCGCGTAGACCACCGGCAGGAAGCCCACGACCGCCAGCCACTGGCCCGAGTACATGGCGAAGCACACCGCCACCAGCCACGGCCCGGGCGCGGCCAGCGTGGTGGTCAGCCGGCCCCGCCACGGGGCGGGCGCGGTCCGGCCCGGTGCGTCGGCCGGCACGGCGCGCCGCAGCCACAGCGCCATCGCCGCGCTCACCGCCGCCAGCGCCCACCACCAGGCGCGCCAGCCGACCGCGGCGATGGCCAGCGGCCCGGTCAGCAGCGCCAGCGCGGTGGCCAGCGGCATGTACGCGCCCCACAGACCCAGCACCGCGGCCACGCGCTGCGGCGGCACCAGCGCCCGCACCAGCCCCGGCGCGGGCAGCACCACCAGCAGGAAGCCGAAGCCTTCCACCACCCGCAGCGCCATCAGCGCCGCCACGCCGGTGGCGAAGCCGCCCAGCGCGCTGGCCAGCACCAGCACGGCCAGCCCCAGCAGCATGCTGCGGCGCGGGCCCAGGCCGTCGGCCACGACGCCGAAGCCCACGCCGAGCGCCATGCCCGCGGCCTGCACCAGCGACAGCAGGAAGCCCGCCTGCACCAGCGTCAGGCCCAGCGCCTGCTGGAGCGCGGGGATGGCCGGCGGCAGCTTGCCCACGTGCAGCGCGGCGCAGACGCCGGCCAGGATGACGATGTGGGCAGGGTGCAGGCGCGGCATGAGGCTGCCATTCTCGCCGCGCGAGAATGCAGCGATGAGTTCCGAGTTCAGCACCGAGTTCGACACCAGCACCTGGCCGCGGCGTGACGCGTTCACGTTCTTCCGCGGCTTCGACAAGCCGTACTTCAACGTCTGCACGCGCGTGGACGTGGCGCCGCTGCGCGCCGCGCTGGCCGGCCGCGCCGGCACGCCCGCCGGGCGTGTGATGCTGGCCTGCTACTTCGTGGCGCTGCGGCTGGCGAACGCGCAGCAGCCCTTCCGGCTGCGGCTGCAGGGCGGGCGCGTGTGGGAGCACGCGGTCGTGCACGGCGCCACCACCGTGCTGCGCGACGACGAGAGCTTCGGCTTCGCCTACCTCGACCACGACGACGACTACGACCGCTTCGCCGTGCAGGCAGCCGCGGCCGTCGACGCGGTGCGCGCGCCCGGCACGCGCTTCGAGCCGCGCCCGGACGACCAGGGCCTGCTGCACTTCACGACGCTGCCCTGGGTGCACTTCACCAGCTTCTCGCACGCGCGCAACTGGGGCCGCGAGGACGCCGTGCCCAAGCTCGCCTTCGGCCGCATCGACCGCGACGGCGCGCGGGAGTGGCTGCCGCTGTCGGTGGAGGTGCACCACGCGCTGATGGACGGGCTGCACCTGGGCCGCTACATCGAGGGCTTCGAGGCCGCGCTGCGCAGCCCCGGCGACTGGCTGCCGCAGCGCGCCTGAGACGGCGTCAGGGGCGGGGCGCGCGGCCACAATCGCGCCCATGCACCCCAAAGGCCACGACACCGACACCACGCTCGCCACGCTGCCCAACGGCGTGCGCGTGCTGAGCATCCACGTGCCGCACGTCGACAGCGCCAGCGTCGCGGTCTTCGTCAAGAGCGGCAGCGCGCACGAGAGCCGGGCGCTGAACGGGGTCAGCCACGTCATCGAGCACATGCTCTTCAAGGGCACGGCCACGCGCGACGCGCGCCGCATCAACCTGGATGCGGAACGCCTGGGCGCCGAGGTCAACGCGCACACCGACAAGGACCACACCGCGTTCTACATGCACGGGCTGGCCGAGCACGCGGTGTCCTTCGTCGGCATGCTGGGCGACATCGTGCGCCACGCCAGTTTTCCGGCGCACGAGCTCGAACGCGAGCGCCAGGTGCTGCTGCACGAGTGCACCGAGGACGAGGACGACCCGCTGTCCACCGCGTTCAAGCTCTTCGACAAGGCCTGCTTCGGCACCCACCCGGTGGCGCAGAGCGTGATCGGCACGCGGCGCAACATCGAGCGCTTCACGCGCGACGACCTCGTGGGCCACGTGCAGCGCCAGTACAGCGGCGCCAACATCGTGGTCGGCGCGGCCGGGCGTGTCGACGCCGAGGCCGTGGTGCGCGCTGCCGAAGCGGCCTTCGGCGACATGGCCGCAGGCAGCCCGCACACGCTGCCGCCGGTGCCGTACCTGGGCGACATCGCCAGCAAGCGCGAGGCCGGCAGCAGCCAGGTGCACCTGGTGCTGGGCGGCGCGATCCCGTCGCTGGCGCACGACGACCCGGCCGCGCTGGTGGCGGCCGCGGTGCTGGGCGAGGGCATGAGCTCGCCGCTGCTCGACCGCGTGCGCGAACAGCGCGGCCTGGCCTACTACACCGCGTGTTCGGCCGACCTGCTGGAGTGCTGCGGTCAGTTCGTGGTCGAGGCCTCGACCGCGCCGGAGCAGCTCGACGAGCTGCTGCGCGAGGTGCTGCAGCTGCTGGCCGAGCAGGCCGCCAGCGTCGACCCGCAGGACCTGGACCGCGCACGCCACCAGCTCGCGGTGCGGCGGCTGCGGGCCCACGAGCGGCCGTACCGGCGCCTGGAGGACGCCGTGCTGGAGCTGTACGCGCGTGGCGCGATCCGCTCGCGCGCCGACTGGCTGGCGTCGGTGCAGGCGGTCAGTGCCGAGCGCGTGCGCCAGACCTTCGCGGCGCTGCTGGCCGCCGGCGTGTCGGTGGCAGTAGCCGGCGCCGTGCCGCGCGCGGCCAGCGAGCGCGTGCGTGCGGTGATGGCGTCGCTGGGCCTGCGGGCGGGCTGAGGCGCGCGCGTCTCGGCCTGCTGGCGCGGCTGTCCTTCAGCGTGCGTTCGGGCCGGCGTTCGGCGGGCGCGGCTTGCCGCCGCCACCTCCGGCACCACCACCACCGCCGCCGCCACCGCCGCGGCCACCGCGCGGGCCGCCGCCCGGTCGGCCCTGGCGCGGCGGCCGGCCGTCGCTGCGTTCACCGCGCTCGCCGCGCGGGCCGCGGTCCGGGCGCGGGCCGCGGTCGTCGTGGGGGCGCGGCGGCTCGGGCGGGCGTTCGGCGCGCTCGGCGCGCGCCTGCACCAGCACCGCCTCGAGGTCGGTGTCGGTGATGCGCTTGAGCGCGCAGAAGTTGGCGCGGGTCAGCGTGCTGGTCTCGAAGGCGCGCAGCATGGCCGCGCGTTCGCGGCGGGCTTCGTGCTCGGCCGCATGCTGCGCGCGCGCCTGCTGCTCGGCCTGGCGGCGCGCGGCGTTCTCGGCGGCGCGGCGCACCTCGTGCAGGCCGCGGCGGCGCGCCAGTTCCTGGGTGGCGGCCTCGCGGTGCTCGGCGGCCAGGTCGCCGGCCGGCTGGCCGTCGAGGTCGTAGCGCGACGGCGACTTGCTCATCGCCACCAGGTAGGGCGTGCTCGTGGTCAGCCGGTGCAGGTAGATCGACAGCGACTTCTTCGTGAAGTTGCCCGGTGCGCGCTGCTGGATGTCGGCCTGGATGCGCAGCTTCAGCGGCTTGGCCTGGCCAGGCGTGAACAGCGCCGGGAACAGCGTGGCCAGCCGTGTGGCCACCTGGGCCGGCGACAGCTCGGGCACCTCGGGCCGCGCGGCGGCGGATGCCTCGGTGGCGGCCACGGTTGCAGCGTCCGGTGCAGCGTCCGGTGGTGCGTCAGCGGCCCCATCGGCCGCGGCAGCCCCCTCGGCCACCGCCGCGGGGGCGTCCGCCGGAGCGACCGGGGTGTCCGGGGCAGCGGGGTCGGCGCTGGCGTGCGCGGCCGCCGGATCGGCCGGCAGGGACTCGTCTTGGGGTTCGTTCGGCATGGGCGGGCAGCACGTGTGCGGACGCGGATTGTCGCCGCACCCGCGCCCGCACGCCCAGCGCCGTGTTCAGCGTGCCGGCGTCGCCACGTTGCGCAGCGCCTGCACCACCTGCGCGGCCTGCGGCTGCGTGCGTTCGGCCCAGGCATCGAACTGCGCCTTGGCCTGCGCGCCGTAGCGGCGGTAGACCCAGCGCCCGCCGAAGAACAGCAGCGCCAGCAGCAGCAGCGACTTGGCGCCGCGCGCCAGCGCCACCACCACCGCGATGCCCATGCCCAGCGCCACCCACTGGAACCACCAGTGCCCGGGCGAGGTCATCAGGTTGATCAGCGCGCACAGGCCGACGACGAAGAGCGCCTTGAACGGCATCACCACGGCCTGCGTGATGTTCTTGATGGGGCGGAAGACGAGGTCGAGGGGGTTCATCGCGGTGCTCCTGGTGCCGTGCACGGTGACGGCATGGCATGCACGATAGGACGCGGCACGCGCCGGCGCAGCGGCCTTGCGACGAACGGCAGCGCTGCGGCGCGAATCGACAGCCGCGCGGGGCGGGCCGCTTCAGTGGCCGCCGAGCAGGCGGTCCGCGCCCGGGGCCGGCACGCCGAACAGCTGCCGCACCGCGCTGCGCACGGCGTCGAAGCCGGTGCGGCTGGCGCTGTGGTGCGTGCCGCCGTCGACCAGCAGGAAGCGCTTGGGCGCCGCGGCGCGCTCGTACAGCGCCCGGCCCAGCGACGCGGGCACCAGGCGGTCTTCGCTGCCGTGCACCACCAGCAACGGCATCTGCAGCTGCCCGATGCGCGCCCCGGCGTCGAAACGCTGGCTGATCAGCGGCCCCACCGGCAGCCAGCCGTACTTGAAGGTGCCGACCAGTTCGGGGATCGACGTGAACGCGCCTTCCAGCACCAGCCCGGCCGGGGCCTGCGCCGGCGGCAGCTCGGCGGCCAGGCGCACGGCGATGGTGCTGCCCAGCGAGTGGCCGTACAGGTAGCTGCTCGCCTGCGGCTGGCGCGCGCGCAGCCACTGCCAGGCGGCGAGCGCGTCTTCGTGGGCGCTGTCTTCCGAGGGCAGCGCGTCGGTGCTCTGGCCGAAACCGCGGTAGTCGATGCCGAGCACGCTGAAGCCCAGGTCGTGCATGCGCCGCATGCGGCTGGCGCTGCTGCGCACGTCCCAGCGCGCGCCGTGCAGGTACAGCAGCGTCGGTGCGGCAGCGTCGTCCTGCGGCAGCCACAGCCCGTGCAGCCGCACCGGGCCGCGCGCGCCGGGCGGGGTGTGCTCGATCCACACCTCGTCCATGCCCTCGGCCGCGGCGCCGCCACCCCAGGACTGCTTGCTCGGCTGGAAGATCCAGCGCCGCTGCTGTTCGTCGAGCACGGCGCAGCCCGACACCAGCAGCACGGCCAGCAGCGGCAGCACCAGCAGCAGCCGGCGCCAGCGGGAGGAGAGCAGTCGTTGCAGCATCGGACCGCGATGATCGCAGCAAGGGAAAACCCATGGGCTGTGCCGGCCGAAGCCGGGGCGGCCGGGCCGGGCCGTGTTCCGCTACGCTCGCGGCCATGCCGATGCCCAAGCCCCACCTTCTGGCCGCTGTCGCGCTGTGCGTGCTGAGCGGCGCCGCCGCCGCGGCGTCGACCACGGCGTCCACGTTCGACCCGCGCAGCCTCAGCCCCGAGATCGATCCCTGCAGCGACTTCTACGGCCATGTCAACGCGCGCTGGCTCGCCGCCACCGAGCTGCCCGCCGACCGCGGCCGCATCGGCAGCTTCGACCAGCTGCGCGCGCTGAACGCGCAGCGGCTGTCGGCGGCGCTGGCCGAGGGCAGCGCCGCGCCCGAGCGGCTGCCCACGCCGGGCCAGCGCCTGGTGGCGACCGACCACGCCGCCGGCATGGACACGGCGGCCGTCGAACGCGCCGGCCTGCAGGCGCTGGCTCCGTGGCTGGCGCGCATCGACGGCCTGAAGACCCCGGCCGAGCTGCCGGCGCTGCTGGGCGCGCTGTCCCGCGTGGCCGGCGGCGCGCCGCTGCTGGCGAGCGTGGGCCCCGACGCGAAGGACAAGCGCCGCTACGCGCTGCAGCTGCGCGCGGGCGGCCTGGGCCTGCCCGACCGCGGCGACTACGGCAGCGACGACGCGCGCACGCAGCGCCTGGTGGCGGCCTACCGCAGCTACCTGCAGGCACTGCTGACGCTGTCGGGCGCGCCGGTGGAGCCGTCCGCGATGGCGCCCGTGCTGGACGGCATCGTCGCGTTCGAGAAGACGCTCGCGCAGGCGATGCAGCCGCGTGCCGCGCTGCGCGACCCGAACGCCGTCTACAACGTCTTCACCGCCACCACGCTGGCGCAGGCCGCGCCGGGTCTGGACTGGACGGCCTTCGTCGCCGCCCTCACCGGGCGCGGCAGCACGGCGGCGGCGGAGCTGCGCTTCGTGCTCAGCGAGCCCGGCGTGGCGGCGGCGCTGGCCCGGCAGGCCGAAGCCACGCCGCTGGCCACCTGGCGCGCCTACCTGCGCGTGCGGCTGCTCGACACGCTGGCGCCGCGCCTGCCGCAGGCGTATGCCGAGGCGCACTTCGCGTACCACGGCGCTGCCGTGCGCGGCCTGCGCCAGCCGCTGCCGCGTGCCGAGCAGGTGGTGCAGGACATCGGCGCCAGCGCCATCGGCGAAGGCCTGGGCGAGCTGTACGTGGCGCGCCACTTCTCGCCGCGTGCGCAGGCGCGCGCGCTGCAGATGGTGGCCGACGTGAAGGCCGCGATGCGCCGGCGCATCGAGACGCTGTCGTGGATGGGTCCGGTGACGCGCCAGCGTGCGCTGGCCAAGCTGGACGCGCTGGCGCCCAAGATCGGCGTGCCGGCGCAGTGGAAGCGCTACGAGGGGCTGCAGCTGCGCGCCGACGACTTCGCGGGCAACCGGCTGCGCGTGGCCGAGTGGCTGATGGCCGAGCGCATGGCCGACCTCGAGCGCCCGGTGGACCGCAGCCGCTGGAACAGCAGCCCGCACATCGTCAACGCCTTCGCCGGCAGCCTGAACGACATCATCTTCCCGGCCGGCATCCTGCAGCCGCCGTTCTTCGACGAAGAAGCCGACGACGCGCTGAACTACGGCGGCATCGGCAGCGTCATCGGCCACGAGATCACGCACCACTTCGACGACCGCGGCCGCCAGTTCGACGCCGACGGCAACCTCAGCGACTGGTGGGCCCCCGAAGACGCCGCCGCGTACCGCGCCCGCGCCGACCGCGTGGCCGCGCTGTACAGCCGCTACGAGCCGGTGCCGGGCCAGCGCATCGTGGGCCGCCAGACGCTGGGCGAGAACATCTCCGACTTCTCGGGCGTGCAGATCGCCTTCGACGCCCTGCAGATCGCGCTGCAGCGCGAGGGCCGCGCGGCGCAGAAGATCGACGGCTACACGCCGCAGCAGCGCTTCTTCTTCGGCTACGCGACGATCTGGCGCAGCAAGCTGCGCACCGAGCAGCTGGTGAACCAGCTGCGCACCGGCGTGCACTCCCCGGGACCGTACCGCGTGCTCGGGCCGCTGTCGAACATGCCGGCGTTTGCCGCCACCTTCCAGTGCAAGAGCGGCGCCACGATGGCACCGGCCGACCCGATCACGGTCTGGTGAACCCGGTGCCCGACACGGCTGCGGCCGACGACTTCGCCGCGCTCGGCCTGCGCCCGGCGCTGGTGCAGGCGGCGGCCGCAGCCGGCTGGCACACGCCGACCCCGGTGCAGACCGCGGCCATCCCGGCCGTGCTGGCGGGCCGCGACCTGCTGGCCCGCGCACCCACCGGCGCCGGCAAGACCGCGGCCTTCGTGCTGCCCCTGCTGCAGCGCCTGCAACAGGCGCCGGCCGGCGACCGCCGCCTGGCCGTGCTCGTGCTGGCGCCCACGCGCGAGCTGGCGGCGCAGACGGCGCGCGTGCTGCGCACGCTGGCGCCGCAGCAGCGCGCGGTGCTGGCGGTGGGCGGGCTGTCGATCAACCCGCAGCTGCTGGCGCTGCGCGGCGGCGTGCCGCTGCTGGTGGCCACGCCGGGCCGGCTGCTCGACCTGGTGGCGCACAACGCGCTGCGGCTGGACGGTGTGCAGTGCCTGGTGCTCGACGAGGCCGACCGCCTGCTCGACCTGGGGTTCGCCGACGAGGTGGGCCGCGTGCTGGCGCTGCTGCCTCCGCAGCGGCAGACGCTGCTGTTCTCGGCCACGCTGCCCGACACGGTGTCGGCGCTGGCGGCCGGCGCACTGCGCGACCCGCTGGTGGTGCAGGCGGCCGCGGCCGGCGGCGGTCCTGGCGTGGGGCCCGACATCACGCAGCGCGCCATCGTCGTCGACAGCGCGCGCCGCACGCCGCTGCTGCGCCAGCTGCTGCGCAGCGCCGGCTGGCCGCGCGTGCTGGTGTTCGTGGCCACGCAGCACGCGAGCGAGCGTGTCGCCGACAAGCTGCGGCAGGGTGGTGTGCCGGCTGCGGCGCTGCACGGCGACCTGAGCACCGGCCGCCGCGCGCAGGCGCTGGCCGACTTCGGCACCGGCGCGCTGCAGGTGCTGGTGGCCACCGACCTGGCCGCGCGCGGCATCGACGTGCCGCAGCTGGGCGTGGTGTTGAACCACGACCTGCCGCGCTCGGCTGTGGACCACGTGCACCGCATCGGCCGCGCCGGGCGTGCCGGCGCCGCGGGGCTGGCGATCAGCTTCGTGCTCGCCGACGCGCCGGGCAGCGAGGCGCACTTCCGGCTGATCGAAAAGCGCCAGGGCCTGCGCGTGCCGCGCGAGACGGTGCCGGGCTTCGAGCCCGCGGCGCCGGTGCTGTTGGCGCCGGCCGATCCGCACGGCGGCGTGAAGGGCCGGCGCAAGAGCAAGAAGGACAAGCTGCGCGAGGCCGCGGCGCTGGCCGCGAAGGCCGGGCCGGCACGCTGAGCAGCGTGCTTCAGCGCGCGGCGTCCGACGTCGCGTCCAGCGTCTTCAGCGCCTGCTCGGTCTCGGCCAGCAGCCGCCCGTCCTGGCCGGCAGCCAGCAGGTCTTCGGCCAGCGCCTGCAGGGCGTCGCGGGCGCCGTCGCGGTCGCCGGCCTGGGCCTGCAGCAGTGCGCGGTCGAACTGCCACAGCGCCTCCTGGCCGGTGCCCGGTGCCGCCGGGTAGAGCGCGTCGAACAGCGCCAGCAGCGCCGGCCCCGGCAGCGCTGCCAGCAGCACGGCACGGTCGTCGGGCTGCAGCAGCCGCATGCCGAAGGCGTGGTTCCACAGCCGCAGCCGCAGCTCGGGCGCCAGCGGCTCGCCGCCGCGCTGCATCGTGTCGGCCACCTGCAGCGCATAGGCCGCGGCGTCGGCGCCGGCCCCGAGCGCGCCGCCGAACTGCAGCGTGCGCACGAAGGCGCGCTCGCGGCCGGCGGCCAGCGCCTGCTCGAAGTGGGCCTGCGCTTCGGCCAGCCGCGCCGGCAGCAGCGCGCGGCCCCACATCGCGTGGGCGTAGACGTTGCCGGGTTCGTCCTGCAGCGCCTGCTGCCACAGCGCCGACGGGTCGCCGCCGGCCGCGCCTTCGCGCGCCAGCAGGAACGCGGCCCAGCCCAGGTGGGCGCGCAGGTCGGCGGCGCGCTGGCCCTGGGCGCTGGCCAGGCCTTGCAGCAGCACCGGCTGCACCACCGCCACCTGCTCGGCGAAGCTGCGCGGCGTGGGGCCGCCACGCGTGGCGCGCATCTCGCGCAGCCAGCGCAGCGCGCAGTCCTGGTGGGCGGCGTGCAGCGCGGGTGCGGCAGCGGACGATGGCGGCGCGCCGGCGGCCAGCGTGCCCAGCTGCTGCAGGGTGGCTGCGTGCTGGCCGTCCACGCACAGCGGCAGCAGCTGCGCGGCCTGTGCCTGCAGCGCGGCGGCTTCGGCCGCGCGGGCCTCGGCGGCGCGGCGCTCGGCCAGCTGCCACCCCCCCACGCCGAGCACCAGCGCCACCGCGGCCGACACCGCGATGCGCCGGCCGCGCCCGCCCGTGGCGGCGGCGCGCAGCCGGGCGACCGCGGCCACGGTCTCGGCGACGGGTTCGCCGCGCGGCTGCAGCACGGTCACCGCGCTCAGCCACGGCGGCAGGCTGGCGATGGGCGTGGGCTGCACCAGTACCGGCAGCACGCGGCCGGCTGGGCGGCGCCAGCGCAGGCGCGCGATCTCCAGTTCGGCCAGCACGTAGCTGCCTGGCGCCACCGCGGCCGGCGTCACCAGCACCACCATCGCATCGGCGGCTTCGATGGCCTCGCGCAGTGGCTGGTGGAAGGACTGGCCGGCGGGCAGGTCGTGGCGGTCCATGAAGACCTGGTGGCCTTCGGCCTCCAGCGCCAGCAGCAGGCGCTCGGCCAACGGGCGTTCGGCCGACGGGTAGGACAGGAAGAGCTGCATCGTCAGCCCGCGGCCTGCAGGGCGGCGTCGGCGGCGTCGAGTTCCAGCTCGCTGAACACCAGGATGCCGGCCGCACGCAGCCGGGCGGTGGCGACACCCGGCAGGGGCACGCGCGTGCCGCTGAAGCTGCCGTCGTGGCTGAAGGACGACCCGCAGGACGGGCTGCCTTCCTTCAGCACCGCGACGCGCACGCCGTGCAGCTGTGCCTGCCGCAGTGCGTGGTCGGCCCCGGCCAGGAAGGCGGCGGAGACGTCGGCCCCGTGCACGTCGACGACACGGGCGCTGCCGGCCAGCACCTGCGCGCCGCCGGCGGCGCCGGCGATCTCGGCCGGCGGCCGCGGCACCGGCAGGCCGCCCGCGATCTCGGGGCACAGCGGCAGCACCCAGCCCGCCGCCAGCCAGCGCCGCAGCGCGGGGTGCGTGCAGAGCTTGTCGCCGCCGTTGTAGCGCACGGCCTGGCCCAGCAGGCAGGCGCTGACGAGCACACGCGGCGTGGTCAAGCGCGTGCCCGCGGCGTCATTCATGGCTTCTCAAGGGCAGGGCTGGACGCGGGCATCGGGCCCCAGCGGCCGGAAGCCCAGCCGCGCCGCGGCCTCGGCCTGGGTGGCGGCGATGTCGAAGGCGCCGATGCGGCCGTCGGCGGCCCCGCACATCGCGGGGTACATGCGGCCGTCGCTGCCGCAGCGCTGCGCCAGCACGGGCACGCCGGCGTCGGACAGCACCTTCGCCAGCTCGGGCACGGTCTGGCCGCCGCCGCTGCACTGCTTCGAGCCCAGGTGCTTGAACACCGTGACGGTGGCGCCCGGCGCGCTGGCGCAGGCGGACGTGGCCAGGGCCAGCAGCAGGCTGGCAGCGTGCAGGGGCAGGCGGGTGTGCATGCGGCGATGCTAGGCCATCGCGGCGGCGGCGCGCGCTGTGGAGAAGTTGTTTCAGCCCCGGCACGCCGGCGCCGATATGCTGGCCACATGCAGAACGATCTGAAGCTGCTGGAGCAGCGCTGGGGCCTGGCCCTGCAGAGCGCGTCGTTCGGCGTCTGGGACCTGGACCCGGTGCACGAGCGTGTGCACTACTCGCCGCAGTGGAAGGCGACGCTGGGCTATGGCGGCGCCGACGTGCCCGACAGCACGCACACCTGGCGCGACCGCGTGCACCCCGGCGACCTGCGACCGATGCTGGAGGCGCTGACCGCCCACCTGGAGGGCCGCAGCCCCGACTACGCGCACGAGTTCCGGCTGCGCGCCGCCGACGGCAGCTACCGCTGGGTGCTGTCGCGCGGCCGCGTGTGCGAACGCGACGCGGCCGGCCGCGCGCTGCGCATGGTGGGCACGCTGACCGACCTGACCGATCGCCACGAGGCGGCGGCGCAGCGTGCGCAGCTGGAGCTGCTGTCGCGCATGAGCCACGAGCTGCGCACGCCGCTGAACGCGGTGCTGGGCTTCGCGCAGCTGCTGAAGGGGCGCATCGGCCACGACGACGTGGAGGTGCAGCGCCAGCAGGTGCTGCAGATCGAGGCCGCGGGCTGGCAGCTGCTGCGCATGATCGAGCAGATGCTGGCGTCCACGGGCGCCGGCTTCACTGCCCGAGCCAGCGCGCCGCCGAGTTCGCCAGCATCGCCAGGCCCGACAGCGTCAGCAGGCCCAGCACCAGGTTGCGGAACGCCAGCGGACTGATGCCGATGTAGACCCGCATGCCCAGCAGCGCGGGCAGCAGCAGCGCGGGCGCCACCACGGCCATCCACGGCAGCATGCGCGCCGTCACCAGGCCGGTGGCCAGGTAGCTGGCCATCGTGGCCGCGAGCAGCGCGAGGTTGAAGTTCTGGATCACCGCGCGCTGCGTGTCGCGTTCGAAGCCGCGCAACGTGCACCACAGCGTGGGCAGCGCGCCGGTGAAGCCGCCCAGCGGCCCCATCAGGCCGCCCAGAGCGCCGGCCACGGCGTCGCCCGCGCGACCGCCGGCCGGCCCGCCGCCCAGGCGCGGCAGCCGGCCCGACAGCAGCATCAGCGGGCACCACACGGCCAGCAGGCCGCCGACCAGCGCGCGGAACACCGTGGCGTCGATGCGCGGCAGCAGCCACAGCCCCAGCGGCAGCCCGAGCAGTCCGCCGGCGATGAACGGCAGCACGCGCGCGGCGTCGAAGCCGCGCCGCACCGTGAACGCCGCCAGCAGCTGCCCCGTGAGCCCGCCGAACACCGCCAGCACGGCCGCCAGCTGCGGGTCGAGCGACCAGGCCCAGAAGCTCAGCGCCACCAGGCTGAAGCCGAAGCCCGACAGGCCTTGCACGAAGCCGGCGCAGGCGGCGCCGAGCACGATGAGCCACCAGGCGGGTTCCATGCCCGGCAGTCTAGCGGCCGACAATGCGCGCGATGCGCCGTCTCGCCTTGCTGTTGTCCGCCGCCGTGCTGGCCGCCTGCACCACCGTGCCGACCGACCCGCGCCAGCGGGAACTGCCGCTGGACGTGGCCGGCGAGACGCTGCCGGCGCACTGGACACTGCCGGCCGCAGACCCGGCGGCGCTGGTGCTGCTGCAGCACGGTTTCTCGCGCCGCTGCGTGCACCTGCGCGGCACCGCGGCGGCGCTGCGCGACCAGGGGTTGGCCGTGCTGTGTGTCGACGCCTCGATGGCTGCAGGCAACCCGCCGCTGGCCGCGGCGCTGGCAGCCACGCTGGCCGGGCTGCAGCGCCTGCCCGACGGCCGCGCACTGCCGCCGGCCATCGTGGTGGGCGGACATTCGGCCGGCGCCGCGTTCGCCGTGCAGGTGGGCGCCGGGCTGCTGCGGCTGGCGCCCGAGCGCCTGGCCGGCGCACTGCTGCTGGACCCGGTGGCCACGCGCGGCTTCGACGCAGCGCTGCAGGCCGTGTCCGACCAGGGCCGGCGCCCGGTGCTGGCGCTGCTGGCGCCGCCGCACGCCTGCAACGCGCAGCAGAACGCGGCGCCGGCGCTGCGCGGCCTACTGCCGGCCGCGGGCTTCGTCGGGCTGGTGGCGGGCGCCGGTGCCACCCACATCGACGCCGAAGGCGCGGACAGCGACGCCGTCGCACGCTGGGCCTGCGGCACGCCGCTGCCGGCGCAGACGGCGCGGCTGCGCGCCCAGGCCGCGGCCTGGGCGCTGGACATCGCCACGGGCCGCCGGCCGGCGCCGCCGGTCGCGTCGAGCGACGCCGTGCCGATCGACTAGGGCCTGTTAACACAACCGCAGGCCGTCAGCGATCAGCGCGAAGCTGATGAAGGCGATGAACATGACGTCGAGCTTCTCGAAGCGGGAGAAGATGCGGCGGTAGCCCTTGAGCCTGCGGAACAGGCGCTCTACCTCGTTGCGACGCTTGTACATCGCCCGGTCGTATTCCCATGGCTCGATGCGCGTGCTGAGTGGGGGCACGACGGGGACGAAGCCCAGATCGAGCGCAAGCTGCCGAGTCTCGTTGCCCTCGTAGGCGCGGTCCATGATCAGGTGAAGAGGACGATTGGGCGGCCCCAGCCGCTTCAACAGCTCTCGTCCCTCGGGTGCATCGTGCGCCTGGCCTGGCGACAGCGAGAACGTTATGGCCGTGCGTGCGTCCGCAGCGAGGAGGTGGATCTTGGTGTTCCAGCCACCGCGGGACTTGCCGATAGCCTGCGGACCGTTTTTTTTCGAGCACCAGTGCCGTCCGGGTGCACCTTCACGCTGGTGCTGTCCAGGCAGACGGACTCGATCTTGATCTGCACGACCTGCGCACGCTGCAACTGCTCAAACGCCTTGTCGAGCACGCCGGACTTGGCCCAGCGGCTCATGCGCGTGTAGATCGTGTGCCAATTGCCAAACCGCTTGGGCAGACCGCGCCACTTGCAGCCGTGCTCGGCCACGTAAAGGATTGCGTTAAGCACTTGCAGATTCGACAGGCTGACGTTGCCTCGCTGGCGGGGCAAGCAGTGTTCGATCTGGGCAAACTGCGCTGCGGTGATCTCCATGGCCGCAGTGTCAAGACAATGCGGCTTCGGCGCAATTAGTGTTAACAGGCCCTAGTCCCAGCGGCGCAGCGTCTCGCGCTGCAGCCGCGCCGGCACCGGGCCGGCGGCGATGCAGCGCAACTCGATGCTCGTGCGCTCGGCGTGCATCTGTGGCGTGTGGTGCGTGGCGTGCAGCAGGCCGCCGTCGAACAGCAGCGCGTCGCCCGGGGCCAGCACGGCATGCGCGATGCGCGGGTGGCGCGCACGCACGGTGGCGTCGGTCAGCGCGGCCACCGGCAGCAGCGCCGGTTGCGGCGCGGGCACCCAGGCCAGGCTGGGCGCGTCGGTGCCGCAGGGCGTGAGCGCGATCCAGGCCGTCCACATGGGCAGCGGTTCCGGCGGAACAGCCGCAGGCGGGGCCAGGAAGTCGTGGTGCAGCGCGCCGTCCTGGTGCCAGCCGTGTGGCGGCAACGCGCGCCGCACCCAGCACTGGCTCACGACGAGCTGCGGCGCTGGCCCCAGCCGGTCCACCAGGTGCGCGTGCAGCGGCCGCAGCGCCTGCAGCACGGCGTCCAAGTCCAGCGCCGTGGCCAGCGGCAGCGAGCCGCCGGGCCGTGTCTGCAGCTGCTGCAGCCAGTGCGCCGCGGTGCGGCCGTCGAGCAGCCCGGGCAGCTGCAGGGGCGCGGCGTTGCCCAACTGTTCAGCGCTGCAGCAGGTCCAGCGTCTCGGGGTGGCGGCGCATGTAGGCAGCGACGTAGCTGCACAGCGGGCGCACGTGCAGGCCCTGGCTGCGCGCCCAGTCCAGCGTGGCCTGCACCAGCGCCGCGGCGTGGCCGTGGCCCTGCGACTGCGGCGGCACCTCGGTGTGCGTGAGCAGCAGCACGCTGCCGTCCAGGCGGTAGGCGCACACGCCCAGGCCACCGCCGATGGCCGCCTCGAAACGCGAGGCGGCGGGGTTGTGCACGACGGTGAGGGGGCTGGGCATGCGCTGGATTGTCAGGCCGCGCTGTAGCCGTGCAGCCGGTCGCCGCCCTGCGCGGCGTGGATGCTGGCGTTGAACGACACGATGATGCGGTCCAGCGTGCCCTGGTACGGCAGCGCCTGGTGCGGCAGCCACGACGGGAACAGCACCAGCTGCCCCGGCACCGGCGCCACGTCCACGTGCGGCGGCTGCAGGTAGGCGTTGCCCATGTCCACGTGCGCACCGCCCAGCTGCGCGAACGGCGGGCCGTAGAAGCGCGTGACGCCGTTGGCCGCGCCGTAGACCGGGTGTGCCGTGCGCTCGGCTTCGGCATCGACCTGCACGCAGTACACGCCCGACCACGAGCAGTTGCCGTGCGTGTGCACGTCGTGGAAGGCGCCGCCGTTGCCGACCTGGAACCACATGCCCGCGATGTGCACCTGCAGCTGCAGCGCGTGCGCCGGCCAGGCCGCGGCGTTGGCCTGCTGCACGGTGTCGCGCAGGCGCTCGACCACGAAGCGCACGAAGCCCTGCCACTCGGGCAGCTGCACGCGCTGCAGCAGGTCGTCGTCGCTGGCGAAGAAGGCGCCAGGCGCGGCGCCGCGCGCGTGGCTCTGCGTCACGCGCAGCGCGCCGAACACACGCACCAGCAGCGCGTTCAGCGCGTCGGCGTCCCCGTGCTGGCGCACCGCCAGCGGCGTGGGCCACAGCGTGTGGAAGCCGGGCTGCAGCGACACGGCGGTCGGGCTCAGGCGTGCACGCCGGCGGGCCAGCGCAGCACGTGGCCGGTGTCGCGCGCGAAACGCTCCAGGTCGTCGGGCGTGTCGATGTCGACCTTGTAGCGGTGGTTGTCGGTGACGAAGGGCGCCACCGCGTCGGCGTGCGCGGCCTGCCACTGGCGGCAGCCGACGTTGGCGGCGCCGGCGAGGATCTGCTCGCGCACCTCGTTCGTGAAGATCACCGGGTTGCCGCGTTCGCCGTGCACCTGCGGGTAGACGACCTGCGTGCCCTCGGGCCGCTTCTTGAAGGCGCCGATCAGCGCCGTGATGTCCTGCGCGTTGAGCAGCGGCTGGTCGGCCAGCGCGACGATCACCGCGTCGAGCTTGCCGCCCAGCGCCGCCAGCCCGATGCGCTGCGAGCTGACCTGGCCGTCGTCGGGCTGCGGGTTGTGCACCACGGTGACCGGGAAGGTCTGCACCACGGGTTCGATCTGCCCGGCGTGGTGGCCGAGCACGACCACGACCTCATCGACGCCCGCGCCCGACAGCGCGATGAGCTGGCGGCGGATCAGCGGCACGCCGCCCAGTTCGAGCAGGCTCTTGGGCTTGTGGCCGATGCGCGAGCCCGCGCCCGCGGCCAGCAGCACGGCGCCGACCACCACGCGGCTGTAGAGGCCGCCGCCGCCTTTGAGGATGCAGCCCATGTCAGGTGCCGCCGCAGCAGCTGCCCTTGATGACGGGCATCTCGGGCAGGGGGGCGATGACCGGCTTCTCGACCGGCGCCGGCGCCGGCGCTGCAGGGACCGCCGCCGGGGCCGCGGCTGCGCGCCGCGCCGCCACCACGGCCGCCAGCACCGACAGCGCGATCTCCTCGGGCGTCTGCGCGCCGATGGCCTGGCCGGCGGGTGCCACGATGGCGTCCACCGCCGCGGCGTCGCAGCCAGCAGCCACCAGCTGCGCCTTCAGCACCTGCGCCTTGCGCGCGCTGGCGACGAAGAACACCTGCCGCGCGCCCAGCGCCAGCGCCGCGCGCAGGCCCTGCAGGTCGCGCCGGCCCTGCGTGGCCACCACGACGAAGCTGCCAGGGCCGACGGCCGGCGCCACGTCGGCCGCCTCGTCGCTGGCGACCACGCGCACCGCGTCGGGGAAACGTGCCGCGTCGGCGCCGTGCGCCACCACCGTCACCGGCAGGCCCACGCGCGGGGCCAGGCCGGCGAGTGCGGCAGCCAGCGGCGAATCGCCGACGATGGTGAGCCGCGCGCGCGGCAGCATCGGGTCGACGAAGAGCTCCAGCGTGCCGCCCGAGTGGCAGGCCATGCCGAACTCGAGCACGTCGTCGAGCTCGCGCATGCCGCCGGCTTCGGCCGGCGCGATGCGGATCACACGCGCCACGCCGTCGGCGAGCGCGTTCTTCACGGTGCGCAGCACCGCGGGCTGCGCGCAGCCGCCGCCGATCCAGCCGTGCACGATGCCGTCGGCGGTGACGACGGCCTTGTCGCCGGGCTTGGCCGAAGCCGGCGCCTGCACGCGCAGCACGCTGACCAGCGCATAAGGCTGGTCCTGCTGCTGCAGCCGCGTGGCGGCGGAAAGGACATCGAGCGTCGACATGGCGGGGCACTCCTTCATTGCAGGACCTCGGCCGCCGCGGCGAGGTCGCGCAGGCGGTTCAGGCGGACGAAACGTTCGATCAGCGGCGTGCAGGCCTGCATCGCCTGCGAGGCCGGCGGCTGCTCGCCGGGGTGGAACCAGGTGATGCGCGCGCCGTGGCCGCGCACCGCCCGCAGCTCCTCGGCCAGGCGGTGCGGCTCGTCGGCATCGGAGCCGTCGGACAGCACCCACACACGCGCGCTGCGGCCGAGCTGCGCGCGTGCGTGCACGCGGTGGAAGTCGTTCAGGCTGGTGGCGATGCGCGTGCCGCCGCCGAAGCCGGCCGTCACCGCGTTGACCTTCTCCTGCACGGTGGCGCTGTCGCGCTGCAGCAGCGGCGTCACCTCGGCCAGCCGGGTGTGGAAGACGAACACCCGCGCCTGCAGCGCGCCGACGCAGGCGCGTGCGATGCGCAGGAACAGCTGCGCGTGCGTTTCCATCGAGCGGCTGACATCGACCAGGATGAAGACCTTCGGCTGCTCGCGCCGCGCGCGACGCCAGGCCGGCTGCACCGGCACGCCGCCGGTCTTCAGGCTGGCGCGCAGCGTGCGCCGCACGTCGAGACGGGCGCCGCGCGGGTCGTCGTGCCAGCGCCGCGTGAGGCGGCGGCGCAGGCGCTGCGCGATGCGCTCGGCCAGCTGCTGCAGCAGCGCCAGGTCCTGCGGCAGCCACTCCGACAGCGCGCGGTCGTGCAGCGGGTCGGTGCGGCTGGCGCCGCCCTGCGCGCGCGGCGGCGCGCCGGTGTCGCCGTCCACCGCATCCAGCGCGGTGTCGCTCAGCCCGCGGTTGGCGCTGCCAGGGCGGTCCAGGCTCTCGTGCAGGTCCTGCACCAGCTGCCGCAGGTCGCGCCGCGGCCGCGTCTGGCCGCTGGTGCGCACGCTGCCCTTCAGCCGCTCGGGGTGCCAGTAGCGTTCGAACAGCTCGGGCCAGCGCTGCCAGTCGCGGGCGTCGTGGCAGGCGATGGCGCGCCAGGCGGGGTCGAGCTGCCGCGCGCGTTCGATGCGGATCGCCAGCGCCGCGCGCACCATCGCCTGCTGCTCGGCGATGCCGACCTGCAGCCCGTGCTCGCGCAGCAGCGCGGCGAAGCCGGCGATGGCGTGCAGTGGTTCGGCCTGCATCTCATGCACGCTCGGCGACGCCGGCGCGGCGGCCTTCGATCAGCTGCTGCACGCGCTCCGAACCGACCTGGAAGCGGTCTTCGCGGGTCTTCAGCAGGCAGCCCAGCGTGGCCAGCAGCGCGTGCGGATCGTCGGGCAGGGTCTTGAACGACAGCCGGTGCAGCGCGCGCACCCAGTCCAGCGTTTCGGCGACGCCGGGGGTCTTGCCCAGGTCTTCGCGCCGCAGGCGCTGCACGAAGGCCACCGACTGCTCGACCAGCGCGCTCTCGGCCTGCGGCAGCGTGCTGCGCACGATGGCGATCTCGCGTGCCAGCGTCGGGTAGTCGAGCCAGTGGTACAGGCAGCGGCGGCGCAGCGCGTCGCTGAGCTCGCGCGTGCCGTTGCTGGTCAGGATGACCTGCGGCACGTGGCGCGCGGTGATGGTGCCGAGCTCGGGCACGGTGATCTGGTAGTCGGCCAGCACTTCCAGCAGGAAGGCCTCGAAGGCTTCGTCGGCGCGGTCGATCTCGTCGATCAGCAGCACGGCCGGCGTCTCGCTGGCGATGGCCTGCAGCAGCGGGCGTTCGAGCAGGTAGTCGCGCGCGAACAGGTCGCGTTCGACGACCTGGTCGCCCTGGGTCTCGTGCAGGCGGATCGCCAGCAGCTGGCGGCCGTAGTTCCACTCGTAGGCGGCCTGCGCGAGGTCCAGCCCTTCGTGGCACTGCAGGCGCACGAGGCGCCTGCCGCCGGCCTGCGCCAGGGCCAGCGCGAGTGCGGTCTTGCCGACCCCGGCGTCGCCTTCCAGCAGCAGCGGCCGCTGCAGCTCGCCGGCCAGCCAGAGCGTGGTCGCCAGGGCCTCGTCGGCGATGTAGCCGGCGCGGTGGAGTTGCTCCCGCAGGCCCTGGTCGTCCATCGTCAGGTCTTCTTGCCGAAGAGGCCGGCGAGCCAGCTCTTGAACACGGTCCACATCAGGGCCAGGGCGTTCAGCTCCTTGACCGGTTGCGGAACGACAGGCGCCGCAGGGGCGGCGGCCGGTGCCGGTGCCGCAGCATCGGCCGTTGCGCCTTCGGGACCCGGCGCGGCTGGCGCCGCCGCCACCGGCACGGCCGCAGCCGCGGCGTTGAAGTTGTTGGCGAACTGCGCCAGCATCGCGTCGGACACCGGCACCAGCAGCCGGCTGCCGAACTGCGCCAGCTTGCCGCTGACGACGATGGTGGCCACGCCCACCAGCACGCAGCTGCCCGGCGTCTCGCCCGGCTCCACGTGCGCGGCCAGGTTCATCGACGCCGACGAGCCGGCCTTGTCGGCGCCCTTGCCCAGCATCGTCATCGCCTTGGTCGCGGCGTCGAGCGCCAGGATCTCGATGTCGCCGCCGAAGGTCATCACCGCGGGGCCGACCTTGCTCTTCACGGTGCCCTTGAAGTGCGTGTCGTCGATCTGTTCGGTGATGGCGGCACCGGGCATGCAGCCGGCGGTGGCGCGGATGTCGCTCAGCACGGCCCAGGCCTGGTCGGCACTGGCCTGCACGGGGTAACGCTTGTCGAGTTTGACTTCCATGGGGGCGTTCTTCTGGTGGGGGGCGGGATGCGCCGGATTGTCCGCGCTGCACGCCGCCCCGACACGGTCGGGGCGGCGCTGTTCCGCCGTGCTACAGCGCCACGCCGCTGGCCTTCAGCTGCTGCCAGACGCGGTAGGCGCTGTGCGGCATCGTCATGTTGACCACACCCAGGTGCGCAAACGCGTCCACCACCGCCGAGGTGAAGGTGGGGATGGAGCCCACGTGCGGCGACTCGGCCACGCCCTTGGCGCCCAGCGGGTGGTGCGGGCTGGGCGTGACCGTGTGGTCGGTCTCCCAGTGCGGCGTCTCCATGAAGGTGGGCAGGAAGTAGTCCATCAGCGTGTTGCCCTGCAGGTTGCCCTGCGCGTCGAACGGCATCTGCTGGCCCATCGCGACCGCAAAGCCCTCGGTCAGGCCGCCGTGGATCTGGCCCTCGATGATCATCGGGTTGATGCGCGTGCCGCAGTCGTCCAGCGCGTAGAAGCGGCGCACCTTGGTCTCGCCGGTGGCGCGGTCGATATCGACCACCGCGAGGTAGATGCCGAAGGGGTAGGTGAAGTTCGGCGGGTCGTAGTAGTGCACCGCCTCCAGGCCCATCTCCATGCCCGCGGGCACGTTGTTGTAGGCGGCCCAGCAGATGTCCTTCATCGTCTTGTGGCGGGTCGGGTCGCCCTTGACGTTGAACCGGTCGATCTCCCAGTCGAGGTCGTTCTCGCCCACTTCCAGCAGATGCGCCGCGATCTTCTTCGCCTTCGCGTGGATCTTGCGTGCGGCCAGCGCGATGGCCGCACCCGCCACCGGCGTGCTGCGGCTGCCGTAGGTGCCCAGGCCATAGGGCGCGGTGCTGGTGTCGCCTTCCTCGACCTGGATGATCTCGCTGGGGATGCCGAGTTCGGTGGCGATGATCTGCGCGTAGGTGGTCTGGTGGCCCTGGCCCTGCGTGATGGTGCCCATGCGGGCGATCGCGCTGCCGGTGGGGTGCACGCGGATCTCGCAGCTGTCGAACATGCCCACGCCCAGGATGTCGCACATCTTGCTGGGGCCGGCGCCCACGACCTCGGTGAACGTGACGAGGCCGATGCCCATCAGCGTCGGGCAGTCCGGGTCGGCGCGCTTGGCGGCCTGCTCGGCGCGCAAGGCCTTGTAGTCCACGGCATCGAGCACCTTCTGCAGCGCGGTGTGGTAGTCGCCGCTGTCGTATTCGAAACCGAAGGCGCTGGTGTACGGGAACTGCTCCTTGCGGATGAAGTTCTTCGCGCGGATCTCGGCCTTGTCCATGCCCAGCTTCTGCGCCAGGATGTCCACCATGCGCTCGATCAGGTACACCGCTTCGGTCACGCGGAAGCTGCAGCGGTAGGCCACGCCGCCCGGCGCCTTGTTGGTGTAGACGCCCTTGACGCTGGCAAACGCCGCGGGGATGTCGTAGGACCCAGAGCAGATGTGGAACAGTCCGGCCGGGAACTTGGTCGGGTCGGCGCAGGCGTCGAAGGCGCCGTGGTCGGCGACCACGTTGACGCGCAGGCCGGTGATCCGGCCGTCGGCGGTGGCGGCGATCTCGCCGTCCATGTGGTAGTCCCGCGCAAAGGCCGTGGAGCTGATGTTCTCGATGCGGTCCTCGACCCACTTCACCGGCTTGCCGAGCACGATGCTCGCGACGATGGCGCAGACGTAGCCCGGGTACACGCCGACCTTGTTGCCGAAGCCGCCGCCGATGTCGGGGCTGACGATGCGCACCTTGCTCTCGGGAATGCCCGACAGCAGGCTGACCACCGTGCGCACGACGTGCGGCGCCTGGCTGGTGATGTAGGTGGTGAGGTCGCCGCGCACCGGGTCGAAGCTGGCGACGCAGCCGCAGGTCTCCAGCGGGCAGGGGTGCACACGCGGGTAGAAGATGTGCTCCTTCACCACCACCGGTGCGGCGGCGAAGGCGGCGTCGGCCGCTGCCTTGTCGCCCGCGTCCCACGTGAAGATGTGGTTGTGGTGCTCGCGCGGGCCGTGCGCGCCGCTGGTCTTGCCGGCGAGGTCCTCGCGCAGCACCGGCGCATCGGGCTTCAGCGCCTCGTAGGGGTCGATGACGACCGGCAGCTCCTCGTATTCGACCTGCACGGCCTCGACGCCGTCGGCCGCGGCGTAGCGGTCCTCGGCGATCACCACCGCCACCTCCTGCATCTGGAAGTGCACCTTCTCGTCGGCCAGCACCGCGGCCACGTCGCCGGCCAGCGTGGGCATCCAGTGCAGCTTCAGCGGCTTCAGGTCGTCGGCGGTGAGCACGGCGATGACGCCCGGCACCTTCAGCGCCTCGCTCTTGTCGATGCGCTTGATGCGGGCGTGTGCGTAGGGGCTGCGCACGATGTCCATGTGCAGCATGCCGGGCAGCTTGATGTCGTCGACGTAGTTGCCCTTGCCCTGGATGAAGCGGGCGTCTTCCTTGCGCAGCCGGCTGTCGCCCAGGCCCTGCAGGGCGGCTTCGCGGGCGTTCCTGTCGGGCGCGTTCATGCGGTCACCTTCTGGTCTTGCTGCAGCTTCGCGGCGGCGTACTGCACGGCCTTGACGATGTTCTGGTAGCCCGTGCAGCGGCACAGGTTGCCGGCCATGCCGGCGCGGATCTCGGCTTCGCTCGGGTTCGGGTTCTCCTGCAGGAAGCGGTAGGCGCGCATCAGCATGCCGGGCGTGCAGAAGCCGCACTGCAGGCCGTGTTCCTTGTAGAAGCCTTCCTGCACCGCGTGCAGCACGCCGGCCTGGGCCAGGCCTTCGACGGTGAGCACGTCGCCGCCATCGCACTGCACCGCCAGGTGGGTGCAGCTCTTGACGCTCTGGCCGTCGACGTCGACCGTGCAGGCGCCGCAGTGGCTGGTCTCGCAGCCGATGTGCGCGCCGGTGAGTTGCAGCTCTTCGCGCAGGAAGTGCACGAGCAGGGTGCGCGGCTCGACCGCCTTCTCGTGGGTGCGGCCGTTGACCTGCACGCTGATGAGTTTCTTCGCCATGGTCCGGGTCTCCTCAATGGGCACGGGCCGCGGCGGCCCGGATCGCGCGCTGGACCATCTGCCCGGCCATCGCGGTCTTGTAGTCGACGTCGCCGCGCAGGTCGGCGGCGGGGTCGCAGGCGGCCATCGCGGCGGCGGCGGCGGCGCGGATCGTGGTGTCGTTCAGCGGCTGGCCCAGCAGCGCCTGCTCGGCGGCCGTGGCGCGCAGCGCGGCGGGCGCCACGTTGGTGAGCGCGATGCGCACGTGGCTCACCGTGCCCGCGGTCAGGCGCAGCACGACGGCGGCGCCGGCCGTGGCCCAGTCGCCGGTCTTGCGCTTGAGCTTCTCGTAGGCCCAGCCGGTGCCGGCGGCAAAGGCCGGGGCGCGGATCGCGACCAGGATCTCGTCGTCGGCCAGCGCCGTGAGGTAGGTGCCCTGGAAGAAGTCTTCTGCCGCCACCTGCCGCGTGCCGCCGGGGCCCTGCAGCGTGAAGGTGGCGCCGATGGCGATGGCCAGCGCTGGGTGGTCGTTGGCCGGGTCGCCGTGCGCGATGTCGCCGCCGATGGTGCCGCGGTTGCGCACCTGCGGGTCGGCGATCAGCTTGGCGGCCTCGCTCAGCAGCGGCAGCCTGGCCTGCAGCAGCGGGCTGGCGATGAGCGCGTTCTCCACCGTCATCGCGCCGATGACGACCTCGTCGCCGCTGACCGTGTCATCCAGGCAGATGCCGCGCAGCTCGGGGATGCGGTTCAGGTCGATCAGGTGCGCGGGCTGCGCGAAGCGCAGCTTCATCATCGGCAGCAGGCTGTGGCCGCCGGCCAGCAGCTTGGCGTCACTGCCCAGCGTGCCGAGCAGGCCGAGTGCTTCGCCCACGGTCTTGGGTGCGTGGTAGTCGAAGGCGGGTGGAATCATCGCGTCTCCTCGGAAGGGGCCTCGGGTGGAGCCGCAGATTCTTCGGCCGTGCCAATGTCCTTCCGATTTGGACAGGTAAGCCCCGCCCGGAGCGCCAAACGAGGCGCGCGCCGCACGAACGGGCGTCAGCGCCGCACGAATGGCGGTTGCGGGTTTGGCAAGTGCGGCGCGCCCGGGGAAAACCCGGGGGCCGGACAAACCCTCAGGCGCTGACGCCCAGCCGGGCCAGCACCGCCGCGGTGCTGGTGCGCGAGACCGGCACCTGCAGCTCCGGGCCCAGTTGCAGCGCCATGCGGCCGTCGTCGCGCAGGATCTGCGTCACCGCGTCCAGGTTCACGATGTGGCTGCGGTGCACGCGCAGGAAGCGCTCGGGGTCGAGCCGGGTCTCCAGGTCACCGATGTTGAGGTTGCAGCTCTGCGTGCCGCCGGCGGTGCGCACGTGGGTGTAGTGGCCGTCGCTCTGGATCGCCAGCACCTCGGCCACGTCGAGCAGCACGATGCGCTGGTCGGAGACGGTGGGGATCTTCAGCAGCCGCCGCCGGTGGTCGGGCCGCGCCTGCGCGCCCGCGGGGGCCGTGGCGTCGGGTTGCGCCACCAGCTCGGTGATGTCGTAGAAGACCAGCGTGTAGCCGGCCGGCTGCAGCTGGGCGTCGGTCAGCCGCGTCACCTTGATCAGCAGCACCCGCTCGGGGATGTTGATGATCATCGTCATCGGCGGCGGGTTGGCCACCGGGCACTTCGCGGCCTGGTCGAGCAGGAACTCCACCTTCGGCTGCGAGCGTTCGGGGTGGAAGCTGAGCACCATGCGGTCGAAGGGCAGCATCTGTTCGACCGGCAGCACGCGGCGTGCGAAGTCGTTCATCGCCACCACGTGGCGCTGGGCATTCAGGTGGACGATGCCGGCCTCGAACCGCTCCAGCAGGTACAGCGGCGAGACCGACGGGCTGCGCGGTTCCATGGCGCCGATTGAACCACGCAGTGCCGCGTCAGGCGCTGCTGGCTTCCCCGGGCGCGGGCACCGGCGTGCCCGCCAGCAGCTGCTCCAGCCGCTGCTCGCGGATGCCGTAGAAGGCCTTGATGGCGGCGATCTGCGCCAGCACCGGCGCCGCCGGCTTCGGCTGGCGGCGCTTCACGGCCAGGATCATCTTGTTCTTGTTGGTGTGCTCCAGCGACACGAACTCGAACACCTGCGTGTCGTAGCCCTGGGCTTCGAGCAGCAGCGCGCGCAGGCCGTCGGTCAGCATCTCGGCCTGCTGCGCCTGGTGCACGCCGTGCTGCAGGATGGGCGCGATCGGGTGCGGGCTCAGCAGCTGCGGCCGCAGTTCCTTGTGGCAGCAGGGGCTGCAGACGATGATCTCGGCGCCCGCGCGCAACCCGAGGTGGATGGCGTGGTCGGTGGCGGTGTCGCAGGCGTGCAGCGCGATCACCACGTCCAGCCGCGCCGGCGTGTAGCTGCGCACGTCGCCCTGCTCGATGTGCAGGCCCTGCAGGCCGAGCCGCGCGATGGCGTCGTTGCACAGCGCCACCATGTCGGGCCGCAGCTCGACGCCGGTGACCTGCGCGTCGACGCCGCGCACCTGGCGCAGCCAGTCGTGCACGGCGAAGGTGAGGTAGCCCTTGCCGGAGCCGAAGTCCACCACGTGCAGCGTCTTGGCCTGCGCCAGCGGCGCGCTGTCGAGCGCGTGCGCGAAGACCTCGACGAAGCGGTTGATCTGCTTCCACTTGCGCGCCATCGCCGGCACCAGCTGGTGCTGCGCGGTGGTGACGCCCAGGGCGGCGAGGAAGGGGCGGTCCAGCGCCAGGAGGCGCTGCTTCTCGCGGTCGTGCGCCTGCAGGGCGGCGGGGGCCGCGGGTGCGGCGTCGGCCTGCGCGAGTGCGGTGGTCTTCAGCGACGCGTCGCCCTTCTTCGTGAACGAGAGCTGGGTTTCCTCGCGCTGCGTCAGCAGGTGGGCGTTGCGGAACGGGCTGCCCACCAGCGTGCGCAGCTGCGCCAGCGCATCGGCGTCGGCGTGGTTGCTGGTGAGGTCGCGCGTGGCGTGGCGGGCCACGAAGCTGAGCGCCGGCGCGCCGCGCAGCACGATGCGGCGCACCGTGAGGCGTTCGAGCCCGGGTGTGCCGCCACGCGGCTTGGCCAGCACGAGCTTGACGAAGCTGCCCTGGTCCAGGCTGTCCTGCAGCCGCGCGAAGAAGCGCTCGACCGGCGGGGCCGTGTTCACCGCGACGCCGCGGACGCCGGTGCCGGCACCGGCGTCACCACCGTGCTCGGCGCGGAGCCGGCGCCGGCCTGCGGCGCGACCACGCCGGTGGCGATCGGCACCTCGTCGCTGACCAGCACGCGCGTCACGAAGTGGCGCGTCTCGCCGAAGCAGGTGGTGGGCAGGCCCACCTTCTCCTCGTAGTGCAGGCTGACGCGCTTGCCCATCACGCGCGTGATCTGCTCGGCCACGGCATCGTCGCGCACCGTGAAGAGGAACTTCTCCGGCGTCGAGCCCGGCAGCGACACCAGCGCCAGCTCGCCCTCCCAGGTCTTGCACAGCCAGCCCTTGTGCGAGAGCTTCTGCACCCAGCCGGCGCGCTCGCCGCTGGAGTAGCTCCAGCTCAAGGCCGCCCAGAAGTACAGCGCCGCCAGCACGGCGAGCACGGCGAGGGCGAGGATCAGGCGCTTCAGGATCACGGCGTGCTCGGCAGGGTGGGCTGGGGTGGCGGATTATCGGCCCGCCGCCGGGGCTACTTCGCGCCTGCCTTGAAGCTGGTGAAGATGCGCGTCTGCACGCGGCGGATGTCCTGCGGCACGGCGTCGGGCGGCGTCAGCTTCTTCATGTCGGCGGCCGACAGGAAGATGGTCGGGTTGCTCGCGACTTCCTTCTTCACGAAGGGCTTGGACGCCAGGTTGGGGTTGGCGTAGAAGACCTTGTTGGTCAGGCTCGCATGCACCTCGGGACGCATGATGTAGTTGATGAAGGCGTGCGCGTTCTTCACGTGCTTGGCGTCCTTGGGGATCGCCATCGAGTCGTAGAACAGCGTCGCGCCGCTGGGCGGCACCAGCGCCTGGATGTCCTGGCCGGTCTTGTTGTCGATGGCACGCTGGCGCGCGATGTTGATGTCGCCCGAGTAGCCCATCACGACGCACAGCGCGCCGTTGGCGAGGTCGTTGATGTACTCCGACGACGAGAAGCGCGTGATGCCCGGGCGCGCGGCCTTCAGCACGTCGCGGGCGGCGTCGTAGTCCTTGGCGGCCTTGCTGAAGCCGGGCTTGCCGGCGTAGATCATGGCCACCGGCATGACTTCGCTGGCGCTGTCGAGCATGCTGACGCCGCAGCCCTTGAGCTTGCTGTTGTATTCGGGCTTGAAGACCAGGTCCCAGGGGTTGGCCGGCAGCGGCGTCGCGCCGAGCGCGGCCTTCACCTTGGCGGTGTTGATGCCCACGGTGACGTAGCCCCAGAGCCAGTTCACGAGGTGCTGGTTGCCGGGGTCGGTGGCCGCCATCTGCTCCAGCAGCGCGGGGTCGAGGTTCTTCCAGTTCGGCAGCAGGCTGCGGTCGAGCTTCTGCAGCAGGCCGCCTTCGATCTGCATCTTCGCGAAGTGCGCGCCCGGCACGACGATGTCGTAGCCGGTCTTCCCGGCCACCAGCTTGGCGTGCAGGATCTCGTTGTTGTCGAAGTTGTCGTAGCGGACCTTGATGCCGGTCTCTTTCTCGAAGTTCCTGATCGTGTCTTCGGCGATGTAGTCCGACCAGTTGTAGATGTTCAGCACCTTGGGTTCGGCGGCCTGGGCGGCGGCGCCGCCGGCGGCGAGGGCCAGGCCCAGGGCGGCCAGGCGGGCGACGAGGGAGCGCAGCGGGAAGGTCATGGTGTCGGGTTCCTGTGGTGAAACGGACAGGCGGGTCAACGGATGGGGCGGGATTTTCGCCGACATCGCGCCGTGGCTGCAGCGCGGCCGGTGGCCCCACGCGCCGGCGGGAATCGCTGATGTCAGGCGGGGTCGCCGGCAGCGTGGCGGCGCCGGAACATGCCCCAGCCTTCCATCGCCAGCACCGCGGTCCCGTGCTGGTTCAGCACGGTCCAGGCGCAGCGCACCAGGCCCACGTGCGGCTTGCTGGCCATCGGGCGTGCCTGCAGCACTTCCATGCGCACGCGCAGCGTGTCACCCGGGCGCACGGGCTGGAGCCAGCGCAGGCTGTCGATGCCGGGCGAGCCCAGGCTGGCGCTGTCGAGCAGGTAGGCGTCGCACATCATGCGCATCGTCATCGCGCAGGTGTGCCAGCCGCTGGCCGACAGGCCGCCGAACAGCGAGGCGTCGGCGGCTGCGTCGTCGAGGTGGAAGGGCTGCGGGTCGAAGGCCTGCGCGAAGGCCAGCACGCCCTCGCGGCTGACCGTGGTGCCGCCGAATTCACGCACCTGGCCCACGGGGAAGTCCTCCCAGTGCAGGCGCGGGGACTTGGGTTCTGCCATGGCGCGGCAGCATAGCGGCAGCCGCCACAATGGATGCCTCGCCATTTCCGACCCGTTGCCATGACTGCCTTGATCCTCGGCCTGCTCGTGTTCCTGGGCGTGCACTCCGTGCGCATCGTCGCCGAGGACTGGCGCAGCGGCGTGCGCGCTCGCCTGGGCGAGAACGCCTACAAGGGGGTGTATTCGCTGCTGTCGCTGGCGGGTTTCGTGCTGCTGGTCTGGGGCTACGGGCAGGCGCGGCTGGAGCCGGTCGCGCTGTGGACGCCGATCACCGGCATGCGCCATCTGGCGGCGCTGCTGATGCTGCCGTCGTTCGTGCTGCTGGCTGCAGCCTACGTGCCGCGCAACGGCATCCGCGCCCGCGTGCACCACCCGATGGTGCTGGGCGTGAAGGTCTGGGCGCTGGCGCACCTGCTGGCCAACCACACGCTGGCCGACCTGCTGCTGTTCGGCGGCTTCCTGGTCTGGGCCGTGCTGGACTTCCGCGCCGCGCGTCGGCGCGACCGGGCCGCCGGCACCGTCTATGCGCCGGGCACGCTGGCCGGCACGCTGACCACCGTGGTCGCCGGCGTGGTGGCCTACGGCGTGTTCGCGATGTGGGCGCACGGCGCGCTGTTCGGCGTGCGGCCGTTCGGCTGACCACGCCGGCGGCGGGCCCCCGCGCGGGTGGGGGGTGGGTGACTCCCCCGGCGGTCCGACGTCGGGGCGATGGTGCGGGGCGGGCAGGGCGCCGAGCATGGCGGCTCGTCATCGCCACCTTGGAAAGCCCTGCATGTCCACGCACCTCCGCCGCCCGCACTGCGCCCCCGCTGTCGCCGCCATGCCTGCGGACGACGACCAGCTGCCCGGCTGCGGCTGGTTCGACTCCAGCCACGAGCTGCAGCGCGGCCTGCTCGTCACCGAACACACCTGCGCCGACGGCGTGGTGCACGCGCTGCCGCTGGCCGACTGGCTGGCGCTGCACCTGAACGGCTGGCGTGGCCAGCCCGCCGCGCTGGGGGGCTGACGGCCCGTCGGCGCAGGCTGCGCTTCGTCCTGCGCCGCCCGCCGGCCGTCGCAAGTGGCTCGCGGGGCCGGGGTGGGCTGCCTACAGTGCAAGGCATCGACAGGCCCGCACTTTCAAGGACAGCACCATGACCACCCGCACCGCCCCCCGCCTCTACGCCGTCGCCTCGGCCGCCTTCTTCACGCTGCTGATGCTGGCCGGCATCCAGGGCCTGGCCACCAGCGAAGCCCCCGCCGGCCAGCTGGCCCGCGCCGCCGCCCAGCAGCACGCCTGAGCCTGCCCGCCTGCGGGCTGCGCTTCACATCCCGACACGCCACCAGCGCAGGTGCAGCAACCCGCCTGCGTCATCATCGCGGGGTTGCCGCCGGCCACCGGCGCGCCCGGGAGACGATGACGATGGATGATTTCAAGGGGACCGGCCGTCGCGGCCTGCTGCTCGGCATGGCCGCCGCGGGCCTGCTGACGGCCTGTGGCGGCGGGCTCGACCGCACGAAGGCGCAACTGCGCTTCGTCAATGCCAGCCTGGCCTACGACGCACTCGATCTGCTGTTCGACGGCGCGCTGCGTGCGGGGGCCACGGCCTACGGCCAAGGTGCGGCGTACGTCGAGGTCGACCCCGAAGACAACGACGGCGAGGTGCGCCGCACCGGTTCCGACACGGCGCTCGTCAGCTTCGCGCCGTCGCTGCGCACCGACGCCTACTTCACCGTGCTCGCCTACGGCCGCGAAGGCGCGCTGAGAACGCTGCTGCTGGACGACAACGCCAGCGAGCCCGACAGCGGCAAGACCGTGCTGCGCGTGCTGAACGCCGCGCCCGACGCCGGCAGCCTGGACGTGTACCTCACCGGCACCGACGACACGCTGGCCGGCACCGTGCCCGTGCAGTCGGGCGCCGCGGTGGGCACGGTGAACGGCGCGCTGACGGTGAACGCCGGCACGCGCCGCCTGCGTGTCACGGCCGCCGGCAGCAAGACCGACGTGCGGCTCGATGTGTCGGGCGTGGTGCTGCCCAGCCGGGGTGTGCTGACCCTGGTGCTGACGCCGTCGGTGGGCGGCGTGCTCGTGAGCGCGCTGCTGCTGGCCGACCGCGGCGGCATCACGCGGCTGGACACGACGCAGGCGCGCGTGCGCCTGGCCGCGGCGCTGCCGGCCGGCGGCGCGGTGGGCGCCAGCGTCGGCGGCACCACGCTGGCGACGGCCGCGGGCGCGCCGTCGGTGGGCCTGTACGCGCTGGTGGCGGCCGGCACGGTGACTCCGGCCGTCACGGTCAACGGTGTTGCCGTGCCGACCCCGGCCGTGGCGCTGGCCGCGGGCGCCGACCACACGCTGATGGTCTACGGCACTGTCGCGGCACCGGTGGCGGTGTGGCTGGACGACGACAACGCGCTGCCCGCCGACAGCACCAAGGCCAAGCTGCGCCTCGTGCATGGCGTGGGCGACCTGGCAGGCGCGCTGTCGCTGAGCGTCGATTTCCTGCCCGTGGCCGACAGCGTGACGCCGGGCACGGGCTCGGCCTACGACGGCACGGTCGAGGCCAGCAGCGCGGCGGCCACGCTGACGGTGACCACGCCCGGCGCCCTGGTCGCGGTGTTCAGTGCCGTCGACCAGACCATCGTGGCCAATGCGGTCTACACGCTGTTCGTGGTGGGGGCGACGGCTGGCCCGCCCGTGGGCATCCTGCGGCGGGACCGCTGATGCGCGCCGTCCTGCCGTGCCTGCTGCTCGCGCTGGCGGGCAGCGCAGGGGCCGAACCCATCGGCGAAGTCGACACCGTCTTCAAGTGGATCGGACCCGACCACAAGATCGTCGTCGACGCCTACGACGACCCGGGCGTGCGCGGCGTCACGTGCTACGTGTCGCGCGCCAAGACCGGCGGCATCAAGGGCGGCCTGGGCCTGGCCGAGGACAAGGCCGAGGCCTCGATCGCCTGTCGCCAGACCGGGCCGATCAGCTTTCCGAAGCCCTTGAAGCAGCAGGACGAGATGTTCAGCGAACGCATCTCGCTCGTCTTCAAGCGGCTGCGCGTGGTGCGCATGGTCGATGCGCCGCGCAACACGCTGGTCTACCTGACCTATTCCGACCGCGTGATCGAGGGCTCGCCGCAGAACAGTGTCACCGCGGTGCCGGTGGACCGCACCACCACCATCCCGCTGGCGCGCTGAGCGCCGCGGCGCCGGGCTCAGGCGAGGCGGCCGGCGCGGAAGTCTTCCACCGCCTGGAAGATCTCCTCGTTGCTGTTCATCACGAACGGCCCGTACTGCGCGATCGGCTCGCCCAGCGGGCGGCCGGCGATCAGGATGGCCTGCGCGCCTTGCGGCCCGGCGGTCAGCACCACCCCGTCGCTGCCAGGCGTGTTGGCCAGGATGGCCATGCGCTGCCGGCGCACGGCGGTGTCGCCGGCCAGCAGGAAGTCGCCGCGGTAGACGTAGACGAAGGCGTTGTGCGTCTCGGGCAGCGGCTGCTCGAAACGGGCGCCGGGGGCGAGGTGCAGGTCCAGGTACAGCGGCTCGGTCGTGTCGCGCCACATGGCGCCTTCCACGCCGTGGCTGCGGCCGGCGATGAGCCGCGCCGTGACGCCGGGCAGCTCCAGCACCGGGATCTCCTCGGGGCGGATGTCGCGGTACCAGGGCGCGCACAGCTTGTCGCGCGAGTGCAGGTTCAGCCAGAGCTGGAAGCCTTCCATCGCGCCGTCCTGCTGCTCGGGCATCTCGCTGTGGATGACGCCGCGGCCGGCGGTCATCCACTGCACGCTGCCCGGGCTGAGCAGGCCTTCGTTGCCGGCGCTGTCCTTGTGGCGCATGCGCCCCTGCAGCATGTAGGTGACGGTCTCGAAGCCGCGGTGCGGGTGGTCGGGGAAGCCGCCGATGTAGTCGCCCGGGTTGTCGGTGCCGAAGGCGTCGAGCATCAGGAAGGGGTCGAGCCGGCGCTGCAGGTTCTGCGTCAGCACCCGCGTCAGCTTGACGCCGGCGCCGTCGCTGGTGGCCTGCCCCTGCACCAGGCGCTCGACGGCGCGGGGCCGCAGCACGGTGGCGGCGGAAGCGGTGGTGGTGTCCATGACCGGCAGCTTAGCGGCCCCGCGCAAGACGCGCAGCGCCTTCGTCTGTAAGCTTGGACCGGACTGGGGCGACCCCACCCGATGAGCTCGATGACCGGATTTTCCGACCTGCAGCCCGCTGCACTGCAAGACCGCTATCTGCAAGTGCGTGCTCACACGCTGGCGCTGGCCGAACCGCTGTCGGCGGAAGACCAGTGCGCGCAGTCGATGCCCGACGCCAGCCCGACGAAGTGGCACCTCGCGCACACCAGCTGGTTCTTCGAGACCGTGGTGCTGCAGCCGCACGCCGCCGGCCACCGCGCGCACGACCCGCGTTACGGTGCGCTCTTCAATTCGTACTACGAGACGCTGGGCCCGCGCCACCCGCGGCCGGCGCGCGGGCTGCTCACGCGCCCGTCGCTGCCGGAGGTGCTGGCGTACCGGGCAGCGGTCGATGCGGCCGTGCTGCGCTTCATCGCCGACGCGCCGGTCGAGGCCTGGGCCGCCGCCGCGCCACTGCTCGAACTGGGCCTGCACCACGAGCAGCAGCACCAGGAACTGCTGCAGACCGACGTGCTGCACCTGCTGTCGCTGAACCCGCTGGCGCCGGCGGCCTGGCCGGGCACGCCGGCGCCGGTGCCGGCGGCGCCCGGCGGCTGGCTCGAACGGCCCGGCGGCGACGCGGCCGTGGGCCACGACGGCCGGGGCTTCGCCTTCGACAACGAGACGCCGCGGCACGCGGTGCGTCTGCAGCCGCACGCCATCGCCCGCCGACTGGTCACCAATGCCGAGTACCAGGCTTTCGTCGACGACGGCGGCTACCGGCGCGCGGGGCTGTGGCTGTCGGACGGCTGGGCCGCCGTGCAGGCGCAAGGCTGGACCGCGCCGCTGCACTGGCGCGACGACGGCGCCGAGTTCACGCTGCACGGCCTGCAGCCGCGGCAGGCCGAGGCGCCGGTGCGCCACCTCAGCTTCTACGAGGCCGCCGCCTACGCCGAATGGGCCGGCGCCCGGCTGCCGACCGAATTCGAGTGGGAGGCCGCTGCCGCCGCAGCGGACCCGCCGGCGCAGTGCCACGGGCAGGTCTGGCAGTGGACCCGCTCGGCGTACGACCCCTACCCGCGCTACCGGCCCTGGGCCGGCGCGGTGGGCGAGTACAACGGCAAGTTCATGGTCGGGCAGCTGGTGCTGCGCGGCAGCAGCAGCGCCACCCCGGCCGGCCACGCGCGGCACAGCTACCGCAACTTCTTTCCGCCGGCCGCGCGCTGGCAGTACAGCGGGCTGCGGCTCGCACGGGACCTGTGATGGCGCCGACCGACAGCTTCGCCGAGGCCTTCCTGGCCGGCCTGCACGCCCGGCCGCGCGCGATCGCACCCAAGTGGTTCTACGACCAGGCCGGCTCGGAGCTGTTCGACCGCATCTGCACCCTGCCCGAGTACTACCCGACGCGCACCGAACTGGCGCTGCTCGACCAGCACGCGCCCGAGATGGCCGCGCGCATGGGCGACGGGGCCGAGATCGTCGAATTCGGCGCCGGCGCCAGCGTCAAGGTGCGGCTGCTGCTGCAGGCGATGCGCACGCCGCGGCGCTTCGTGCCGGTGGACATCTCGGGCGCGCACCTGCACCGCGCGGCCGCCGCGCTGCGGCGCGACCACCCGGGGCTCGAGGTGCTGCCGCTGGCGGCCGACTTCACGGCCGACCTGGTGCTGCCGCCGCCGGCGGGCCGCCGCATCGGCTTCTTCCCGGGCAGCTCCATCGGCAACTTCGAGCCCGCAGCGGCCGAGGCGCTGCTGCGCCGCTTCGGCGGCTGGCTGGCCGGGGGCGCGCTGCTGATCGGCGTCGACCTGATCAAGGACCCCGACGTGCTGCATGCGGCCTACAACGACGCGCTGGGCGTCACCGCCGCGTTCAACCTGAACCTCCTGGCGCGCGCCAACCGCGAGCTTGGCGCCGACTTCGACCTGGCGCAGTGGGCGCACAGCGCCTTCTACCAGCCGCAGCACCGGCGCATCGAGATGCACCTGATGAGCCGGCGCCGCCAGCGCGTGCAGGTGGCCGGCGCGCACTTCGACTTCGACGAAGGCGACAGCGTGCACACCGAGCACTCGTACAAATACAGTGTCGAAGGTTTCCAGGCGCTGGCGCGCCGGGCCGGCTTCGCGCCGGGCGCCGTCTGGACCGACGCGGCGCGGCGGTTTTCGCTGCACTGGCTGGAGCCCGCCGGCGGCCCGGCCCCGACAACCCCCCAGGAGGACATGGCATGAAGGCGATCTGGAACGGCACCGTGGTGGCCGAGAGCGACGACACGGTGGTCGTGGAGGGCAACCACTACTTTCCGCCCGAGGCCGTCAACAAGGCCTACCTGCTGCCCAGCAACACCAAGACCATGTGCTCGTGGAAGGGGCAGGCGAGCTACCACACGCTGTTCGTCGACGGCGACGCGAACCCCGATGCCGCCTGGTTCTACCCCGACCCGAAGGACGCCGCGGCGCAGATCAAGGGCCGCATCGCCTTCTGGAAGGGTGTGCGCGTCACGGACTGATGCCGTGAGCGCGGCGGGTGCGCTGGGCGCCGCCCACCGGCGCCGGCTGCGCGAGGTCTGGCGCTCGGCCGGCTGGCCGTGCCAGGACATGGTGGAAGTGGAACTGCTGGCTGCCGGCCTGCTCGAGCGCGTGCGGGACGGGGATGGCCGCGAGAGCGTGCGCGTCACCGATGCCGGCATCCGGGTGCTGGCCGCCACGCTGGCGAAGAACCGCGCCGCGCGCAGCGCGCACGAGGCGCTGGTCGCCGAGGTGGCCACCGCGATGCAGCGCGCCGGGCGGGTGGTCTGGCGCGGCCTGAGCCTGCGGGCGCCCTTGCCCGGCCCCGACGGCAGCACCGTCTGGGCGGTGGCCATGCCCGACGTGTTCTCGATCCGCCACACCACGGTCGAGGACTACGCCGAGCCCGCGGTGCACGAGATCAAGGTGCGGCGCGCCGACCTGCTGAGCGACCTGCGCCATGCCGACAAGGGCGCGGCCTACCGGGCCCTGTCCAGCCAGTGCTGGTACGTGCTGCGGGCGGGCATCGCCGAGCCCGACGAGGTGCCGGCGGTCTACGGCGTGATGGTGGCGCGGGCCGGCGGGCTGGAGGTGCTGCGGCCGGCGCCACGCCGCGCGGCCCGTGTGCCGTTCGCGGTGTGGATGGCGCTGGCCCGGGCGCACGCCGAGCCGGGGCCCGACGACGCGGAACAGGCGCCGCTGGCGCCCAGCGGGCCCTGAAATGCAACAGGCCGGCGGGTGCCGGCCTGTGCTGGATGCGGGAAGGGCGCGCTGTCAGCCGCGGCGTGCGCGGCGGCGGCTGGCCACCACGCCCAGCAGGGCCATGCCGACGAGGGCCAGCGATGCCGGCTCGGGCACGCCCGTGCTGCCGCCACCGCACTTGCCGTCGCTGCCGACGGTGCCGGCGCAGACGCCCGCCGTGAACGACAGCAGCTTGAAGTAGTCGTTGCCCTTCTCCAGCGTGCCGGAGCCGTCGGCCGCGGACACGCCGTCGCTGCCGAAGTAGGTGCTGACCAGCCACCAGCTGGAGAACAGCGACGAACCCGAGTTCATGGTCGAGCTGGGATCGACGTCGGAGCTCTTCACCAGTTCCCAGCCCTTGGCCACCAGGCCCGACGTGCCAGTGGTGGTGGTGGTGGTGAGATCGGGGCCCGCGCCGCCGGTCCAGCGCAGCAGCGTGACGTCGGCGTCGCTCGTGTACCAGCCCAGCGCGATCTGCGTCAGGTTCACGGCCGACGAGAACTGCAGCAGCGCCATTTCGTTGGTGCCGCCGTAGGTGGCCGAACCGCCGCTGTTGTCGAAGGCGTGGTGGTTGTAGCTCGTCGTCTCCGTGGTGCCACCCGTGATGCTGGAAGCGCCGACGCCGGAGGCGCCCTGGTCGCTGAGCACGCCGCGCACGTACGTGCCGCCGGAGCCGGTGTTGCCCCAGGCGGTGACGCCCGCCGTCACGGTGCCGATGGTGCAGCCGGCCGTGTAGGGCGAGGCGCCGTAGGGATCGCACGTGCTGGTCGACAGGTTCCAGGTGCCTTGCGCGGCGGCCAGGCCCGTCAGGCCCATGCCGGCCGCGGCCACCAGGGCCAGCGTCAGTCTCTTGGCGATGTTCTTCATCGGTTTCCCTTTCGATCCGTCGAGGTGGCTGCTGCCGCCACCGTTGTTGCCGGGGGAGGTAGCAAACCCCGAGCCACCGTGTGAAAATCGTTCTGCATCAACGGGTTGCGTCGATTTCCAGCGGTCTGTCCCCACCGAGTGTAAGGAATCGCGACAGCGTTCCGACCCCTCATTTCAGGGTTTCGAGCAGCCGTTCGGCCTGCCGGGCGCTGGCGAAGCTGCGGCCGCTGCGCACCGCGATCTCCAGTTCCTCGCGGGCTTCGGACTTGCGCCCGCGGTCGGCCAGCACCGTGCCCAGGTAGAAGCGGGTCTCGGGGTTGTCGGGGTCGCGCAGCCGCGCGTCGCGCAGCAGCTGCAGCGCGCGGTCGGGCTGGCCGGCCTGGAAGGCCGCCCAGCCGGCGGTGCCGATGATGTGCGGCACGCCCGGCCGCTTGGCCATGGCGTCTTCGGCCACGCGCAGCGCGCCCGGGTCCTTCTGCAGCAGCATCACCTGGGCCAGGTTGTTCAGCACCTCGCCGTCGTTGGGCGTGCTGCGCAGCACGGCCTCGTAGGCGCTGCGCGCTTCGGGCAGCTTGTTCGCGCGGGCGTAGTTGTCGGCCAGCGCGCGGCGCACCGCGGTGTCGCCGGGGCGGCTGGCCAGCCACTGCAGCGCGGCGCGGTTGGCGCCGTCGGGGTCGGTCTCGGCCTGCACGCGGAACATGCGCAGCAGGCTGTCGGTGCCGGGCTGCATCTGGTGCGCGCGGCGGTAGGCCTGCAGCGCCGCGGGCTTCTGGTTGCGCAGCATCGCCAGGTCGCCGGTGAGCGCATGGCCGATGGCCAGCTTCGGATGCCTGGCCAGGATCTGCCGCACGCGCGCCTCGGCCTTGTCGAGCTCGCCCTGGCGGCCTTCCACGTCGACCAGCAGCGCCAGCGCGGGCAGGTCGTCGGGCCGCTCGGACAAGGCCTTGTCCAGCGTGTAGGCCGCGCCCGGCAGGTGGCCCGCACGGACCTGCAGCATCGCGATCTGCACCAGCACCGGGGTGTCGTAGTTGGCGACGCTGGCGGCGCGGGTCAGGCTCGTGCGCGCCGCGGCCGGGTCGTCGTTGGCCAGCGCCACCTGCGCCAGCGTGACCAGCACCGGCAGCGCCTCGGGCGCGCGGCTGGTCAGACGCTTGGTGGCGTCGCGGGCCGCGGCCACCTGCTTGTAGCGCAGGTGGAAGTCCACCAGCGTCTGGGCCGCGGCGATGCTGTCGGGGCCGCTGTGGTCGTCGGCCTTCTCGTACCAGCGCTGCGCGTCCGCGGTCTGGCCGCGGCGCTCGTGCACGCGGCCCATCTCGATCAGGGCCTCGACGTACTTCTCGTCCCTGCCCAGCACGGCCGCCAGCCGGGCCTGTGCCTGGTCGAGCTGGTTGGCTGCCAGGTCCAGGCGCGCCAGGTTGACCTGCGGCGCCGCGAAGCCGGCGTCCAGCGCGGCGGCGCGCTCGAACGCGGCACGGGCGCCGGCGCCGTCGGCGGCGCGCAGCCGCGCCGCGCCCAGCAGGTTGTGCAAGCCGGCGTTGTCGGGCTTGCCCTTCACCAGTGCCTCGGCCACGCGCACGGCCTTGGCCGACTGGCCGCCCTGCATGTACAGCGAGACCAGCGCCGAGGCCACCTGCACCTGGCTCGGGTCGGTCTTGTAGGCGGCCTCCAGCGCGGTGAGCGCGTCGCCCAGCTTGCCGGCGCCGACGAGGCTCAGGCCGAGCAGGCCGCGCAGCGAGGGGTCGTCCTGCCGGCGCAGCGCCTCCTGCGTCAGCGCGGTGGCGCGGGCGTAGCGGCCCTGCGTCATGTGCGCCGAGGCCAGCAGGTGGATGGCCTGCGTGTCGTTCGGGTGGGCCTTGAGGTAGGCGTCGAGCGCGGCGATCGCGCGGTCGTAGTTCTTCTCGCCGAGGTAGATCTGCGCCAGCACCTTCGACACCGCGCTGCCCGGCTGGCCGCGTTGCGCCAGCTCGAGGTAGGGCTTGGCCTTCTCGCGCTGGCCCAGCCCGTAGTGCGCCAGCCCGCCCAGGATCAGCAGCTGCGGCCGGAAGCGCAGGAACTCCGGCGGCAGCGGGTCGAGCAGGTTGGTGACGTCGGCCAGCGCGCGCCTGGAGCCCGCGCTGTCGCCCTTGCGCTCGAGCAGCAGCGACTGCATGTAGGCGCCGCGCGGGTCGTCGGGCGAGGACTTGCGCAGCTCGGCGATGTCGCGCGCGGCCTCGTCGCCGCGGCCCAGGTCGAGCAGCAGGCCGCCGCGCGAGACCAGCGACTCGGTGTGCGACGGCCGCAGCTGCAGCGCGCGGCCGTAGCCGGCCAGCGCGCCGTCGCGGTCGCCGACCGAGTGCGCCACGGTGGCACGCATGTAGGCTGCCTGGGCCGAGTCGGGCGCCAGCGCCACGGCGCGGTCGGCGGCGGCGGTGGCTTCGCGGACCTGGCGCGCACGCAGGCGCACCGGCACCTCGGCGATCCAGGAGTCGGCCCGCTGCGGGTCGATGCCGCGCGCTTCCTCGATCAGCTTCAGCGCCGACGCCGGATCGCCGGTGTCGTTGGCCGCTGCCGCCAGCTTGACCAGCAGCTGCGCGCGCACACCGGTGGGCAGGCCGGCGGTGGCGAACCGGGTGCCCTGCAGCAGCAGCTGCGGCTTGCCCTGGCCGACGACGGCATCGGCCAGCGGCAGCACCACCTCGGCGCGGTTCACGCCCAGGCGGAGCGCTTCGTCGAAGGCCACCTCGGCGGCGATGACGTCGCCCTTGGCCAGCAGCGCCTTGCCCAGCAGCACGTGCACGGGCAGCATGCTCTTGTCGATCTGCAGCGCGTTCTTCAGCTGCACCACGGCGCCGGCGTAGTCGCGCTTGTCGAAGCGGGCCTGCGCGTCTTCGTAGAAGCGCGAGGCCTGCGGGTCGGCGGCGGCCAGCAGCGAGGCACTGGCGACGCCCAGCAGGGCGCCGGCGGCCAGTTGGCGCCAGCGGCGGGTCAGGGCGGGTTGGCGAGGGCGTTTGTTCACGGTGCAAGGGCCGCTGGCGGGCGGTGGATGGGCGCGCGGTCGCGCAGTCTTCCATCATGCGCGCGACGGGCCCGTTTGTTGCATCGCGGCCCGGGTCCCGGTGCGCCCGTGCGGCCAAAGCGTCACGCTCCTGCGGCTTGCGTGACCCCTCGGTTCGGGGGGCAGGGCGGCGCGGGCCGGCGCACAATGGCCGCTTTCCGTTCACGACACTGCCGTCATGAAGAGAACGCTCGTCGCCCTGGGCCTGGCCGCCATGCTGGCGTTGCCGATGCTGGCTGCGGCCGCACCCGGCCTGCCGTCGAGGAACGTGGCCTGGCTGCCCGCCGCCGCCGACGCCGACGTCGACCGTGCCTTCGTGCAGGCGCGGGCGCAGAACAAGCCGGTGCTGCTGTACTGGGGCGCCACCTGGTGCCCGCCCTGCAACCAGCTGAAGGCGACGCTGTTCAACCGCCAGGACTTCGGCGCGCTGTCGCGCAGCTTCGTGGCCGTGCACGTCGACGGCGACCGCCCCGGCGCGCAGAAGCTCGGCCGCCGCTTCGGCGTCAGCGGCTATCCGACGCTGGTGCTGTTCACGCCGGCCGGCGCCGAGATCACGCGGCTGCCCGGCGAAGCCGACGCCGAGCAGGTGCTGTCGCTGATGCGGCTGGGCCTGTCGGGCGGCCGCCCGGTGAAGGCGGTCTTGGCCGACGCCCAGGCCGGCAAGCCCCTGCAGCCGGCCGAGTGGCGGCTGCTGGCCTTCTATTCCTGGGAGACCGACGACGGCCAGCTCGTGCCCAAGGGCCAGACCGCTTCCGTGCTGGCCACGCTGGCGGCGGCCAGCCCGGCGGCCGACGCCGAGACCTCGACGCGGCTGTGGCTGAAGGCCCTGGCCGCCAGCGACGACGGCCAGGGCGTCAGGCCCGACGCCGCGCTGCGCGAGCGCGTGCAGCGCGTGCTGGCCGATCCGGCGCAGACGCGGCTGCACATGGACGTGGTGGGCGCCAGCGCCGCCGACCTGGTGCGCGTGCTGGCCGACGGCGGCGCACCCGAGAAGTCGCCGCTGGTGCCGCAGTTCGACGCGGCGCTGCAGCGGCTGGCCGCCGATGCCACGCTCTCGCGTGGCGACCGCCTGACGGCGCTGGTCTCGCGCATCGAGCTCGCGCGGCTGGGGCTGGAGAAGTCGGCCGTGCAGGTGCAGCTGCCGCCGGCGCTGCTGCAGGACGTGCGCGCCCACGTGGCACGCGACGACCGCGAGATCACCGACGGCTACGAGCGCCAGGCCGTCATCACCGGCGCCGGTTACGCGCTCGGGCTGGCCGGGCTGTGGGACGAGAGCGAGGCGCTGCTGAAGTCCAATCTGGCGAAGAGCCATTCGCCCTACTACCTGATGAGCCAGCTCGGCAGCAATGCCCGCAAGCTCGGCCGCAAGGACGAAGCCTTGAAGTGGTACGGCGACGCCTTCCGCACCAGCGAAGGCCCGGCCACCCGGCTGCAGTGGGGCTCGGGCTACCTGACGGCGCTGGTGGACCTGGCACCGCAGGACGCCGCGCGGATCGAGCAGACCGCGGCGCAGCTGTTCACCGAGGCGGCGAAGGACCGCGGCGCCTTCGAAGGCCGCAGCGCGCGGTCGCTGCAGCGCGTGGGCACCAAGCTGCTGGCCTGGAACGGCGACGGCCGGCAGGCCGCGGCGCTGCAGCGGCTGCAGCGCCAGCTGGGCGGCGTGTGCGCCAAGGTCGAGGTGGCCCAGGGCCAGCGCGCGACCTGCCAGGCCCTGCTCCAGCCCAGGCAGGCGGCCTGAGTGCGCCGCCCCGAAGACGACACGCCGGCGCTGGATCGCCGGCGCTTCCAGAGCGTGCTGCTGGCGGGCCTGGCCGCCGGCTGGTCGCTGCCGGCCGCGGCCCGGGCGGCAGCCCGCGCAGCCGCGGCGCCCGCAGCATCGGCTGCGCGGCCTGATGCCGGCGACGACGCCCAGCCCGTCACCGGCCAGTGGGTGCACGCCTACGCCGCCTTCGGCCGGCCGCTGTACCCGGCAGGCTTCACGCACTTCCCCTACGTCAACCCCGACGCGCCCAAGGGCGGCACGCTGTACCTCAGCAACCCCGACCGCCGCAGCAGCTTCGACAAGTTCAACTACTTCACGCTGAAGGGCAACGCGCCTGCCGGGCTGATGCACTTCATGCACGAGCCGCTGGTGGTGCGCGGCGCCGACGAGCCGATGACGATGTACGGGCTGCTCGCCGAGAGCCTGTTCGTCGCGCCCGACCGCTCGTCGGTCACCTTCCGCCTGCACCCGAAGGCGCGCTTCAGCAACGGCGACCCGGTGCTGGCCGCCGACGTGAAGTACAGCTTCGAGTGCCTGGCCGGCGACAAGGCCGACCCCAACTGGCAGAGCAACATGTCGCCGGCCACGGCCGCCGTGGTGCTGGACGAGCGCACCGTGCGGCTGGACTTCAAGGACCGCAGCAACGACGCGATCTTCAAGGTCTGCAGCTTCCTGCAGGTGTTCTCGCGCAAGTGGGGCCTGCTGCCCGACGGGCGCCACAAGCCCTTCGACGAGATCGTCGCCGAGCACCCCATCACCAGCGGCCCGTACACCATCGCGCACACCGAGGGCGGCCGCCGCATCGAGTTCCAGCGCAACCCCGACTACTGGGGCCGCGACATCCCGGTGCGGCGCGGCATGTACAACTTCGACCGCGTCGTCTACCGCCTCTACCAGGACGAGGACGTGCAGGTCGAGGCCTTCAAGGCCGGCGAGTTCGACATCCTGCGCGCCTACAGCGCGCGGGTCTTCGCGCGCCAGCACCAGGGGCCGAAGTGGGCCGACGGCCGCATCGTCAAGGCCGTGCTGCCCACCGAGACCGTGGAAGGCCTGCAGTCCTACCAGCTCAACCTGCGGCGGCCGGTGTTCCAGGACATCCGCGTGCGCGAGGCGCTGGGCCTGACCTGGGACTTCGAGCTCAGCAACCGCTACAAGACCTTCCAGCAGGCCGACAGCGTGTTCAACAACTCGCCGTTCGCCGCGCAGGGCCTGCCCGGCCCGGGCGAGCTGGCGCTGCTGGAGCCCTTCCGCGCGCAGCTGCCCAAGGAGGTCTTCGGCCCGCCCTACCGCGCGCCGCGCACCAACGACGGCCCGCACGCGGTGCGGCGCAACCTGCTGAAGGCGCGCGCGCTGCTGGAGGCGGCGGGCTGGAAGCTGGCGCCCGACGGGCTGCTGCGCAACGCGCAGGGTCGGGCCTTCGAGTTCGAGTACCTGGGCCCGGGCGAAGGCAGCGCCCGCGAGATCGAATGGGCACGCACGCTGCGCAAGCTGGGCATCACGATGCGGCTGCGCACCGTGGACTACGCGCTGTTCAGCCGCCGGCTCGAGGAGTTCGACTTCGACACCACCACCATCGTCGAAGGCCACTTCACGCTGCCCTCGGCGCAGGACTACATCACCTACTACGGCAGCGCCGCGGCCGACGCCAAGGGCAGCAACAACCTGCGCGGCGTGAAGAGCGCCGCAGTCGACCACATCCTGAAGGCGATGAACGAGGCGCCGACCCTGCCGGCGCTGCGCGACGCCTGCCGCGCGCTCGACCGCGTCGTGATGTGGAACCACTGGCAGGTCCCGCAGCTGTACGCAGCCAACATCACCATGTCGCACTGGAACAAGTTCGGCAAGCCGCGGCAGGCCCCGCGCTTCTTCACCGTGGGGGTCACGATCGACATCGAACCGCAGCTCGCGTGGCCCGAGCTCACCTGGTGGGCAAGGACGACCTGAGATGCTGGCCTACATCCTCAAGCGCATCGCGCTGATGCTGCCCACGCTGGTGGGCGCGCTGACGGTGACCTTCATCGTCATCCAGTTCGTGCCCGGCGGCCCGGTGGAGCAGGTGATGGCCGAGGCGCGCAGCCGCGGCGCAGCCGGCGACACCGGCGGCTACCGCGCGCGCGGCGACAGCGACGCCAAGCAGATCGAGGCGCTGAAGAAGCTGTACGGTTTCGACAAGCCCGTGCACGAGCGCTACCTCGACATGCTGAGGAACTTCGCCACGTTCAACCTCGGCAACAGCTTCATGCAGAACAAGCCGGTGTGGGAGCTGATCAAGGAGAAGCTGCCGGTGTCGATCAGCCTCGGGCTGTGGACCTTCCTGATCTCGTACCTGATCTCGGTGCCGCTGGGCATCCTGAAGGCGGTGCGCGAAGGCAGCAGCTTCGACGTGGCCACCACGCTGGCGGTGCTGGTGGGCTACGCGATCCCCGGTTTCGTGCTCGGCGTGTTCCTGATCGTGCTGTTCGCCGGCGGCACCTTCTGGGACGTGTTCCCGCTGCGCGGGCTGACGTCGGAGAACTGGGCCACGCTGTCGTGGCCGGCGCGCGTGGCCGACTACTTCTGGCACCTGGCGATGCCCCTGACCTGCCTGGTGATCGGCAGCTTCGCGACCATGACCTTCCTGACCAAGAACACCTTCATCGAGGAGATGCGCAAGCAGTACGTGCTGGTCGCGCGTGCCAAGGGCCTGTCGCAGCGGCGCGTGCTGTGGAAGCACATCTTCCGCAATGCGCTGATTCCCATCGTCACCGGCTTCCCGGCCGCCTTCATCGGCGCCTTCTTCACCGGCGCGCTGCTCATCGAGACGCTGTTCTCGCTGGACGGCCTGGGCCTGCTGAGCTACGAGTCGATCCTGCGCCGCGACTACCCGGTGGTGCTGGGCTCGCTGTACCTGTTCACGCTGATGGGCCTGGTGGTGAAGCTGTTCTCCGACGTGCTCTACACGCTGGTCGACCCGCGCGTGCAGTTCGGGGCGGTGGGCCGATGAGCCGCCCCGCCGCCACCGTGGGCACGTCGCCCAACGCGCGCGCCTGGGCGCGCTTCAAGCGCAACCGGGTCGGCTACGCATCGTTCTGGGTGCTGGTGGGGCTGCTGCTGCTGTGCGCCGCGGCCGAGCTCATCAGCAACGACCGGCCGCTGGTGGCGCGCTACGAGGGGCAGTGGAGCTTCCCGGTCTTCCACAACCCGCCCGAACGCGCCTACGGCGGCGACTTCGACACGCCCACCGACTGGAAGGACCCGTTCATCGCCGAGCAGTTTGCCAAGCCCGGCAACTGGCGGCTGCAGACGATCAACCCGCACTCGGCCGAGTCCACCGACAACTTCCTGAAGGTGCCCAACCCGGCGCCGCCGAGTGCCGCCAACTGGCTGGGCACCGACGAGGCCGGGCGCGACATGGTGGCGCGGCTGCTGTACGGCTTCCGCGTCAGCCTGGGCTTCGGCCTGGCGCTCACGCTCGCGGGCATGCTGATCGGCGTGCTGGCCGGCGCGGTGCAGGGCTACTTCGGCGGCCGCATCGACCTCGGCGCACAGCGGCTGATCGAGATCTGGGCGTCCATCCCCGAGCTCTACCTGCTGATCATCTTCGCGTCGATCTTCGAGCCCTCGCTGCTGCTGCTGCTGGTGCTGCTGAGCCTGTTCGGCTGGATCGGCCTGAGCGACTACGTGCGTGCCGAGTTCCTGCGCAACCGCGGCCTCGAGTTCGTGAAGGCGGCGCGCGCGCTGGGACTGAGCAACCGCCAGATCATCTGGCGCCACGTGCTGCCGAACTCGATGACGCCGGTCATCACCTTCCTGCCCTTCCGCATGAGCGACGCCATCCTGGCGCTGGTGTCGCTGGACTTCCTGGGCCTGGGCGTGCCGTCGGGCACGCCGTCGCTGGGCGACCTGGTGCGCCAGGGCAAGAGCAACCTGGACGCCTGGTGGATCATCGTGCCCACCTTCGCGGCGCTGACGCTCACGCTGCTGCTGCTGACCTTCATCGGCGAAGCGCTGCGCGACGCCTTCGATACTCGGAAATCATGAGCGCACCACTGCTGGAAGTCGTGGACCTGCAGGTGCGCTTCGGCGACAGCACCGTCGTCGACGGCATCTCGTTCGCCATCGCCGCGGGCGAGAAGTTCGCGCTCGTGGGCGAGTCGGGCTCGGGCAAGTCGATCACGGCGCTGTCGGTGCTGCGGCTGGTGGACAGTGCCACCACCACGGGCGCCATCCGCTTCGGCGGCGAGGACCTGCTGGCCAAGAGCGAACGCCAGATGCGCGGCCTGCGCGGCAGCCGCATCGCGATGATCTTCCAGGAGCCGATGACGGCGCTGAACCCGCTGTACACCATCGGCAACCAGATCGGCGAGGTGCTCGAGCTGCACGAGGCGATGCGCCCGAACGCGGCGCGGGCACGCGCCATCGAACTGCTGGCGCGCACCGGCATCCCCGAGCCCGAACGCCGCGTCGATGCCTACCCGCACCAGCTCTCGGGCGGCCAGCGCCAGCGCGCGATGATCGCGATGGCGCTCGCCTGCCGGCCGCAGCTGCTGATCTGCGACGAGCCGACCACGGCGCTCGACGTCACGGTGCAGGCGCAGATCCTGGCGCTGCTGGACGAACTGCAGGCCGAGCTGGGCATGGCGCTGCTGTTCATCACGCACGACCTGAACCTGGTGCGCCGCTTCACCCACCGCGTGGGCGTGATGGAACGCGGCCGGCTGGTCGAGACCGGCGACACCGCGGCGGTGTTCGCCGCGCCGCAGCATGCCTACACGCAGCGCCTGCTGGCGAGCCGGCCGCAGCGCGTGGTGCAGCCCGTGGCCGCCGATGCGCCGGTGCTGCTGCAGGGCAGCGACGTGGCGGTGCAGTTCGCGCTCGACGCGGGCTGGTTCAGGAAGCGCGCCTTCACCGCCGTGCGCGGCGCCACGCTGCAGCTGCGCCGCGGCGAGACGCTGGGCATCGTCGGCGAGTCCGGCTCGGGCAAGACGACGCTGGGCATGGCCCTGCTGGCGCTGCAGCCGCTGGCCGGTGGCGCGGTGGCGCTGGCGGGCGAGCGCATCGACAACGCGCCGCGCGACGCGCTGCGCCGCATGCGGCGGCGGCTGCAGGTGGTGTTCCAGGACCCGTTCGCCTCGCTGTCGCCGCGGCGCACGGTCGGGCAGATCGTCGGCGAAGGCCTGGCGCTGCACCGGCCAGAACTCGGCGAGGCCGATCGCGAGGCGCAGGTGCTGGCGATGCTGGACGAGGTGGGCCTGTCCGAACGCCACGGCGTGGCCGGCGTGCTGCAGCGCTACCCGCATGAATTCTCCGGCGGCCAGCGCCAGCGCATCGCCATCGCGCGCGCCGTCGTGCTGCGGCCCGAGGTGCTGGTGCTCGACGAGCCGACGTCGGCGCTCGACGTCTCGGTGCAGCAGCAGGTGCTGGCGCTGCTGGCCGCCTTGCAGCAGCACTACGGCATGAGCTACGTCTTCATCAGCCACGACCTGGCGGTGGTGCGGGCGATGTCGCACCGGGTGATGGTGATGAAGGGCGGCGAGGTCGTCGAGGAGGGCGAGTCCGAGGCCCTGTTCGCCGCGCCGCGCCAGGCCTACACGCGCGAGCTGCTGGCCGCGGCGCACCTGGCCTGAGCCAGGCGCGCGGCCCTACAGCCCCACGGTGGCCAGCAGCAGGCCGGGTTCGTCGTCGCGCGGTTGCAGGTCGCAGCCCATGGCCTGCAGCAGCCGCACCATCGGCAGGTTGTCGGCGAGCACGTCGCCCAGCAGGGTGTGCAGGCCCTGGCGTGCCGCGTGCCGCGCCAGCTGCTGCAGCAGCGCGCGGCCCAGGCCCTGCTGCTGCCAGTCGTCGGCCACCGCCAGCGCGAATTCGGCCCGGCCGTCGCCGGTGCGCACGTAGCGCGCGTCGGCGACGATGCCGGGGTCGCCGGGGCCGCTGCCGTCGGTCTCGGGTTGCGCCACCAGGGCCACGTGGGCACGGTGGTCGACCTCGGTCAGCTGCTGCAGCAGCGTCGGCGGCAGCGCGCGCAGCCCGACATGGAAGCGGCGGTAGCGCGAGGCCGCCGACAGCCCCATCACGAAGGCCTGCTCGGTGGCGGCGTCCTGCGGCAGCACCGGGCGCACCAGCACGCGCCGGCCGTCGCGCAGCGTCAGCGGGCGGATCAGCCCGACGGGGTAGGGTGTGGCGACGGCATTCATGCCGTGACCAGCAGTTCGGCCCCGGCCCCCGGCCGCAGCGCGCAGGCGATGGCGTGGCCGCCGCTGTCGGCGACGAACTCCTCGCCGGGGCCGAGCACGATGTCGCGGCGGTCGTGGTCGAGCGTGATCCACGACTGCCCGCTGACACCGCGCAGCCGCGTCTGCGGCTGCAGCTCGATGCGGGCGAGCTGGCCCCAGGGCAGGGCCAGCGAGACTTGCGAAGCTTGCACGCGCATGGTGAACTCCTGTGCGTTGGCCTCATGCTGTGCGGCACCGAGGATCGGTGCCGACCAGAGGCTGGTGCGAGGAATGATCGTCGCGCGCCACACATTGCTCAAACGATCGTTCGGAACGCTTCACATTCCTGCAGCGCATGCGAAAGACCGACACCAGCCGCCTGCCCCCGTTGCACCTGCTGGCCGCCTTCGAGGCCGCGGCGCGGCAGCTGTCGTTCACGCGGGCGGCCGCCGAGCGTTTCGTCACCCAGTCGGCGATGAGCCGCCAGATGCGCGCGCTGGAAGACGAGCTGGGCGTGACGCTGTTCCAGCGCCGCCATCGCAGCCTGGTGCTCACGCCCGAGGGCCAGCGGCTGCTGGCCACGTGCAGCGCGGTGCTGGCGCAGCTGCGGGCCACCGTGGCCGAGATCCGCGCGCCGGCGCGGCGCGAGGTGCTGGCGCTGACGACGACGCCGGGGCTGGCGTCGCTGTGGCTGATCCCGCGGCTGCCGCGCTTCACGCGCGCGCACCCGGGGGTGGATGTGCGGCTGGACGCCAGCTTCGAGCGCCGCAGCCTGGCCAGCGACGGTTTCGACCTGGCGATCCGCTATGGGCGTGTCGGCGGCAGCGAGGGCCAGCCGCTGTTCGCCGAGGCGATGCAGCCGGTGTGCAGCCCGGCGCTGCTGCAGACCGGGCGGCCGCTGCGCACGCCCGCCGACCTGCGCCACCACACGCTGCTGCAGGTGGCGATGGGGCCGCCGCACAACGGTGGCATGCCGCTGGAGTGGGACCCCTGGCTGCAGGCCGTGGGCCTGGTCGGCTTCGAGCCGGCGGCCAGCCTCACGTTCAGCGGCTACGGCGAGGCGGTGGCCGCTGCCGTGGCGGGGCAGGGCGTGGCGCTGGGGCGGCGGCCGCTGATCGACGACCTGCTGCGCGCCGGCCAGCTGGTGACGCCGTTCGCCGACCGCACGGCATCGCCGCGCGGCTACTACCTGGTGGTGGACGCGGCGGCGCAGCGCCGGCCCGCGGTGCAGGCGCTCGAGCGCTGGCTGCGCGACGAGGCCGCGGCGGCCTGAGCCTGGTGCCCCGCTTGGGGCACACTCGGCGGCCTCCAGGAGTCCCCGCCATGCCCCGCGCCACCTTGCCCGACAGCCAGATCCATCCCGCCATCCGCGCGCGCGTCGCGCAGCACCATGCCGATCTCGTGCAGCAGGCGCAGGACGCGATCGCGCGCCACCCGGTCGTCGTGCTGGGCATGGCGCAGAACCCGTTCGTCAAGAAGGCGCGCCGCGCGCTCGACGCCGCCGGTGTCGCCCACCACGACATCGACGTCGGCAGCTACCTGAGCCAGTGGCGACGCCGCAATGCGCTGAAGATGTGGAGCGGCTGGCCGACGTTCCCGATGGTGTTCGTGCGCGGCACGCTGGTCGGTGGCGCCGACGACGTGGCGGCGCTGATCGCCAGCGGCGAACTGCAGCGGCTGCTGGGCTGAGCCCGGCGCCACGACTGTCCACGCCGCGCGCACGGCCGTTCGTGCGCGGTGCGGCGCTGTGCGCCGGGCGCCACCGCAGAATCGCTGCCATGCGATGGATCCCGTTGTTGTGGCTGGCCGCACTGCCGGCCTGGGCCGCCGAACCTCCGGCGGGCCTGGCGCCGTGCCGGCTGGCCGGTATCGAACACGCCGCCTGGTGCGGCAGCGTCCAGCGCCCGCTCGACCCGGCACAGCCGGCCGGCCGGCAGATCGACGTGCACTTCGCGGTGCTGCCGGCGGTGGCGCGCAACAAGAAGCCCGATCCGGTGTTCCTGTTCGCGGGCGGGCCGGGGCAGAGTGCGATCGACCTGGCCGGCAGCGCCAGCCGGCTGCTGGCGCGGCTGTCGAACCGGCGCGACATCGTGCTGGTCGACCAGCGCGGCACCGGACGCAGCGCGCCGCTGCACTGCGCGGACGATGCGCCCGCGCGGCCACTGCGCGAGCAGGTCGACCCCGCCCTGCAGCGCGCCGAGCTGCAGCGCTGCCGGGCCGCGCTGCAGGCGCTGCCGCACGGCGACCTGCGCCAGTACACCACCCGCATCGCGGTGCAGGACATCGACGCCGTGCGCCAGCGGCTGGGCGTGGCGCGCTTCAATGCGGTGGGCGGCTCGTACGGCACGCGTGCGGTGCTGGAGACGATGCGCCAGTTCCCGCAGACCGTGCGCCGGGCCGTGCTCGACGGCGTGGCGCCGCCCGACATGGTGCTGCCAGCCTCGTTCTCGCCCGATGCGCAGGCGACCTTCGACGCGCTGCTGGCGGCCTGCGAGGCCGAGCCCGCTTGCCGGCAGCGCCACCCGGCGCTGCGTGCGCGCTGGCAGTCGCTGCTGGACAGCCTGCCGCGCGAAGTGAGCGTGCAGCACCCGGTGACGCGGCAGCCGGAGCGCTTCGTGCTCACGCCCGCGATGGCCGCCAGCCTGGTGCGTGCGCCGCTGTACGTGCCGGCGCTGGCGGCGGCGCTGCCGCTGGCGGTGGACGAGGCCGCGCAGGGCCGCTTCACCGCGCTGTTCGGGCTGGCGTCCGCGTTCGGCGGCGGCGTGCGGCTGGCCGCCGGCATGCACTTCTCGGTGGTCTGCGCCGAAGACCTGCCGCGGCTGGATGCCACGGCCGACCGCCCCGGCGCAGACTTCGGCACCGCCATGGCCGACCTGTACCGCGACGTCTGCGCCGGCTGGCCGCGGGGCGAGGTGCCCGCGTCCTTCTACACCGTGCCGCCGGCGACCGGCGCGACGCTGCTGCTCTCCGGCGGTCTCGACCCCGCAACGCCGCCGCGGCATGGCACGCGCGTGGCCCAGGCGCTCGGGCCGCTGGCCCGCCATGCCGTGGTGCCGAACGCCGGCCACGGCGTGATGGGCCTGCTGTGCGTGCGCGACGCGCTGTTCCGCTTCATCGACGCCGAGACCGACGCCGACGCGCTGGCGGTGGACGCCGACTGCGCGCAGCAGGTGCCGCGGCCCGGCGCCTTCCTGCCGCCGGCGGCCGGGGGGACGCCATGATCGCCGTGCAGCAGCTGCGCAAGCAGTTCAGCCAGGGCAGCGGCCGCCAGGCGCGCAGTGTGCTGGCGGTCGACGGGGTCGACTTCCAGGCCGCCGACGCCTGCATCACCGGGCTGCTGGGCCCGAACGGCGCCGGCAAGACCACCACGCTGCGCATCGTGGCGGCGCTGTTGCCGGCCGACGCCGGCAGCGTGCACGTGGACGGCATCGACGTCGCGACGCAGCCGTCGGCTGCGCTGGCGCGCATGGGCGTGCTCAGCGACGCGCGCGGCCTGTACCCGCGGCTGACGGCGCGCGAGAACATCGTCTACTACGGCCGCCTGCACGGCATGACGGCGGCCGCCGCGCACGCGCGGGCCGAGACGCTGGCCCACATCCTGGACCTGCGCCCGCTGCTGGACCGCCGCACCGAGGGCTTCAGCCAGGGCGAGCGCATGAAGACGGCGCTGGCGCGGGCGCTGGTCCACGACCCGCCGAACATCATCCTCGACGAGCCCACCAACGGCCTGGACGTGCTGGCCACGCGCGCGCTGCGCGAGGCGCTGCGCCGCCTGCGCGACGTGGAGGGCAAGTGCATCGTGTTCTCCACGCACATCATGCAGGAGGTGGAGCGGCTGTGCGACCAGGTGGTGGTGGTCGCGCACGGCCGCACCGTGGCCGCGGGCACGGTGGCCGAACTCTCGGCACGCACCGGGCAGACCGACTTCGAGGAGAGTTTCGTGCAGCTGGCCTTCGGCGCCGAGGAACGCAGCCCGGGAGCGCCGCGATGATGGCCGACGCCTGGACGGTGTTCCGCAAGGAGCTGCTGGACGCGCTGCGCGACCGGCGCACGCTGCTGATGGTGCTGCTGAGCTCGGTGGCCATCGGGCCGCTGGTGCTGGTGCTGATCTCCAGCCTGGTGTCGGGCATCGAACGCCGCGCCGAGGCGCGCGAGATCGTCGTGCTGGGCCTGGAGCACGCGCCCACGCTGCGCAACTACCTGGAGCGGCAGACCTTCACCGTGCGCGCGGCGCCGGCCGACTTCGAGCGCCAGCTGGCCGACAGCAAGCTCGGCGAGCCGGTGCTGGTGGTGCCGGCCGACTTCGAGGCCCTGCTGGCGCGCGGCGAGGCGCCCACGGTGGAGCTGTTCAGCAGCGCCGGCAACCAGCGCGCGCAAGGCGGCGCGGCGCGCGTGGCGCGGGTGCTGCGCGGCTTCAACCAGGAGCGGGCCGCGCTGCAACTGGCGGTACGTGGCATGCCGGCGTCGCTGCTGGAGGCGGTGAAGATCGAGGAGCGCGACCTCGCCGACCCGGCCACGCGCGCGGCGCAGCTGACCACGATGGTGCCGTTCTTCGTGCTGATGGCGGTGCTGTACGGCGCGCTCAACGCCGCGCTCGACACGACGGCCGGCGAGCGCGAACGCGGCTCGCTGGAGCCGCTGCTGATGAACCCGGCGTCGCGCACGGCGCTGGTGCTGGGCAAGTGGGGCGCGGTCGCCTGCGTCGGCATGCTGATCGCGGTGCTGAGCGCCTTGAGCTTCCTGCCCGGGCAATGGCTGCTGCGCAGCGAGACCCTGGCGGCGATGTTCCAGTACGGCTGGCGCGAGGCCGCGGCCTTCATCGCGCTGCTGCTGCCGCTGGCCGGTGCGCTGGCGGCGCTGCTGATGGCCATCGCCATCCGCTGCAGGAGCTTCAAGGAAGCGCAGGCCAACACCACGGTGGTCGTGCTGGGCGTCTCGCTGTTGCCGCTGGTGACGGTGTTCAACCAGGACGGCGAGGCTCCCTGGCACCGCTGGGTGCCGGCGCTCGGGCAGGTGACGCTGATGGGCCGGGTGCTGAAGGGCGAGACGCTGGACGTGGTGCAGTGGCTGCCGGCGCTGCTGGTGTGCGCGCTGGTGGCCGCCGCCGGCATCGCATTTGTTGCGCGGACGCTGCGCAGCGCGGCGCTGAAGTGAGCAATCGTGAGCAGTCTGGCTACTGCGTGGGGCCCCGCAGGGCTCGTGCGACTTCATGCTGCCACGGCAACTGGTGCACGATCTCGTTGAGATAGCAGACGGCTTCCAGCGCGGTCAGCACCTCGCCTTCGTCGCCGACCAGCCGCAGGTTGGTGATGACGGACATGGGGTCGGCCATTGCCACGACGCCATGCGAGATCTGGATCCAGTCCCAGGCCACGCCGGCCTCGCCATCGGCGGAGCTGCCACCCCACATGGTCTGGCCGGCGACGTTGCAAGCGCGGTCGCCGAGCATGGTGACCCGGGTGCCGAGGTGCTGGAACTGCAGGCGCGTGGTATTGCCTGCCTGCCACAATAGCGGCGGCCAGGCACGCAGGGACCAGGGCGACACCATGGTGGGTGCCGCCGGCGCATGGCGGAGGTGGGCTGTGTGCTGCATGCTGCTATCTTTCGGCATGTGGGTGCAGCGGGAAAGCTGTAAACCCTGTCAGGGGCTGATGCCAGGCCCCGCGGAGTTGGGCGCAAGGCAAGAGGAGATTCATGCTCCCTGGTGGCTATTCGTCGGTGTTGCAGGCGCGGAACCGCGACGAGTTCCGCGACGAAGTCGTGCGCTTCACGCACCGGCTCGGCTTCCAGACCGTCTCGGCGATGACCGTGATCGACCATGCGCTGGGCCAGAGCGACTTCATCCTGGTCGACAACACGCCCGAGAACTACGTCGAACCCTACGCCGATCCGAGTGCATTCCGCCGCGACCCGGTGATGCAGCACTGCAAGCGCCAGAGCGTGCCCATCATCTGGAACCAGGACACCTACGTCGCGCAGGGGGCCGCCGACCTGTGGGAGCAGCAGGCCGGCTTCGGCTACCGCACCGGCATCGCGATGGCGCTGCACCTGCCCGAGGGCCGGCACTTCCTGCTGGGCGTCGACCGCGACCAGGCCCTGCCTGGCGATCCGGCGGAACTGCAGCGCCTGGTGGCGGACCTGCAGCTCTTCGCGGTGCACGCCCAGGACGCCGCGGTGCGGCTGCTGGTGCCCACCGCGCTGCAGCCCGAGCGCCCGGCGCTGACCCCGCGCGAGCTGGAGGCATTGCGCTGGACCATGGAAGGCAAGACCGCCTGGGAAGTGGGCACGATCCTGGGCATCAGCGAGCGCACGGCCGTGCTGCATGTCAACAATGCCATGCACAAGCTGGGTGCGGTGAACAAGCACCAGGCCGTGCTGAAGGCGTTGCGGCTGGGCCTGATCCACTGACGTGCCGGCTGCGGGTGGGTTCGGTGTCCCAAATGCGGCCCCTGGTGGCCGCACCCTGTAAGAGCTAACAGTTACGGTGCCGGCGGTGCGCTGCTTCAATCGTGTGCATGGTGTTTCGACACCGATTCCTGCCACCGATGGAGCCTCCACATGCTGCGCACCAAGTTCTTCGCCCAGACCCGCCCGACCCAGCCGGCCCAGCCCGCTGCCCCCGCTGGCCTGCGTGCGATCGACCCGGCTGATTTCAAGTTCATCGCCGGCGGTGCGCCGCGCGGCGGCTGGACCTCGTCGGAGCGCACGACGACCCTGGACAGTACCGACACGACGGAACTGGCGCTTGCTGCGCCTAGAGGCGGCTGGTGATCCGACTCTAGGCCACTTGGCACCACGGGTCTCATCCCTCCAGCTCCGTGGTGCTTGCGGGCCGGCCGTGCCGGTCCGCATTTTTTTTGCCGTGGCCTGCCATGCGCCCGCTGTTCCGTCCTGAGGCGGTCGAGGCGCAACGCCAGCAGTGGCTGGGGCGGGTGCAGCTGGTGCGCCCGCTGGGGCTGAGCGTGATCACCGCCGGTATCGTGGTGGTGGCCGTGGCGCTCGTCGCCTTCCTCTCCTTCGCCGAATACACACGCAAGGCCACCGTGGCCGGCGTGCTGGTGCCCGACCGCGGACTGATCCGGGTCGTGCCCGCAGCCAGCGGCACCGTGCTGGAGCGCCGCGTCACCGAAGGCCAGGCGGTCCGCGCCGGCGATGTGCTGTTCGTCATCGCGCTGGAGCGCTCCACGCTCGAAGGCCCCGTGCAGACGCAGGTGCAGCGCAGCCTGAGCGAGCGCCAGCGCAGCCTGCACGACAGCGCCCGGCAGCAGCAGCTGCTGGTGGCCTCGCAGCAGGCGGCCCTTGACCGCCGGCTGCAGGCCCTGCAGAACGAAGCCGCCCAGATCGATGCCGAAGCGGCGCTGCAGCGCCAGCGGCTGGCCCTGGCCAACGAGGCCTTCGCGCGGCTGGAATCGCTGCGCAACGACCAGTTCATCTCGTCGGCGCAGCTGCAGGCCAAGAGCGAGGAACTGCTGGGACTGCGCGCGCAGGCGCAGGCGCTGGAGCGCCAGCGCGCCGCGCTGGCCCGCGAGCAGGCCGAGCTGGAAGGCGAGCGCCGCGGCCTGCCGCTGCTGGCGCGCGGCGCGCTGGGAGCCATCGAGCGCGACCTGGCCGCGCTGTCGCGCGAGGCGGCCGAGCAGGACGCCGAGCGGCAGATCGTGGTGCGGGCGCCGCAGGACGGCACCGTCACCGCGCTGGCGGCCGACCCCGGGCAGAGCGTCTCTCCGCAGGCCGCACTGGCGAGCCTGGTGCCCGCGGGCGCCCGGCTGCAGGCGCACCTGTACGCGCCTTCGAGCGCCGTCGGCTTCGTGCGTGCCGCGCAGACCGTGCGCCTGCGCTACGAGGCCTTCCCGTACCAGCGGTTCGGCCACCACCCGGGGCAGGTGCTGCAGGTGTCGCGCACGCCGCTGGCGCCGTCGGAGCTGCAGGCGCTGTCGCTGCCGGTGGCGCCGGCCGAGGGCCAGGCGCTGTTCCGCATCACCGTGGCGCTCGACGCAGCGGCCGTGCCGCCGGCCGAGGCGCTGCCGCTGGTGCCCGGCATGCGGCTGCAGGCCGACGTGCTGCTCGAGCGCCGGCGTCTGATCGCGTGGCTCTTCGAGCCGCTGCTGGGCCTGCAGGGGCGGTTGTGATGCGCGCCTTCGACGCCTTGCGGCTGGGCGGCGACGCGTCGCGCGTGCCGCTGATCCTGCAGACCGAGGCCGCCGAATGCGGCCTGGCCTGCCTGGCGATGGTGGCGTCGGGCCTCGGGCACCGCACCGACCTGCCCACGCTGCGCCGGCGCTTCTCGCTGTCGAGCAAGGGCGTGATGCTGGGCGACCTCGTGCGCATGGCCGACGCGCTGCAGCTGCAGTCGCGGGCCCTGCGAGCCGACCTGGACGAGCTGCTGCAGCTGCAGACCCCGTGCATCCTGCACTGGGACCTGAACCACTTCGTCGTGCTGGTGGCCTACCGGCGCGGCGTGGCGGTGATCCACGACCCCGCGCGCGGCCTGCGCCGGCTCAAGCGCGACGAGCTCTCGCGCCACTTCACCGGCGTCGCCCTCGAGCTCCAGCCCGCACCCGGCTTCACGCCGGTGGTGGAGCAGCAGCGGGTGCGGCTGTCGCAGCTGCTGGGGCCGGTCAGCGGCCTGCGGCGTTCGCTGGCGCAGATCCTGGTGCTGGCGCTGGCGCTGGAACTGTTCCTGCTGCTGAGCCCGTTCTTCATGCAGTGGGTGGTGGACGGCGTGGTGGTCAGCGGTGACCGCGACCTGCTGTTCACGCTGGCGCTGGGCTTCGGGCTGCTCGTGCTGGTGCAGGTGGCGACGGCCGCGGCGCGGTCGTGGGCGGTGCTGGTGCTGTCGGCCACGCTGAACCTGCAGTGGCTGGTGAACGTGTTCGCGCACCTGCTGCGGCTGCCGGTGGACTGGTTCGAGAAGCGCCATGCCGGCGACATCTGGTCGCGCTTCGGCGCCGTGCAGCAGATCCAGAAGACGCTGACCACCAGCTTCATCGAAGCCGTGCTCGACGGGGCGCTGGTGCTGCTGACGCTGGTGATGATGGCCTTGTACAGCCTGCCGCTCACCGGGCTGGCACTGCTGGCGGTGGCCGGGTACGGCCTGCTGCGCTGGGTGTTCTTCCGGCCGCTCCGCGAGGCCACCGAGGAGGTGCTGGTCTTCGAGGCCAAGCAGGCCAGCCACTTCCTCGAGTCGCTGCGCGGCGTGCAGGCGATCAAGCTGTTCAATGCGCAGGGCGACCGGCAGTCGCGCTTCTCGAGCCTGGTGGTCGACGCGATGAACGCCGACATCAGCACGCGCAAGCTGGAGCTGCTGTTCGCGGTGCTGCACCGGCTGCTGTTCGGGCTGGAGCGTGTGGCGGTCATCGGCGTCGGCGCGCTGCTGGTGCTGGACAGCAAGCTCAGCGTCGGCATGCTGTTCGCGTTCTTTGCCTACAAGGAGCAGTTCGCGCTGCGGGTCAGCGGGCTCATCGACAAGGCGGTGGCGCTGAAGATGCTGAAGCTGCAGGGCGAGCGGCTGGCCGACATCGTGCTGACCCCGCCCGAGACCGACGGCGGGGCGGATGCCGGCACCACGCGCGTGCTGCCCGCCAGCCTCGAGCTGCGCGACGTGCGCTTCCGCTACGCCGACGGCGAGCCCGAGGTGCTGCGCGGGCTGAGCCTGCGCATCGAGCCGGGCGAGTCGGTGGCCATCGTCGGGCCGTCGGGCTGCGGCAAGACCACGCTGCTGAAGCTGATGCTGGGCATCCACGCGCCGGGCAGCGGCGAGGTGCTGGTCGGTGGCGTGCCGCTGCAGCACGTGGGGCTGCGGGCGTGGCGCGACATGGTCGGCGTGGTGATGCAGGACGAGCCGCTGTTCTCCGGCTCGATCGCCGACAACATCAGCTTTTTCGATGCCAGCCCGGACCCGGACTGGATCACGCAGTGCGCCACCGTGGCGGCGGTGCACGACGAGATCGAGGCCATGCCGATGGGCTACCACACGCTGATCGGCGACATGGGCGCGGCGCTGTCGGGGGGCCAGAAGCAGCGCATCCTGCTGGCACGCGCGCTGTACAAGCGACCGCGCATCCTGCTGCTCGACGAGGCGACGAGCTCGCTGGACGTCGACCGCGAGCGCACGGTCAACCAGGCCGTGCGCCAGCTGGCGCTGACCCGCGTGATCGTGGCGCACCGGCCCGAGACCATCGCCTCGGCCGGCCGCGTGATCGCGCTGCACGAAGGCCGGGTGGCGCAGGACCTGCGCAGCGTGGCGGCTGCGGCGCCGCTGCAGTAGGGCAGTGGGGCAGCGGGCTCCGTCAGCTCTTCTTCATCGGGCAGGTGCTGAAGCCCAGCACCGTGTACAGCGGGCAGAAGCCCATGGCCGCGGTGGCCAGCGGCACGAGGCCGATCCAGCCCCAGACGCCGATGGCGCCGCTGAGGGTCAGGCCGATGAGCACGAGGCCGAGCACCACGCGCAGGATGCGGTCGAGACCGCCGACATTGGTCTTCATGAGGTTCTCCTGGACAGGCCGGCGCATGACCGGCTGCCTGCAGTGTCGCGCTGCGGCGCCTGGGGCTCGGTGACCGCGGTCACACAGCGGTTGCCGCAGATCAAGCGGCGGGCGGTTGGCCTGCCGCCAGCGCACGCAGCGCGGCGGCGTCGCGCAGGTCGATGCGCTCGCGCGAGACGCTGATCCAGCCCGCACGCTCGAAGCGCTTGAGCAGGCGGCTGACGATCTCGCGCACCGTGCCCAGCTCGTCGGCCAGCGCCTGGTGCGTGGCGCGCACGACGCTGCCGTGGCCCAGCAGGGCATGGGCCAGGCGCTGGTCGAGTTTCTGGAAGGCCACGGCTTCGGTCAGCGCCATCAGGTCGGCCAGGCGATCGGCGAAGCTGCCGAAGACGTAATGGCGGAACGGCGGTTCCTGCGTCCAGCGCTCGAAACCGGCCGGCGACAGCAGCACGAGTTCGGTGGCTTCCGTGGTGTCGCCCTGGGCCACCAGCGCGGTCCGCCCGAACAGGCACGACGACGAGACGACGCAGAGCTCGCCCGGCGTGACGCGGTACAGCTCCAGGCTGCGGCCGTCGGGCGCGCTGCGGGCCACGCGCACGGCGCCCGACAGGACCATCGGGAACCCCTGGCAGGCCTGGCCGGCCGCGAACAGCGGCGTACCGGCGGGTGCCTGGACCACAGACGCGTCATCGGTGAGCACTTGCTCGCGCACGAGGTCCGGCAGTTGCTGGAGGGCCGGGTACAGCGCCACCAACTGCCGCGCGGTGTGGCTGTCGAGCGGTTGCGCCGGGCGGCCTGGTGCGCTCATGCGCGGGTCGCCTCTTCCAGGCGCCGCAGCCAGTGTAGCGCGTGGGTGCGCGACAGCCCGCACATCTCGGCCGTGGGCCGCAGCGAGCTGCACACCGCCGGGCGCTCCGGGCGGCCGAACAATCGGCAGCGGTCGGCGTCGTCGAGCTGTACGCAGCGCATGCCAGCCGGCTTGCCCTGCGGCATGCCGGGAATCGGCGACGAGATCGACGGCGCGATGCAGCAGGCGGCGCAGGCAGGGCGGCAGTCCATGGCGACGATGCTATCGCGGCGATCGCGGCAAACCATGCCGGTGCCGGGGCGAGTGCCCGACAATGAGAACCATTCGCATTGGAGGACCCACATGGCCAAGTCAGCAACGTTCGGGGTGATGCACCTGGGCATCGCCTTCACGGTCGGCTACCTGCTCACCGGCAGCGTGGCGATCGCCGGGGCCATCACGCTGGTGGAGCCGGTTGCCAACACAGTCGCGCACTTCTTCTTCGACCGCTGGTGGGAATCGCGCGCAAACCGCCAGCAAGCCGGGGTGCCCTCGTAAAATCAGGCACTTATGTTGCATCCCCAGTCGTTCGACGTGATCGTGGTCGGTGGTGGCCACGCCGGCACCGAAGCTGCCCTGGCGGCCGCCCGCATGGGCTGCAGCACGCTGCTGCTGACGCACAACATCGAGACGCTGGGGCAGATGAGCTGCAACCCCAGCATCGGCGGCATCGGCAAGGGGCACCTGGTCAAGGAGATCGATGCCCTGGGCGGCGCGATGGCCGCGGCCACCGACGAAGCCGGCATCCAGTTCCGCATCCTCAACGGCAGCAAGGGCCCGGCGGTGCGTGCCACGCGCGCGCAGGCCGACCGTGTGCTGTACAAGGCGGCGATCCGCCAGCGGCTGGAGAACCAGCCCAACCTCTGGCTGTTCCAGCAGGCGGTGGACGACCTGATGCTCGAAGGCGACCGCGTGGTCGGTGCCGTCACGCAGGTGGGGCTGCGCTTTCGCGGCCGCGCCGTGGTGCTGACGGCCGGCACCTTCCTGGACGGGCGCATCCACGTCGGGCTGCAGAACTACAGCGCCGGGCGCGCGGGCGACCCGCCGGCGGTCAGCCTGTCGGCACGGCTGAAGGAACTGCAGCTGCCGCAGGGTCGCCTGAAGACCGGCACGCCGCCGCGGCTGGACGGCCGGTCGATCGACTTCAGTCGGCTGCAGGAACAACCCGGCGACCTGGATCCGGTGCCGGTGTTCAGCTTCCTGGGCAGCGCCGAGCAGCATCCGCGGCAAGTGCCATGCTGGGTGACGCACACCAACGCACGCACGCACGACATCATCCGCAGCGGTTTCGACCGCAGTCCGATGTTCACCGGCGTCATCGAGGGCGTGGGGCCGCGGTACTGCCCGAGCATCGAGGACAAGGTCAACCGCTTCGCCGACAAGGACAGCCACCAGATCTTCCTCGAGCCCGAGGGCCTGACGACGCACGAGTTCTACCCGAACGGCATTTCCACGTCCTTGCCGTTCGACGTGCAGCTGGCCGCGGTGCGGTCGATGCCGGGTCTGGAGAACGCGCACATCCTGCGGCCGGGCTATGCGATCGAGTACGACTACTTCGATCCGCGCGGGTTGCGCAACAGCTTCGAGACGCGCGAGGTGCGGGGCCTGTTCTTCGCCGGCCAGATCAACGGCACCACCGGCTACGAGGAGGCGGCGGCGCAGGGCTTGTTCGCGGGACTGAACGCCGCGCTGCAGGTGCAGGGCAGGGCGCCCTGGCTGCCGCGGCGCGACCAGGCCTACCTGGGCGTGCTGGTGGACGACCTGGTGACCAAGGGCGTGACCGAGCCCTACCGCATGTTCACCAGCCGGGCGGAGTTCCGCCTGCAGCTGCGCGAGGACAACGCCGACCTGCGTCTCACCGAGACCGGCCGCATGCTGGGTCTGGTGGATGACGTGCGCTGGGCCGCCTTCAGCCGCAAGCGCGAACGGCTGGAGCGCGAGCTGCAGCGCCTGCGGGCGACGTGGGTGCGGCCGGCCACCGTGCCGGCGCCCGACGCCGAGCGCCTGATCGGCAAGGCGCTGGAGCACGAGTACAGCCTGGCCGACCTGCTGCGGCGCCCGGGTGTCGGCTTCGACCAGGCCTGGGCCATGGCGGCCGTGGCCGGCGCCCCGGAGCGTGTTTCACGTGAAACACTGCAGGCCGAGTTCGGCGCCACCGAGGCCGATGCGGTGATCGAGCAGGCCGAGATCCACATCAAGTACGCCGGCTACATCGACAAGCAGAACACCGAAGTGCAGCGGGCCGCGCACTTCGAGGCGATGGTGCTGCCGCCGGAGCTGGATTACGCGCAGGTCAGCGCCTTGTCGTTCGAGGTGCGCCAGACCCTTGCGCGCCACCGCCCGGCCACGTTGGGACAAGCGGCACGCATCTCGGGTGTGACGCCGGCAGCGATCTCGCTGCTGCTGGTGCACCTGAAGAAGAGCCGCTTCAAGGGCTTCGCCGCCGACACCACGCCACAGGACGAGGCTGCTTGAGCGCGGCGCTCGACGGCATCTGTGCCGCCCTCGGCCTGCGGGCCACACCGGCCCAGACGGCTGCGCTGCTGCAGTACCTGGACCTGCTGCAGCGGTGGAACGGCACCTACAACCTGACCGCCGTGCGCGACCCGGCCGAGATGCTGACGCAGCATCTGGCCGACTGCCTGGCCCTGATCCCGCCGTTGCAGCGCCACGCCGCACAAGGCCGCTTGCTCGACGTGGGCAGCGGTGGCGGGTTGCCTGGTGTGGTGATCGCCGTGATGCTGCCGGGGATGGACGTGACCTGCGTCGACACCGTGGGCAAGAAGGCCGCCTTCGTGCGGCAGGTGGCGGCGGCGCTGCGCCTGCCGAACCTGCACGCCGAACACGCCCGGGTGGAGCAGATGCCCCAAGGCGATTTCGACGTCGTCACTTCGCGGGCCTTTGCGTCGCTGGTGGACTTCACGCGCTGGACCCGCGCGCGGCTGGCGCCGGGCGGCGCGTGGTTGGCGATGAAGGGCAAACAGCCCGGCGACGAGATCGCGGCGCTGCCGGTTGACGTGCAGGTGTTTCACGTGGAACCACTGGCCGTGCCCGGCTTGGCTGCCCAGCGCTGCCTGGTCTGGATGCGCCCGGCGGCTGGCGGCGCTCCCGCTGCCACCGAGGCCCCGTCAAACTGAGATACGCTCCCCACCGGTTTCCCACCGGTTTCCCACCGGCCCCCAACGCCCCAGCCCGAGATTCCCATGGCCGAAATCGTCGGCATTGCCGACTACGGCGCCTTCTGCGCCGCCATCCTGCTGTTCCTGGCCCTGCCAGGCCCCGGCACGTTTGCGCTGCTGACCTCCACCAGCAAGGGTGGGTTCCGCGCCGGCGCAGCCGCCACCGCCGGCCTGATCGCCGGCGACCAGGTGCTGATGTGGATGGCCGTCGGCGGCGTGGCCGCGTTGCTGGCGGCACATCCGGTCTGGTTCCAGGGCATCCAGTACGCCGGCGCGGCCTACCTGGCCTGGATCGGGCTGAAGCTGCTGTTCGCCCAGCCAGGGCAGGGCGCGCCGATCCGCATCGAGACCGGGCACTACGCCCGGCAGGCGTTCCTGATCACCTTGCTGAACCCCAAGGCCATCGTGTTCTACATGGCCTTCTTCCCGCTGTTCATCGATCCTGCGCTGCACCGCGGCGCGCTGACGTTCGGCGTGATGGCGCTGACCATCGCCGCCATCACCGCCGTCTACTGCCTGCTGCTGTGTGCATTCGCGCAGGCCGTGGGTCGCCAGGTGCGGGCCCACCGGCGCCTCGCGCGGACGCTCGAACGCCTGGCGGGCGTCTTCCTCATCGGCTTCGGCATTCGACTCGGCACCCAATGACCTTGCGCACCTTTTGCATCGCGAACCAGAAGGGGGGTGTCGGCAAGACCACCACCACCGTGAACCTCGCCGCCGGCCTGGCCCTGGTGGGCCGCCGCGTGCTGGTGGTGGACCTGGACCCGCAAGGCAACGCCACGATGGGTTCCGGCGTCGACAAGCGTGCGCTGCCGCTGACGGTGTACGACGTGCTGCTCGAATCCGCCGGCATCGCCGAAGCACGCCAGCGCAGCCCGCAGGGCGGCTACGACGTGCTGGGCGCCAACCGCGAACTGGCCGGCGCCGAAGTCGAGCTGGTGGAACTGGAGCGCCGCGAGAAGCGCCTGAAGCAGGCGCTGCTGACCGTGGCCGGCGACTACGACTTCGTGTTGATCGACTGCCCGCCCAGCCTGAGCCTGCTCACGCTGAACGGCCTGTGCGCGGCGCACGGCGTCATCGTGCCGATGCAGTGCGAATACTTTGCGCTCGAAGGCCTGTCGGACCTGGTCAACACCATCAAGCAGGTCCACGCCAACCTGAACCCCGACCTGCAGATCATCGGCCTGCTGCGCGTGATGTTCGATCCCCGCATCACGCTGCAGCAGCAGGTGAGCGACCAGATCAAGGCGCATTTCGGCGACAAGGTCTTCAACACCGTGATCCCGCGCAACGTGCGCCTGGCCGAAGCACCCAGCTACGGGCAACCCGGCGTCAGCTTCGACCCGGCGTCCAAGGGCGCACAGGCCTTCGTGGAGTTCGCGCGCGAGATGGTGGCGCGGCTTGGCTGAGTTCTGCGAGACGCTGCTCGCGCGCATCGAGGACGCCAGCCTGAACGCCAGCGCACCGCCGCAGCAGCGCTGGTTCGACGGCTGGCTGGTGCGCTACTCGCCCGGCAAGGCCAAGCGCGCGCGCTGCATCAACGCCGTCGCCGCCGGCCGGCTGCCGATGGCGCAGAAGCTGGCACTCTGCGCCGACCTCTACCGCGACGCCGGCCTGCCGATGGTGCTGCGCATCACGCGCTTCACGCAGCCGCCCGACCTGGACGCGACCCTGGCGGCGCTGGGCATGACGGTGCTGGACGACACGCGCGTGCTGGTCTGCACCCGGCTGCCAGCTGCTGCGCCGCCCCCGCTGCCGCCCGGTCTGCACTGGCAGGCGCTGGACGCCGTGCGCTACGCCGAGGCGGTCGGTGCGCTGCGAGGCTCGCCGCCCGCGCAGCGCACGGCGCACGCCCAGCGCCTGCAGCTGTCTCCGGTGCCGTACCAGGGCTTCGCGCTGCTGGACGATGGCGGCGAGGTGCAGGCCTGTGGCCAGTTCGCACGCGAAGCCGACCTTGTCGGCCTCTACGACGTCTTCACGCGGGAGGCGGCGCGCGGCCAGGGGTGGGCGTCGCTGCTGTGCCGGCACCTGCTGGCGCTGGCGGCCGCCGAGGGCGCGCAGGTGGCCTACCTGCAGGTGGAGCACGACAACCACGGCGCACGCCGCCTCTACGCGCGGCTGGGCTTCAGCGAAGGCTACCGGTACCACTACCGGCAGGCGCCTGCCGCCTGAACCGCCCGGGGCTGCTGCCCAGGCCTCTCCGGGGTTCAGAGCCCCAGGCCTTCGTCCACACCCAGGTGCACGTTCATCGCCTGCACCGCGGCGCCGCTGGCGCCCTTGCCCAGGTTGTCCAGGCGCGCCATCAGCAGCGCCTGCTTGTCGTTGGCGAACACGCACAGGTCGACGCGGTTGGTGTCGTTGCAGGCCTGAACGTCGAAGAAGCCGTGCTCCAGCGTGTCGGCATCGCGCAGCGGCAGCACGCGGATGAACCGCTCGCCGGCATAGTGCCGCACCAATGCCGCGTGCAGCGCCTCGGGCGTGGTGCCCGCGGGCAGCTGCGACAGGTGCAGCGGCACCGTCACCGCCAGGCCCTTGTAGAAGTTGCTGACGATGGGCATGAAGACCGGTGCCACCTGCAGCCCGGTGTGCGCCACCATCTCGGGCAGGTGCTTGTGCTGCAACGTCAGGCCGTAGGGCCGCGGCGAAGTGAGCGCAGGCTCCCCACCTGCCTGGTACTGTTCGATCATCTTCTTGCCGCCGCCGGAGTAGCCGGTGATCGAGGTGGCGCTGAGCGGCAAGGCCGCCGGCACCAGGCCGGCGTCGACCAGCGGGCGCAGCAGCAGGATGAAGGCGCTGGCGTGGCAGCCCGGGTTCGCGATGCGCTTGGAGGCACGCAGCTGCGCGCGCTGGCCTGGCACCAGCTCGGGCAGGCCGAAGGCCCAGCCCGGCAGCGTGCGGTGCGCGGTGCTGGCGTCGATGATGCAGGTGCCGGGGTTGCGCACCAGCGCCACGGCCTCGCGTGCGGCGGCATCGGGCAGGCACAGGAAGGCGACGTCGGCGGCGTTCAGCAAGCGGGCGCGTTCGGCCGCGTCCTTGCGCAGTTCGGGCGCGATGCGCAGCACCTCGACGTCGCTGCGCTCGGCCAGGTACTCGTGGATGCGCAGGCCGGTCGTGCCCTCTTGCCCGTCGACGAAGACGCTGTAAGTCATGGCTGGCCCTTCACGCACAATGCCTGGAAAACCCGCAAGGATACGGCAGGAAGATGGCGACATCGCAACGCGTTCTGCAATTGCCGGGCTGGCTCGATTCCGGCCCCGCGCACTGGCAAAGCCGCTGGGAGGCACTGCACGGCGACCAGCGGGTGCAGCAGGCCGACTGGATCTGGCCGCGCCGCGGCGACTGGATGGCGCAGCTCGACGAGACCATCCTGGCCGACCCGCGCCCGGCCGTGCTGGTGGCGCACAGCCTCGGCTGCCATCTGGTCGCCGCGTGGGCCGCGCACTCGCAGCACACCGCGCGCGTGCAGGGTGCGCTGCTGGTGGCCCCACCCGATCTCGGCCGCCCCGACATGCCGCCCAACGTCGCGCGCTGGCACCCGGCGGTGCTGCAGCCGCTGCCGTTCCCGGCCACGCTGCTGCACAGCGACGACGACCCGTTCTGCAGCGCCGACGCCGCGCGCACGCTGGCCGCGGCCTGGGGCGCGCCCGCGCACAGTGTCGGCGCGGCCGGCCACGTCAACGGCGACAGCGGCCTGGGCGACTGGCCGGCCGGCCGCGCCTGGCTGCGGCAGCTCGGTCGGTGACAATGCCCGCCATGGTCACCAAGAAACCCAAGGGCCTGGGCCTCGGCCTCGAAGCGCTGCTCGGCCCCAAGGTCAGCGACACGCCCGCGCCCGCGGGCCCGCCGACGACGCTGAAGCTCGACATGCTGCAGGCCGGCAAGTACCAGCCGCGCACGCGCATGGACGAAGGCTCGCTGTACGAGCTGGCCGAGAGCATCAAGGGCCAGGGCATCATGCAGCCCATCCTGGTGCGGCCACTCGACGGCGGGCGCTACGAGATCATCGCCGGCGAGCGGCGCTTCCGCGCCGCGAAGCTGGCCGGCCTGGACAGCGTGCCCGTGCTCGTGAAGCCGGTGCCCGACGAGGCGGCGGCCGTGATGGCGCTGATCGAGAACATCCAGCGCGAGGACCTGAACCCGCTGGAAGAGGCGCAGGGCCTGCAGCGCCTGGTCGGCGAGTTCCAGCTCACGCACGAGCAGGCGGCGCAGGCCGTGGGCCGCTCGCGCAGCGCGGCCAGCAACCTGTTGCGGTTGCTGAACCTGGCCGAGCCCGTGCAGCAGATGCTGCTGGCCGGCGACCTGGACATGGGCCATGCGCGTGCGCTGCTGGGCCTGAGCGGTGCGGCGCAGATCACCAGCGCCAGCGAGATCGCGGCGAAGAAGCTGAGCGTGCGCGAGGCCGAGAAGCTGGTCGCACGCGCCGTGGCCAGCGCTGCGCAGCCCGACCCGGCGCCGCGCAGCCGCGACGCCAAGTCGCGCGACCTCGTGCGGCTGGAATCGCAGCTGTCCGACCAGCTCACCGCGCCGGTGGAGATCCGCGTCAAGAAGCGCACGAAGCGCGGCGAGCAGGGCGAGATCGCGATCCGCTTCGACTCGCTCGACGAGCTCAACGGCCTGCTGCAGAAGCTGGGGCTGCCGGTCGATTGAGCAGGCGGCCGCGGTGTCCTCGCACATCACGCTGCGGCAGTTCCGCTACTTCATCGCCGTCGCCGAGAGCGGCTCGGTCGCTGCGGCTTCGCGCATGCTGAACATCGCGCAGAGCGCGGTCACCAAGAGCATGCAGGAGCTGGAGGACGAGCTCGGCCAGGCCCTGTTCGAGCGCAGTTCGCGCGGCATGACGCTCACGCCGCAGGGCCACCGCTTCCTGGCCAGCGCGCGCAAGGTGATCGGTGCCGTCGCCGAGGCCTCGCGGCTGCACCAGGCCGACGGGTCGAGTGCGCTGCGCGGCACGCTGGCCGTGGGCGTCACCAGCCTGGTCGCCGGCTACTACCTGAGCGAGCTGCTGTCGCGCTACCGGCGCAGCTGCCCCGCCGTGAGCGTGCTGGTGACCGAGGAGACGCCGCCGTTCCTGGAGCACCTGCTGATCAATGGCGAGCTCGACGTCGCCATCATGGTCAGCAACGTGCTCGGAGAGCCGCAGGCGCTGGTGGCCGAGACACTGACGCGCAGCCCCAACCGCGTCTGGCTGGCGTCGGACCACCCGCTGTCGCAGCAGCAGGACGTGACGCTGGCCGACTGTGCCGCCTACGACCAGGTGGTGCTGGAAGCCGACCGCATCGGCGACCTGCTGCGCGCGGCCTGGGCGCGCCACCAGCTGAAGCCCCGCACGCTGCTGAAGACCTCGTCGCTGGAGGCCGTGCGCTCGCTGGTCGGCGCCGGCGCCGGCATCGCGGTGCTGCCCGACTTCCTGTACCGCCCGTGGACGCTGGACGCCGAGCACGTGGACGTGCGCGCGCTGCGCGACGAGCTGCCCACGGTGGACGTGGGCCTGGTCTGGCGCCGCGGCCTGGCGCTCAAGCCGGCGGCGCTGGAGTTCATCGAGGTCGCGCGCGAGCAGTCGCGCGCGCGCTCGCCGCGCGGGGCGCTCAGAGCTTGAGCATCACGTGCCGCGGCACGGTGTAGTCCTCCAGCGCGTACAGGCTCAGGTCCTTGCCGTAGCCGCTGCTCTTCAGGCCGCCGTGCGGCATCTCGTTGACCAGCATGAAGTGCGTGTTGATCCAGGTGCAGCCGTACTGGAGCTTGCGTGCCACCTGCATCGCGCGGCCCACGTCCTGCGTCCACACCGACGACGCCAGGCCGTAGTCGCTGTCGTTGGCCCAGTCCACCGCCTGCGCGGGGTCGGAGAAGCGCGTGATGCTGACCACCGGGCCGAAGACCTCGCGGCGCACGATCTCGTCGTCCTGGCGCGCGCCGGCGATCACGGTCGGCTCGTAGAAGAAGCCGCTGCCCGCGGGCTGGCGGCCGCCGGCGGTGATCTCCATGTGGCCGGTCATCTGCGCGCGTTCGACGAAGCTGGCGACGCGGTTGCGCTGGCGGTCGCTGATCAGCGGGCCGATCTCGACGTCGGGTTCGTCGGGCGTGCCGACCTTGATGCTCTTCACCGCGCTGGACAGGTCGGCGACCAGCCTGTCGTGGATCTTCGCCCCCGCGTAGATGCGGCAGGCGGCGGTGCAGTCCTGGCCGGCGTTGTAGTAGCCGAAGGTGCGCAGGCCCTCGACCACGGCGGCGAGGTCGGCGTCGTCGAACACGATCACCGGCGCCTTGCCGCCCAGCTCCAGGTGCGTGCGCTTGAGCGTGCTGCTCGCGGCCTGCAGGATCTTGCGGCCGGTGGAGACGTCGCCGGTCAGGCTGACCATCGCCACCTTGGGGTGCTCGACCAGCGGCTGCCCGACGCTGGCCCCACGGCCGGCGATGACGTTGAACACGCCCTTCGGGAAGATCTCGGCCGCCACCTTGGCCAGCCACAGCGTCGACAGCGGCGTCTGCTCGCTGGGCTTGATGACGACCGTGTTGCCGGCGGCGAGCGCCGGCGCGGTCTTCCACGCCGCCATCATCAGCGGGTAGTTCCACGGCGCGATCGAGCCCACCACGCCCACCGGGTCGCGGCGGATGAAGCTCGTGTGGCCGGCCAGGTACTCGCCCGCCAGCGGCCCGGTCAGCGTGCGGCAGGCGCCTGCGAAGAAGCGGAAGCAGTCGGCCACCGCCGGGATCTCGTCGCCGAGCGCACGCGCGTAGGGCTTGCCGCAGTTCAGGCTTTCGAGCCGCGCGAAGGTCTCGGCCTGCGCCTCGATGGCGTCGGCCAGCTTCAGCAGCATGCGCGCGCGGTCGGCGGGCGTGGTGTCGCGCCAGGCATCGAAGGCGCGGTGCGCGGCCGAGACGGCCTTGTGCACCTGCTCGGTCGAGGCCTCGGGCACCTCGACCAGCAGCGCGCCGGTGGCCGGGTTCAGCACACGCTCGGGTTCGCCCTCGCCCGCGACGAAGGCGCCGTCGATGTACAGCTCGGTGGGCAGGGTCAGGTCCATGGAAATCTCCTTCAGCGTTGCGTCGGTTCGTCGGCGCGGGTCAGCAGGTAGGCCAGCAGGATGGGCACGAAGGTGAGCGCGATGATGAAGACGGCCACCACGTTGGTCACCGGGCGCTGGCGCGGGCGGATCAGCTCCTGCAGCATCCAGATCGGCAGCGTCGTCTGCTGGCCGGCGGTGAAGGTGGTGACGATGACCTCGTCGAAGCTCAGCGCGAAGGCCAGCAGCGCGCCGGCCAGCAGCGCCGAGCCCAGCTGCGGCAGGATCACGTAGCGCAGCGTCTGGAAGCCGTCGGCGCCCAGGTCCATGCTGGCCTCGATGAGGTTGGGGTTCATGCGCCGCAGCCGCGCCACCGCGTTGTTGAAGACCACCACCACGCAGAAGGTGGCGTGGCCGATCACGATGGTCCAGAAGCTGAACGGGATCTCCAGCGTGTGCACCGCCGAACGCAGCGCGATGCCGCTGATGACGCCCGGCAGCGCGATCGGCAGGATGAACAGCAGCGACACCGCGTCGCGCCCGAAGAAGCGCGCCCGTGCCAGCGCGCCGGCCGCCAGCGTGCCCAGCACCAGCGCGGCCGCGGTGCTCCAGGCCGCGACCTCGAAGCTCAGGCGCATCGCGGCCCAGACGTCCTCGCGCTCCCACGCCACGCCGAACCATTGCGTGGTGAGTGCCGGCGGCGGGAAGACGTAGCTCTTGTCCTCGGCGCTGAAGGCGTACAGCACGATCAGCGCCAGCGGCACGTGCAGGAAGGCGACCACGGCCCAGGCCGCGGTCTTCAGCCAGGTGCGGCCTGCAGTGCTAGAGCGCATCGAACGCCCCTTGCCGCTTGGCGAACCACAGGTACAGCGCGATCGCCGCGATGGGCACCAGCGAGAACGCGGCCGCGAACGGCAGGTTGCCGGCCACGCCCTGCTGGCGGTAGATGACCTGCCCGATGTACAGCGTGGAGTCGCCGATGACCTGCGGGATGATGTAGTCGCCCAGCGTCAGGCTGAAGGTGAAGATCGAGCCGGCGGCCACGCCCGGCATCGCCAGCGGCAGGATCACGCGGCGGAAGGTGGTGGCCGGGCCGGCGCCGAGGTCGGCCGACGCCTCGATGGTGCTCTGCGGAATGCGCTCGATCGCCGCCACCAGCGGCAGCACCATGAACGGCAGCCACATGTAGACGAAGACGATGAAGGTGCCCAGCGTCGAGAAGCTCAGGCTGGGGCCGCCGATCAGCGGTGTGGCCAGCAGCGCCTCGATGAGCCAGCCGGCGTGCAGGTGCTCGGCCGCCCAGTTGATCGCGCCTTCCTTGGCCAGCAGCAGCTTCCAGGCGTACAGGCGCACCAGGTAGCTGCTCCACAGCGGCAGCATCACCGCGATGTACAGCGCTGCCTTCGTGGCGCCGCTGGCGTGGCGGGCCATCACCAGCGCCAGCGGGAAGGCCAGCACCGTGCAGGCCAGCGTGACCGCCACCGCCATGCCCAGTGACCGCCGCGCGGCGTCGAGGTTGGCGATCTCCAGCAGCGCGATGAAGTTGCCGATGCCGACCTCGCGCACGACCTGGCCGGTGAAGTCGTCGAGCCGGAAGAACGCGTTGGCCAGCAGCGCGAGCAGGCTGCCCAGGTAGACCACGCCGAACCACAGCAGCGGCGGCGCCAGCAGCGCCAGCAGCAGCAGGCCGCGGCGCGTGTAGAGCAGGTCCGAGACGCGCCGGCGCAGCGTGGGCGGGCCCGCGAGCGGCAGCGCGGCCATCGTCATGCGCCCAGCGCGTGCACCGCGCGGGCGTCCCAGTGCAGCTGCACGCTGCGGCCGGCCTCGGGCGCACCGCCGCCCGCGTCCGACGGCAGGTCGGCCTGCAGCAGCGTGCCGCCCACGTCGACCTTCACGCGCGTGAAGGCACCGAAGTACTGCACCTCGGCCACGGTGCCGGCGGCCTGCGCATTGCCCGCGCTGCCTGCGAGCCGGATGCGCTCGGGCCGCAGCATCGCAGCGGCGTGGCCGGTCAGGCGCCGGGCCGTCTCGCCGTCCAGCACGTTGGCGGCGCCGACGAACTGCGCGACGAAGCGCGTGGCCGGCGTGTCGTACACGGCCTGCGGCGTGCCCACCTGCTCGAGCCGGCCGGCGTTGAAGACGCCGATGCGGTCGCTCATCGACAGCGCCTCGTGCTGGTCGTGCGTGATGAACAGGAAGGTGATGCCCAGGCGGCGCTGCAGCGCCTTCAGCTCGCTCTGCATCTGCTCGCGCAGCTTCAGGTCGAGCGCGCCCAGCGGCTCGTCGAGCAGCAGCACCTGCGGCTGGCCGACCAGCGCCCGTGCCAGCGCCACCCGCTGGCGCTGGCCGCCCGAGAGCTGCGCCGGCCGGCGGTCGCCCACGCCGGGCAGCTGCACCAGGGCCAGCAGTTCCTCGGCACGGCGCAGGCGCTCGGCCTTGGCCACGCCGCGCACCATCAGCGGGTAGGCGACGTTGTCGCGCAGGCTCATGTGCGGGAACAGCGCGTAGTCCTGGAACACCGTGTTCACCGGCCGCGCGTAGGGCGGGGCCAGCGTCACGTCGGCGCCGCCGATGCGGATGCGTCCGGCCGTGGGCAGCGTGAAGCCGCCGATCATGCGCAGGCAGGTCGTCTTGCCCGAGCCCGAGGGCCCGAGCAGCGTGAAGAACTCGCCGGCGTCGATCGTCAGGTTCACGCGGTCCACGGCCCGCACGGCCGAGGCACCGCTGCCGAAGACGCACGCGACGTCTTCGAGCTGGACAGCAGCAGTCATGGAGTCAGCCGGGAAGTCTGCCGGAGGTCAGCGTCCACCCAGCACGGCGATGTAGTCCGACGCCCACTTGTGGTACGGAACGCAGGCGTTGTTCTGCGTCTTGCACTGGCTGACCGGGGTGCGCCAGAACGAGATCTTCTCGAAGTCGTTGTAGCCCTGGCGCGCGCAGCCCTCGTCGCCCAGCAGCTTGTTGCCCTTGCAGGCCGCGGGCACTGCCGGCACCGAGCCGAACCAGGCCGACAGGTCGCCCTGCAGCTTGGGGTTCAGCGAGTGCTCCATCCACATGTAGGCGCAGTTCGGGTGCTTGGCCTCGGCGTGCAGCATCGTGCTGTCGGCCCAGCCGGTGGCGCCTTCGACCGGCACCACGGTGTCGATCGGCGCCTTCTTGCTGCGCAGGATGTTGGCCTGGAACTGCCAGCTGCCCGAAGCGACCACGCCCTCGTTGGTGAAGTCGTCGATCTGCACGAAGGCGTCGTGCCAGTACTTGCCCACCAGCTTGCGCTGCCCGCGCAGCAGGTCGAGCGCGGCCTTGTACTGGGCCTCGTTCAGCTCGTAGGGGTCCTTGATGCCCAGCGCCGGGTTCTTCTTCATCAGGTACAGCGCCGCGTCGGCGATGTAGATGGGCCCGTCGAAGGCCTGCACGCGGCCCTTGTTGCTCTTGCCGTCGGGCAGCGTGGTCTCCTCGAACACCACGCTCCAGCTGGTGGGCTTGGTGCTGCCGAAAACCTTGGTGTTGTACATCAGCACGTTCCAGCCCCACTGGTAGGGCACGCCGTAGTGCGTGTTGTTCTCGTAGTGCCAGGGCGCCTTCTGCAGCCGCGGGTCGACGTTCTTGTAGCTCGGGATCAGGTTGACGTTGATCGGCTGCACCTTCTTGCCGCGGATCAGCCGCGTGCTCGCGTCGCCGCTGGCGGTGACGAGGTCGAAGCCGCCTTCGTTCATCAGCGCCACCATCTCGTCGGAGGTGCCGGCGGTCTTCACGTTGACCTTGCAGCCGGTCTTCTTCTCGAAGTCGGTGACCCAGTCGAAGTTCTTGTCGGTGGCGCCGCGCTCGATGTAGCCGGCCCAGGCGACGATGTCGACCTGGCCCTCGCCCTTGCCGAGTTTCTGCAGCGGGGCCTTCTGGGCCCAGGCGGCCGAGTGGGCCGCCAGCGCGGCGGCGGCCATGCCGGCCAGGATCAGGGGGGTGGTACGGCTCATGTGCGTGCGCTCCTCGGCGTTCGGGTGACGGACGGGGCGCACGATAGGTGCGGGCGGCGGGGCTGTGAAATGCAATGTGCCGTCGCCGAGCTATCTCCAAAAACGATAGATGGGGTTAACCATAGGCTTTGGGCGAAGGGCGGGTGGCAAGCCAGATCAGTGCCAGCCCCACCAGCGCCAGCGGCAGCAGCGAGCCCAGGTTCAGCAGCGTCCAGCCCTGCGTGGTGATCAGCGCGCCCGACGCGAACGAGCTGACCGCCATCGTCGAGAAGACGCAGAAGTCCATCGCGCCCTGGGCGCGGTTCTTCTCTTCGGGCCGGTAGGCCTGCGTCAGCAGCGTGCTGCCGCCCACGTAGAGGAAGTTCCAGCCGACGCCCAGCGCGAACAGCGCCACCAGGAACTGCATCAGCTCCACGCCCGACAGCGCCACCGCCACGCACACCAGGTTCAGCAGCACGCCCACCGCCATGACCGGCAGCGCGCCGAAGCGCTTGATCAGGCTGCCGGTGAAGAAGCTGGGCACGAACATGCCGAGCACGTGCCACTCCAGCACCAGCGCGGCGCTGTCGAAAGGGTGCTGGCACTGCTGCATCGCGATCGGCGTGGCCGCCATCAGCAGGTTCATCACGCCGTAGCCCAGCGCCGCCGCCGTCACGGCCACGATGAACACCGGCTGCGCGGCGATCTCGCGCAGCGGCCGGCCGCGGGCATCACCGGCTTGCGGCGGCCGGTGATCGGGGAAGCGGATGCACGACAGCGCCAGCAGCGACAGCAGCGCCACGCCCACCAGCACCAGGTACGCGCCGGCGAAGGGCACGGCCAGCAGCGTGCGCGTGGCGCTGGCCAGGTTGGGGCCGATGAAGGCGCCGATGATGCCGCCGGCCAGCACCAGCGAGATCGCCTTCTCCTTGAAGGCCGGCGCTGCGAGCTCGGGCCCGGCGAAACGGTACAGCGAGGCGTTGGCGCTGTAGAAGCCCGCCACCAGCGTGGCACCCACCAGCAGCCAGAAGTTCTGCTGGCTGACGGCCCAGGCGCAGGTGGCGGCCGACAGCATGGCCACCAGCAGGCCGATCTGGAACGAGCGCTTGCGTCCCAGCCGCGCCTGCAGCCGCGCCACCGGCCCGGTGGCCAGCGCACCGCCCACCACATAACCCGTGACCGGCAGCGTCGCCATCCAGCCCACCGGCGCCAGCGCCAGGCCGACGAGGCCGTTGATGGCGATGAAGGTGACGTTGTTCGTCAGGAACAGGCCCTGGCACAGCGCCAGCAGCAGCAGGTTGCGGTTCATGGACCGGATGATGACAGTCCGGTCGTCCGGCCCCGGGGCTCGCGCGTTGCAGACAGACGCGGCAATTCCGCAGCCCCTGGCAGGGCATGGCTCTTGCGTAGGATCGTCTGCAGCAACCGTGACGTGGGCCACAGCAGGGCCCTCTGGCTCGGAAATGACACGCAAACGTGGCCTTGCTTGGCTGGTCGATGAGCGCAGAATGAACGAAGCTGATTCCTAGGCGAGCACGCGCAAGCGGCGAGCCGACTGGTAAGACGGAAAGCTCTGATGGAGCCCGGGCCTGTGCAGCCGGGACTTCATCAGAACTTCCCAGGCACGCAGGCAGGGCGCACAGCCCCGCTGCGTGCCGCCACTGACCAGGAGCCCGCATGGACGTGATCAGCAACCTCAAGGCCCGCTACGAGCGCCTGAGTGCGGAGGAGATGTCCCTCGAGGACTATCTCGCCGAGTGCAAGCGCAACCCGCTTGCCTACGCCACCGCCGCCGAGCGCATGCTCAAGGCCATTGGCGAGCCGACCAGCATCGACACGCGCAACGACCCGCGGCTGTCGCGCATCTTCGCCAACAAGATCATCAAGACCTACCCGGCCTTCGCCGAGTTCTACGGCATGGAAGACGCCATCGAGCAGGTGGTGAGCTACTTCCGCCATGCCGCGCAGGGGCTGGAGGAGAAGAAGCAGATCCTGTATCTGCTGGGCCCGGTGGGCGGCGGCAAGAGCTCCATCGCCGAGCGGCTGAAGCAGCTGATGCAGGAAGTGCCGTTCTACGCCATCAAGGGCAGCCCCGTGAACGAATCGCCGCTGGGCCTGTTCGATGCGGTGGAAGACGGCCCCATCCTGGAAAGCGAATACGGCATCCCGCGCCGCTACCTCAACCGCATCCTCAGCCCCTGGGCCGTGAAGCGGCTGGAAGAGTACGGCGGCGACATCCGCAAGTTCAAGGTCGTCAAGCGCTTCCCCAGCATCCTCAAGCAGATCGGCATCAGCAAGACCGAGCCGGGCGACGAGAACAACCAGGACATCTCCAGCCTGGTCGGCAAGGTCGACATCCGCAAGCTCGAGAGCTACAGCCAGGACGACCCCGACGCCTACAGCTACAGCGGCGGCCTGTGCCTGGCCAACCAGGGGCTGCTGGAGTTCGTCGAGATGTTCAAGGCGCCGATCAAGGTGCTGCACCCGCTGCTGACGGCCACGCAGGAAGGCAACTTCAAGGGCACCGAAGGCTTCGGCGCGATCCCGTTCGACGGCGTCGTGCTCGCGCACAGCAACGAGAGCGAGTGGAAGGCCTTCCGCAACAACAAGAACAACGAGGCCTTCCTCGACCGCATCTACATCGTGAAGGTGCCGTACTGCCTGCGCGTCAGCGAGGAGATCAAGATCTACGAGAAGCTGCTGCGCAACAGCTCGCTGGCCAGCGCCACCTGCGCGCCGGGCACGCTGAAGATGATGAGCCAGTTCGCGATGCTCACGCGCCTGAAGGAGCCCGAGAACAGCAGCCTGTACAGCAAGATGCTGATCTACGACGGCGAGAACCTGAAGGACACCGACCCGCGCGCGAAGAGCTACCAGGAGTACCGCGACTACGCCGGCGTCGACGAGGGCATGAGCGGCATCAGCACGCGCTTCGCCTACAAGATCCTGAGCAAGGTCTTCAACTTCGACAGCACCGAGGTCGCGGCCAACCCGGTGCACCTGATGTACGTGCTGGAGCAGCAGATCGAGCGCGAGCAGTTCCCTGCCGAGACCGAGCAGAAGTACATCGGCTTCATCAAGGAGCAGCTGGCGCCGCGTTATGCCGAGTTCATCGGCAAGGAGATCCAGACTGCGTACCTGGAGAGCTACTCCGAGTACGGCCAGAACATCTTCGACCGCTACGTCACCTACGCCGACTACTGGATCCAGGACCACGAGTACCGCGACACCGACACCGGCGAGGTGTTCGACCGCGCCAGCCTGAACGCCGAGCTCGAGAAGATCGAGAAGCCGGCGGGCATCGCGAACCCGAAGGACTTCCGCAACGAGATCGTCAACTTCGTGCTGCGCGCGCGTGCCAACAACCAGGGCAAGAACCCGGTGTGGACCAGCTACGAGAAGCTGCGCACGGTGATCGAGAAGAAGATGTTCTCCAACACCGAGGAGCTGCTGCCGGTGATCAGCTTCAACGCCAAGGCCAGCGCCGACGAGGCCAAGAAGCACGAGAACTTCGTGACGCGCATGGTCGACAAGGGCTACACCAGCAAGCAGGTGCGCCTGCTGTGCGAGTGGTACCTGCGCGTCAGGAAGTCGAGCTGACGGAAGGACCGCATGCAAGCCATCATTGATCGCCGCCTGGCGGGCAAGAACAAGTCGATCGGCAATCGAGAGAGGTTCCTGCGCCGCCACAAGGAGCAGATCCGCGAGGCGGTGAAGCGGGCGATCGACGGCCGCGGCATCCGCGACATCGAGCGCGGCGAGGACATCCACATCCCGAAGAAGGACCTGACCGAACCCGTGTTCGGGCACGGCCAGGGCGGGGTGCGCGAGGTCGTCCACCCCGGCAACCAGGAGTTCGTGCGCGGTGACCGCATCGAGCGGCCCAAGGGCGGCGGCGGGCAGGGCAGCGGCAGCGGCCAGGCCAGCGACCAGGGCGAGGGCGAGGACGACTTCGTCTTCAGCCTGAGCCGCGAGGAGTTCATGCAGGTCTTCTTCGAGGACCTGGCGCTGCCGCACCTGGTGCGCACGCAGCTGGCCGAGGTGCCGGAGTGGAAGAGCCACCGTGCCGGCTTCACGAGCGACGGCACGCCCAACAACCTGCACGTGGTGCGCAGCATGCGCGGCGCTCTCGGCCGGCGCATCGCGCTGGGTGCCGGCCCGCGCCGCGACCTGCGTGCGATGGAAGAACGGCTGGAGGCGCTGCGCGCCGCGCTGCAGCCCGGCGACGCGCAGGCGCAGCGCGAGGTGGACGAGCTCGCCGCCGAGATCGCGCACCTGCGCAGCCGCGTCGAGCGCATTCCCTACCTCGATCCCATCGACCTGCGCTACCGCAGCCGCATCAAGGTGCCTGTGCCGACCAGCAAGGCGGTGATGTTCTGCCTGATGGACGTGTCGGGTTCGATGGACGAAGGCCGCAAGGAGCTGAGCAAGCGCTTCTTCATCCTGCTGTACCTGTTCCTGACGCGGCACTACGAGAAGATCGACCTCGTCTTCATCCGCCACCACACGCAGGCGCAGGAAGTCGACGAGCAGAACTTCTTCCATGCGCGCGAGACCGGCGGCACGGTCGTCAGCAGCGCGCTGGTGCTGATGGAGGAGATCATCCGCGCGCGCTACAACCCGGCCGAATGGAACATCTACGGCGCGCAGGCCAGCGACGGCGACAACTGGCACCACGACAGCGGCCGCTGCCGCGAGCTGCTGGGCGAGAAGCTGCTGCCGCTGTGCCGCTACTACGCCTACGTGCAGGTGGCCGAGGAAGAGCAGAACCTGTGGGAGGAATACACGCAGCTGCAGGACGGCCACCGCCACTTCGCGATGCGCAAGGCCACCAGCGCCGACCAGATCTACCCCGTGTTCCGCGACCTGTTCAAGAAGGAAGGGGCCAAGGCAGCATGAGGGACGCCGCATGAAGCACAGAACCATCGCCGCGCTCGAGCAACCGCTGCCGCTGGCAGAGCGGCCGGGCGCGCCGCTGCCCGGGCCGAGCGACTGGTCGTTCGAGCTCATCGAGCAGTACCATCGCACCATCAAGGCCACGGCCGGGCGTTTCGGGCTGGACACCTACCCGAACCAGCTCGAGATCATCACCGCCGAGCAGATGATGGACGCCTACGCCAGCGTTGGCATGCCGGTGAACTACCGCCACTGGAGCTACGGCAAGGAGTTCATCAGCACCGAGAAGAACTACAAGCGCGGCCACATGGGGCTGGCCTACGAGATCGTCATCAACTCCAACCCTTGCATCAGCTACCTGATGGAGGAGAACACGATGGCGATGCAGGCGCTCGTCATCGCGCACGCCGCCTACGGCCACAACAGCTTCTTCAAGGGCAACTACCTGTTCCGCATGTGGACCGATGCGTCGTCGATCATCGACTACCTCGTCTACGCGAAGGACTACGTCGCCAAGTGCGAGGAGAAGCACGGGCTGGACGCGGTCGAGACCTTCCTCGACAGCTGCCACGCGCTGGCCAACCACGGCGTCGACCGCTACCGCCGCCCCAGCCGCAAGACGCTGGCGCAGGAACTGGCCGAGCGCAAGGACCGCGAGGCCTACGCGCAGCAGCAGGTCAACGACCTGTGGCGTACGCTGCCGCGGCGGGCCGACAAGGACGCCGCCGAGAAGGAGAGCAAGCGCTTCCCCGACGAGCCGCAGGAGAACCTGCTGTACTTCATCGAGAAGAACGCGCCGCTGCTCGAACCCTGGCAGCGCGAGATCGTGCGCATCGTGCGCAAGGTGTCGCAGTACTTCTACCCGCAGCGGCAGACGCAGGTGATGAACGAAGGCTGGGCCACGTTCTGGCACTACAAGCTGCTGAACACGATGTACGACGACGGCTTCCTGACCGACGGCGTGATGATCGAGTGGCTGAAGTCGCACACCAACGTGGTCTACCAGCCGCCCGTGGGGCACAAGGCCTACAGCGGCATCAACCCGTATGCGCTGGGCTTCGCGATGTACAACGACATCCAGCGCATCTGCGAGAAGCCCACCGACGAGGACCGGCGCTGGTTCCCCGACATCGCCGGCACGCCCTGGCTGCCGGCGCTGGACCAGGCGATGCGCAACTTCAAGGACGAGAGCTTCATCGGCCAGTACCTGAGCCCGAAGCTGATGCGCGACTTCCGCCTGTTCGCGATCACCGACGACGAGGCGCAGAGCGAGCTGGAGGTCAGCGCCATCCACGACGACGCCGGCTACCGGCGCGTGCGCGAGGCGCTCAGCCACCAGTACGACCTGGGCTCGCGCGAGCCCAACATCCAGGTCTGGAACGTGAATCTGCGCGGCGACCGCAGCCTCACGCTGCGCCACTTCCAGCACAACGACCGCCCGCTGCACGACACCGCCACCGAAGTGCTCAAGCACGTGGCGCGGCTGTGGGGTTTCGGCGTGCAGCTGGAAAGCACCAACGCCCGCGGCGACGTCACGAAGCGCTGGTCGGTGCCGGCGCCGGTCTGAGCCACGGCAGGCCGCCCCGGCGCCGGGGCGGCAGCGCGGGAGCGCTTCGGCGGCCGTATTCAACACCCGCGGGTGTTCGTAAGCAAATTTGAAGAAAACACAACGCTACCATCTCGGTGGTCGATGTGTCGTTGCCCTTGGTCTCCTAGGTAGAAAGGGTGCACCCCCCGATATAGGGGGTAAACAGGGGTCAAACCTCTTGACGCATTAACTGACACCTGCTAAGCGCAGCCTCCCGCACAGTGGCGGCTCGGACTGAAGCGCACTGTCTTGGCACAGCGCAACAGCTTCCGAGCTGCCAGAGAGCCTCCGAATCGTCGGTGGTCAAGGCGATTTCAGACGCGAGTGCGCGAGCGGACATGCAGAGACGGACTTTTTTGCGCGGCACGGTGAGCAGTGCCGGCCTGGTGGCCCTGGCTGGATGCGGGGGCGGTGAGACGGTCGCGGACGAGACAGCGGCTGCCGCGACCGACGGCGACATGCAGGCCCTGGCGCTGCGGCGCCGGCCGCGTCCCAAGCCCGAGCCCACGCCCTTGCCCGGCGTCGCCCCCCTGACCCTGGCCTTCGACGCCCAGACGCCCGAGCAGATCAGCATCCGCGCGCCGCTGACGCGCACGGTCGCCGCCGGCACCACGGTGCTGGCCCAGTACAAGCTGGCGGGCAGCACCACCTGGCGCAGCGCGGGCCCGCTGTTCCAGGTGGAGGTCGCCACGCTGCCGGCCGGCGCGCCCGCCGGCATCGTCGACGCGTTTGCCGGCTGCATCTTCGATCTGCAGCCCGGGGCGCTCTACGACGTGCAGCTGACGGTCAACGAGCCGGGCCTCGCGGCCACCACCGCCGTGGGCGCGCAGTCGACGCGGGCCCTGCCTGCGGCGGCCCCGGCCGCCAACAAGACGGCCACGCCCGCCACGCTGGCGGCGCAGCTGGCGACGCTGGCGCCGGGCGACTGCCTGGAACTGGCCCCGGGCACGTACGCCCCGTTCACGCTGGCCGAGGCCCGCAGCGGCACGGCCACGGCGCCGATCTACATCCGCGGCGCCTCGCGGGCCGACGTCGTCGTCCACGCGCCGACGGGCGTGGCCGTGCTCTGGGCTGCGTCGTACGTGGTGCTGGAGAACATGACGCTGCGCGGCAGCGGCCTCGACAGCGGCACGGCGGCCAGCAGCGCCGGCATCGTCTTCTCGACCGGGCTCACGTCGCCGCAGCGCAACGCCACCATCCGCCACCTCACCGCGACGGGTTTCGACCGCTTCTGCAAGGCCTACGAGCCGGTCATCGGCCGCCTCGTCTACAACTGCAGCATCGTTGGTAACAACAGCTGGGCCAAGACCTACGAGATCAACCCCGAGTCGGGCGGCCCGAACTACACTTGGAACGACGACGGCGTGTCGGGCCCCGGGCAGGGCAACTGCTTCTTCGACTGCAGCATCACCGGCCACGGCGACACCTTCAAGATCCAGTCCTCGCGCGGCGTCTTCTTCAGCGCCGCCACGTTCATGTACCGCGTCGCCTGCGACCGCACCGGCGACGACTTCGCCGAGCTCGACGACGCCACCGGCAACTGCGCCGTCTACGACTGCGCGGTGAAGAACGCCGGCTCCGGCCTTAGCGTCGACGGCATCTACGGCGGCCCGATCTACTTCTTCCGCAACCGCGTGGCCAACACCGCGCGCGGCCCGATCAAGCCGACCAGCGACAGCCAGAACGTCGCGATCCTCAGCAACACCTTCCTGCGCACCAACAGCGCCACCGGCTTCGGCTTGTACGCCTCGGCCTCGGGGGCGAACCTGAACTGGCGCGTGCGTAACAACGCCATCCTGTACCGCGGCACGGGCGACGTGATCCGCTGGGACGCCTCGCTGCCGAACCTGAACTGGAACCACAACGCGATCTACCCGGCCAGCGGCGCCAACATCACCCTGGGCGCCGGCCGCGGCGCGTACAACGGCCTGGCCGCTGCCAAGTCCGCCCTGGCACCGCTGATGGCCAACGACGTGGCTGCGCCGAGCGACCCGTTCGCGACGCCGGTCGCGCTGCCTGCGGACTACAAGACCGAATACACGGGCAGCATGGACTGGAGCCTGGCCGCGGGTGTCAGCCTGCGCAACACCGGCGTGGCGCTGGCGGGCATCACCGACGGATTCAGCGGCATCGCGCCGGACATCGGTGCCGTGATCGCGGGCCGCCTGGCGGCCAACGCCGGCGACGGCTCGTCGCTGCCGTCGTGGATCCGCAACCAGGCGCTGAACACCTGGGCCGCACTGCCGACGAGCAACACGCTGGCCGACCTGAACCCGGACAACGACCCGCTGGTCAACCCGAACTACCCGGGCACGGCGCCGTGGCGCGCCGCGGGCAGCCACGCCTCCATCATCACCGCCTGGTGCGGTGCCGTCGCCGACCAGGACGCGGCGCAGCTGCACTGGCTCAACTGCGGCGGCCACAACGACGGCTACCCGGCCGCGGCCTACGCGCTGAACCTGCAGGCCGAAACCCCTTACTACCAGCGGCTGAACAAGCCCAGCGGCGCCGTCGGGCTGCCGCCGGAGAACTACGCCACCGAGTTCGCTCGCGGCATCTACGCGGTCGACATGAGCGGCCGCCATCGGGCGCAGCACACCGAGAGCTTTCAGTTCATGTGGCCGGGGCAGGGCATCTGCACGATGTCGGGCATCCTGCTGGCCAACACCGGCGGTGCAGTCGAGTCCAAGCCCTACATCAGCAGCCCGACGACGGGCGAGATGACCTTCCGCAGCGCTGTCAGCAACCAGAAGGGTAACGGCAGCTTCGACGCCGCCTGCTACGACCCGGTGCGCAACGTCGGCTGGAAGAAGGAAGCCGGCGGCTCGAATAAGTTCTGGAAGTGGAGCGGCCCGGCCACCGACACCTGGACGGCGGTGGGCGCCGACCACTACCTCAGCGGCGGCCTGTCGCTGGCGTACTGCCCGACGCACGACCTGATCCTGGTGGGCAACGGCGACAACAGCGGCACCGGCAGCGGGACGCTGAACCAGACCATCGCCGGCGGATTCGGCGTCTTCGATCCCGCCACTGGCACGCTGTACGCGAAGGGCGTGACCGCCACCTATCCGGTCTTCACTGGCGCGCCGGCGCTCAACGCCGCGTGGAGCACGGGGCTGTCGCCGGGCCTGTGCCTGCCGCAGTGGGAGCCCAGCTTGGGTGCCTTCTTGGCCTGGGACATGAGCGCGGGTAGCACGACGCAGATCATGCGCATCACGCCGCCCGCCTCGGGCGATCCGCGCACCGGCGCCTGGGCCGTCGACCACCTGCCCGTGGCGGGCAGCAACACCGTGACGCCCAGCCCGGCAGCGGCCAACGGCACCTACGGGCGCTTCGCGGTGTACCCGAAACTCGGCATCTGCGTCGTGGTCAACGCCGTCGGCGAGACCGGCTACTTCTTCAAGTACAAGAACGTATGAGGCGGCCCCGGGCTACCAGGCGAAGATCTTCCCCGGGTTCATGATGTTCTTCGGGTCGAGCGCGTGCTTGACCTGGCGCATCATCTCCACCGCGCCGGCGCCGGCCTCGTCGACCAGGAAGCCCATCTTGTGCAGGCCGATGCCGTGCTCGCCGGTGCACGTGCCTTCCAGTGCGATGGCGCGGCTGACCATCTGGTGGCTCAGCCGTTCGGCCAGCGCGCGCTGCTCGACGTCGCCTTCCTTCACCAGGTAGGCCAGGTGGAAGTTGCCGTCGCCGACGTGGCCGACGATGTAGTACGGCAGCCCCGAGGCGTCGGCCTCGGCGACGCTGGTCTCGATGATCTCGGCCAGGCGCGAGATCGGCACGCAGGTGTCGGTGGTCACGGTGCGGCAGCCCGGGTTCATGCTCATGCCGGCGAAATAGGCCTTGTGCCGCGCCGTCCACAGCCGCGTGCGCTCTTCGGGCGTGCTCGCCCACTGGAAGTCTTCGCCGCCGATGTCGCTGGCGATCGCCTGCACCGTCTCGGCCTGCTCCTTCACGCCGGCGTCGCTGCCGTGGAACTCCATCAGCAGCAGCGGCGACTCGCGCAGCCCGAGCTTGCTCTGCGCGTTGATGAAGCGCACCGCGTTCACGTCGAGCAGCTCGCAGCGCGCCACCGGCACGCCCATCTGAATGATCTGGATCGTCGCGTCCACCGCGCTGGCGATGCTGGGGAAGTGGCAGATCGCGGCGCTGACGGCCTCGGGCAGCGGGTAGAGCTTCAGCGTCACCTCGGTGATCACGCCCAGCGTGCCTTCGCTGCCGACGAACAAGCGCGTCAGGTCGTAGCCGGCGCTGCTCTTCCTCGCGCGCGTGCCGGTGCGGATGACCTCGCCGGCGGCCGTGACCACCGTCAGCCCCAGCACGTTGTCGCGCATGGTGCCGTAGCGCACGGCATTCGTGCCGCTCGCGCGCGTGGCCGCCATGCCGCCCAGGCTGGCGTTGGCGCCGGGGTCGATGGGGAAGAACAGGCCCTGGTCCTTGATCTCGCGGTTGAGCTGCTCGCGCGTCACGCCGGCCTGCACCGTGACCGTCAGGTCCTCGGGGTTCACGCGCACGACGGCCGTCATGCGCGACACGTCGATGCTGACGCCGCCCTGCACCGCCAGCAGGTGGCCTTCCAGCGACGAGCCGGTGCCGTAGGGGATGACGGGCACCGCATGCTGGCTCGCCAGCGCGACGACCGCGGCCACGTCCTCGGTGCTCTCGCAGAACACCACGGCATCGGGCGGCGTCACCGGGAACGGGCTCTCGTCGCGGCCGTGCTGCTCGCGCACCGCGGCCACCGTGGAGCAGCGTTCGCCGAAGCGCACGCGCAGCGCGTCGAGCATCGCGGCCGGCAGCGGGCGCCGTGCATGCGCGGTGAGGGCGTGGTCGGGCAGCGGCGCGTTCATGGGCGGTGTCTCCAGCGTGTTGTGCAACCGATTCTAGGCAGCGCTGCCGACGTGGGAATTGCGCCGCGCCACCGGTGCAATTTCCGCCCACGGCCGCGGCACTTCGCGGCACCATGGCGCCATGGCCACCGAACGCATCATTCCCGACCGCGGTGAGTTCGTCGACGCGCTGCGTGCCCTGCGCCGCGGCCGCGTGATGGTGCGGGTCAGCCCGCTGGCCGGCGGTTGCGTGATCGACGGCCGGCCGATCTACCACTCGGCGCCCACGCTGCTGCGCTACGGCATCGTGCAGCGCTGGGACAACCCCGACGGCTTCGACGGCGTCGAGTACTACCGCCTCTCGCCCGACGGCGACGTCTTCGCCGAGCGCGCGCTCGAGACCTGGCGCCACCGGCCGCTGCTGGAGCGGCTGGCCGTGCGCATCGCCGGCTGAGCCGGCGCGCCCCGGGTCGGGCGGCCGGCTACCATGCCGGGATGAGCAACCGCCTGACCCAGATCGCCACCCGCACCGGAGACGACGGCACCACCGGCCTCGGCGACGGCACGCGCGTGCCCAAGGACGCCCTGCGGGTGCAGGCCATGGGCGACGTCGACGAACTCAACTCCGGCCTCGGCGTGCTGCTGGCCGAGCCGCTGCCCGACGACGTCCGCACGCTGCTGGTGACGATCCAGCACGAGCTGTTCAACCTGGGCGGCGAGCTCTCGATCCCCGGCTACGAACTGCTCAAGCCCGCGGCCGTGCTGCACCTGGACCAGGCGCTGGAGCACTACAACGCGCAGCTGCCGCGTCTGAAGGAATTCATCCTGCCCGCCGGCACGCGCAGCGCGGCGCTGGCGCACGTGGGCCGCACCGTGGCGCGGCGGGCCGAACGCGCGGTGGTGGCCCTGGCCGCCGCCGAGCCCGTCAACACCGCGCCGCGCCAGTACCTGAACCGGCTGTCGGATCTGCTGTTCGTGCTGGCGCGCGTGCTCAACCGCGCCAACCTCGACGGTCTGGGCGGCGACGACGTCTACTGGCGCAGCGAACGCCTCGCGCGCGAAGGACAATGACACCGCGCTGGCTGCGTGCCCTGGCCGTCGCGGCGCTGGCGGCGGCGGCCGCCGCCGCGCAGGCCCAGCCCATGGCCGACCCCCGCCAGCCCTGGCAGACGGCCGACAGCGCGCACTTCCGCGTGCACTACCGCGCCAGCCAGCGCGTGCAGGCCGAGGCAGTGGCGCGCGCGGCCGAACGCATCTGGCCGCAGGTGACGCAGGCGCTGGCCTGGGAGCCGCGGCGCCGCACCGAGGTCGTCGTCTACAGCGAGTTCGATCTCGCCAACGGCTTCACGACACCGCTGCCGTACAGCCTGATGGGCGTGTTCCTGGCGCCGCCCGACGACGGCCAGCTGCTCGACAACAGCGCCTGGCTCGACCTGCTGCTGGTGCACGAGTTCACGCACGCCGTGCACCTGGACAAGGTGCGCGGCGCGCCGCGCGTGCTGCAGGCCATCTTCGGCAGCGTGCCCTGGTTCATCCCCAACCTGTTCCAGCCCGGCTGGGGCCTGGAGGGCCTGGCGGTGGTGAACGAAAGCGACCCGGCCGCGGGCCGCGGCCGCCTGCGCGGGCCGATGTTCGAGGCCTGGCTGCGCGCCGAGCGCGCCGCCGGCTTCCTGTCGCTGCGCGAGCTCAACAGCGACGGCCGCGCGCTGCCGCTGTCCAAGCAGTACCTGTACGGCGCCTACTTCTTCGAGTTCCTGGCGCGCCGCCACGGCGCGGCCGCGCCGCAGGCACTGGTGGAGCGCTACAGCGGCAACATCGTGCCGCGGCTGCACACCAGCCCCGTGGAAGCCACCGGCCGCACGATGGACGTGCTGTGGGACGAGTTCCTGGTCGACCTGGCGCAGCAGGTCGACGCCCGCGCCGCGCCGCTGCTGGCGCAGCCGGAAGCGCTGGGACCGCGGCTCGTGGGCCCGGTGCTGGACGTGCCGGCCGTGGCCGCGCTGCCCGGCGGCGACCTGCTCGCGGTGGTGGAAGACGGCCTGCACGGCGCGCTGCTGCAGCGCGTGGCCGCCGACGGCAGCCGCCGCACCGTGACCCGCGTGCTGCGCGGGGCGCGGGTCTCGGCGGCGCCCGACGGCCGCGTGCTGGTGGCGCAGCCCGACATCTGCAACACGCTCTACCTGGCCTACGACCTGTACCGGCTGGACGGCGACCGCCTGCAGCAGCTCAGCCATTGCGCGCACCTGCGCCGCGCCGTGTACGTGGGCGCGGGTGCGGGCGCGGGCATCGCGGCGCTGCAGCTGGTGGACGGCCGCACGCAGCTGGTGACGCTGGGCGCGGCCGGCGGCGAGCCGGTGGTGGTGCACGCGCCCGACGACGGCACCGAGCTGATCGACCTGGCGGCCATGCCCGACGGCAGCCGCGTGGCGCTGATCACGCGCCGCGGCGGCGACTGGCGCCTCGTCGAGGCCGACCTGGCGCAGCCCGGCGCCGCGCCGCGGCTGCTGCTGCGGCGCGATGCCCCGATGCACAGCCTGCAGCGCGGTGCGCAGGGCCTGGAGTTCGTGGCCACGGAGGGCGGCGTCAACAACGTCTGGCGCCTGGCGGGCGGCCAGCTGCAGCGGCTGACGCACACGCACACGGCCGTCGTCGCGCACGCCGGCAGCGCACCCGACGGCAGCCTGGCCACCGTGGTGGTGGCGCCCCAGGGCCACGCGCTGCACCGCCTGCCTGCGCCGGCCGTGCTGCAGACGCTGGCGGCCGACACCACCGTACTGCCCGCAGCGCCCGCAGCGCCGGCCATGGCCGAGACCACGCCGCCGCTGGGCGACGGCCGCCGCTACAGCGCGCTGCCGACGCTGGTGCCGCGCTGGTGGCTGCCGGTGCTGACGTCCGACCGCGGCCTCACCGCCTTCGGCGCCAGCACTTCGGGCAGCGACGCGCTGGGCTGGCATGCGTACATCGCGACGCTGCAGTGGGAGACCTCGCAGAAGGAGCTGCTCGGCGGCATCGAGTACCTGTTCCTCGGCAACCACGGCGTGGCGCTCGGGCGCACGCTGACGGCGCGGGCCTGGACCGGCGAGACCGGCGACGAGACCACCACCGTCTACGACCGCCGCACGCAGGCGCAGTGGCTGAGCCTGCTGCCGCTGACGCGGCTGGAGCGCCGCATCCGCCTCGGCGTCGGTGCGGCGCTCGACCGCGTCGAGCGCGTGGACCTGCCGGCCGACAACAGGGTGCGCCAGCGCGACGAGCGCATCGCGGCGCTGCTGGCCGAGATCGACACGCGCGGCAGCGACTGGTTCAGCGAAGGGCCCAACCGCGGCCTGCACGCCAGCCTGCTCTTCGAGAGTCACAAGCCCTTCAGCCAGGGTGTCGACGGTGGCGACGGCTACGACGGCAGCGTGCTGCGGGCCGACCTGCGTGGCTTCGTGCCGCTGTCCGGCCTGGGCCGCAGCGTGCTGGCGCTGCGCTGGACCGAGGTGCGCGCCTCGGGCCGCACCGCGCCGTTCCAGCTGGGCGGCGCCAGCGACGACATGCTGCAGATCGGCACCGTGCTGAACGACCGCGAGCTGGCGCTGCGCGGCTACCGCGGCGACGAGCCCGAACTGCGCGGCGGCAACGCGCGCATCGCCAGCGTCGAGTGGCGCCTGCCGCTGGCCGACATCGACCGCCACACGATGGTGCCGCCGGTGGGCATCAACCGGCTGTCGACCGCCGTGTTCTTCGACATCGGCGGCGCCTGGGACAACGGCGACCGCCCGCTGCGCTGGCGCCGCGGTGTCGGCGTCGAGCTGCTGGGCGAGCTGAAGCTGCTGTACGCGCTGGGCCTGCACCTGCGCGCCGGCGTGGCGCGCGGGCTCGATGCGCCGCGCGGCACGCGCGCCTACCTGGCGGCCGGGCGCGCGTTCTAGTCCGACGGCGCGGCCGCGCGCCCGTTGCCCGGCATCAGCCGGCGTGGCGGCGGCGCGCCTTCACGGCCGCGCTGAGGATGTCGAGCACGTTCACCGTGTCGCCCCAGTCGATGCAGGCGTCGGTGATGCTCTGGCCGTAGGCCAGCTGCGCCGGGTCGTCCTTGCCGGGCGTGAACTTCTGCGCGCCGCCGTGCAGGTGGCTTTCCACCATGACGCCGAAGATGCAGCGGTTGCCGGCGTCCATCTGCGCACCGACGTCGCGCATCACGTCGATCTGGCGCTGGTGCTGCTTGCTGCTGTTGGCGTGGCTGGCGTCGATCATCAGCCGGCACGGCAGCTTCGCGGCTTCGATCTCCTTGCACGCCGCGGCCACGCTGGCGGCGTCGTAGTTCGGTTCCTTGCCGCCGCGCAGGATGACGTGGCAGTCCTTGTTGCCCTTGGTCTCGACGATCGCCACCTGGCCGTTCTTGTGCACGCTGAGGAAGTGGTGCGCGCGCGCGGCGGCCTGGATGGCGTCGGTGGCGATCTTGATGTTGCCGTCGGTGCCGTTCTTGAAGCCCACCGGCGCGCTCAGCCCGCTGGCCAGCTCGCGGTGCACCTGGCTCTCGGTGGTGCGCGCACCGATCGCGCCCCAGGCGATGAGGTCGCCGATGTACTGCGGGCTGATCACGTCGAGGAACTCGCTGCCCGCCGGCACGCCCAGCCGGTTGATGTCGACCAGCAACTGCCGCGCGATGCGCAGGCCCTCGTGGATGCGGAAGCTCTCGTCGAGGTACGGGTCGTTGATCAGCCCCTTCCAGCCCACCGTCGTGCGCGGCTTCTCGAAGTACACGCGCATCACCACTTCCAGCTCGCCCGCGTGCTTGCTGCGCTCGGCCTTCAGCCGCCGCGCGTACTCGAGGGCGGCCGCGGGGTCGTGGATGGAGCACGGGCCGATGATGACGAGCAGCCGGTCGTCGGTGCCCTGCATGATGTTGCGGATGGCCGCGCGCGTGCCCGAGACCAGCGTCTCCACCGGCGTGCCCGCGATCGGGAAGAAGCGGATCAGGTGCTCCGGCGGCGGCAGCGGCGTGACGTCGCGGATGCGCTGGTCGTCGGTCTGGCTGGTCTTCTCGCTGAGGGCCAGGCGGCCATCGGTGGCTGTCGCGGACTTCGGGCTCATGACGGGCTTCCTTGGGGTCGGGGGTGGTGCGGGATGCGAACGGGCATAAAAAAACCGCCGGGGCTGCCGGCGGTTTGTCTGGGTGTGCTTCGCTGTCTCTTGTTTCGACTACGCGCTTGCCTCTCCAGCCGCCGTGCGGTGCGAGAACCAAAAGTACGCAAAGTAGAACGAGGCGGCGAAGCGCATGGCGCGCAATGTAGCACGCCGCGCGTTCAGTCGGTCCGCGCGTCGAGTCCGGCGGCGGTCAGGCGCTGCACGACCTCTTCCACGTGCGCGCGGTTGCGCGTCTGCAGCACCAGCTCCACTTCCACGCTCTGCACGCTCAGCGTGGAGAAGGCGCGCTGGTGGTGCACCTCGTCGATGTTCGCGCCGGCCTCGGCGACGATGCCGGTGATGCGCGCCAGCACGCCGGGCGTGTCGCGCGCCGCCACGCGGATGCGCGCCAGCCGGCCCGCGCGGACCATGCCGCGTTCCAGGATGGCCGCCAGCAGCAGCGGGTCGATGTTGCCGCCGCACAGCACCAGGCCCACCTTCTGGCCTGCGAAGCGCGCCGGTTCCTTCAGCAGCGCCGCCAGGCCGGCGGCGCCCGCGCCCTCGACCAGCGTCTTCTCGATCTCCAGCAGCATCACGATGGCCTGCTCGATGTCGCCTTCGTCCACCAGCACGAGGTCGTCCACGCGCTGGCGGATGAGCTCGCGCGTGATCTGCCCCGGCTGGCCCACCGCGATGCCCTCGGCGATGGTGCTGCTGCCCTGCGGGTGCTGCGTGCCCTTGATGGTGTTGACCATCGCCGGGAAACGCGCGGTCTGCACGCCGATGATCTGCATGCCGGGCTGGAGCGCCCGCACCGCGGTGGCGATGCCGCTGATGAGACCGCCGCCGCCGACCGCGATCACCAGCGTGTCCAGGTCGGGTTGCGCCTGCAGCATCTCCAGGCCGATCGTGCCCTGGCCGGCGATCACGAGCGCGTCGTCGAACGGGTGCACGAAGTGCAGGCCCTGGGCGGCGGCGATCTCCAGCGCGTGCGCGCGCGCGTCGTCGAAGGTCTCGCCGTGCAGCACCACCTCGGCGCCGAAGCCGCGCGTGCGTTCCACCTTCACGGTGGGCGTGTGCAGCGGCATCACGATCACGGCGCGCATGCCCAGCCGCTGCGCGTGGTGGGCCACGCCCTGGGCGTGGTTGCCGGCCGAGGCCGCGACGACGCCGCGCACGCCGGCCTCCGACAGCGCCAGGAGCTTGTTCAGCGCGCCGCGTTCCTTGAACGAGGCGGTGAACTGCAGGTTCTCGAACTTCAGGAAGACGCGGCAGCCGACGATCTGGCCCAGCGTGCGGCTCTCGACGCAGGGCGTGTCCAGCACGTGGCCGCGCAGGCGCTCGGCGGCCGCCTGCACGTCGGCCAGCTCGACCGCCATGGTCAGGCCGTGCCGCCGACGGTGAGGCGTTCGATGCGCAGCGTGGGCTGGCCCACGCCCACCGGCACGCTCTGGCCGTCCTTGCCGCAGACGCCGACGCCGGTGTCGAGCTGCAGGTCGTTGCCGATCATGCTGACGCGGTTCATCGCCTCGGGACCGTTGCCGATGAGCGTGGCGCCCTTCACCGGGTACAGGACCTTGCCGTTCTCGACCCAGAAGGCCTCGCTGGCCGAGAACACGAACTTGCCGCTGGTGATGTCGACCTGGCCGCCGCCGAAGTTGGTGGCGTACAGGCCGCGCTTGATGCTGGCGATGATCTCTTCCTTCGGCTTGTCGCCGGCCAGCATGTAGGTGTTGGTCATGCGCGGCATCGGCAGGTGCGCGTAGCTCTCGCGGCGGCCGTTGCCGGTGGGCTTCACGCCCATCAGGCGCGCGTTCAGGCTGTCCTGGATGTAGCCCTTCAGGATGCCGTCCTCGATCAGCACGTTGCGCTGCGACGCGTGGCCTTCGTCGTCGACGTTGAGGCTGCCGCGGCGGTCGGGGATGGTGCCGTCGTCGAGCACCGTCACGCCCTTCGCGGCCACGCGCTGGCCGATGCGGCCGGCGAAGGTGCTGCTGCCCTTGCGGTTGAAGTCGCCTTCGAGGCCGTGGCCCACGGCCTCGTGCAGCAGCACGCCGGGCCAGCCCGGGCCGAGCACGACCGTCATCTCGCCCGCGGGCGCCGGCCGGCTCTCGAGGTTGGTCAGCGCGGCGTTGACGGCCTGCTGCACGTAGGCCTCGATCTGCGCGTCCTGGAAGTAGCCCAGGCCGAAGCGGCCGCCGCCGCCGCCGGACCCCACCTCGCGGCGGCCGTTCTGCTCGGCGATCACGGTCACGCTCAGCCGCACCAGCGGGCGCACGTCGGCGGCGCGCGTGCCGTCGGCGCGCGCCACCAGCACCACGTCGTACTCGGCGGCCAGGCCGGCCATCACCTGCACGATGCGCGGGTCCTTCGCGCGCGCCAGCTTCTCGACCTTCTCCAGCAGCGCCACCTTCTGCGTGCTGTCGAGCGAGCCGATGGGGTCGGTGGGGCCGTACAGCACGCGGCTGGTGGCCACGCGCGGCTTGCGCGCGAGCTGCACGCGCCGGTTCTGGCCCGCGGCGGCGATCGTGCGCACGGTGCGCGCGGCGTCGAGCAGCGCGGCTTCGCTGAGGTCGTCGCTGTAGGCGAACGCCGTCTTCTCGCCGGCCACGGCGCGCACGCCCACGCCCTGGTCGATGCTGAAGCTGCCGCTCTTGACGATGCCTTCCTCCAGGCTCCAGCCTTCGTGGCGCGTGGTCTGGAAGTACAGGTCGGCGTCGTCGACGCGGTGTTCGGAGATCGTGGCCAGCGCCCGCGCGATGGCCGTCTCGCCCAGGCCGAAAGGGTCCAGCATCAGCGATTGCGCGATGGCCAGGCGTTCGAGGGTGGGTTCGCGGGTGATCATGGGCGCGCCTTCGTGCGAGAGGGGGGGCGAAAGGGCCTCGATTGTAGGAGTCGCCCCGTGCTGACGCCTGCTTGCAGGGCCTTCACAGTTCTTGACGCCACTTCATGCGGGCGCCGTCACCGGGCCGCAGCATGACGGCGTTGTGTCCACGCGCGGGGCGATGTCCGCACCGCCTGCAACGAGGAGAACGCCATGTCGACGATCCGCACCTTCCGCACCCCCCTGGCGGCCGCCGCGCTGTCGCTGTTCGCCTGCGCGGTGTTCGCGCAGACCCCCACGCCGCGCATCGACGCCCGGCAGGCCAAGCAGGAAGCGCGCATCGACCAGGGCGTGGCCAGCGGCGAACTCACCCGCCGCGAAACGGCCCGGCTCGACGCGCAGCAGCACCGCATCGACCGCGTCGAGAACCGCGCGCAGGCCGACGGCACCGTCACCGCGGCCGAGAAGGCCAGGGTGGCGCACCTGCAGAACAAGGCCAGCCGCGACATCCGGCGCCAGAAGCACGACCGCCAGGAAGCGGCCGGCCGCTGACGCCGCCTGCGGCTCAGGCGCTGGCGCCGTCCCCACGCGCCTGCAGCGCATGGGCGTAGAGCGCGTTGCGCGGCGCGCCGCTCAACTCGGCCGCCAGCGCCACCGCCTGCTTCAGCGGCAGGGCACGCAGCAGCACGTCCAGCGTGCGCAGTGCGGACGCGGGCAGTGCGTCGGCGTCGACCGCCACCGCCGGCAGCGCATGCAGCACCAGCACGAATTCGCCGCGCAGCCGGTGGGCGTCGGCCGCCAGCCAGGCGGGCAGCGCGGCGGCCGCCATCGTGGCCACCGTCTCGAACTGCTTGGTCAGCTCGCGGCACAGCGTGACACGCCGTGCCGGCGCGGCGTCGGCCAGCGCCGCGGCCAGCTGTTCGATGCGGTGCGGGGCCTCGAACAGCACCTGCGTCGCGGCCGACGCCAGGCAGGCGGCCAGCGCCGTGCGGCGGTCGCCGCCCTTGGCCGGCAGGAAGCCGACGAAGACGAAGCCCTGCCCCACGGTGTCGCCCGCGACGCTGAGCGCCGCGGTGGCGCTGCTGGCGCCGGGGATCGGCACCACGGCGTGGCCCGCGGCGGCGGCATGGGCCACCAGCGCCGCGCCGGGGTCGCTGATCGCCGGCGTGCCGGCGTCACTGACGTAGGCCACGGCCTGGCCCTGCGCCAGCCGCGCCAGCACCGCGGCCGAGGCCTGATGCTCGTTGTGCGTGTGCAGCGCCAGCAGCGGCTTGTCCAGCCCCAGGTGGCGCAGCAGCGTCGCGGTGACACGCGTGTCCTCGCAGGCCACGGCGTCGACCAGCCCCAGCACGTGGATGGCCCGCAGCGTGGTGTCGGCCAGGTTGCCGATGGGCGTGGCCACCACGTAGAGTGCGGCGCCGGCATGGTGCTGGTGGCCGGCGGCGGCCTGCGCCGCCGCGCGCAGCACGGAGGTGTCGATGTTCAAGAGCCGGTCCGGTGGGGTGACGACGAAGGCGGTCGGCGACGCCGCCGAGGCGCGCGCCGCGGCCTGGCTGCAGGCGCGCGGGCTGACGCTGCTGGAGCGCAATTATCGGGTCGCCCGCGGCCCCGCCGCGCACGGCGGCGAGATCGACCTCGTGCTGCGCGACCGCGACGGCACGCTGGTCTTCTGTGAAGTGCGCGCGCGCGCCAGCGCCGCGCGCGGCGGCGCGGCCGCCAGCGTGCAGGGCACGAAGCAACGGCGCATCGCCTATGCCGCGCGCCACTACCTGCTGCGCTGGGACACGCTGCCGCCGTGCCGCTTCGACGTCGTCACGGTCGACGGCGAGACCATCGACTGGCTGCGTGCCGCGTTCGACGATCCGGGCGGCTGAGCGGGCTTCAGTACGCGCAAATCGGGTCTTTGGGCGCGCAGAACTTCATGCGCGCCACCGGGCCGGCGTCGCTCTTTGCGTAAGCGCAGATCGGATCCTTGGGCGCGCAGAACTTCTTCGCCTCGGTCTTCGAGGCCATGGCCGGATGGGCAAGAACCAGGGCAGCGATGAGGGCGGAAAGGGAACGGATGGACATGGAAACAGACTCCTGATGATGGTGTCGCCACCGTGGCAACACCGTGGACAGCAGTCTCGTGCCCGCCGGTATCGATGCCGTTTCGCCGCCTGCCTGGCGCGGTTTCAAATGTTCGCCCTTCGCTGCACGCTTGCCCGGGCGACGGAACCTGTGTGCAAAGGTGCGTGTCCTATCATGCATGTCCATGCTCGAACAGCGCATCCAACAGCAATTCTTCGACAGCGCTGACCTGAAGTACCGCACCGCCGAGCCGCTGGCGCGGCCCATCGCCGACGCTGCCGGTGCCTTGCTCGGTGCCATCACCAGCGGCGGCAAGGTCATGGTGGCGGGCTGCGGCGGCACGGCCGTGCTGGCGCGCCACGTCGCGGCGCTCTTCGTCGGCCGCTTCGAGCGCGAACGCCCGCCGCTGCCGGCGCTGCTGCTGGCTCCGCAGCCGGCCCCGGCACTGCAGTTGCAGGCGCTGGGCCATCCGGGCGACGTGCTGCTGCTGCTGCACGGCGGCGACAGCCCGGTCGACGAAGCCCAGGTGGCCATCGACGCCGCGCATGGCAAGGACATGACCGTGGTGCTGCTGGCGGCTGCCGGCAGTGCCTTGCTGGCCGAACCACTGGCCGAAACCGACGTGACGATCGCCGTGCCGGCCGCGCGCAGCATGCGCGTGCTCGAGCTGCAGCTGCTGGTGCTGCACGCACTGTGCGACGCGATCGACCTGCAACTGCTGGGAGACCAGGATCCATGAACACCACCCTTGCCCACGCGCGGCGCCCGCTGCTCACGCTGCTGGCCGCGGCCTGCACGGCCACAGCGCTGTCCGCCTGCGCGCCGCTGATCGTCGGCGGCGCCATGGTTGGCGGCAGCATGATCGCCATCGACCGCCGCACCTCGGGCGCGCAGGTCGAGGACCAGGCCATCGAGCTGAAGGCGTCGTCACGCGTGCGCGAACTGGCGACGCTCGGCAACGTGCAGGTCACCAGCTACAACCGCATGGTGCTGGTGTCGGGCGAAGTGCCCACCGAACCCGACCGCGCCCGCGTCGAAGAGGCCTTGCTGCGGCTGGAGAACGTGCGCTCGGTGGTCAACGAGCTCGCGGTGCAGCCCAACGCCACGCTGGGCGACCGCTCGCGCGACTCGCTGACCTCGGCCAAGGTGAAGGCCACGCTGGTCGAGGCCAAGGACATGCAGGCCCACGCCATCAAGGTCGTCACCGCGCGCGGCATCGTCTACCTGATGGGCCTGGTGACCGAGCGCGAGGCCAACCGCGCCAGCGACATCGCGCGCTCGGTGCCGGGCGTGCAGAAGGTGGTGCGCGTCTTCGACGTGATCAGCGAAGAGGAACTGGCCGGCACCGTGGCGCGGCCCAATCGCTGACGCCGGCCGCGGCTACTTCTTCAGCCGCGTGATCAGGCTCGACGTGTCCCAGCGCCGGCCGCCGGCGGCCTGCACGTCGGCATAGAACTGGTCGACCAGCGCCGTCACCGGCAGCTGCGCGCCGTTGCGGCGCGCCTCATCCAGCACCAGGCCCAGGTCCTTGCGCATCCAGTCGACGGCGAAGCCGAAATCGAAGCGGCCCTCGACCATGGTCTTGCCGCGGTTGTCCATCTGCCAGCTCTGCGCCGCGCCCTTGCCGATGACGTCCAGCACCAGCGGCATGTCCAGCCCGGCCTGCTGGCCGAAGGCGATGGCCTCCGACAGGCCCTGCACGAGGCCGGCGATGGCGATCTGGTTGACCATCTTCGCCAGCTGCCCGGCGCCGCTGTCACCCACGCGCGTGACCGCGCGGGCCATCGCCAGGGCCACCGGCTTCATGGCGTCGAAGGCGGCGGCGTCGCCGCCGCACATCACCGTGAGTGCGCCGTTGACCGCGCCGGCCTGGCCGCCGGACACCGGCGCGTCGATGAAGTGCAGGCCGCGTTCCCGGGCCGCCGCGGCCAGCTCGCGCGCCACGGCGGCCGACGCCGTGGTGTGGTCGACGAACACCGCGCCGGGCGCCATGCCGGCGAACGCGCCGTGCGCGCCCAGCACCACGGAGCGCAGGTCGTCGTCGTTGCCCACGCAGGCGAACACGAACTCGGCGCCGCCGCCCGCCGCGGCGGCGGCAGCCGGGGTGGCTGCGGCGCCCCCGCCGTACTCCTGGGCCCAGGCCGCGGCCTTGGCCGGCGTGCGGTTGTAGACGGTGACCTGGTGGCCGGCACGGGCCAGGTGGCCGGCCATCGGGTGGCCCATCACGCCCAGGCCGAGGAAGGCGACGCGGCGGGGCGCAACGGTGTCGTAGGTGCGTGTGCTCATGCCCGTGATGCTGCCACGAAGCCGGGTGCCGCCTCCCCAGCCTGCGGGAAGCGGCGTTGTCGATGCGCTTTACAGACCTCGCCCCCTGCTTGGGAATCGCCCGCGCAAGTGCTTGATTCGCAAGGAAGTTCTGATCTGGCCCGGCGGTTGCTTTGCAGAGCCTGTACAGCGATGACCGCTGTCACCGTGTCGCTCCACAGGAAGGCCAAACACCATGAAGTTCAACCGCACCTCCGTCGCCGCCGCCATCGTGGCTGCCGGCGCCCTGTTCGCCGGCGCAGCACACGCTGGCACCGTCATCTACAACACCGGCAACGCGGCCACGGCCACGGTCGCCCTGGGTGTCAACGACGACGGCTCGCTGAACACCGACCCCAACATCACCGTGAACGCCGGCCGCACCGGCCTGGCCTCGAAGTTCCCCGACGGCACCTGGCGTGACGCCACCGCCCCCGGCTGCTACTGCGAAGGCTGGGGCGTGTCGGTGAACAACATCGTCAGTGGCTATGCCAACGTCAGCACCGACGGCGGCCCCGTCAACCTGACGTTCGGCGCCGCCACCGGCGTCACCGGCAGCACCGTCACGACGTCGGCAGCGCTGACCTCGCTGAGCGGCCTGACCGTCACGCAGGCCTACTCGGCCTCGACCGAGACCAGCGCGCTGTTCAAGAACACGGTGACCATCACCAACAACACCGGCGCCGCCGTCAACAACGTCAAGTACGTGCGCGTGATGGACTGGGACATCCCGCCGACCGAGTTCGACGAGTACGTGTCGATCCGCGGCACTGCCACCACCACGCTGCTGGAGAAGTCGCACAACAACGGCTTCAACACCGCGAACCCGCTGAATGACTTCGGCGCCCGCGACCCGGCCACCGTCGACGTCGACTTCGACGACAACGGCCTGGACGACCACGGCGCGTACTTCCGCTTCAACTTCGGCACGCTGGAGGATGGCGAGAGCTACACCTTCAACATCTTCTACGGCGCCGCCACCAGCGAAGGCGCTGCCCTGGCTGCCGTGGGCGCGGAAGACATCGAGCTGTACTCCTTCGGCCAGTCGCGCGGCGGTGAGGTGACCGGCGCGCCGGCGACCTACATCTTCGGCTTCAGCGGTGTCGGCGGCACGCCGATCCCGGTGCCGGAACCCGGTTCGCTGGCCCTGGTCGGCCTGGCGCTGGCGGGCCTGGGCGCGATGCGCCGCCGCAAGCAAGCCTGAGCATCCGACGCGGTCACGTCGTGACCGATCGCAGCCCCTCGCGCCAATTGGCCCGAGGGGCTTTTTCGTGCCTGCAACACTAGAATTTCCGCATGAACGCAACGCTACGCATGGCGCGCCCGCCACGTTCCGGGCCGCGCCCGGGCTGTTCCACGGCAGCACGGTGTGCGCTGGTGTCGCTGCTGGCGCTGGCCGCGCCGCTGGCAGGGGCGGCGCCCGTGGTGTCCAAGCCGATGCCGGCGGCGAGCGCCACGGCCCCCGCGCCCGCGGCGGCGGCGTACCAGCGCGGCATCGAAGCCCTGGCCAAGGGGGACCGCGGCGCTGCGGAGGCCGCCTTCCGGGAGGCCCTCAAGCTCGATGCCGCCCATGTGCCGTCGATGCTGGGCATGGGCGAGCTGGCGTTCCAGGCCTCTCGCGTGGACGACGCCGGCACGTGGATCGGTCAGGCCGTGAAGGCCAGGCCCGACAATGCCGATGCGCAGGCGTCGTGGGGCCGCTTCCTCGGACTCAAGGGCCGCCACGCCGAGTCCGAGGCCGCCCTGCGGCGCGCCGCCCAGCTGGACGCCCGCGCGTTCCGCCCGCGCATCGACCTCGCCGACCTGCTCGTCGCGCGCGGCCAGCTGCAGCCGGCCGCGGCGCTGTACCGCGAGGCCCTGGCGCTGAACGCCGGTCATGCCGGCGCGCGCTACGGGCTGGGCCAGACGCTGCTGCGCCTGGGCGACGTCAACGGCGCCGCCACCGAGCTCGCACAGGCCGCCCGGCTGGCTCCGGGCAACCCGCTGCCGCTCGTGGCACTGGCGCGCGCCGAACTCTCGCGCAGCAAGCCCGACGCGGCGCTGGCCGAGGTCGACAAGGCGCTGGCCATCCAGCCGGCGCTGATCGAGGCGCTGATGCTCAAGGGCGACGTGCTCGACGCGAAGGGCCAGCCCGACGCGGCGCTGCAGGCTTTCGCCGCGGCCGCCCAGGCGGCGCCCAAGCTCGGCCTGCCGCACATGCGCGCCGGCATGGTCGAGCAGCAGCGGGGCCGCATCGACGCCGCCGTGGCCGCCTACCAGCGCGCGATCGCGGCCGACCCGCAGCAGGCCTCGGCGCTGAACAACCTGGCGGCGCTGGCGGTCGAGCGCAAGCAGGACCTGGCCCAGGCCGAGGCCTGGGCGCTGAAGGCGGTGTCGCTGAACCCGCGCGCGGCGCAGTTCCACGACACGCTGGGCGCCGTGCAGCGCGCCCAGGGCAAGCGCCCCGCGGCCGTGAAGACGCTGCAGACGGCCGCGAAGCTGGCGCCGAAGGACGCCGCGATCCGCTTCCACCTGGGCCAGGCGCTGGTCGAGGCCGGCGACAAGGCGCAGGCGCGCAAGGCCCTGCAGGAGGCGCTGGCGCTGTCGGCGAACTTCCCGGGCGCCGAGCAGGCGCGGCAGCTGCTGACCACGCTCTGACGACGGGCGGCGGCCGGTGCCGGCCGCCGCGGGCTCACACCACGCGCATGTGCTCGGTGCCGGCCGCCAGGTCCTGCGTGCGTGCGCGCTTGCTGTTGAGCTTGATCTGCAGCCGCAGGTCGTTCACCGAGTCGGCGTTGCGCAGCGCGTCTTCGTAGGTGATGACGTTGCCTTCGTAGAGGTCGAACAGGCTCTGGTCGAAGGTCTGCATGCCGAGCTCGCGGCTGCGCTTCATCAGTTCCTTGATCTCGCTGACCTCGCCCTTGAAGATGAGGTCGCCGATCAGCGGCGTGTTCAGCATGATCTCGACCGCCGCGGCGCGGCCGCGGCCTTCCTGGCGCGGCATCAGGCGCTGGCTGACCAGCGCCTTCAGGTTCAGCGACAGGTCCATCAGCAGTTGTGCGCGCCGCTCTTCGGGGAAGAAGTTGATGACCCGGTCCAGCGCCTGGTTGGCGCTGTTGGCGTGCAGCGTGGCCATGCACAGGTGGCCGGTCTCGGCGAAGGCCACCGCGTGCTCCATCGTCTCGCGGTCGCGGATCTCGCCCATCAGGATGACGTCGGGCGCCTGGCGCAGCGTGTTCTTCAGCGCCTGCTCCCAGCCGTCGGTGTCGATGCCCACCTCGCGCTGCGTGACGATGCAGTTCTTGTGCGGGTGCACGAACTCCACCGGGTCCTCGATCGTGATGATGTGGCCGTAGGAATGCTCGTTGCGCCAGTCGACCATCGCCGCCAGCGAGGTGCTCTTGCCCGAGCCGGTGGCGCCGACGAAGATGACCAGGCCGCGCTTGGCCATCGCCACCTCCTTCAGCACCACGGGCAGGCCGAGCGCGTCGATGGTGGGCAGCGTCTGCGGGATCGTGCGGCAGACCAGGCCCACGTGGCCCTGCTGCATGAAGGCGTTGACGCGGAAGCGGCCGATGCCCGACGGCGAGATCGCGAAGTTGCACTCCTTCGTGCGCTCGAACTCGGCGGCCTGCTTGTCGTTCATCACCGCGCGCGCCAGCTGCAGCGTGTGCTGGCCGGTCAGCGGCTGCGGGCTGACCTTGGTGATCTTGCCGTCGACCTTGATGGCGGGCGGGAAGTCGGCGGTGAGGAACAGGTCCGAGCCGTTGCGGCCAACCATCAGCCGCAGCAGGTCGTTGACGAATTTCGATGCCTGGTCGCGTTCCATCCGTGTTCCTTCGTGCGCAGAGTCTCAAACGTCGGTCAGCAGGGCCGACAGCCGCGTGCTCACCTGGCGCAGCCGCAGCGACAGCCGCCGCGCCAGCGCCGCCAGCAGCACCAGCGCGAGCTGCGGATCTTCGCGCATCAGGCGCAGCAGCGCCTCGGTTTCCAGCACTGCGAGCAGGCAATCGGTGCGTGTCGTGCAGTCCGACGCACGCGGGCCGGCGTCGAGCAGGGCCATCTCGCCGAGCACGTCGCCGGGCCGCGCCTCGGCCAGCCGCGCCACGCGCGGGCCGCCGGTGATGTGCTCGACCGCGACGCTGCCGTCCAGCACCACCAGCATGAAGTCGCCGGGCTCGTCCTGCAGGATCAGCCGCTGCGCCGCGCGCACGCGCACGAACTGCAGGTAGCCGCTCAGTCGCTGCAGCGCTGCCGCGTCGAAGGCGCCGGCGCGGCCGCCGGCCCACAGCGTCTGCAGCGCCGCCAGGCCCGCAGCGGTGTCGGCGGCGCTGGCCGGCTCGGCCCCCACTTGCCCGGCGCGGGCGGCCCAGTGCATCTGGCGCTACCCCGGGAAGTTCTCGGGGATCTTGGCCTTGGCCCGCGCCTCGATCGGCGCGATGACGTTGCGGCGCACGAGGTCGGCCAGGTTCTGGTCCAGCGTCTGCATGCCCAGGCTCTGGCCGGTCTGGATCGAGCTGTACATCTGCGCGATCTTGTTCTCGCGGATCAAGTTCTTGATGGCCGAGGTGGCGATCATGATCTCGTGCGCCGCGACGCGGCCCGAGCCGTCCTTCAGCTTGCACAGCGTCTGCGAGATCACCGCCACGAGCGACTCCGACAGCATCGCGCGCACCATCTCCTTCTCGGCCGCGGGGAAGACGTCGACGATGCGGTCGATGGTCTTGGCGGCGCTGCTGGTGTGCAGCGTGCCGAAGACTAGGTGGCCGGTCTCGGCCGCGGTGAGCGCCAGGCGGATGGTCTCGAGGTCGCGCATCTCACCGACGAGGATCGCATCGGGGTCCTCGCGCAGCGCCGAGCGCAGCGCGTTGGCGAAGCTCAGCGTGTGCGGGCCGACCTCGCGCTGGTTGATCAGGCACTTCTTGCTCTCGTGCACGAACTCGATCGGGTCTTCCACCGTGAGCACGTGGCCGTACTCGTTCTCGTTCAGGTGGTTCACCATCGCCGCCAGCGTGGTGCTCTTGCCCGAGCCCGTGGGGCCGGTCACCAGCACGAGGCCGCGCGGCTTGAGCGCCAGCTCGGCGAAGACCTTGGGCGTGCCCAGCTGCTCCAGCGTGAGGATCTTGCTCGGGATGGTGCGGAACACCGCACCCGCGCCGCGGTTCTGGTTGAACGCGTTGACCCGGAAGCGCGCCAGCCCCTGGATCTCGAAGCTGAAGTCGCACTCGAGCGTGTCCTCGTAGTGCTTGCGCTGCGCATCGTTCATGATGTCGTACACCATGTCGTGCACGGACTTGTGGTCCAGCGCCTCGACATTGATGCGGCGCACGTCGCCGTGCACGCGGATCATCGGCGGCAGCCCGGCCGACAGGTGCAGGTCGGAAGCCTTGTTCTTGACCGAAAACGCAAGCAGCTGGGTGATATCCATGAATGACGCGCGCGCCGTGCAGGCGCGCGCCTAGAGTCTCGGGGGATTATGGGCAGCATCGGAAGCAACCTGCAAGAAGTGAAGCGGCGCATCGCCGCCGCGGCCGACGGCCGCGGGCCGCGACGCGCAAAGCGTCACGCTGCTGGCGGTGAGCAAGACCTTCGGCGCCGATGCGGTGCGCGCCGCACACGCAGCCGGGCAGCAGGACTTCGGCGAGAACTACGTGCAGGAAGCGCTGGACAAGATCGCGCAGCTGGCCGACCTGCGCGCGCAGCTGCAGTGGCACCTGATCGGACCGCTGCAGAGCAACAAGACCCGGCCCGTGGCCGAAGCCTTCGATTGGGTGCATGCGGTGGACCGGCTGAAGATCGCGCAGCGCCTGGCCGAACAACGCCCGGCGTGGCTGCCGCCGCTGCAGCTGTGCCTGCAGGTGAACGTCAGCGGCGAGGCCAGCAAGAGCGGCGTGGCGCCCGCCGACCTGCCTGCGCTGGCACAGGCCGTGGCGGCGCTGCCGGCCGCGCGCGTGCGTCTGCGCGGGCTGATGGCGATCCCCGAGCCCGCCGCCGACAGGGCGGCCCAGCGCGTGCCGCACCGGGCGCTGCGGGAACTGATGGCGGCGTTGAACGCCGGCGGCTTGCAGCTCGACACCTTGTCGATGGGCATGAGTGCCGACCTGGAAGCGGCCGTGGCCGAAGGGGCGACGCTGGTGCGCGTGGGGACGGCGATCTTCGGCCAAAGATAGGGGCCGCCCCACGCGCAGGGCCGGTGCTGGCAACCCGGGTGGGTTCAGCGCCGGCCGCCGGCCGCGGGGCCGGCACGGGCCAGGACGTGGGTCTTTCGCTGCATGGGATCCCTTTCAATGTCGGTGGACGGATGAAAGGGAAGGTCGGCGGCGCCGGGCTCTGCGCCCGTTCGCTGCCGGCAGCCCCGCTGGCATGGCGGCGTGTGCCGCTGCAGCCCGGTGGCTTTGCGTCGCCGCCTTTCGACGGGTTTGCCCTTCCCGCCGGCTGCACCGCAACCGGCCGGCCCACTCTAGCGAAGCCGCGCGCGGCGTGCGCCCCGGCCGCATGCAAATCGGCCTCAAGTGCCCCCCGTGCGTGCCGAAATCCCGATGCGAGTCGCGGGGCTTCGCCCGCGGTTCCGGCGGCACTCTTCAGGGTGCGCAGTCGCACCGCATTCCGGCTTCTTCGCGCTGATCAGAACCAACAGCAACGATTTGTAAACATCTGGATTCGCATCCCAAGTTCCAGGAGACGCCTCGATCCCCGAAGCAGCAACGCGGAGCGCATCGCGATGGCTTCACCGACCCGGTGCACCGTTCTCATCGACAGGCGCCCGACGCAGGCGCGCGAGGTCGGCGGCAAGCGCCACGTGCAGCTCATCGTGATCGGCGGTGGCGCCGACCCCGAGCTGACCGCGCTGCGCGCCGAGGTCCTGCGGCTGGGGGGCTCGGTGCGGGCGCGCCATGCCCTGGTGCGCGGCCTGACCGTGCAGCTGCCGGCCGACAAGGTGGCGCAGTTGGCGGCGCGCGACGACGTCGCCAGCATCTCGCCGAACCGCCAGGTGCGGCGCACCGCCAGCCTGCTCGATGCCAGCACCGGCGCGCTCATCGCCAACGTGCGCAACCACGGCCACGGCGGCTACAGCGGCCTGGACGGGAGCGGTGTCGGCATCGCCGTGCTCGACGCGGGCATGATGCGCGCCCACCGCAGCTTCCAGGATGCCGCGGGCCCGCCACCGCCTGCTGGTGGTCGGCGGTGCTGCTGGGGGCGGTGGTCCTGGGCTGGGCGCTGGGGGCCGTGGCCGCCAGGCAGCCCGCCGACTGGCTGCAGGTGGCCGCCGGCACGGGTATCGCGATGCTGGCCGGCTTCTTCCCGGTGCGCATCCCGCCGTCGAAGAACTCGTTCGCGGCCGGCGGGATCTTCGTCCTCCTGACGCTGCTGGGCAGGGCCCGGCCGCTGCCGTGCTGGCCGCGGCCGGCGAGGCGGCGGTGGGGTCGGGGCGCACGTCCCGGCGCTGGTGCACTGCCTCGTCAACATCCTGCTCGTCACCGCGGTCGGCCGTCTCATGCGCGGCGAGCGCATCCAGTGGTCGGACTTCTTCGCTGTCTTCGGCTGGGTCGGCATCGCCTCGGCCGGCAGTGCGGCCGTGGCCACGCTGCACGACGTCTTCCTCCAGCAGGAGGCGGCCGAGGCCGCGCGCCACGTGCGCGAGCTTGAGGCCATCCAGCGCCTTCGGCTACGAACGCGCCGAGGACGTGCTGCGCAACGCCGACACCGCGATGTCCAAGGCCAAGGCCGCGGGCAAGGCGCGCTACGCGCTGTTCGACACCAGGCTGCACACCGAGGTGGCCGACCAGCCGCTGTTCGCGCTGGACAGCGGGCAGCTGCTGGGCGTCGAGGCGCTGGCGCGCTGGCGCCACCCCACCGACGGCAGCAACGGCCCCCACGCCTTCCTTCCGATCGCCGAGGAATCGGGCCTGATGCCGCGGCTGACCGACGTCGTGCTGCACAGCGCGCTGCTGGCGCGCGTGACGCGGGCGTTGATCGAAGCCGGCGTGCGCCCGCGCCACCTGACGCTGGAGCTGACCGAGAACATCCTGATGTCGCGGCTGGAAGGCGCGCTGCCGCAGCTGGCCGAGCTGCGCCGCATGGGCGTGGGCCGGGCGGTGGACGACTTCGGCACCGGCGACTCGTCGCTCGCGCACCTGTCGTCGCTGCCCATCGACTGCCTGAAGATCGACCGCAGCTTCGTGCACGCGCTCAGCGCCGGCTCGAACGAGGCCGCGGTGGTGCGGGCCATCGTGCTGCTGGGCCAGTCGCTGGGCAGGAGCATCGTCGCCGAGGGCATCGAGACCGAGGCGCAGCGCGCGCGGCTGGCCGCGATGGGCTGCGACATCGGCCACGGCTACCTGCTGGGCCGGCCGCTGACGCCCGAGGACGCGCTGGCGCTGCTGCAGGCCACGCCGACGACGGCGCGCCGGTGCTGCACTGAGGCAGCGCGGCGGTCTGCGCTACACCGCCAGCCGCGAGCTGTTCTTCACCTCTTCCATCACCGCGTAGGTGCGTGTCTCGCGCACGCCGGGCAGGGTCCAGATGACGCTGCCGATGAACTCGCGGTAGGCCGCCATGTCGGCCACGCGCGTCTTCAGCAGGTAGTCGAAGCCGCCGGCCACGAGGTGCGCCTCCAGGATCTCGGGCCGCACCTGCACCGCGGCCTTGAAGGTGTCCATCACGTCGTGCACGGTGCGGTCGAGCAGGATCTCGACGAACACCAGCAGCCCCTGGCCCAGCTTCACCGGATTCAGCTTCGCCTCGTAGCCGAGGATGTAGCCGTCGCGCGACAGGCGCTTCACGCGTTCCAGCACCGCGGTGGGCGACAGGTGCACGGCCTCGGCCAGCTTCAGGTTGCTGATGCGGCCGTCGGCCTGCAGCACCCGCAGGATGCGGCGGTCGATCTTGTCGATGTCGCGGGGGGCGCTGGTGCTGGAGGTATCCATGGTGCAGGATTCTCCGTCAGGCGGGGCAGATTCCGAATCTCCTGCGGAGCCCCCGCCGCGACACTGCCGCATCTCACCAGACGAGGCCCGACGATGCCCACCCCTGCTGCCTTGGTTGCTCCGGCCCCCGCCGCCCGCCTGCCCTTCCCGTACCGCGCCGAGGTCGAGGTCGTCGCCACCGCGCTGGCGCGCGTGCGCGGCAGCCTCGACTGGCCCGCGGTGGTGGCCACCGCAGCACCCTGGGTGCAGGCCGTGCGTGCGCAGCCGGCGCCGTTCTGGGCGATGGAGTCGCTGCTGCGCGAGTATCCGATCAGCAGCGCCGAGGGCCTGGCGCTGATGCGGCTGGCCGAAGCGCTGCTGCGCGTGCCCGACGCCGAGACCGCGGTCGCGCTCACCGCCGACCAGCTGGGCCGCGCCGACTTCGACGGCGCCGCCGACGACGGCCCGCACAAGATGCTGGCCAACCTGTCGGCCAGCGCCATCGCGCTGTCCAAGCGTTTCCTGCCCGACAGCGTGCAGCCGCCGGGGCTGCTGCAGCGCCTGGGCGCGCGCACCGTGGTCGCGGCCACCGTGCGCGCGATCCAGCTGCTGGGGCGGCAGTTCGTGCTGGGCCGCTCGATCCAGGAAGCGATGGACGAAGCCGCCGGCCAGCGCCGCGCGCAGGCCGGGCTGCGCTTCAGCTACGACATGCTGGGCGAGGGCGCGCGCACCGAGGACGACGCCGAGCGCTACCTCGCCAGCTACGCGAACGCCATCGCGGCCATCGCCGGCGGCCGCGTGGCGGCGTCGCCCATGGCGTCGGACGGCATCTCGATCAAGCTCAGCGCGCTGTTCTCGCGCTACGAAGACGCGCAGCGCGACCGCGTCTTCGCCACGCTGCTGCCACGGGTGTGGCGCCTGATCGAACCCGCGGCGCAGGCCAACATCAACCTCACCATCGACGCCGAGGAAAGCGACCGCCTGGAGCTGAGCCTGGACGTGCTGGACGCGCTGGCCGCGCGCGTGGCCGCCGCCTTCCCCGGCTGGCAGGGCCTGGGCCTGGCGGTGCAGGCCTACCAGACGCGCTCGCTCGAAGTGGTGGACACGGTGGCCGCGATCGCGCGCCGCCACGGGCTGAAGTTCATGGTGCGGCTGGTGAAGGGCGCGTACTGGGACGGCGAGGTCAAGCGCGCGCAGGAAGGCGGCTTGCCCGGGTATCCGGTGTTCACGCACAAGCACCACACCGACATCGCCTACCTCGCCTGCGCCAGTGCGCTGATCGGCCACGCCGACGTGATCTACCCGCAGTTCGCGACGCACAACGCCGGCACCATCGCGGCCATCGTGCAGCTGGCGCGCCGGGCGAACGCCGGCGCGGGCGCGCCGTTCGAGCTGCAGCGTCTGCACGGCATGGGCGAGGGCGTGTACCGCGAGGTGCTGCGCGACCCGGCCATCGCCTGCCGTGTGTATGCACCGGTGGGCGAACACCGCGACCTGCTGGCCTACCTGGTGCGGCGGCTGCTGGAGAACGGCGCCAACTCGTCGTTCGTGCACCAGCTGGCCGACGAGCACGTCAGCGCCGAGCAGCTGCTGGCCTCGCCGCTGCAGGCCGCCCCGGGCCCGGCGCTGCCGCTGCCGGAGGCCCTGTACGGCGCCACGCGGCCGAACGCGCGCGGCGTGGACCTGGCCTGCATCGCCCAGCGCGCCCCGCTGCAGGCGGCGCTGGCCGGCGTGCAGATCGAGCCCGTGGCCGAGGTCGGCCCTGCCGACGTCGAGGCCGCGATGCAGCGCCTGCAGGCCGGCTTCGCGGCCTGGGACACGCGCCCGGTGGCCGAACGCGCGGCGGTGCTGCAGCGGGCAGCCGACCTGCTGGAAGCGCGCCTGCCCGAGTACTGCGCTTTGCTGGTGAAGGAAGCGCACAAGACCCTGGGCGACTGCGTGGCCGAGGTGCGCGAGGCGGTGGACTTCTGCCGCTACTACGCCGAACAGGCCGTGGCCCGCCTCGGGCCACAGACCCTGCCCGGCCCCACCGGCGAAAGCAACACGCTGCGCCTGCACGGGCGCGGTGTCTTCGTCTGCATCAGCCCGTGGAACTTCCCGCTGGCCATCTTTGCCGGCCAGGTGGTGGCGGCGCTGGTGGCGGGCAACACGGTGGCCGCCAAGCCGGCCGAGCAGACGCCGGTGGTGGCGCGCCGCTTCGTCGCGCTGCTGCACGAATCGGGCGTGCCCGCCGACGCCGTGGCCTGGCTGCACGGCGCCGGCGAGACCGTGGGCGCCGCGCTCGTGGCGCACCCGGCGACCGCCGGCGTGTGCTTCACCGGCAGCACGCCGGTGGCGCGTCTGATCAACCGCACGCTGGCCGCCAAGGACGGCCCCATCGTGCCGCTGGTCGCCGAGACCGGCGGCCTCAACGCGATGGTGGTCGACAGCACCGCGCTGCCCGAGCAGGTCGTGGACGCGGTGGTGCAGAGCGCCTTCCGCAGCGCCGGCCAGCGCTGCAGCGCGCTGCGCCTGCTGTGCGTGCACGAGGCCGTCGCCGACGGCGTGATCGCCATGCTGCGCGGGGCGCTCGCCGAGTTGAATGTCGGCGATCCGGCGGAGCTCGCCACCGACGTCGGCCCGGTGATCGACGACGAGGCCTACGCCGGCATCCAGCGCCACGTGCAGCGCCTGCGCGGCGAGGCCCGGCTGCTCGGCGAGACGGCAGTGGCGTCCGCCTTCCCGCGGCTGGTGGCGCCGGTGGCCTTCGAGATCGGCCGCATCGCCGAGCTGCAGACCGAGATCTTCGGCCCGGTGCTGCACGTGGTGCGCTGGGGTGGGGACGTGATGGACGTGGTGCGCCAGATCAACGCGCTGGGCTACGGCCTGACGCTCGGGGTGCAGACGCGCATCGACAGCCGCGCGCTGCGCATCGCCGACGCGGCGCGCATCGGCAACGTCTACGTCAACCGCAACATGATCGGCGCCGTCGTCGGCGTGCAGCCTTTCGGCGGCGAAGGCCTGAGCGGCACCGGCCCGAAGGCCGGCGGCCCGCACTACCTGTATCGCTTCTGCGCCGAGCAGACCCTGACCATCAACACCGCCGCCGCGGGCGGCAACGCCGAGCTGCTGGCCGCCATGGGATCGGCGGGCGCCTAGTTCAAGTACATGCCGAGATAGCGCCGGCCCTGGCTCACCACCTGCGGGTCGGGGCAGACGTCGAACCACTCCACGAGCTGGCGGCGCGCGGCCTCGCGCTGCTCGGCCTTGTCGCGCAGCACCACTTCGAGCAGCTGGTCGAAGGCGGCGGCGAAGTCGCCGCGGTGGGCGAGGATCGCGGCCAGCTGGAAGCGCGCCTCGAAGTCCTTCTTGTTCGCCGCGATGCGCTCCAGCAGCGCCGCCGGGTCGCCGGCCGGCGCGTCGGACGCCATCAGCTTCAGCTGCGCCTGCAGCTGCGCGTGGCGCGCGCTGCGCGTGTCGGCGGGCAGGCTGTCCAGCAGCGCCTGCGCGTCGTCGAAGGCGCCCTCGGCGATCAGCGCTTCGGCCTCGTCGAGCGGGTCGGCCTCGCTGCTGCCCACTTCATTGGCCTCGCCGTCGATGACGTCGGCGCCCAGGTGGCGGTCCAGGAACTGGCGCACCTGGCCTTCGGGCAGCGCGCCCATGAACTGGTCGACCGGGCGGCCGCCGATCAGCAGCGTCACCATCGGAATGCTGCGCACGCCGAGTGCCGCGGCCACCTGCGGCGAGGTGTCGGTGTTCAGCTTGGCCAGCACGAAGCGGCCGTTGTAGGCGCGCGCCAGCTTCTCCAGCACCGGCGTCAGTGCGCGGCAGGGGCCGCACCACGGCGCCCAGCAGTCCAGCAGCACCGGCACCTGCAGGCTGCGTTCGAGCACGGCGCTCTCGAAGTCGGCGTCGGAGACGTCGACGATCCACGGGTCGGCGGAAGGTGTCGCTTGCATGGCGGGTTCAGTCGAGCTTGATGCCCAGGCGCGTGATGACGGGGCCCCAGCGCTGCACGTCGGCGTCGATGGCGCGCTTGAAGTCGGCCGCGCTGCCGCCGACGATGGTCAGGCCCTGCGCCTGCATGCCCTGGCGCACGGCGGCGTCCTGCAGCACGGCGTTGCCGTCGGCGTTGACCTTCTGCACCACCGCGTCGGGCGTGCCGGCGGGCATGAAGAAGCCGTTCCAGGCCAGCGACTCGACGTTGCGGTAGCCGCTCTCGGCCAGCGTCGGCAGGTCCTTCAGGCTGTCGGGGCGCTGCGCGCTGCTGACGGCCAGCAGCCGCACCTTGTTGTTGCGCACGTGCGGCAGCAGCGCCGGCGCCACCATGAAGGTGGCGTCGGCATCGCCTTGCGCCACGGCCATCGCAGCCGGCGGCGAGCCGTTGAACGGCACGTGCGTGGCCGGGAAGCCGGCTTCGCTGAGGAACAGCTCCATCGTCAGGTGGGCCGAGCTGCCGTTGCCCAGCGACGAGTAGTTCACCTTGCCGCCCTGCGTCTTCGCCCAGGCCACGAACTCGGCCACGGTCCTGGCCGGCACCTTGTCGGCGTTGACGGCCAGCACGTTGGCCTGGCTGGTCGTCATCAGCACCGGCACCAGGTCCTTCGCCGGGTCGTAGGGCATCTTCTTGTACAGGAAGGGGCCGAAGGCGATGGGGCCGTTGAAGCCGATCGCCATCGTGTGGCCGTCGCTGGCCTTGGCCGCGATGTCCAGCCCCAGCATGCCGCCGGCACCGGGCTTGTTCTCGATGACGACGGCCTGGCCCCAGCGCGCGGCGAGCTTGTCGCCCATCGAACGCGCGATCAGGTCCAGCGAGCTGCCCGGGCCGGTGGGCACGACGATGCGCACCGTCTTCGTGGGCCAGGCGGGCTGCGCCTGCACGGCGGCGGGCAGCGCGAACGCGCCGGCGGCAGCGGCGCAGGCGAGGGTGAGGAGGCGACGACGCGACACGGGGAGGGCTCCAGTCAGACCGCGCAGGCACGATGCGCTGCACAGCCCGCCATGCTAGCCCAGCGGCTCCGCTGCCCGCCACGGGGACGGCCCCGGGGACGGGGCCGCAGCAGCCAACCCGTCTACTGCCGCTTGCCGCTGAACTGCCCCTGCGCGTTGCCGTCGCTGCTGCGCCAGGTGCCGATGATGTCGCCGGTGTTCGGGTTGATGAAGCCGGTGAACTGCGCCACCACCGCCTGTTTCTGGTCCACCGCCATCAGCAGCATGGTGCCGTTGGCCTGCACCGCGCCACCCACCTGCAGGTTGCCTGCGCGCGGCGACTGGCCGAAGCCCGTGACCTGTCCGTTGGTGCCCACCACGAGCGACAGCGTGCCCTGCTCGCTGCCGTTGTACTGGCCGGTGAACGCACCGAACATGCCGGCCGGCAGCGCCGCGTCGTAGCCGGGTGCGGCGACGTTGGGCAGCACGACGGTGCCCGGCGCCACGACGACCCGATCGCGCGGTGCCGGCGACACGACCACCCCGGCCGGCGCCAGCGTGGCTGCCGGCGCGGCCGGCGTGAGCGGCGTCGCCTGCACCGAGTTGGCGGCGTTGGCGCGCGACGCCTCCGAGCGCGCCCGCACCAGCGACGGCTTGTCGCGCACCGACTGCACGATCTTGTTGTAGTTGTCCAGCAGGCTGGCCGCGATCAGCTTGCCCTCGGGCGTCTTCGTGAAGCCGCCACCGCCGGCCCAGCCCAGACCGCCCCAGCCCCAGCCGCCGACGGCGAAGTTCATCTTGCTGGCCTTGCCCTCGGCGCTGGCGACCTGGATGCCCGAGCGCACGTCGGCCACCAGCAGCGTGGTCTCGGCCTCCTTGAACTTCACGCCGCCGGCGAGCCCGCCGAGCGCACCCAGCGCGCCGCCGGCGCGGCCCAGCAGCCCGCCGATGGCGCCCCCGATGCCGCCGGTGTCGCCCGAGAACTGCACCGTGGGCGTCATCACGAAGTCGGCCACCGCCATCTGGCCGCCGCCGACGTTGGCATCGGCCTGCAGCTGGCCCTGCGCGGCGAGCGCACGTTCCTGCTGCAGGTTCTGCATCGCGACGCCGCGTTCGACGACGGCGAAACAGCCCGATTCCTGCACCAGCATGCGCAGCATCACCGCCGGCGAGCCCAGGCCGTAGCGTGACAGCCCGCTCATCACGTGGGCCTGCGGCTCCGCCACGGCCAGCGTGCCGAGCTCCTGGCTGCACTTCTCGACGCTGGGCGCGTCGGCGGCCAGCGCGGGCAGGGCGAGTGCGGTGAACGGCAGCAGCAGGCAGCGGACCGCGGCGGTCCGGAAGATCGGTGTGGGCATGGTGGAGTCCTCGGGGAAGTCGCGGGCGCGGTGCGTGGCTGCACCCGCGCTGCAAAAAGCCCGCGAGTCTGCCGTGCGGCGCGCGGCGCGGCCATCCCCAAGGCGAGAGAGGGGGGCGCGGCGCCCCCGGGTCGCGGGGAGGGGCTGACGCTGCTGCACTGAGCCGCAGCAGCGCCGCCGGCCGGTCAGGGGTACAGGCCGCGTTCCTCGCGGGCCGTCAGGATGCGCTCGCACGCCACCGCGAAGGTGGCGGTGCGCAGCGTGATCTTGTGGCGGTCCGCGGTGTCCCAGATCTTCTTCAGCGCGCCGATCATGATCTTGTCCAGGCGCACGTTGATCTCGTCTTCGGTCCAGAAGAAGCTGCTGAAGTCCTGCACCCACTCGAAGTAGCTGACCGTCACGCCGCCGGCGTTGCAGATGACGTCGGGCACGACCAGCACGCCGCGGTCGGCCAGGATGTCGTCGGCCGTGGGCACGGTGGGGCCGTTCGCGCCTTCGAGCACGAGCCGGGCCTTCAGGCGCCGGGCGCGTTCCGCGGTGATCTGGCCTTCGAGCGCTGCAGGGATCAGGATGTCGCAGCGCACGTCCCAGAACTCCTCGTTGCCCATCGCCTCGGCGCCCTGGAAGCCGCCGACGCCGCCGGTGGCCTTCACGTGCGCGGTGATGTCGGCGATGTCGAAGCCGTTGTCGTTGTAGATCGTGCCGGTGTGGTCCTGCGCGGCCACGATCTTCGCCCCCGCCTGCGCGAACAGCTCGGCGGCCGACGAGCCGACGTTGCCGAAGCCCTGCACCGCCACGCGGGCGCCTTCGAGCTCCATGCCCAGGCGGCGCGCCGCTTCACGCCCGGTGACGAAGACGCCGCGGCCGGTGGCCTTCACGCGGCCCAGGCTGCCGCCCAGGTGGATGGGCTTGCCGGTGACGACGCCGGTGGCGGTGCTGCCGGTGTTCATCGAGTACGTGTCCATCATCCACGCCATGATCTGCGGGTTGGTGTTCACGTCGGGCGCCGGGATGTCCTGCTGCGGCCCGATGATGATGCCGATCTCGCTGGTGTAGCGGCGCGTCATGCGCTCCAGCTCCTTGTGGCTGAGCTTCTTCGGGTCGACCCGGATGCCGCCCTTGGCGCCGCCGTAGGGCAGGTTGACGGCGGCGTTCTTGATGCTCATCCAGGCCGCCAGCGCCATCACCTCTTCCAGCGTGACGTCGGGGTGGTAGCGCACGCCGCCCTTGCCCGGGCCGCGGCTCAGGTTGTGCTGCACCCGGTAGCCCTCGAAGTGCGTGACCTCGCCGTTGTCCAGCTCGATGGGGATGTCGACGATCAGCGCGCGCTTCGGGCGCTTGAGCGTGTCGGCCCAGCGCGCCAGGTGACCCAGGTACGGGATCACGCGGTCGACCTGGCTGATGTAGGTGCCCCAGGGGCTGTCGGCCGACGGGTGGACGAAAGAGAGAGGTTCGGTCATCGGGAGTCCTTGTGCTTTCCTTGTGCGAATGGGCTGGCACGGGCAACGGCGGCGTGGCCTCGTGGGCCGCACCGGTGTGCGTGCCGGCCTGGCGCCGCACTGTAGGCGGCGGCGCGCGCGGCGGCACGGCCGGGTCATGCGACCTGTGCATGACCCCAGCAAGAGCCTCGTATGGACGCCGTGGCAGGCCGCCGCGGCGGGGTTCAGGCCGGCACGAACCAGCCTGTGCGCAGCAGGGCCTCGGCGTCGCCGGCGTCGACGTCCAGCGCCTGCCCGGCGGCGCGCAGCGTGTAGGGGCTGGCGCCGCTGGGGCTGGGCAGCACCATCGGCACCGGGCCGCGGTAGTGCAGCGTCACGCGCGCAGGTGCCCGCGCCGCATCGCGCGCGCGGGGTGGCGCGGCGGGTGTCGCGCGCAAGCCGTTGCCGCGGTTCAGGGTGGCGCGGCGGCCGCTGCAGCAGGTCATGGCAGGTCCTTCGTGGTCAGTTTCTCGATGACGCAGGCGCCGCCGGAGACGGCCAGCCACAGCGCCAGTCCGGCCGGCAGCGGCCACTGCCAGTGCAACGACAGCCAGGTCGCGGCGGGCGCCGCCCACCACAGGCTCTGGCAGTAGGGGCAGTCCATCCAGCGGCCCCAGTAGCCGTCGCCCGCGGCCCGGCGCAGGCGCACGACGGCGTCCCAGGGGCCGTCCTCGTGCGCCACCAGGTGGCCGAGCCGCCAGACGGCGAGCACGGCCACCACCACCTGCAGCCAGGGGTCGTCCACGGCGTCAGGGCGCGGCGTTGATCACCGAGAACGCGACGCTGGGCCAGATGGCCACCGGCGCCGGGTCGTACTGCCAGGCCGGCGTCTTGAGGTGGCCGCCGTCGCCGCCGCTCGGGTTGAACGCGCGGCTCGAGACGTAGCCGCCGAAGCCGTAGGTGCCCTCGGCGGTGCTGCCGCCAGGCAGCCTGTAGACGACCTGCAGGGTCTGGTCGTTGTCGTTGACGGCCGTGTGCCAGTGTTCGTAGACCAGGCTCGCGGCGCCTGGCTGCACGCCGCCCGTGCCGCTGACGAACTCGAACCCGCCGGCGCCGCAGCTGCTGGGCCACAGCTGCACCGCACGCAGGTGGCGGGCCGCGGCGGCCAGCGTGACGCGGAAGTACACGTCGGCCGGCGTGGTGCCGCGCCGCACCACCGGGCACACGCCGCCCAGCGGCTGCCAGGCGCCGCCGGGCGAGAAGCTCCACGCGACGTCGAAGACGCCGCTGGGCGTGGTGTTGTCGACGTTGAAGACCACCGACGCCGATTCCGAGGTGACGCTGCTGCCGCCGTTGCCCAGCTGCAGCGTGAGCCGGTAGCGGCCGTTGGCGAAGTTCTGCGTCGGCCAGTCCATCAGCAGGTCCTGCGGCATGAACGGGTTGGGGCCGGCCGGCAGGGCGATGGGGTACCAGCCGGCGGCGTCGGCCACGGGGTGGTGCCATTCGGCGTTGCCCGCGCCGTCGAGCCGGAACAGCGGCCAGGTCAGGCCCAGGATGGGCGCCTTCGCGCTCCAGGTGGCGCCGCTGTCGGTGCTGTACTCGAAGACGATGCGGTAGCGGCTGGCCTTCTTGTCGGTCTTGTTGCAGCCGTACAGCGAGACCACGCGCATGAAGGGCGAGGCGGCATCGGGGTTGGGCAGCGGGTCGGCGAACAGCTGCGTGGGGTGCGGTCGGTTGGTGCGCAACGCATAACCTTCCACGGGGTCGTACAGCGTCGGCTCGGCAGCCACCGGCATGCGCCCGGCCATCACGATGGCCGGCACGTTGCCGCAGGGGATGCCGGTGGGGCCGCACAGCACGCCGGCGCGTGCCTGCGGGCCGGCCTCCAGCGTCAGCGGGCCGATGCTGGTGTCGCCCCAGCGCACCTGGAAGTGCGTCTCGCCGTAGATCGTCTCTTCGCTGCCGTCGCCGTTGATGTCCTGCGTGACGCGGAAGGTGATGTCGGGCACGTCGAGGATGGGCGTCCACTGCGGCACCAGCTGGGTCACGCAGCGCTTGAACGGGCCGATGGAGCGCCGCAGGTCCAGGCCCTTCAGCTGCGCCGGGTCCAGGCGCAGCCTGGCCGTGAGGCTCTTCGCCGCGTCGGCGGCGGCCGCTGCGCCGCCGTCCTTGCCCCGCGCGCCGCCGGCCATCGCCTGCTTCAGGTCGGCGGGCAGCGGCGGCGGCAGTTCCAGCGTGTGGCCCGGGGCGTTCAGCGCCGACTGCCGTACGCGTGCGTCGCCGCCGAAGCCGGTGTGCGCCTGCAGGGCCTGCAGCCGCTGCACGGTGGCGTCGCCCAGCGCGTGCGACAGGCGGGTCAGCGCCAGGCCGCGGTCGAGCGGCGTGAAGGGGTCGCCCGTGGGGTCGAAGAAGGGATCGATCGGCGGCGGGTCGCCCGGCAGGCGCGGGATGCGCGGGTCGATCTGCTCGACGAGGTCGCGCAGGTTGGGGCGCTCGAAGATGACCGGGAAGCACACGCGCTCGGCGCGCCAACGCAGCACCCAGTCGATGTCGAAGCGCGGCACCCAGACGCAGAAGTTGCCGCAGGCGTCGGTGCGGGCGCTGGCGATGACCTCGCGCCGGCACGCGAACGGGAAGTACCAGGCCCAGGGCGAGCCGGCGGGGAAGTAGCCGAGCAGCGAGCAGTCGGTGTCTTCCACCAGCACCGTGGCGTAGGGCACGGGGTAGGCCACGCCGGTGGCCGGGTCGGTCTTCACCACCTGGCCGCAGATCTTGCGGAACATCAAGAGCTGCGGCTCGATCTGGAAGCGCAGGCGCTCGCCGATCGCGGACACCGTGAGCCCGGCGAGCCTCTCGGCCTGCACGCCGCTGACGGCCGACAGGCGCAGCGCCTGGGTCTTGCTGAGCTTCTGCGTCGTGGGGTCGAACTCGGCGGGTGCGCGTGCGGGCACGCCCGGAACAGTCTTGGTCGCCATCGTCAGTCTCCTCGTGCGTGCTGCAACCGTGCAGCCGTCGCGGTCACTGTAGGAAGCGGGCCGGCTGCCCACAAGGCGCACTGCGGCTGCTAGGGGGCCTGCAGACTAGGGCCCCTGCAGGCGCTGGCTACACTGCCGCCATGCAATCCGACACAGTGGTCTTCATCGGCGGCGGCAACATGGCCGGTGCCCTCATCGGCGGCCTGCTGCAGGCCGGCCGCAGCGCCGCTTCGGTGCGCGTGGTCGAGCCCGTGGCCGCACAACGCGACAAGTTGGCGCAGCAGTTCGGCATCACCGCGCAGCCGGCGGCCGACGCCACGCTGGCCGGTGCCAGCCTGGTGGTGTGGGCGGTGAAGCCGCAGCTCTTCGCCGAAGCCGCCGCACCCTGCGCCGCGCACGTGGGGCAGGCGCTGCAGCTCAGCGTGATGGCCGGCGTGCGCAGCGACACGCTGGTGGACGCGACCGGCAGCGACCGCGTGGTGCGCGCGATGCCGAACACGCCGGCGCTCATCGGCCAGGGCATCGCCGGCCTCTACGCGCGGCCCGCGGTGTCCGACGCCGAACGTGCCGAGGTGCAGGCCCTGTTCGCCCCCACCGGGCAGAGCCTGTGGGTGGCGCGCGAGGACGACCTCGACGCCGTCACCGCGCTGTCGGGCTCGGGCCCGGCCTACGTGTTCTATTTCATCGAGGCCATGGTGCAGGCCGGCACCGAGATGGGCCTGGACGCGGCGCAGAGCCGCCAGCTCGCGCAGGCCACCTTCGCCGGTGCCGCGGCACTGGCGATGCAGTCGCCGCTGTCGCCGACCGCGCTGCGCGAGCAGGTCACGTCCAAGGGCGGCACCACGCACGCGGCGATCACGTCGCTGGACGCCAGCGGCGTGCGCGCCGCCTTCGTGCAGGCGCTGCACGCGGCACGCACGCGCGCCCAGGAACTCGGTCGCGCCTGAGGCGCGGCCGCAGCCGCGCCGGCACGCTCAGGGCGGGGCCGGCCGTGCGCCGTTGGCCGCGCGCCAGGCCAGCAGCTGGCGCAGCAGCATCGGCAGCGCCAGCGCCACGCCGGCCAGCGTCGGCCACAGGCCGGGCGCGATCATCAGCAGCGCCGCGGCGGCGCACAGCAGCTGCTCGCCGCGCCGCATCGGCACCAGGAAGAAGCGCGACAGCGCCGCCGCCAGCAGCGTGATGCCGAGCAGGCAGCCGACGAAGGTGATCACGAAGTCCTGGTGCGTGTAGCCCTTGGCCACGATCAGCAGCGCCGGCGAGAACACGAAGACGAACGGCACCAGCGCCTTCGCCAGCCCGAGCCGGAAGGCCGCGTTGCCGGTCTTGAAGGGGTCGCTGCCGGCCATGCCCGCCGCGGCATAGGCCGCCAGCGCCACCGGCGGCGTGATGTCCGCCAGCACGCCGTAGTAGAAGACGAAGAAGTGCGCCACCAGCGGCTCCACGCCCAGCAGCACCAGCGTCGGTGCGGCCACCGTGACCATGATGATGTAGTTGGCCGTGGTCGGGATGCCCGCGCCCAGCAGGATGCACACCAGCCCCGTCATCACCAGCGCCACCAGCAGCGTCAGCGTCTTCGGCTCGATCAGCCAGGCCGGCAGCAGCGCCCCCACGCCGCCGGCTGCGGCCTGCGCCGCACCGGTGATGATGGTGCTGAGCTTGAAGCCCACGCCGGTGAGCGTGACGACGCCGATCACCAGGCCCACGGTCGCCGCCGCGGCACCCACCGCCAGCGCGTACTTGGCGCCGGTGCCGAAGGCTTCCAGCAGCACCGGCAGGCCGATGCGGCCCTGCACGCGCAGCGCGCGCAGCAGCAGCGGCGTGGCCACCAGCGCGGCGCCGAAGAGGCCGAGCCTGGCTTCGGTGCTCTCGATGCCGCCGAACACCAGCACCAGCAGCACCGCGTGCAGCGCCGCCAGCAGGCCCCACTGCGCCGCGCTGTTGCGCCCGGCCGTGGTGGTGAGGCCGACGATCGCGCACGAGGTGATGCCGGTGAAGGCCGCGAGATACGGCGTGCGGCCGCTGACCAGGATGCCGATCAGCAGCACCAGCGGGATCAGCGTCGGCCAGCGCAGCGCCAGCGATTCGCGCAGGCGCGGCATCTCGGCGTCGGTGAGGCCGCGCAGCCCGTCGCGCTTGGCGACGAAGTGCACCTGCATGAAGACGCCGAAGAAGTGCATGAAGGCGGGCACGGCCGCCGCGATGATGATGGTCTGGTACGGCAGCGCCAGGAACTCGATCATCAGGAAGGCCGCCGCGCCCAGCACCGGTGGCGTGATCTGGCCGCCGGTCGACGAGGCGGCTTCCACCGCACCGGCGAACTCGCGCTTGTAGCCGACGCGGATCATCGCCGGGATCGTCAGCGAGCCCACCGTCACCGCGTTGGCCACCGACGAGCCCGACAGCATGCCGAACAGTGCCGAGCCGAACACGCTCACCTTCGCCGGCCCGCCGGCCTGGCGCCCGGCGACGCTGGAGGCCAGGTCCAGGAACAGCTGACCGAGGCCGATGCGCGTGGCCAGCACACCGAACAGCACGAAGTGGAAGACGTAGGTCGCGACCACGCCCACGGCGACGCCGTACACGCCCTGGCTCGTGAGGTACTGGTGGTTGACGAGCTGGCTCCAGCCCGCGCCCGGGTGCTTCAGCAGCCCCGGGAACAGCGGCCCCGCCAGCGCGTAGGCCATGAAGGCGATGGCGATCAGCGGCAGCGGCCAGCCCATGCTGCGCCGCGTGGCCTCGAGCAGCGCCACGATGAGCACGCTGCCCATCACGACGTCGATCGTCAGCGGGTTGCCGACGCGGAAGGTCAGGTCCTCGAAGATCCACGGCACGTAGACCACGGCCACCACGACGGCGGCGGCCAGCAGCCAGTCGAACCAGGGCACGCCGCCGGCGGTCTGTGCCAGCAGCGCCTTGCGGTGCGGGAACACCAGGAAGATCAGCCCCAGCACGAAGGCCAGGTGCAGGCCGCGGTGCGTGACCTCCTGCAGCAGGCCGAAGCCCGCGGTGTAGTAGTGGAAGACCGACAGCGCGATGAGCAGCGCGCCCACCACCGTGCTGGTGACCGTGCCCAGCGGGCGGAAGCGCATTTCCGGATCGAACTTCTGCTCCAGTTCCTGCAGCTTCTTCTCGTCCAGCGCGGTGGGGGGGGTGCTCATCGGGCGGCCGTCGTCGTCACTTCAGCAGGCCGGCTTCCTTGTAGAAGCGCTCGGCACCCGGGTGGAACGGAATGCCCGCGCCCTGCACGGCGTTCTCCTTGGTGATGAACTTGCCCTTGGCGTGGCCGGCGGCGAGCTGCTTCTGGCCGGCTTCGGAGTACAGCGCCTTCACCGCCTCGTACACCGTGTTGGCGTCGGCCTTGTCGCTGGTGACCCACTGCGCGCCCACGGCCAGCGTCTTCACCGCGCCCACGCCCTTGTAGGTGTCGGCGGCGATCAGGTCGGCGGCGAAGAAGCCGCTGCTGGCGCGCAGCGCGTCGGCTTCCTTGCCGTCGATCGGCAGGATGTCGATGCCGCCGCCGGCCGAGGCCAGCTCGGCGATGGCGCCGGCCGGCGCGCCGCCGGTGAAGAAGAAGGCGTCGAGCGAGCCGTCCTTCATCTTGTCGCCGGCCTGGTTGGGCTTGATGTACTCGGGCTTGATGTCCGATTCCTTCACGCCGTAGGCGGCCAGGATGGCGCGGGCGTTCACGAGCGTGCCCGAGCCGGGTTCGTCCAGCGCCACGCGCTTGCCCTTCAGGTCGGCCACGCTCTTGATGCCGGCGCCCTTGCGCACCACCACGTGCACGCTCTCGGGGTACAGGTTGGCGATCAGGCGCAGGCCCGGCACGTTGGGCTTGCCGGTGTAGATGCCGGTGCCCTTCTGCGCCCAGGTGGCCACGTCGGCCTGCGAGAAGCCGCTTTCCATCGCGCCGCCGACGATGCCGTTGACGTTGGCCACCGAGCCGTTGCTGGCCTGTGCCGTGGCGACGATCTTGCCGGGCTGGCTGATGATGTTGGCGATCATGCCGCCCACCGGGTAGTAGGTGCCGGCGGTGCCACCGGTGCCGATGCGGAAGAACTGCTGCGACTGCGCGGCCAGCGGCAGGGCCAGGCCGGCGGCCAGGGTCAGCGTGGTGAGGAAGCGCTTGCGGGTGAACATGGTGATCTCCGGAACGGGGGCTGAAGAAGAGGCGGCGCTGCACGCCGGCAGCGTGCGCCGATTCTGCAACGCAGGGACGGCCCTGCTGCCCCGGGTTTCAGCCCAGGCGCCGCCGGCTCAGCGCAGCGCCAGGTCGGTGGCGACGCCGCAGAACACCGCGAACCCGAGCCAGTGGTTTTGGCGGAAGGCCTGGAAGCAGCCGTCGCGCGAGCGGTCGCGGATCAGCGTGTAGTGCCACAGCGCCTGTGCCGCCGCGACGCCGATGCCCAGCAGGTACCAGCCGCCCAGGCCCAGCCAGCGTCCGATCCAGGCCCAGCTGAGCAGGTGGATGGCGTAGAAGAGCATCACGCCGGCCACGTCGAAGCGCCCCAGCGTGATGGCCGAGGTCTGGATGCCGATCTTCAGGTCGTCGTCGCGGTCGACCATCGCGTATTCGGTGTCGTAGGCCAGCACCCAGAACAGGTTGCCCAGCAGCAGCCACCAGCCGGCGGCGGGCACGGCGTCGAGCCGCCACTCCATGCCGCCCAGCGCCGCCGCGAAGGCCATCGGCACGCCGAAGCTGAAGGCCACGCCCAGCACCGCCTGCGGCATGGCCACCAGGCGCTTGGCGTAGGGGTAGACGAGTGCGATCGGCAGCGCCACGAACGACAGCAGGATGGTCGGCGGGTTGGTCGTCAGCACCAGCGCGAAGGCCGCCAGCGCCAGCACCGCGCCCAGCACCAGCGCCTCCTGCACCGGCACCGCGCCGCTGGTGACCGGGCGCTGCGCGGTGCGCTTGACGTGGCGGTCGAACTCGCGGTCGGCGACGTCGTTGACGCAGCAGCCGGCGCTGCGCATCAGCACCGTGCCCAGCACGAACACCGCCAGCAGGTGCCAGCCCGGCCAGCCGTCGGCGGCGATCCACAGCGCGCTGAGCGTGGGCCACAGCAGCAGCAGCCAGCCCGCCGGGCGGTCCCAGCGGATCAGGTCCAGGTACAGCGGCAGGCGCGATGCCGCGGTCGGCGAGGCGGTGTTCACGGCGTCATTATGGGTGGGTGCCCGGCCGCGGCCGGCTCCACTAGACTGGCGCGACTCAGGGGGTGCGTTAGTCGTGCAGGCCCCCGCCACCAGGGAGACCACCACGATGCGACCGACGACCCTGTGCCGCGCTGCGGCGATCCTGGCGCTGCTGGGCCATGCGGCAGGTGCTGCCGCCACGCGGCTCGATGCGGGCCACTTTGCCTCGCCGCCGGCCATCAGCGGCGTGACCGTCTCGCCCTCGGGCGAGCACGCGGCGCTGGTCTGGCGCGTGCGCGACCAGCCTGCGGTGGCCGCGGTGATCGACCTCGCGCGGCCGGGCGACGTGAAGGTGGTCGGCGGCTTCCCGAAGTCGCGCGTGGACAGCGTGGGCTGGGTCAACGACCGCCGCCTGCACTTCTTTGCCGCTGACGCCGAAGCGGCCGCGGTGCTGGTGAAAGAAGGTGATGCGGGCGTGTTCGCCGTCGACCGCGACGGCAGCAACCTGACGCAGCTGATCGACTGGCGCTGGCGCAACGACGAGACCGCCAGCCGCATCCGCTCGCGCATCCTGCCGTATGGCTGGTCCATCCACCAGTCCCTGGACGACGGCAGCGCCGACGTCATGGTGGTGCAGCGCGCCGCCGACCTCGACAACGACGCGCTGCCACCGAAGCTGGCGCGGCTGAACACGCTGGACGGCACGCTGCGCATGATGAACCGCAACGCGCCCGACGGCGCCGACGGCTGGCTGCTCGACGCCGCCGGTGAGCCGCGGGTCGTGGGTGTCGAACGCGATGGCCGTGGCAAGGTGTATTGGCGTGCGCCCGGCACCGAGACGTGGGCGCTGCTGCAGGACGAGCCCGCGTTGTCGAACCAGCGCATCTTTCCGCTGGCGCTCGAGGCCGACGGCACGCTGGTGGTGGCCACGCAGCGCGGCGGCGACACCATGGCGCTGTACGGCTACCAGCCGGCCAAGCGCGCGCTCGACGCCGACCCCATCGTCGCGCTGAAGGGCTTCGACGTCAGCGCCAGCATCGAGGCCGACACCCGCAGCCGCCGCGTCGTGGGTCTGCACACCACCGCCGACCGCCGGCTCAGCGTGTGGTTCGACGAGCGTCTGGCGCAGGTGCAGCAGATCGTCGACAAGAGCCTGCCTGCCGGGCGCACCAACGTGCTGCTGTGCGGGCGCTGCGAGACCGTGCAGCGCTTCGTCGTGCAGTCGTGGAGCGACCGCCATCCTGGCGAGTACTACGTCTACGACCATGCGCAGCGCGCGTTGCAGCGCATCGGCGAACGCCGCCCCTGGCTGCCCGAGGCCACGCAGGGCCGGCGCAGCTTCCACCGCGTGGCCGCGCGCGACGGCCTGCCGCTGCCGGTGGTCGTGACGCATCCGGCGGGCGCTGCCGAGCCGGCGAAGCCGCTGCCGGCCGTGGTGCTGGTGCACGGCGGGCCCTGGGTGCGCGGCAGCAACCTGGCCTGGGACGCCGAGGCGCAGTTCTTCGCCAGCCGCGGCTGGCGCGTGCTGCAGGTCGAGTTCCGCGGCAGCACCGGTTTCGGCGACCGCCACTTCCGCGCCGGCTGGAAGCAGTGGGGCCTGGCGATGCAGGACGACCTGGCCGATGCGGTGGCCTGGGCGGCGCAGCAGGGCCTGGTCGACGCGCAGCGCGTGTGCATCGTCGGCGCCAGCTACGGCGGCTACGCCGCGCTGATGGGCGCGGTGCGGCACCCGCAGACCTACCGCTGCGCCGCCAGCCACGTGGGCGTGACCGAGCTCGACCTGATGTACAGCTCGCGCTGGAACGACATCTCCGGCCAGGACAAGCGCCACAGCCTGCCGGCGCTGCTGGGCGACCCCAAGGCCGACGCCGAGCAGCTGCGCCAGACCTCGCCGCTGCACCGCGTGACGGACATCCGCATCCCCATCTTCCTGGCACAGGGCACGCTGGACCGGCGGGTGCCGAAGGAGAACGCCGACCGCTTCGAGCGGGCCGCGCGTGCGGCCGGCGTGCAGGTGGAACGCGTGGACTACCCCGACGAAGGCCATGGCTTCGTGCAGTCTGCCAACGCCGCCGACCACCTGCGCCGGCTGGAGGCCTTCCTGGCGAAGTCGCTGGACGCGCCGCGCTGATCGGCTGCTGATCAGCCGTCCAGCTGCTTCTGGAACACCAGCCCCGCGTGCTCGCGCAGCGCGTGGAACTGGATCTTCGGCCAGTTGTCCTGCATCGCGCGCAGCTCGCCGGCGTATTCCAGCAGCACGGTGGGCGCGTCCACCGCGTCCAGCGCCACGCGGTGCGCGTTGCCGTCGATGAAGCGCTGCAGCTCCTTCGGGTCCTCGCACGTCACCCAGCGCGCCACGTTGTAGCGCGCCGGCATGATGCGTGCCTTCACGCCGTACTCATGTTCGAGCCGGTGCGCCACCACCTCGAACTGCAGCTGGCCCACAGCGCCCAGCAGCAGCACGCTGCCGGCCACCGGGCGGAAGACCTGGATCGCGCCTTCCTCGCCCAGCTGCGTGAGGCCGGCGCGCAGCTGCTTGGTGCGCAGCGGGTCGGCCACCTCGACGCTGCGGAACATCTCGGGTGCGAAGAACGGCAGGCCGGTGAACTGCAGCGCCTCGCCCTCGGTGATGGTGTCGCCCAGCTGCAGCACGCCGTGGTTGGGGATGCCGATGATGTCGCCGGCGAAGGCCTCTTCCAGCAGCTCGCGGCGCTGGCTCATGAAGGTGACGACGGTGTTCGGGCGCAGCTCCTTGCCGCTGCGCACCACCTTCAGCCGCATGCCGCGTTCGAAGCGGCCGCTGGCCACGCGCAGGAAGGCGATGCGGTCGCGGTGCGCCGGGTCCATGTTGGCCTGGATCTTGAACACCACGCCGCTGAACTTGGGTTCGTCGGGGTGCACCTTGCGCTGGATCGCCGTGCGGTCGGCGGGCGGCGGCGCCAGGTCGACCAGCGCGTCCAGCACCTCGCGCACGCCGAAGTTGTTGACCGCCGAGCCGAAGAACATCGGCGTCTGGTGGCCGGCCAGGAAGGCGTGCGGCTCGAACACCGGCGCGGCGTCGGTGAGCAGCTCGATCTCGCCCTGGGCCTGTTCGTACTGCATGCCGAAGCGTTCGGCATAGGCCGGGTTGTCCAGCCCGTCGAGGATCTCGTCGTCGGCTCCCTTGCGGTCCTCGCCCGGGCTGAACACGCGCATCTGCCGTTCGCGCAGGTCCATCACGCCGTGGAAGACCTTGCCCATGCCCACCGGCCACGTGAAGGGCACGACCTCCATGCCCAGTTCGCGCTCGATCTCGTCCATCAGCGCCAGCGGTTCCTTCACCTCGCGGTCCATCTTGTTGACGAACGTGAGGATCGGCGTGTTGCGCGCGCGGCAGACCTGCAGCAGCCGCCGCGTCTGCGGCTCCACGCCGTTGGCCGCGTCGATCACCATCAACGCCGCGTCCACCGCGGTGAGCACGCGGTAGGTGTCCTCGCTGAAGTCCTGGTGGCCGGGCGTGTCGAGCAGGTTGATGACGCAGTCGCGGTATTCCATCTGCATCACGCTCGACGCCACCGAGATGCCGCGCTGCTTCTCGATCTCCATCCAGTCCGACGTGGCGTGCCGCGTCGCCTTGCGCGCCTTCACGCTGCCGGCGATCTGGATCGCGCCGGAGAACAGCAGCAGCTTCTCCGTCAGCGTGGTCTTGCCCGCGTCGGGGTGGCTGATGATGGCGAAGGTGCGGCGGCGGCGCACCTCGGTCGTGATGCGCGAAGGGGTGTCGGTGGACATGGCAGGCTCGGCGGGGAACCGCGAATTATCATCGGTGCCGCCTTGTCCGACACATTCGCGCACCCCGCCACGCTGGCCGACCGCCTGCGCCGGGACACGCGTGCGCTGCACCAGCAGGCCGAGCGCAGCGGTGCCATGGCGGCCCTGCTGCGCGGCACATTGGAGCGCGCGCGCTACACGCTGCTGCTGCGCAACCTGCACGCCATCTACGCAGCGCTGGAGGCCGCCTTCGACGTGCAGCCCGAGGCCTTGCGCCGCAGCGCGCCGCTGGCCGCCGACCTGGCCGACCTGCACGGCGCGCAGTGGCGCACGCAACTGCCGCTGGCCGCGGCCACGCAGGCCTACGTGCAGCGCCTGCAGCGCACGCCGCCGCCGCCGCTGCTGGCGCACGCCTACGTGCGCTACCTGGGCGACCTGCACGGCGGGCAGGTGCTGCAGCGCCGCGTGGCCGCGACGCTGGGGGTGGAGGCGACACGCTTCTACGACTTCGGCGACACCGCGCGCGTGCAGGCGCTGATCACGCAGCTGCGCAGTGCGCTGGCGGCGTTGCCTGCCGCGGGCGCCGCCGCCGACGCCATCGTTGCCGAGGCCTGCTGGTCGTTCGCCCAGCACATCCGGCTGTTCGAGGAACTGCAGCCGGCGGCGCAGGAGACCCGGGGGACCCAGGCTAAGGGCTGAAGCTGCGGATCTGCGCGTACAGCGCCGTGGCGCGCTGGGCCGAGGCTTCCAGCTCCTGCAGCAGCGGCGCCACCGGCGGACCGCCGGCGCCGTCGGCGATGTCCATCGCCGCCAGGCTGGCGTTGGTGAGGATGGCGCCGATCACGGCATCGGTGCTGGCCGCCTGCGGATGCTGGGCCGACCGCTGCAGCGCCAGTTCCAGGTGGCGCCGCGCCTCGGCGGTGCGGCGCGTGTCGCTGAGGTCGGTGACGGTGAGGATGAAGCCGAGCATGGCGCCGTCGCGCGCCGGCACCGCTTCGGCGCGCACGGCCACCGGCAGCACGCTGCCGCCGGCCGCGCCGGGCTGCAGCACGGCCCATTCGCCGCGCCAGGGCTGCAGCGCCAGCCCGGCCAGCACCCGCTGCACCTGGGCCGGCCGGTCGAAGAAGTCGGCCACCATCGCCCCCGGCTCGGGCGCCGGCACGCCCGGGCCCAGCAGCGCAGCGAAGGCGCCGTTGGCGAAGATCAGCCGGCCTGCCGGGTCGGCGACCAGCACCGGCTCGCGCGAGGCGCCCACGGTGGCGCGGATCTGCGCCAGCTGGTGCTCGGCGATCAGCAGCCGCACCGCGTGCACCTGCACGATGATGTCCACCAGCGCCGTGCCCAGGGCCCGTGCCATCACGCGCTCGGCGTTGCTCCAGGGCACCGCGGTGCCGCGCACGATCTCGCTCCAGGCGTCGAAGCTGCGCCGTGGCGACAACGTCAGCGGATCGTCGTTCACCATCGGCTTGGCCGGGTTGCCGGCCCAGGTGACGGTGAGCAGCTGCTCCTTGCGGAACCACATCAGGTAGTCGGGCCGCGTCGTCGACAGCTTCACCGCCAGCACGCCGGCCGCGGTGGGCGTCAGCGACTCCAGCGCCTGCGTGGCCTGTCCCACCGACGAGCACGCGAAGGGCGCGCCGCCGGCGTCGGGCGTCTGCAGGTCGACCCAGTCGCACAGCGCGCGCAGCTCGGGCGTGGACGGCACCTCGCCGCTGGTGAGGATCTCGCCGTCGTGGAACAGCGCTGCGCCGGTGGCTTCCAGCGGCTGCAGCAGTGTGCGCGGGTTGCGGAACAGTGCCAGCCGCCAGTCGCCCTCGGTGGACGTGGCCTCGATCAGCCGCTGCTCCAGCCGCCGCACCAGCAGCGCCACCTGGGCGTGCGCATAGTTCTCGATGGCCGTGATGCGCGTGGACGCGGCCTCGGCCAGCAGGTCGGCTGCGGCGCGCACGCTGGCGCGCAGGTGGCGCGGGCTGTAGTGGTGCGCCGCCACCAGCCCCCAGAGCTTGCCCTCGCGCACCAGCGAGGCCACCAGCGTGCCGGTGACGCCCATGTTCTTCAGGTACTGCAGGTGCAGGGGCGACATGCTGCGCAGCGCGCACATCGACATGTCCAGCGGCGCACCGGTCAGCGGCAGCAGCTCGGGCAGCAGCGGCTGCGGCGTGTAGTGCACGTCGACCAGCACCCGCACCCGGTTCTTCAGGTACAGCTCGCGCGCGCGCTGCGGGATGTCGGTCGACGGGTAATGGTGCCCCAGCAGCGACTCCAGCCGCGGGTTGCGCGCCTCGGCGATGATCTTGCCGTGGCCGTCGGGGTCGAACTTGTAGACCATCACGCGGTCGTAGCCCGTGAGCTCGCGGAACACCTGCGCCACGCCGTCGGCCAGCGTGCCGAGGCTGGCTGCCGCGGTGAAGCGCTGCACGCCGGCCGCGAGGTGCTGCGCCAGCGCTTCGGGCGCCAGGAAGACGGCCGGCGGCACTCCCGGCGCCGGCGGGTCCACTGGCTCCAGCTCGACGACCAGCCCGCCGCCGGCCAGCCGGTGCACGCTGCCTTCCAGGCGCCGCGCAGGTTGGTCGGGCGTGTCGCCCGCGTCCAGGCTGCACTGCAGCGCCACCGGTTCCAGCAGGTCGCCGGCCGCGGCCAGCGCCGCCACCTGCCGTGCCAGCGTGCCGCCCAGCGTGTGCAGTGGCTGCTGCAGCAGCTGCCCGGGCGCGCGGCCCAGCAGCTGCGCGCTGTTGGCGCTGAGCTGCACGATGCACAGGTCGGCCTCGCGCAGCACCAGCAGCACGCCATGCGGCTGCACCGAGCCGGCGAGGTGGATGAGCTCGCGCTCGCAGTTGCTGAGGTCGGCTTGACCGAACGCAGGACTGTCCATGGCGGTGCGTTTCAGTTCAGCAGCGGACGTGGTGTCAGCCCCAGCTGGTCCATGCGCGTGGCCAGGCTGTCGGCCGGCAGGCCCAGCAAGGCGCAGGCTTCATCGACGTTGCCGCGCGCGCGGGCCAGCGCGGCTTCGATCAGGTGGCGCTCGGCCAGCTGCGTCGCCTGCACCAGCAGGTCGGGCAGCGTCTGCTGGCCCAGCTGGCCGACCAGCTGCGCCAGGCCCAGCGTCAGCTGCTCGGCCGGCTGCGCGGCCGCGGCCTCGGCGAGCGGCCGCAGCGTGAAGCCGATGTCCTCCTGGTCGCCCTCGGCCAGCAGCGCGCCCGACACCTCGGCCAGCAGCGGCGGCGCGCCGCTGACGTGCAGCCGCACCGCGGCGCGGCCCACCAGGCCTTGCGTGCGCACCTGTGCCAGCAGCCCGGGCCACTGGTGGTGGATGTCGCCCAGCGCGTCGCCCAGCAGCCAGCCGCGCAGCCGTGCCTCGTCGGGCGCCTGGCACAGCTTGACGAACGCGGGGTTGGCCATGCGGATGCGGCCGGCGGAATCGGTGATGACGGCGGCGTCGGGCATCTGCACGAAGAAGTCGGCGCTGGGGTCGACCGTGCGTGCCCGCACCAGCAGGCACTGGCGGTCGTCGGCGCGGAAGGGCGTGGCCGACAGGTCGATGCTGGGCCGGCCGTCGCCCAGCCGGGCCCGCACCTCGAAGGCGCGGCCGGTGGTGCGGGCGGCGGACAGCAGCTCGTCGACGACGGCGCGCGAGGCCGGCTCGACGCGTTCGCTCAGGCTGCTGCCCACCAGCGGCGCGGCATCGCCGTCGAACAGCGCGCCGGCCATCGGGTTGGCTTCGCCGATGCGCAGCGTCTCGGCGTCGAGCACCAGCACCGCGTCGCGTGCCACCTGGAACAGCAGCCTGTAGCGCGACTCGGCCTGGCGGCGCTGCCAGTAGTCGCGCTCCATCTCCTGCTGGGCGTCGATGAAGCGCTGCTGGATCGCGGCCACCGCGCGCAGGTCGCGTCCGACGGCCAGCACCGGCCCGCTCGCGCCCAGGCGCACCGCGGCCCACGACACCGGGATGTCGGTGCCGCCCGGCCCGGGGTGCGAGACCTCGCGTCGCCGCGCCACGCCGCCGCGCTGCGCTTCCTGCAGCAGCAGCTCGATCTTGCGCCGCGTGTCGGCGGTCGCGGTGTCGACCCAGGCGCGGCCCACCCAGGCGTCGGCGCTCGCGCGCACGGGCACCTGGCCTTCGGCGACGTTGCGGATGACGCCGTCGTCGCCGATGACGAGCGCGATGTCGCCCGCCACCTTCACGAAGGTGGATGCAAGTTCGGGGGCGAGCCCGGAGAGCAGGCTCAGGTCGGCCAGGTCCGGCGAGGATTGGCGCATGGTGGCCCGACCGTAGCACAGTCGGGCCGGCCGCCGGCACCGTCAGCCGCCGCCGGCGTGACGCAGGTCAAGCCGCACGGGGTCGCGCGCAGCGCGCCGCGGCCGCCGTCGGTCTGCGTCACTCCTCCAGCAGCGAGCGCAGCATCCAGGCCGTCTGCTCGTGCACCGTCAGCCGCTGCGTCAGCAGGTCGGCGGTGGGCTCGTCGCCGGCCTTGTCGGCCAGCGGGAAGATCGCGCGCGCCGTGCGCGCCACCGCCTCGTGGCCTTCGACCAGGATGCGCACCATCTCCAGCGCCTTCGGCGGCGTGGCCGGGGCGTCGGGGATCGAGGCCAGCGCGCCGAACTGCGCGTAGCTGCCCGGTGCCGGGTGGCCCAGGCTGCGGATGCGCTCGGCGATGGGGTCGACCGCGTTCCACAGCTCGGTGTACTGGGCCATGAACATCGCGTGCAGCGTGTTGAACATCGGCCCGGTCACGTTCCAGTGGAAGTTGTGCGTGGTCAGGTACAGCGTGTAGGTGTCGGCCAGCAGGCGGCTCAGGCCGCCGGCGATGGCGCCGCGGTCCTTGTCGCCGATGCCGATGTTGATGGCCGGCGCGCTGCCGGCGGATTTCTTCTTGGCCATGGGGTGTTCCTCTCGGGTCGTCAGAAGGGCGATGGCGGGACTCTAGCGGCCGCGCGCCGACGTCAGGCCGTCAACCGCGTCACGCCCGGCAGTTCGCAGGCATAGATGGCGTTGCGCAGCGCCGCGATGGCCTCGTAGCGCGTGAACGTGCGGCGCCAGGCCAGCACCACGCGGCGCGTGGGCACCGGGGCGCTGAACTTCACGTAGCGGATGTGCGGCTGCAGTTCCTTGGGCACGCTGAGCTGCGGCACCACGGTCACGCCCATGCCCGAGGCCACCATGTACTTGATGGTCTCCAGGCTGCTGCCCTCGAAGCTCTTGCGGATGCCCTCGGCGTCGCTGGAGAAGCGTGCGTACTCGGGACAGACCTCGAGCACGTGGTCGCGGAAGCAGTGGCCGGTGCCCAGCAGCAGCATGGTCTCGGCCTTCAGCTCCTCGGCCGTGATGCTCTTGCGCCTGGCCAGCGGGTGGTTCTTCGGCACCGCGGCCTGGAAGGGCTCGTCGTACAGCGGCGCCACCGCCAGCCCGGTGTCGGGGAAGGGCTCGGCCATGATGGCGCAGTCGAGCTCGCCGGTGCGCAGCATCTCCAGCAGCCGGGCGGTGAAGTTCTCCTGCAGCATCAGCGGCATCTGCGGCACGAGCTCGATCGCGTTCTTCACCAGGTCGGGCAGCAGGTAGGGCCCGATGGTGTAGATCACGCCCAGCCGCAGCGGGCCCGAGACGGGGTCCTTGCCGCGCTTGGCGATCTCCTTGATGGCCGCGGCCTGCTCGATGACCTGCTGCGCCTGGCGCACGATCTCCTCGCCCAGCGGCGTGACGCTGACCTCGCTGGCACCGCGCTCGAAGAGCTTCACGTCGAGCTCTTCCTCCAGCTTCTTGATGGCCACGCTGAGCGTGGGCTGGCTGACGAAGCACGCCTCGGCGGCGCGGCCGAAGTGCCGTTCGCGGGCGACCGCGACGATGTACTTGAGCTCGGTGAGGGTCATGGCGGGATTGTGCCGCCGCGACCGCGGCCCGGCCGCACCCGGCCGTCCGCGTGTTCAGGCCTTCAGGAACTCGGCCTTGCTGCCCAGCCAGCGCTCGACGTGGCGCTGCGCCGCCTGCGGGTGTTGCACCAGCAGCTGCGGCGCCAGCGCGCGCGCCCGCTGCAGCAGCGCGCTGTCCTCGGCCAGGTCGGCGAAGCGCAGCAGCGCGTCGCCGCTCTGCCGCGCGCCCATGAACTCGCCGGGTCCGCGGATCTCGAGGTCGCGGCGCGCGATCTCGAAGCCGTCGGTGGTCTCGGCCATCGCGCGCAGCCGCGCCTTGCCGGTGTCGGACAGCGGCGCGGTGTACAGCAGCACGCAGACGCTGGCCACCGCGCCGCGGCCGACGCGCCCGCGCAGCTGGTGCAGCTGCGCCAGGCCGAAGCGCTCGGCGTGCTCGATCACCATCAGGCTGGCGTTGGGCACGTCCACGCCGACCTCGATCACCGTGGTCGCCACCAGCACCTGCAGCTGCCCCTGCTTGAACTGCGCCATCACGGCCGCCTTCTCGGCCGCCGGCATGCGGCCGTGCAGCAGGCCCACCGCCGCGCCGGGCAGCGCGGCCGCGAGCTGGGCGTGGGTCTCGGTGGCGTTCTGCAGGTCCAGGTGCTCGCTCTCTTCCACCAGCGGGCAGACCCAGTACACCTGGCGGCCCTGGCGCACCTCGTCGCGGATCTTCGCGATGACGAGCTCGCGCTTGCCGTCGGCGAACACCTTGGTCACCACCGGCGTGCGCCCGGGCGGCAGTTCGTCGATGGTGCTGACGTCGAGGTCGGCGAAGTAGGTCATTGCCAGCGTGCGCGGGATCGGGGTCGCGCTCATCATCAGCAGGTGCGGCTCCAGGCGCTGCGACTCCAACTTGGCGCGCAGCGCCAGCCGCTGCGCGACGCCGAAGCGGTGCTGCTCGTCCACCACCGCCAGGCCCAGCTTCGCGAACTGCACGTCGTGCTGGATCACGGCGTGCGTGCCCACCACCAGCATGGCCTCGCCCGAGGCCACCTGGGCCAGCATCCGCGCGCGGCCCTTGCCCTTGCGGCTGCCCGACAGCCACGCCACCTGCAGGCCCAGCGGCCGCAGCCAGTCGACCAGCTTCGCGAAGTGCTGCTCGGCCAGGATCTCGGTCGGCGCCATCAGCGCGCACTGCCAGCCCGCGCCGATGGCCACCGCCGCGGCCAGCGCCGCGACCACGGTCTTGCCCGAGCCGACGTCGCCCTGCAGCAGCCGGTGCATGGGCTGCGGCCGGCCGAGGTCGGCAACGATCTCGGCGACCACGCGCTCCTGCGCCGCGGTCAGCGTGAACGGCAGCTGCGCGCGCAGCTGCTGCGGCAGCGTGGCGTCGCGCAGCATCGGGGCCCGCAGCGCGGCGCGCGCGTGCTGTGCCTGCAGCTGCGACAGCTGCTGCGCCAGCAGCTCGTCGAACTTCAGCCGCTGCCAGGCCGGGTGGCTGTGGTCTTCCAGCGCCGCCATGGCCACGCCAGGCGGCGGGTGGTGCAGCGCCAGCAGCGCCTCGCGCAGCGGCGGCAGGCCGGCGGGCACGGTGCCGGGCGGCAGCAGTTCGTCGAGCGGCGCGCGCTGCAGGCCCGAGGCCACGGCCTTGCGCAGGTAGGCCTGCGGCAGCTGCGCCGAGGCCGGGTACACCGGCGTCAGCGCCTGCGGCAGCGGCGCGCCGGGCTGCACGGCCTTCACCACCGGGTGCACCATTTCCTGGCCGAGGAAGCCGCCGCGCACCTCGCCGCGGGCGCGCACGCGCTGGCCCACGGCGAGCTGCTTCTGCGTGCTGGGGTAGAAGTTCAGGAAGCGCAGGCGCAGGCTGCCGCTGTCGTCGTCCAGCGTCACCAGCAGCTGCCGGCGCGAACGTGTCTCGATGCGGCACTCGCTGACCACGCCTTCCACCTGCGCCACGTCGCCGTCGCGCAGCGGGCCGATGGCGTGGATGCGGGTCTCGTCCTCGTAGCGCATCGGCAGGTGCAGCGCGAGGTCGATGTCGCGCAGCAGGCCCAGGCGTTCCAGGGCGCGCTGCGGAGCGGACTTCGGAGGTGGCGTGCTGGCGGCGGGCATGGGGCTGACGCGGGGTGCGGGCATTCTGCGGGATCGGCCGCGCGGCGCAGCCATGGCCGACAATCGCTGCCATGAGCGATGCCGCCCCGCCCGCCTACACGCTGGCCGACTTCGACTTCGAGCTGCCGCCCGAGCTGATCGCCCAGCACCCCGCGCCCGAGCGCAGCGCCTCGCGCCTGCTCGACGGGCGCGGCGCCACGCCGGTGGACCGCGTGTTCCGCGACCTGCCGGCGCTGCTGGCGCCCGGCGACCTGCTGGTGTTCAACGACACGCGGGTCGTGAAGGCGCGGCTGCTGGGCGAGAAGCCAACCGGGGGCGCGGTGGAGGCACTGGTCGAGCGCGTGCTGCCCGGCCACGAGGTGCTGGCCCACCTGCGTGCCAGCAAGTCGCCGCGGCCGGGCAGCCGCGTGCGGTTCGCCGATGCCTTCGACGCCGAGGTGCTGGGCCGTGCCGGGCCCGAGAACGCGCTGTTCCACCTGCGCTTTCCCGACGACCCCTTCGTGCTGCTGCAGCGCCACGGCCACGTGCCGCTGCCGCCGTACATCACGCACGACGACGCGCCCGACGACGTGGCGCGCTACCAGACGGTGTTCGCGGCCCGCCCCGGCGCGGTGGCGGCGCCCACGGCCTCGCTGCACTTCGACGACGCCGTGCTGGCGGCGCTGGACGCGCGCGGCGTGCGGCGGGCTGCGGTCACGCTGCACGTGGGCGCCGGCACCTTCCAGCCGGTGCGCAGCGACAACCTCGACGAACACCGCATGCACAGCGAGTGGTTCGAGGTCGGCGCCGACACGGTGGCCGCCATCGCCGCCACGCAGGCCGCCGGCGGGCGCATCGTCGCCGCCGGCACGACCACCTTGCGTGCGCTGGAAAGCGCGGCGCGCGGCGGTGCGCTGGCGCCCTACAGCGGCGAGACCGACATCTTCATCCGCCCGGGCTTCAAGTTCCGTGTCGTCGACCGTCTGATCACGAACTTCCACCTGCCGCGCAGCACGCTGCTGATGCTGGTCAGCGCCTTCGCCGGCCACGCCCACGTGCACGCGCTGTACCGCCACGCCGTCGAGGCGCGCTACCGCTTCTTCAGCTACGGCGACGCGATGCTGCTGGACCGCACGCGTTGACAATCGCCGCATGCTGAATTTCGAACTGCTGGGCACCGAAGGCCACGCGCGCCGCGGCCGCCTGACGCTGAACCACGGCGTCGTGCAGACGCCCATCTTCATGCCCGTGGGCACCTACGGCACCGTGAAGGGCGTGATGCCGCGCTCGCTGCACGAGATGGGCGCGCAGATCATCCTGGGCAACACCTTCCACCTGTGGATGCGGCCGGGGCTGGACGTGATCCGCCAGTTCGGCGGCCTGCACCGCTTCGAGGGCTGGGACAAGCCCATGCTGACCGACAGCGGCGGCTTCCAGGTCTGGAGCCTGGGCGAGATGCGCAAGATCAGCGAGGAGGGCGTGAAGTTCGCGTCGCCCGTCAACGGCGACAAGCTGTTCCTGACGCCCGAGGTCAGCATGCAGATCCAGACCGTGCTGAACAGCGACATCGTGATGCAGTTCGACGAGTGCACGCCCTACGAGACCAAGGGCCACATCACCACCGAGGCCGAGGCCCGGCAGTCGATGGAGCTCAGCCTGCGCTGGGCGCGGCGCTCGAAGGACGAGTTCGCGCGGCTCGAGAACCCGAACGCGCTGTTCGGCATCGTGCAGGGCGGCATGTTCGAGCACCTGCGGCAGGAGTCGCTGGAAGCGCTGGCCGCGATGGACTTCCCCGGCTACGCGATCGGCGGCGTCAGCGTCGGCGAGCCCAAGGACGAGATGCTGCGCATCATGGCGCACACGCCGCACCGGCTGCCGGCGCACAAGCCGCGCTACCTGATGGGCGTGGGCACGCCCGAGGACCTGGTGGAAGGCGTGGCGCAGGGCGTGGACATGTTCGACTGCGTGATGCCCACGCGCAACGCGCGCAACGGCCACCTGTTCACGCGCTTCGGCGACCTGAAGATCCGCAACGCCAAGCACCGCAGCGACGAACGGCCGCTCGACCCCACGTGCAGCTGCCACACCTGCAGCCACTTCAGCCGCGCCTACCTGCACCACCTGGACCGCTGCGGCGAGATGCTGGGGCCGATGCTGACCACGATCCACAACCTGCACTACTACCTGCACCTGATGCACGAGGTGCGCGAGGCGCTGGACGCGGGCCGCTTCGAGGCCTTCCGCGCGCAGTTCAAGGCCGACCGCGCGCGCGGCATCGATTAGCGGGCCGGCGCCGCGGCTTCAGCCGCCGTGCGCTTCCAGCTTGTGCGACGCCGCGCCCGGCGTGCCCAGGTGCTCGGCCAGCCAGGGCAGGGCCGGTGCCAGCGCCTCGCGCAGCGTGTGCGGCGGGTTGGCGACGAACACCTGGCTGCCGAACATGCCGAAGCCCTTCTCGTCGGTGGTGCCGACGGTCAGCGTGGCCAGCAGCCAGCCCTTCCTGGCCTGCGCGTCGGCGGTGGCCTTCAGCCGCTGCGGCAGCGTCTGCGCTTCCAGGATGCGCACCTGCGGCAGCCAGATCATCACCACCGCCTCGGGGAAGCGCGTCAGTGCCTCGCGCAGCGCCGCCAGCACGCGGGCGTAGTCGGTCTTGATCTCGTAGCTGGGGTCGATCATCACCACGCCGCGGCGCGTGGGCGGCGGCAGCTGCGCCTTCAGGGCCGCGAAGCCGTCGCCCAGCGCCACCTCGATGCCCGGCTGCCCGCCCAGGTACGAGGCCAGGATCTTGTGGTCGGTGGGGTGCATCTCGAACAGCCGCAGCTGGTCCTGCGGCCGCAGCAGCAACTGCGCCAGCGCCGGCGAGCCCGGGTACTGCTGCAGCTTGCCGCCGCTGTTGAACTGGCGCACCAGGTCCACGTAGTCGGCCAGCGCGGGCGGCAGGTCGTCGCGGCCCCACAGGCGCGCGATGCCGGCCTCGAACTCGGCGCCCTTCTGCGCGTAGCGGCTCTCCAGCGAATAGCCGCCGGCGCCGGCGTGGGTGTCGACGATGCGCACGCCCTTGTCCTTGAGCGCCATGTGGCGCAGCACCGCGACGTAGGCGGTGTGTTTCAGCACGTCGGCATGGTTGCCGGCGTGGAAGGCGTGTCGGTAGGCGAGCATGGGCGCGACTGTGCCATGCCGGACGCGGGCCGCCGCTGGCCAGCACGAATTGCTGCACTGCGATAGCCTCGGCGCATGCGCTCTCTCTTCGACCCCCTCCAGATTGGCGACATCGCCGTCGCCAACCGCATCGTGATGGCCCCGCTGACGCGCAACCGCGCCATCGGCCAGCTGCCCAACGCGCTGATGGCCACCTACTACCGCCAGCGCGCCAACCCGGCCACCGGCGCCGGCCTGGTCATCTCCGAGGCCACCCAGATCAGCCCGCAGGGCCAGGGCTACCTCGACACGCCGGGCATCCACAGCCCCGAGCAGGTCGCCGCCTGGCGCCAGGTGACCGACGCCGTGCACGCCGAAGGTGGCCGCATCGTCGTGCAGCTCTGGCACGTGGGCCGCATCTCGCACGTGTCGCTGCAGCCCGGCGGCGCGGCGCCGCTGTCGTCGACGAACAAGGTCGCCAACAGCAAGACCTTCGCCGCCGAGGGCTTCGTGCCGTGTTCGCAGCCGCGTGCGCTGCGCACCGACGAGCTGCCCGGCATCGTCGAGCAGTACCGGCTGGCGGCGCGCAATGCCATCGCCGCCGGCTTCGACGGCGTCGAGGTGCACGCCGCCAACGGCTATCTGATCGACCAGTTCCTGCGCGACAGCATCAACGACCGCGCCGACGCCTACGGTGGCAGCATCCCCAACCGCGCGCGGCTGCTGGTCGAGGTGATGACGGCCGTGGCCCGCGAGATCGGCGGCGGCCGCACCGGCGTGCGCCTGTCGCCGGTGACGCCGGTGAACGACGCCGGCCAGGACAGCGACGCGCAGGCCCTGTTCGAGCATGCGGTGCAGCAGATCGCGCCGCTGGGGCTGGCCTTCATCCACGTCATCGAAGGCCAGACCGGCGGCCCGCGCGACGTGGCGCCGTTCGACTACGCGGCGCTGCGCCGCCACTTCCCCGGCGCCTGGATGGTGAACAACGGCTACGGCCGTGCGATGGCGCAGGACTCCGTGGCCGCCGGTGCCGCCGACCTGGTGGCGTTCGGCCGGCCCTTCATCAGCAACCCCGACCTCGGCCGGCGCCTGCGCGAGGACGCGCCCTGGAACGCGCTGAACCCGGCGTTGCTGTACGGCGGCGGCGCCGCCGGCTACACCGACTACCCGACGCTGGATGTGGCCACCGCCTAGCGCGGGGCCGGTGCTGCGGCTGGCCGGAACGCTGGGGCTGGCCACCGCCGCGGCGCTCGCGGCGCGGGCGCTGCACGTGCCGCTGCCGTGGATGCTGGGCCCGCTGCTCGTCACCGCGCTGTGCGGCGTGGCCGGGCTGCCGCTGCAGGCCTCGAACCGGCTGCGCAACGTCGGCCAGTGGGTGATCGGCATTGCGCTCGGGCTGTACTTCACGCCGGCCGTGCTGGTGCTGATCGGGCGCCTGGCGCCGGCCATCGCGCTGGGCGTGGCCTGGGCGCTGCTGCTGGGGCACCTGTTCCAGCGGTTCCTGCGCCGCAGCAACGGCGTCGACCGCGCGACCGCGTGTTTCGCCGCGGCGATCGGCGGCGCGTCCGAGATGGCGGTGCTGGCCGAACGCCACGGCGGGCGGGTCGACCGCGTGGCGGCGGCGCACTCGCTGCGGGTGCTGCTGGTGGTGCTGATCGTGCCGCTGGGGCTGCAGTTCAGCGGTGTGCAGGGGCTGGACCCGACGCCGCCGGCCGGTGGTGCCGTGCACGTGGGCGGCCTCGCGTTGCTGCTGGCCGTGACGGCGGCGGGCATCGCCGTGCTGCACCGGCTGCAGGCGCCCAACCCCTTTGTGCTGGGCGCGCTGGCCGTGACGGTGGCGCTGACCGCCGCGGGCATCGCGCTGTCGGCGCTGCCGGCGTGGGCCAGCCCGGCGGCGCAGCTGTTCATCGGCATCGCGCTGGGCACGCGCTTCACGCCCGCGTTCGTGCAGGCCGCGCCGCGCTGGCTGGGCAGCGTGGCCGCGGGCACGCTGGTGATGCTGGCGGCCAGCGCCCTGGCGGGCTGGGGGCTGGCGCACGTGGTCGGGCTGCACCCGGCCACCGCGGTGCTGGCCACCGCGCCCGGCGGCATCGCCGAGATGGCGATCACGGCCAAGGTGCTGCAGCTCGGCGTGCCGGTGGTCACCGCCTTCCAGGTGGTGCGCTACGTCGCGGTGCTGACGCTGACGCCCCTGCTGTACCGGCGTGGCGCTGGCTGAGCGCCGGGGTCAGGCGCGGGCGCGGGCGCGGAACAGGTCGCGCAGGTTGACCTCGCGCGGCCCGGGCAGCAGCGTGATCGCATCGCCCGCGGCCACCGTGCCAGGCTCGATCACCGCCAGGTAGCTGCCGCAGAAGCCCGACTGCACCATCAGCCTGGCCGCCTGGGGGAAGCCCATCGCGGCGTTGAACTTGAAGCACGGGAACCGCGGCTCGCTCACCGCCAGCACACAGTGCGGCAGCTGCAGCCGGTCGCCGATCCAGAGCTGGTCTTCCAGCACGCCCTGCACGGTGAGGTTCTCGCCGAAGAGACCCGGCGCGACGGGGTCGTCCCACAGGGACACCCGCGCCTGCGCACGCACGGTCTGCCAGAACGCGAAGTGCTCCTGCGGGTAGGCATAGACGGCCTTGCTGATGCCGCCGTGCACGGTGAGATCGGCCTGTTCGTCACCCTCCAGGCCAAGTGGGTGCACGCTCACGGGGCCGTCGACCGGCTGCTTGGCGATGGCGGTGCGCAGCTTGCGGCCGTTGATCAGCGTTTCGCGGGCTGCAGCGCGGTTGACATGGAGCACCTGCATCACGGGGTCGAGCCTTCAAGCTGAGGGGGCGTCAACGGGCCGGTCGTGGACCGCATCACGGTATTCCGAATTTGCATGAGGCCATGCCGGCCGCGAGTTACAGCGCGATTACATTCGCCCGCACAATTGTCGTCCCCTGGGGTCCGGAAGCGGGCAGCTGTGGCATTGGGCGAGCTTCGCACGGCGCGGAGCTCGCCCAACTCCGCCTTTGTCTACCTTGATTGGAGTCTTTCCGATGAACCGTCCCGTGATGGAGGGCATGCGCCTGAACGTGCCTGCCCATATCAAGCACCAGCGCCTGGTGGCCTGGGTGGCCGAGATCGCCGCGCTCACCGAGGCCGAGAGCGTCTACTGGTGCGACGGCTCCGCCGCCGAGTACGACCGCCTGTGCGAGCAGCTGGTGGCCGCCGGCACGATGAAGAAGCTCAACCCCGAGCTGCGCCCGCGCAGCTTCCTGGCCAGCAGCGATCCGAGCGACGTCGCCCGCGTCGAGGACCGCACCTTCATCTGCAGCGAGAAGCAGGAAGACGCCGGCCCCACCAACAACTGGATGGCGCCGGCCGAGATGCGCGCGCTGCTGCAGACCGGCGAGCAGGCGCTGTTCCGCGGCGCGATGAAGGGCCGCACGCTGTACGTGGTGCCGTTCTCGATGGGTCCGCTGGGCTCGCACATCAGCCACATCGGCGTCGAGCTGACCGACAGCCCCTACGTCGCGATCAGCATGCGCACGATGACGCGCATGGGCCGCCCGGTGCTCGACCTGCTGGGCGAGGACGGCGCCTACGTGCCCTGCGTGCACACGGTCGGCGCGCCGCTGGCCGCCGGGCAGAAGGACGTGCCCTGGCCCTGCAACAAGACCAAGTACATCGTGCACTACCCCGAGACGCGCGAGATCTGGAGCTATGGCTCGGGCTACGGCGGCAATGCGCTGCTGGGCAAGAAGTGCTTCGCGCTGCGCATCGCCAGCACGATGGGCCGCGACCAGGGCTGGCTGGCCGAGCACATGCTGATCCTGGGCGTCACCAACCCCGAAGGCCGCAAGTTCCACGTCGCCGCTGCCTTCCCCAGCGCCTGCGGCAAGACGAACTTCTCGATGATGGTGCCGCCCCAGGGCTACGCGGGCTGGAAGGTCACGACGGTGGGCGACGACATCGCCTGGATCAAGCCGCACGCCGACGGCCGCCTGTACGCCATCAACCCCGAGGCGGGCTACTTCGGCGTCGCGCCGGGCACCAACGACCTGACCAACCCGAACTGCATGGACTCGCTGAAGGCCGACGTGATCTTCACGAACGTCGCGCTCACCGACGACGGCGACGTCTGGTGGGAAGGCATGACCGACACCCCGCCGGCGCACCTGATCGACTGGCAGGGCAAGGACTGGACCCCGGCCATCGCCAAGGAGACCGGCGCCAAGGCCGCGCACCCGAACGCCCGCTTCACCGTGGCCGCCACCAACAACCCGGTGCTCGACCCCGACTGGGACAACGCCGCCGGCGTGCCGATCGACGCGTTCATCTTCGGCGGCCGCCGCAGCACCACGGTGCCGCTGGTGACGCAGGCCCGCACCTGGGTCGAGGGCGTGTACATGGCCGCCACGATGGGCAGCGAGACCACCGCCGCCGCCGCCGGGCAGCAGGGCGTGGTGCGCCGTGACCCGTTCGCGATGCTGCCGTTCGCCGGCTACAACATGGCCGACCACTTCCAGCACTGGCTGAACATCGGCAGCACGCTGGGCGACAAGGCGCCGGCCATCTTCTGCGTCAACTGGTTCCGCAAGGGCGCCGACGGCAAGTTCGTCTGGCCCGGCTACGGCGAGAACATGCGGGTGCTCGAGTGGATGCTCGGCCGCGTCACCGGCACCGCGCAGGGCGAGGACAACGTCTTCGGCGTCAGCCCGCGCTACGACGACCTGCGCTGGGACGGCCTGGCCTTCAGCCGTGCGCAGTTCGCCAGCGTCATCGGCATCGACAAGGCCGCCTGGCAGCAGGAGCTGGCGCTGCACGCCGAGCTGTTCCAGCAGCTCGAGTACCACCTGCCGGCCGAGCTGCCGGCGACGATGGCGCGCATCGAAGCGCGGCTGGCGGCCTGAGCCCCGCCGCGACCGCAGCCCGCGGCCACGACGGGCTGCGCCGCCTCGCGTGCGGGGGCGGCGCATGAAGCTGCAGCTGCTGTCCGACCTGCACCTGGAGACCGAGACCTTCGACCCCGAGCCGGCGCCCGGGGCCGACCTGCTGGTGCTGGCCGGCGACATCGACGCGCGCTGGGACGGCTACGCGCGCTTCGCGGGCTGGCCGGTGCCGGTGCTGGTGGTGGCCGGCAACCACGAGTTCGACGGCCGCGAGCTGCACGACGCGTGGCCCGCGCTGCGCGCGACCTGCGCGCGCCACGGCCTGCAGCTGCTGCAGCGCGAGGCCACCACCGTCACCACGGCCGACGGCCACCGCGTGCGCTTCGTCGGTGCCACGCGCTGGAGCGACTTCGATCTGTTCGGGGCCGCGCAGCGCGAACGCGCCATGCGTGCCGCCGGCTACTTCATGCGCCTGATGGCCGCCACGCGCGGCGGCCAGCCCTTCGATGCCGCGGGCGTGCGCGACGAGGGCCTGGCCTGCCGTGCCTGGCTCGAACAGGCGCTCGCGACGCCGGCTGCCGGGCGCTGGGACAGCACGGTGGTCGTCACGCACTTCGCGCCCAGCCTGCGCAGCGCCGACCCGCGCTACGGCCGCCAGCCCGGCACCGCCAGCTTCTGCAGTGCCGACGACGACCTGATCGCACGCGCCGACCTGTGGCTGCACGGCCACCTGCACTGCCGCCACGACTACACCGTGGACCGCCCGGGCCGCCGTCCCGCGCGCGTGGTGTGCCAGGCGCGCGGCCTGCAGGCCAAGGGCGAGGCCGATGGCCACGATCCGCTGCGGCTCATCGAGGTCTGGCGCCCGGGGCGTCTGCAAGAATCCGATTGATGTTGCTCAAGGTCCGCCACGGGCCGCGTGCAACACTTCCTTCACGCACAGATTGACCAGGAGACCTCCATGAAGATCCTCGCAGCCGTCGATGGCAGCCCGTTCACCAAGCGCATGCTGGCCTATCTGGCGGCCCACGACGAATGGCTGGGCGCGCAGCACGAGTACACGCTGATCACCGCCGTGCCGGCCGTGCCGCCCCGCGCCGCCGCCGTGCTCGACAAGGAAGTGCTGAAGTCGCACTACGAGGACGAGGCCGAGAAGATCTTCAAGCCGCTGCGCACCTTCTTCACCAAGCAGGGCATCAAGGCCAGCTTTGTCGCCAAGGTCGGCCCGCCGGCCGACACCATCGCCGCCGCGGCCGAGAAGGGCAAGTTCGACCTGCTGATGATGGGCTCGCACGGCCACGGCTCGTTCGGCAACCTGGTGCTGGGCTCGGTGGCCACCAAGGTGCTGGCCAAGTGCGGCACGCCCGCACTGCTGATCCGCTGAAACGCGGGGGCGGGCGCGGGCCTACCGGCCGCGCAGTCCGTTGAAGCAGGTGCCCAGCACCCAGTCGACGATCTGCGCGTCGTCGAAGCGTTCGCTGGCCTTCATGAAGGCCGGCACCGGGTCGCAGGCGCGGGCGAAGATGGTGTACAGCACCAGCTCGGGCGGCAGCGCCGGGTCGATGTCGCCGTCGGCCTGGGCCTGCACGATCCAGGCGCCGAGCCGGTCGCTGACCTGCATCAGCAGGTCGAGGTAGCCCTTGCTCGCCATCAGCTCCGCGCGCAGCGTGGAGTTCTGCGACGGCAGCGACGGCATCTCGCCAGCCATCTGCACCTGCAGCGCCCAGCGGGTCACGGCCTGCAGGTGGGTGAAGGCAGTGGCCTCGGGCGCCTGCTCGGCCTCGGCCTCGATGGTGGCCAGCGTGCGCTGCAGCACGCGCACCATCGCGGCAGCGGCCAGGGCCTCCTTCGAGGCGAAGTGCTTGTAGAGGCTGGCCTTGGCGATGCCGACGTCGGCGGCCACCTCGTCGACCGTCATCAGGTCGAAACCCTTCTCGGCCAGCAGGCGGTTCACCGACGAGACGATGGCGTCCTCGCGAACCCGCAGCACTTGTTCGCGAAACGAGAGTCGGCTCATGGCCTGATTCTATCGGCCGCCTTGCGGCCCGGGCCCGACGGCTATGGAGCGCCCTTGGCCCGCACGCCCAGGCGCGGCACCCAGGCCGGCAGGCGCGAGGCCGCCGCAGGCGACGCCGGCACGGCGGCGGGGGTGTCGAAGCTCAGCTCCAGGCCGAAGCAGGTGCCCATGTCGGCCGCGTCCGGCTCCAGCGGCACCGGGCGGCGGACGAGGCGGCGAAACAGTCCTGGAGAGTGGCTGGTCTTGTGCATCGCGCGTCCCGGTAAGAGCTTGTTACCAGTGTGTCGGTCGCGGTGCGCCGGAACTTGAGGGATCTCCGCAGCCGGCGTGTCGCATTTCTCGGCTTCGGCCTGCCGCAGGGCGTGCCTACAATCCGCGCCCCTCTGCGCCAACCCTGCCGACCGCCGTGCCCGCACCCACCCCTGGCTTCGCGGCCATCGACTTCGGAACCTCCAACTCCGCCATCGCGCTGCCCGAGGGGCCGCGCGGCGTGCGCCTGGTCGAGCTCGAACCGGGCCACCCGACGATGCCGACCGCGGTGTTCTACCGCGCCGACGGCAGCAACGCCCACGCCGAGCCCGAGCGGCTGTACGGCCGCGCCGCGGTGGCGGCCTACATCGAGGGCATCGACGGCCGGCTGATGCGCTCGATGAAGAGCATCCTGGGCTCCGACCTGGTGGGGCAGAGCACCGACGTCGGCGGCGGCCGCGGCGTGCGCTATGCCGACATCATCAGCGGCTACCTGCGCCACCTGAAGCGCATGGCCGAAGCCGCGGCCGGCGCGCCGCTGCACCGCGTGGTGCTGGGGCGGCCGGTGTTCTTCGTCGACGGCGAACCCGAGCGCGACGCGCAGGCGCAGGCGGCGCTGGAGGCGGCGGCGCGTGCGGTGGGCTTCGACGAGGTGCGTTTCCAGTACGAACCCATCGCCGCGGCGCTGGACCACGAGAGCACCGTCGACCACGAACAGCTGGTGCTGGTGGCCGACATCGGCGGCGGCACCTCCGACTTCTCGCTCGTGCGGGTGGGCCCGGCGCGTGCCGGGCGGACCGACCGGCGCGACGACATCCTGGCCAACCACGGCGTGCACAGCGCCGGCACCGACTTCGACCGCCACGTCGAGCTGGCGGCGATCCTGCCGCTGCTGGGCTACCGCAGCGTCGGCCCGCCGCAGCACGGCCAGCCCGGGCGCGAAGTGCCCAGCAGCGTGTACTTCGACCTCGCGACCTGGCACCTGATCAACACCGTCTACGCCCCGGCCCGCGTGGCCGAACTGCGCCGCATGAAGAGCTGGTACGCCGAGCCGGCGCACCACGTGCGGCTGATGACGGTGCTGGAAGACCGGCTGGGGCACGCGCTGGCCGGTGCCGCCGAGCAGGCCAAGATCGACGTCGCCACGCGCGGCGCGGCGACCATCGACCTCGGGCTGGTGGAAACCGGGCTGCGCGCCGCGCTGGCCGAGGCGCAGGCCGCCGCGGCCATCGAGACCGACCTCGCGCGCATCGTGCAAGCGGCACACGAGACGGTGCGCATGGCCGGCGTGGCGCCCGAGGCGGTGGAAGTGCTGTACTTCACCGGCGGCTCCACCGGCCTGACGCCGCTGGTGGACCGCATCGCCGCGGGCTTCCCGGCGGCGCGCCGGGTGCGCGGCGACCGTTACGCCAGCGTCGCGCAGGGCCTGGGGCTGTACGCGCGCAGCGTGTACGGCGCGGCGGCCTGAACTACGGCTGGAACCAGGGCACCAGGGCGCCGCTGCCCTGGGCCGGCCCCTGGGCCTGGAAGGCGTGGCGCCAGCGTGGCGCCTGCAGCTGCGCGCGCCACCAGGTCTCGGGCTCCTGGGTGACCGCGGTGCTGTTGCCCACCAGCGGGCGCACCATGTGCACGGTGGTGATGCGCCCGGGCTCCAGCCGCAGCGTCTCGACGGCACTGCCCACGCGCACCGCGTAGTCGCCCGGCGGCACGTCCAGCAGCGCCAGCGTGCCGGTGGGCAGCAGCGGCGTGGCCTGCGGGCCGCGCACGGTGGTCCAGGTGCTCCAGTCCACGCCCTGCGGCTCGGCCGGCGCGGGCGTGCCGGCGGGCCAGAGCGTGGCCGCGCGCTGCGCCTGGTGCACGGGCGGCACGTTGTAGCTGTTGAGCAGCGCCAGCCCCGCGCGCGCGCCCGGCTGCCAGGCGGCCATCTCGGCCGCCGGCACCCAGCGGCTGCCGGGCACGGGCACGGCGTCGCGCCACCAGCCGCGGCCGAGCAGGTCGCGCGGCAGCTCGTGGCGCAGCAGGGCGCGCAGCGTGCGCCGGGCCGTCTCCTGCGTCCATTTGGCGTCCAGCAGCAGCACGTCGTGCGCGCGCGCGGCGTGCCAGATCCAGCGGCCGGTCTCGCGGTCGAGCACGGCTTCCTCGAACAGCCAGTGGGTGTCGCGCTGCACCGCCTGCCAGTGCCAGGCCACCAGGGCCACATAGCGCCGCTGCGGCGCCGGCTGCAGTGCCGCCACGATGGCCGCCGGCTGGCGCGTGCCCAGTGCCTGCGTGGCCAGCCGCACCGGCACGGGCAGCGGCTCGGGGGGCGCCTGCACGAAGGCCTCGAGCTGGCGGCACAGCGTCTGCGTGGTGGGGTCGATCAGCGGGGGCAGCGGCAGCCCGAAGGGCCCGGTGCGGCCGGGCGGCTTGCAGCGTTCGTCGGGCGACAGCACGACCACCTCCACCTGCGCCGGGTCGAGCCGCTCGGGCAGTTCGTCATGCCAGACCTGGTACGAACGCAGGCCCTGCCAGTTGGCCTCGGGGGCGGGCGCCTGCTGTGCGGTGGCAGGCCCGGTGGCCGCCAACAGCATCGCGACGGCAGCGGCGGTGATCAGGCGTGGCAGGGACAGGCGCATGGCAAGACGGCTGCGATGGGCAATGTTCGGAGCGCTGCATGCTAGGCGCCGCTGCCGTTGCACCCCAGACGGGCGGCGGCTTGCCCCTGTCGCCGGCAGGACTGCTGCGCGGCCCTGTTGCGGCAACGGCGGCCGCGCTGTTCAGCGCCGGCCGCGGCGCCCGCCGCCACCGCCGCCGCCGGCACGGGGCGGGCTGCCGCGCGGCGGCGCGGCACGCCGGGGCCGGGTGACGTCGGCCATCAGCATCAGGCTGCGCACCAGGTCTTCCACCGCCTCGGCCAGGTCGCGCGCCGGCTCCAGCGTGTCGATCACGGCCAGCAGCGCGTCGGCGTCTTCCAGGTCGTCGGCGTCGAAGTGGCGGTACAGCAGCGCCAGCGGCTCCACCAGCTCGGGGTCGTCGCTGTCCATCACGCCGGGGAACAGGTCCATCGCGGCCGCGAACCCCGCCACCCAGGGCAGCACGGTCTCGGACGGCGTGGCGTCTTCCTCCAGCTGGTAGATCCAGGGATCGAACCACTGGCGGTCGGCGATCGCGCGGTCGAGCTCGGCGTGGCGGCGGCGCACCAGCGCGTGCAGCTCGGCCAGCGGGTACGACGCCGGCAGCGCGCGGCCCTCGATGTCGGTGACGAACTGCAGCCAGCGCTCGGGCGGCACCGGTGCCGGCTGCAGCAGCACGCCGCACAGGTAGCCGTCGAGCGCCATCGCGTCCAGCGGCTCCAGCGGCTCGGGCACCTGGTCCAGCAGGTCCTGCAGGCGGGCGAGGTCGTTGTCGTCGAGCGGTGCGGTGCTGGGCGTCGGGGTCATGGACGGTGCCGTCCTCTCTTCGGTGGATGGTCGCTCGGCACGGCCGCGACTACAGTCGTTGGCATGGCCTGCGGCGATTGTCGTGCATCGCACGGCAGCGTCACTGCACCGTGACGCGCCCCCGGCCCCCGGTCCCAACGACGTCCTTTCCGAAGGACTTCCAGTGCCCGCCTTCGGCCCCGTGCCGCAGGCGGGCCCTTTTTTCGTGCCGGCGCTTTGGCCTAGACTGGTGGGCTCACCCAGGAGACCCGCGATGGCCGCAGCCTACACCGCCACCCACGACATCGGCCACTGGATCGGCGGCCGCCCCAGCGCCGGCACCGGCGACGCCAGCCGCCGCACCCAGGCCGTCTACAACCCGGCCACCGGCGCGGTGGCGCGCCAGGTGCTGCTGGCCAGCCGCGCCGACGTCGACGCCGCGGTCGCCGCCGCGCAGGCGGCGCAGCCGGCCTGGGGCGACACGCCGCCGATCCGCCGCGCGCGCGTGATGAACAACTTCCTCGCGCTGCTGAACCAGCACAAGGACACGCTGGCGGCCATGATCACCGCCGAGCACGGCAAGGTCTTCACCGACGCGCAGGGCGAGGTCAGCCGCGGCATCGACATCGTCGAGTTCGCCTGTGGCGTGCCGCAGCTGCTGAAGGGCGACTACACCGACCAGGTCTCCACCGGCATCGACAACTGGACCCTGCGCCAGCCGCTGGGCGTGGTGGCCGGCATCACGCCGTTCAACTTCCCGTGCATGGTGCCGTGCTGGATGTTCCCGGTGGCGCTGGCCGCGGGCAACGCCTTCATCCTGAAGCCGAGCGAGCGCGACCCGAGCCCGAGCCTGTTCATGGCCGAGCTGCTGCAGCAGGCCGGCCTGCCCGACGGCGTGTTCAGCGTCGTGCAGGGCGACAAGGTGGCGGTGGACGCGCTGCTGACGCACCCCGACGTGAAGGCGCTGAGCTTCGTCGGCAGCACGCCGATCGCCCAGTACATCTACGAGACCGGCGCCCACCACGGCAAGCGCGTGCAGGCGCTGGGCGGCGCGAAGAACCACATGGTCGTGATGCCCGATGCCGACATCGAGCAGGCGGTGGACGCGCTCATCGGCGCGGGCTACGGCAGCGCCGGCGAGCGCTGCATGGCGATCAGCGTCGCGGTGCTGGTGGGCGACGTGGCCGACAAGGTCGTGCCGAAGCTGGCCGAGCGCGCGAAGGCGCTGAAGGTGAAGAACGGCATGGAGCTCGATGCCGAGATGGGCCCCATCGTCACGAAGGAGGCGCGCGACCGCATCGAGAACTACATCGGCATCGGCGTCGAGGAAGGCGCGCAGCTCGTGGTGGACGGCCGCGGCCACAAGGTGGCCGGCTTCGAGAACGGCTTCTTCACCGGCGGCACGCTGTTCGACCACGTCACGCCCGCGATGCGCATCTACAGGGAAGAGATCTTCGGCCCGGTGCTGGCCTGCGTGCGCGTGCCCGACATGGCCGCCGCGCTGGCGCTCGTCAACGCGCACGAGTTCGGCAACGGCGTGGCCTGCTTCACCAGCGACGGCGGCACCGCGCGCGAGTTCGCGCGCCGCGTGCAGGTGGGCATGGTGGGCATCAACGTGCCGATCCCGGTGCCCATGGCCTGGCACGGCTTCGGCGGCTGGAAGCGCAGCCTGTTCGGCGACATGCATGCCTACGGCGAGGAAGGCGTGCGTTTCTACACCAAGCAGAAGAGCGTGATGCAGCGCTGGCCGGACAGCATCGGCCGCGGCGCCGAGTTCGTGATGCCCACGGCCAAGTGATGCTGCAGCGCCGCCGCCTGCTGCAAGCCGCGGCGCTGCTGGCCTCGGGCGGTGCGGCGGCGCAGCCGGCGGCCTACGGCGACGAGGACCTGCGCCACGCCGCGCTGCTGCGCGACCTGGCGCTGCGCGACAACGCCGCCTGGCGGCTGGTGGAGGCGCTGACCACCGAGATCGGCCCGCGCCCGGCGGGCTCGCCCGCCGATGCCCGCGCTGCCGCCTGGGCGCAGGAGGCGCTGCGCGGGCTGGGCCTGCAGCAGGTGCGGGCCGAACCCTTTGCGCTGCGCATCTGGCAGCGTGGTCCGGCAGCGGCACGCCTGGTGGCGCCGGTGCCGCAGCCGCTGGTGATGGCGGCGCTGGGCAACAGCGTGGCCACGCCGCCGGGCGGCATCGAGGCCGAGGTCGCCTGGTACCCCGACCTCGCCGCGCTGCGCGCCGACACCTCCGACCGCGCGCGCGGACGCATCGTCTTCATCGACCAGAAGACCGAGCGCAGCCGCGACGGCCGCGGCTACGGCGCGGCCGTCGGCGCGCGCTTCTCCGGCCCGGTCGAGGCGGCGCGCCGCGGCGCCGTGGCGCTGGCGCTGCGCAGCATCGGCACCGACCGCGACCGCATCGCCCACACCGGCGCGATGGCGGTCGACCTGACGGTGCCGCGCATCCCGGCCTTCGCCGTCTCGGTGCCCGACGCCGACCTGCTGGCGCGGCTGCACGGCCGCGGCCAGCCGCTGCGCATGCACGTCGTGCTGGAGGCCCGCGCCGACGTGGAGGCGGTGTCGCAGAACGTGCTGGCCGAGATCCCGGGCACCGACCTCGCCGACGAGATCGTGCTGCTGTCGGCCCACCTCGATTCGTGGGACGTCGGCCAGGGCGCGCTCGACGACGGCGCCGGCGTGGCCATCGTCTGCGCCGCGCTGGGCGTGCTGCAGCAGGCCGCGCAGCAGACCGGCCGGCGCCCGCGCCGCACCGTGCGCGTGGTGCTGTTCGGCAACGAGGAGAACGGCTTCGACGGCGCACGCGACTACGGCACGCGCCACGCCGCCGTGCGCCACCAGCTGGTGAGCGAAAGCGACTTCGGCGCCGGGCGCGTGTGGCGCATGGCCAGCCGCGTGCAGCCGGCGGCGCTGCCGCTGGTGGACGCCATCGCGGCGCAGTTGGCGCCGCTGGGCGTGGAACGCGCCGGCAACGACGGCAGCCCCGGGCCCGACGCGGCCGTGCTGATGCGGCGCCACAAGTGGCCCGCCATTGCGCTGGGCCAGGACGGCACGCACTACTTCGACGTGCACCACACCGAGAACGACACCCTCGACAAGGTGGACCCCGCCGCGCTGACGCAGAACGTGGCCTGCTGGGCCGTGGTGGCGTGGCTGGCGGCGCAGGCGCCGCTGCCGTTCGGGCCGGCGCCGCTGTAGGCGCGAAGACCGCCCAGCCCTCAGGCGTGAAATCGCCTTCGGGCCTTCGCCAGCCGTGCAAGGCCTTCCGGCCTTGCACGCGCGGGCTCAGCCCTCGGGCGTGAAATCGCCTTCGGGCCTTCGCCAGCCGTGCAAGGCCTTCCGGCCTTGCACGCGCGGGCTCAGCCCACGACGACGCGGTTGCGGCCCTCGGCCTTGGCGCGGTACAGCGCCGCATCGGCGCGTGCGGTCAGCGTGTCGGCATCGAACGGCGGGCTGCTGGTCAGGCCCACGCTCAGCGTCACCGCCAGCTGCGGCGCCACGGCCTGCCAGTCGTGCGCGGCCACGCGCTGGCGCAGGCGCTCGCAGATGTCGAGCGCGCGTGCGGCGCTGGCGTCGGCCAGCACCAGCAGGAACTCCTCGCCGCCCACGCGCGCCACCATGTCGGCGCTGCGCGTGTTGTCGCGCAGCAGCTCGGCCAGCGCCACCAGCACGGCGTCGCCGATGGCGTGGCCGAAGCGGTCGTTGATCTGCTTGAAATGGTCCAGATCGAGCATCGCCACCGCCAGCGGCGTGCCGGCGGCGCGGGCGCCTTCCAGCAGCAGCGGCCAGCGGCGCTCGACCTCGCGCCGGTTGGCCAGCTGCGTGAGCTGGTCGCGCCGCGACTCGGCCTGCGCGCGCTCGATCTCGCTGCGCGTCACCAGCAGCTGCGACTGCGCGCGCAGCTGCAGCACGGCGCGCTGGCGCTCCAGCGCCAGGAACTGCTCCAGGTGGTGCAGCGCGTCGGCCGGGCGCTGCAGCGCCGAGGCTGCCTTCCACATCGCGTGGTGCAGCCGCATGCGCGTGGCCGGCGCCTCGGTGCCGCCCGAGGCCGAGAGCACGGCACCCAGCAGCTGCCAGGCATCGTCGGCCCGGCCTTCGAACAGCGCCAGCTCGCCCAGCGTGCAGTCGATGCGCCAGGCCTGCGTGGCGGCGCCGATCTTGCGGGCCAGGTCGGCGTTGTGCTGCAGCACGCCGCGTGCGGCGTCGAGGTCGCCCAGGTGCAGCAGCGTCTCGCCCAGGTTGCCGGCGGCGAAGATGCGGTAGAACGGCTCGGCGCCCTCCTCGGCGATGCGCAGCGTCTCGCGCGCGTAGGGCAGCGCGCGGCGCAGCGGCTCGCGCGCCTCGTGCAGCGGCACGGCGTCGCGCAGCAGGTGGTACATGCCGATCAGCACGGCCACCAGGTTGTTCAGCGTCACGAAGACCGGGTGCCGCTCGCCCTGCGCGCGGGCGATGGTCAGTGCCTCCAGCATCAGGCGCTCGGACTGCCACGGGTCGCCCATGCGCTCGAAGCTGCAGGCCAGCGCATTGACGGCCAGCGCGATGCGGCCGCGGTCGCCGATGTGCAGCGCCAGCGCGTGCGCTTCCTGTGCGCAGGCGAATGCGGTGTCGAGCCGGCCCGTGTCGCTGCCGCCCAGCGACACCATGCGCAGCAGGTCGAACAGCTCGGTCTCGCTGCCGCCCGCGCGCGCCAGCGGCAGCAGCCGCAGCCCGTGCTCGACCATCTCCACGAGCGCGCCGCTGCGGTAGTGGAAGTGCGCCAGCAGCAGCCCGGCACGGCGGCGCTGGTCGTCGCCCGTGGCGGCCTCCCAGGCCGCGCGCGCGGCCTGCGTGCCCTCGGCGAGCGCACCCCGGTCGCGCGCCGCCTCGGCGCTGGCGATCAGGCTCTCGACTGAGGTGTTCATGTGCCGATGACGCCGCCGTCGCGCCGCTGGACCACCACGGTGGCCGACCGCGGCCGGCCGCCGGGCGGCAGGTTGGGCCAGGACGAGAACTTCGCCGGCTCGGACGGATCGCTGCGGTCGCTGGGGGTCTCGCCCGGGTGCTGCACGTTGATGAACAGCGTGCGGCCGTCGGGGGTCCAGGCGGCGCCGGTGATCTCGCAGTTCGCGGGGCCGGTGAGGAAGCGCCGCGTCTCGCCGGTGCGCACGTCGCAGGCCAGCATCTGGTTGTTGCCGAGGTTGGCGAACTCGCCCTTGTTGAGCTGCGAGGCATGCGCGTCGGTCTGGATCCACAGCAGGCCGCGGCGGTCGAAGGCGATGCCGTCGGGACAGGCGTAGAGATCGCCGCGGATGTTGCCGCGTGCGTCGGGACGTGCGTTGGCGGGGTCGCCGGCCAGCACCAGGTGGTTCCAGGTGAAGCGCGTGGCGTCGAAGTCGGCGTCTTCCTTCCAGCGGATGATCTGGCCGAAGACGTTGTTGGCGCGTGGGTTGGCGGCGTCCACGCCGGGGCTGCCGGCGTTGCCGCGCGCGCTGTTGTTGGTGAGCGTGCAGTAGACCTCGCCCGACTTCGGGTCGATGGCCAGCCACTCGGGGCGGTCCATCTTGGTGGCGCCGAGCAGGTCCGAGGCCTGCCGCGTCTTGATGACGACCTCGCCCTGGTCGGCGAAGCCGTTGGCCGGCGTCAGCGGGCCCTGGCCGTGCACCAGCGGCAGCCAGCGGCCACGGCCGTCGGCCTCGAAGCGCGCCACGTACAGCGTACCGTGGTCGAGCAGCGTGGCGTTGGCCTGGGCCGCGGTCCTGCCGCCGCCGGCGGGCGCGATCCTGTCGCGGCTGACGAACTTGTAGATGTATTCGAAGCGCGCGTCCTCGCCCGAATACACCACCGCGCGGCCGTCCTTCGTGACGCCGACCCAGGCGCCTTCGTGCGCGGCGCGGCCCAGCGCCGTGCGCTTGACCGGCGTGGACAGCGGGTCGGCCGGGTCGATCTCGACGACCCAGCCGAAGCGGTGGAACTCGTTGGGGTGCTTGCGCGCGTCGAAGCGCTCGTCGTGCTCGGCCCAGCGCGACCAGCCGGTCTTGCGCAGGCCCCAGCGCCGCTGGTCGGCGGTGGGGTTGTCGCCGCCGTCGAAGTAGCCGGCCCAGTTCTCCTCGCCCGACAGGTAGGTGCCCCAGGGCGTCTGGCCGCTGGCGCAGTTGTTCAGCGTGCCCAGCACGCGCCGGCCCTCGGGGTCGGCGGCGGTGCGCATCAGCACGTGGCCGGCCGCCGGGCCGCCGAGGGCGAACGGCGTCGCGGCCGTGAAGCGCCGCGCGTAGGTCGACGGCCGCACCACGGCCCAGGTGCCGCGGCGCTGCTCGACCTCGATCACCGACACGCCGTGCGCGGCCTGTGCCTTGCGCACCTTCTCGGCGGTCCAGGTCTTCAGGCCATCGGTGTGCAGCAGGCCGTCGTCGACGTACTCGTGGTTCATCGCCAGCAGGCCGCGCTGCGCGCCGTCGAGCGGGTAGTAGTGGATGCCGTCGTGGTGCATGCCGATCTGCACTTCCTGGTCGGCGCCGCTGTTGCCGGCGTCGGGGCGCCAGTCGGGCATGCGGCCGGGCACGCCGACGGGGTCGCCCCAGGGCGCGATGACGCTGGCGACGTAGCCCGGCGGCACGCGCAGTCCGTCGCGCGAGCCGTCGGTGGCGATGCCCTGGAAGCCGAGCAGCGGCCCGCTGCCGCCGTCGCCCGTGGCCGCGCAGCCCGCCAGCGGCGCCAGCAACGCAGCCATCCCCGCGCCCATGCCGCTCAGCACCAGCGTGCGCCGCGCCGGGTCGGACACGTCGTGGATGCTGGGGTTGGAAGAGCGGTTGCTGTCTTCCATGGTCGAGAAGTCCTTGGCCATGCCGGGCGGCTCCTGGGGTGCGGCGGGTCGTCGGTCGGACACTCTAGCCCAAGCCCGCGCACGGCCGCGGGCCTAAACTGTGTCGCATGGAACGTGTCCTCCTCATCACCGGCGGCAGCCGCGGCATCGGCGCCGCCTGCGCGCTGCTGGCCGCGCGCGACGGCTGGGACGTCGCCGTCAACTACACCCGCGACGCCGCGGCTGCCGAAGCCGTGGCGGCGCAGGTGCGTGCCGCCGGCCGCCGGGCCATCGCGGTGCAGGCCGACGTGGCCGACGAAGCCCAGGTGCTGCGGCTCTTCGCCACCGTCGACGCGCAGCTGGGCCGGCTGCGGGGGCTGGTGAACAACGCCGGTGTCGTGGATGTCGCGCAGCGTGTGGACGGCATGTCGGTGGCACGCCTGCAGCGCATGTTCGCCGTCAACGTGATCGGCAGCTTCGTCTGCGCCCGCGAGGCCGTGCAGCGCATGAGCACGCGCCACGGCGGCCGCGGCGGCACCATCGTCAACCTGAGCTCGGCCGCGGCGCGGCTGGGGTCGCCCGGCCAGTACGTGGACTACGCGGCGTCCAAGGGCGCGATCGACACCTTCACCACCGGCCTGGCGCGCGAGGTGGCGGCCGAGGGCATCCGCGTCAACGCCGTGCGGCCCGGGCTGATCGAGACCGAGATCCACGCCAGCGGCGGCCAGCCGGAGCGCGCGCGCGAACTGGCCCCCACGGTGCCGATGCAGCGCACCGGCACGGCCGAGGAGGTGGCGGCGGGCATCGTCTGGCTGCTGTCGGATGCCGCCAGTTACACCACCGGCGCGGTGCTCGACATCACCGGGGGGCGCTGATGGCCCGTGCCGCTGCCGTGGTCGACAGGCCGCAGACCCTGGGCGAGGAGATCGTCAACACGATCAGCCACGGCCTGGGCTTCCTGCTCGCGGTGGCTTCGCTGCCGATCCTGGTGGTGTTCTCGGGCCGGCACGGCGTGCACAGCTCGCTGGCGGGGGCGGTCGTGTTCTCGCTCACGGCGATGCTGCTGTACGGCGCCTCGGCGCTGTACCACGCGTTGCCGCGCGGCCGCGCCAAGCAGGTGCTGCAGCGGCTGGACCATGCCGCGATCTTCGTCTTCATCGCCGGCAGCTACACGCCCTTCGTGCTGGGGCCGCTGCACGGGCCCTGGGGCTGGTCGCTGTTCGCCGTGGTCTGGACCGTGGCGGCCGTCGGCGTCACGGCCAAGGTGCTGAACCGGCTGCAGCACCCGCTGTGGTCCACGGGCTTGTACGTCGCGATGGGCTGGGTGGCGCTGGTGGCCGTGGTGCCGATGGTCGAGCGCATCGCGCCGGCCGGGCTGGCCTGGCTGGTCGCCGGCGGCGTGGCCTACACCGTGGGCGCGCTGGTGTTCCTGCTCGACAACCGCGTGCGCTACGCGCACGGCGTGTGGCACCTGTTCGTGCTGGCGGGCAGCGTGTGCCACTTCTTCGCGGCGCTGTGGCACGCGGCCTGAGCGCGCCGGCCTGACCGCCCCGGCGCGTCAGGCCGCCTGCTGCGCCGCCAGCCCCGCCAGCTGCCGCTGCAGCGCCTGCGCCGCGCTGCGCTCGGCGCCTCGCGTGGCGGCGGCATAGGCGCCCAGCACGAACTCGGCCTGCTCGGCCACCGTTGCCCACAGATGCCGCGCCGGCACGCGGTTGTGCAGGTCGGCATAGGCCGCCTGCGCCGCGGCCAGCTGCCCGGCCAGCCGCTGCCGGGCGGCGGCGGCCAGCACCTCGATCTCGATGCGGCCGGCCAGGCTCCAGAAGTCGGCGTCTTCCTCGCCGCGCGCCGCCAGGCTGGCGCGTGCGGCGTCGAGCGCCGCGGCGTCGTAGCCCTTCCAGTGCCGGTCACCGGCGTGGGCCACCAGCTCGAGCGCCATGCGGTTGAGCGCCGGGTAGAACAGGCCCGGGTCGCCCCGGGCGGCGGCCAGCGCCTCGGCGCGGCCGTAGGCGCCGGCCGCGGCGCGCAGCGCGCCCTGCATCGCACCGGCATCGCCGGCGCGCTGCTCCAGCCGCGCCAGCTGCTTCCAGGTGCTGCCGACCAGCGTCTCTCGTTCTGGCGTGCTCTGCAGCGCGGCCAGGGTCTGCAGCGTGCGCAGCGCCTCGCCGAGCGCCGCGCGCGCGGCCGCCAGCGCCGGGCTGTCGGCAGCGGCCGTCTCGGCCATCTCCCAGGCGCGGCGCGCGCGCAGCGAGCCCAGCTGCTCGGCGGCCTTCATCGAGGCACTGCCGTCGTTGGCCTGCAGCGCGCGTTCGTACCAGGCGATGGCGGCGTCGCGCGCGCCGGCCTCCGCATGGGCCAGCGCGAAGGCCTCGGCCACCGCGCCCATGCCGCCCCACTGCGCCGCGAAGCGCGCTTCCAGGAAGCGCGTGCGTTCCAGCTGTTCCTGCGGCCGGGCGCCCTGCCAGCGCGACTTCACCGCCAGTTCCTCCAGCGCCAGCGCCAGGCCCAGCGGCGACGACACCATCGCGTAGTCTTCCTGCAGCGTCGAGCTGCGCGTGCGGGCGCCTGCGCCCTTCACGAAGGTCCAGTCGGGGTCGCCGTAACACTGGTAGGCGGCCCAGGTGTTGCCGCCTTGCGCCCAAGCGGCCTCGCGCGCGGCGGCCACTGCCGCGACGAAGGGCGCGCCGCCCAGCAGCTGGCGGTAGAAGGTGGTGGCGAACAGCGCCGCCGGGCCGTCGTCCACCGCCCAGCCGGCGGCCACCACGCAGCGCACGCCGATCTGGATCAGCGCGTCGGCGACGCTGGCGGCGAAGGCGCTGCGGTCGAACTCGCGCGGGGCCGCCCCTGCTGCGGCGCGTGCCGCACCGTGGCAGCAGTTCACGAACACCAGCTCGGGCACGGTGCGCATGTTGCGGATCTCCTTCGGCCCGAGGAAGGTGCCGCCCGACAGCACGAGGCCGCCGTCCAGGCCCGGCTCGCCGTGGCCGGCGATGTGCACCACGCGGTAGCGGCGCGCGTACAGCGCGTTGACCACGCTGCTGGCGTCGTCGCGCGCGAGCAGCGCCGTCAGCTGCTGCGCCGCGATGCCGCCGTCGCTGCGCAGCGCCTGCGCCACGGCGCGGGCCTCGGCCGCGGCGCCGGGCAGCCGCGCGTAGCCGTCGGCGGTGAGCGGCTCGCCGACGACGAGCACGTTGTCTTCGCGGCCGGCGTCCTGCACCTGTTCGCGGAACTGCTCGGTGCGCAGCTTGCGCAGCAGCTGGCAGCGGATGGACCAGGGCCGGCGGTCGCCGCCGCCGGCGCGGTCGTCGGGCATGTCCAGCAGTTCCCAGGGGATGGTGGCGGTGTCGTCGTCCAGCTCCAGCAGCATGCGGCTGGTGCCGCCCAGGAAGGGCTCCAGCTCCAGCGGCACCAGCAGCTGGAACAGCGTGCGGCCGATCTGCGGGTCCTGCTGGCTGGCGTTGCTGGCGCGCTTGACGAGCTCGCGCACCAGCCGCGCCTGCGTCATCTGCGCGCGCACCTCGGTGCGGGCGCGCTTGCTGTCCAGCGTGAAGGCGATCGCGCCTTCGCCCTGGCTGGTGGCGGCGACGAAGTCGTGGTCGGTGCCGCGGTAGCCGCTGTCGAGCACGCGCCGCAGCGGGCCGGTGCCGGTCTGCACCGTGGGCGTGACGGCGTAGTGGCCGGGGTGGGCGGTGGCCAGCACCTGCAGGCCGTGCCAGGCGTCGGCCGCGCGTTCGAGGTACAGCTCCACCAGCGTCAGCTCGCGCACCGCGGGCCAGCCGCCCGCCACCAGCCGGGCGTTGGCCTCGCGCACGCCGGCCGCGATGGCGCGTGCCGCAGCGCCGGCGTGGATGCCGACGCCCCCGGTGCCCATCAGCGTGGCGGCCAGCTCGAACTGCGCCGGCGCGGCGCCGCTTTCGGCCAGCCGCTGCGACCACGCGATCACGCCCTGGCGCACGGTGTGCGTCAGGTCGGTCTCGCGCAGCTTGCCTTCGTCGCCCAGCCCCACCACCACCACCGACAGCGGGCGTGGCGCGCGCCACGGGCACTCGGCGTCGCGGCTGGGGTTGAGGAAGATCTGGTGCGTGCCCGGGGCCTCGGCGTACAGGCCCGCGGACAGGCTGGCCTGCATGGCGCCGCCGACCAGCCGGTCGACGGCGGCCTCGGTGCCGGTGAGCAGCAGCGACCGGTAGTGGCCCACCAGCAGCGGCTGGTGCACGAAGCTGAGGTTGCCGTTGAGCACGGTGACCCGCAGCGCGGCGCTGCCGGCGGTGTCGAACGCGGCCGCCTCGGCGCGGCGCGCGGCGAACACCGCGCGCTGGCTGTCTGCGGGCGTCAGCGCCGGGCGGCCGCGGGCCGGGCGGCTGCGCACGTGCACGGGCGCCGCCGCGGTGCCGGCAGTGCCGCCGCGGGTGGCCGCGGCCGGCAGCGCCAACCGCGGCAGGCGCTCGGTGCTGCCTTGCTGCAGCAGGTCGTCGTAGGCCTCAAAGGCGCTGGCGGCGTCGGGCAGGCTGCCGTGTTCGCAGTCGAGCGTCCAGGTCGCCACGCCCGGCAGCAGGGCGGATGCCAGCGGCACGCGGCCGTCGCCGCCGTCCACCGCGTCGAGGTAGACCAGCCCGCCGTCGGCCCACTCGAAGCCGTCGGGTGTGAAGCGGGCGTGGCCCACCACCAGCAGCAGCTTGTGCGCCCACTGCGCCAGCGCGCCGTCGCGCTGTGCGTCGAGCCGCTCGCGCAGGCGCCGCGCCTGGTCGAGCACCGGTTGCGGCGGCACGCCCCAGGCGTAGGCGGCCAGCGGCTGGTCGGCGCTCTCGGCGCCCAGCCAGTTGCGGTGCCACCAGTTGTGCGCGTGCACGCGCTGCAGGTCGTCGGCCGCCAGCTGCGCCCAGGTGGCGTGGCGGTCCAGGCCGCGGTCGCGGTCGAGCAGGCCGGCCTGCAGCTGCAGGAAGCCCGGCATCGCGGCCATGATCTGGCGCGCCTGGTGGTCCTGCAGCGGCGCGCCGAACGACGCCAGCGCGTTGCCGAAGCTGTCGTCGCCCGACAGCACCTGCATCGGTGCCCACGAGCCGCCGTTGGGCGTGCCCAGCATCAGCAGCCGCGCCTCGGGGTGGGCCATCAGGCGCTGCCAGGTGTCGGGGCGCTCGAGCTGCACGGTGCGCGCGACCAGGCCGCCCATCGAGTGCGCGACGATGCGCACCGGCTGGTCGCTGCCCTGGCGCGCGTCGAGCGCGGCGTCGAGCGCGTCGGCCAGGCGCTGTGCCTCGTGCTCGATCGGCCGGCGCCAGTCGAAGGCGAACGGCACGACCTCGTGCGTGGCCGCCAGGTGCGTGATGAGGTCGTCGTAGATCAGCCCGATCGGGCCGTCGGGCAGCACGCCGTCGGGCGCGCCGCTGTAGGCCAGCCGCGACAGCCCGCCCACCAGGCGCAGGCTGAGCCAGATGCGCTTGCCGCCGGCCGCGAGGTGGCTGCCGAGGATGCCCGGCAGCACGAAGACCGCCGGCCGCGACGGGTCGGGGCCGGCCTCGGTGGCTGCACGCAGGCCGCCGCTGTCTTCGCCGGCCCACGACAGCGGCCCGATGGCGCGGAAGCCCGGCGGCTGCGCCAGCGTCAGCCCCTGCACCACCGCCTGCACGGTGCGCGCGTTGGCGAAGTAGTTGAAGTGCGTGACCTGCCCGCCCTGGTCCAGCAGGAACTGCGCGCCGCCCGCGCGTGGCGCGCCGCCGTACATCGAGCGCGTCTGCACGACGATGTCGTTGTCGGTCCAGTAGTAGGCGTCGGCCAGCAGCGTCTTGAGCCAGCTGCCGATGCTGTCGCCTTCGAGGTCGCCGGCCACCACGCGCAGATCGCCGGCGATGGCCTCGTCGGCGCTGTTGAGCCACTGCACCAGCGCGCTGCCGGGCAGCATGGCCTCCAGGCCGGGCAGCTGTCGCGGGTCGGCGCGGCGGCGTGCGACTTCGGTCAGGAAGTCCAGCAGCTGCGGCAGCACCGGCACGCCGGCCAGCTGCAGCCCCCACTGCAGCACCGACAGGTACGCGTCCAGGCGCTGGCTGGCCAGCAGCGTGCCGCGCGCCGGGCAGGCCACGCGCACGATGCGGTCGACCGCGATGCCGCGGCTGCGCACGGCGTCGAACAGCGCCTGCATCTCGGCGCGCTGCGCGGCGTGGCCGTCGCCGGCAAACGGTGCGAAGTCGGCCTCGCCCAGCGTGGCGCCGCTGGCGGCGATGTGCGCCATGCGCGCCAGCACCTCGGCCACCAGGCCGCCGCGCGAGTGCGTGGCCAGGTGCAGCCGCGCCCCCGCGGGCAGGGCCTGCACCAGCGTCAGCGCGTTCGCGAAGGGGCTGGCGCCGAGCGTCGGGTGGTCCAGCGCGTAGACACGCTGGCCATAGGCGTCGAACAGTGCGCGCACCGCCTGCGGGTGCAGCGCCCAGAGCTTGCCGAAGGTGCTGGTGGTGTCGACGAAGGTGCCGTGCACCAGCACCAGCAGCGGCGCCTGGCCGGACGCGGACGCGGGCGCGGGCGGCACCGCGTCGAGCCGGCAGCCGCTGCCCTTCAGCGCCGGCAGGTGCTCGGGCTGCAGCGCATACACGCCGGCCTCGACGCCGCCGTCCACCCGCGCCACCACCGCCGCGGCGGCGAAGTCGGCAGCGTGGTCCTCGGCCTCGCGGAACAGGCCGGTGACGACCTCGAAGCCGGCCAGCAGCACGTCGCCCAGGAAACCCAGGCCGCGTGTGGGGGCCGCCGCCTCCAGCCCGCGCCAGCGCAGCTGCGCCGCGACCAGGACGGTGCCGTCCGCCGCGTCGGCGCCGCGCTGCGCGCCGCTCTGCCCCTGCAGCAGGTCGCGCGCGGTGGCGGGGTGCAGCACCAGGCTGGGCCCGCCGGCCAGGTGCAGCACCACCACGTCCTCGCCGGGCGTGGCGCTGACCTGCACGGTGTCGCCGCCGCCGCGCTGGGCCGACAGCAGCACGGCCGCCTTCACGGTGCCGCCGCGCACGCTGCGCGAGGCCACCGGGCCGGCGCCGTCGCGCTGGCCACCCTGCAGTTGCCCGGTGATCAGGAAGTCGATGTCGTTGGCGGCCATGCGGGTGTCTCCTCGGGCCGCGAGCATGGACCGCCGCCGCCGCAGCGGCAAGGTGCCCGGCGCGCGGAGCTAGGGAGGGGCCGGGGGGTTCGCCTGGTCGCGCCGCTCAGCGGCGTTCCACCAGCAGCGGCGTCAGCAGCAGCAGCCCGCGCAGGCGCTCGGCGGCGGCCTGCGCCTCGCCGCGGCTGGCGAAGGGCCCCACGTGCACGCGCCAGGTCGCGCGGTCGTCGAGCACGGCCACGCCGGGCGCCACGCCCGCGGCGTCGCGCTGCACGCGCTGCTGCATCGCCAGCGCGCCGTCGCGCTGGCGGTAGGCCCCCACCTGCAGCCACAGGCCGGGGCCGGCGGCCACCAGGGGCACGCCGTCGTCGTCGCCGTCGCCCAGGGCGTCGTCGTCGGCGGCGGGCAGGCGTTCGGGCTCGGCGACACGGCGGTCGCGGCGCCAGAGGCCGGCGCGGATGTCGTCGTTGGTGATGCGTTCCACCTCGACCGGCGCCACGCCGCCCAGCACGCCGAGCTTCAGCGCGGCGGTGTAGCTGAGGTCGATGATGCGGCCGGGCGAAAACGGCCCGCGGTCGTTCACGCGCACGATGATCTCGCGCCCGTTGGCCGGGTTGCGCACGCGCGCGTAGCTGGGCAGCGGCATGGTCTTGTGCGCCGCGGTCATCGCGTACATGTCGTAGATCTCGCCGCTGGCGGTGGGCCGGCCGTGGAACTTGCGGCCGTACCACGAGGCCAGGCCGCGCTCGCGCAGCGCGCGGTCGCCGCTCATCGGCGTGTAGCGCTGGCCCAGCACCTCGTAGGGCTTGTTCGGCCCGCCGCTGCGCAGCGCCTCCACGCGCGGCTCGGCGTCGGGCACGCGGTCCAGCCCCGAGGGCGGGTTGGCCTCGGGTCCGTCACGGCCGCTCGCCGGCGCCGGCGAGCGGCTGGCGCAGGCCGCCAGCAGCAGGGCGATGGCGCCACAGGTGGCGGCGCGCAGGAAGCGGTGGGCGGTGCTCATCGTGCGTTGGGACGCACTGTAGGCGAATCACGGGGCGCCGGCCTGCGCGGCATCCCACTGCGCGCAGATGGCGCGGTGGACCGGGACGCTGCGCAGGAAGGCATCGCGCGGCACGTGCTCCGCCATCCTGTCCGCCTGCGTGTTCAAGGCCTGGTACGCCAGCGTCAGCAGCGCGGGCGCCCGCGCATGGCCGAGCGGCGCCAGCACCTCGTGCAGCAGGTAGGCCAGCTCGAAGGCGCCGTCCCAGCCGCTGCGGGCGTCGACTTCCGCCAGCAGCGCTGCAGCCGCCGCGCCTGCCTCCTCGGCCCGCCCCAGTGCCAGCAGGTTGCGGGCGGCGGCCGCGGCATTGATCCAGGCGGCAGCGTGCACGGCATGGACCCGGAACCCTTCCTCGGCGCGCCGCGCGTGCTCCAGGGCCTGCGCGAAGCGGCCCAGGCCGTGCGCGGCGTACTGCGCGCTGTTGTGCGCCCAGGCGGCCGTGCGTGTCTCGCCGCTGAGTGCCGCCAGGCGCAGGCCTTCCAGCGATGCCGCATAGGCCGTCTCGAACGCGCCGGCCTCGACCCACAGGCCGCCGATGTTGGCGTGCGCGATCGCCTCCATGCGGCGGTTGCCGGTGTCGCGGCACTCGGCGATCGCCTGCACCAGCAGGTCGCGCGCCTCGGACATCCGGCCGACGGTGGCCTGCACATGGGCCAGGTTGATGCGCACCGTCACCATGCCGGCCCGGCTGGCCGCGGATTCGTAGGCGGCCATCGCCGCGTGGTGGTGCGCCAGCGCGGTGTCGATGCGGTCGGATTCCATCGCGAGCACACCGACGTAGGTGTGGATCTGCCCGACCGCTGCCAGGTCGCCGGCGGCGCGGGCCAGCGCCAGGCCCAGCTCTGCGTGCGCCATCGCCTCGTCCTGCCTGCCCAGGCGCGCCAGGCCCACGTAGGTCAGGCCGTGGAGCCGGGCCGCGTCCTTCGGTGCGCCGCCCGGTGCGCTGGCCAGGCGCTGCAGGGCCAGGTCGACCAGCTCCGCGAAGCGCGCCTCGAGGGACAGGCGCCAGACCCGGTCGTAGGCGACCGACAGGCGCAGGGCTTCGTCGTCGATGCGGTCGATCAGCGATTCCATCGTCTCGATCTCCCGCACATGCGCGTCGGCATGGCCCGTGCGCCGGTGCACGTCGGCGCGGACCCGGTGCAGGCGCAGTCGGCGCCGCAGGTCGCTGCCGTCGTCGATCGCCAGGGCGCGGTCGGCGTGGCGCAGCGCCACGACGTCGGCCTCGCGCTGCGCCGCGTCCTCGGCGGCCCGCAGCCAGTAGGGCACCGCCTGCACGTTGTCGCCGGCGCGCTCGAAGTGTTCCGCGATCTGGCTGGCAAGCTCGCCTTCGCGCCCGCGGCCGCGCCCCTGCAACCACCGCGCGGCGCGCGCGTGCGCCACGCGCCGGTCCGGCTTGAGCACCGTGTCGTACGTGACCTGGTGCAGCAGGTGGTGGCGGAAGGCGTACTCGCGGGTGCCCGCGAACGCGGTCTGCGCCTGCAGGAGCGTCAGCTCGCGGCGGGCCAGCGCCGGCAGCTGTCCGGCCGCCTCCGGGTCGAGGGCGCCCAGGGCCTCGTCCCAGAAGCGCGCGCCCACGACACTGGCCTGCTGCAGGCTGCGCAGTTCCCGCGTGTCCAGCGCGTCCAGCGTGGCCTGCAGCACGCCGACCAGCGTGGCGGGCACCTTCCGGGCCTGCAGCGACTCCGGCTGCAGCTCCCAGCGCCCGTCCACGGCGCGCGCGGCACCGGTGTCGACGAGCATCTGCAGCAGCGCCTCCATGTAGTACGGGTTGCCGACCGACTGCCGGGCGAGCAGCGTCCGCAGCGCCTGCTGCGGCTGCGCGAAGCGGCCGAGCAGGGCGTCGGCCAGGGCCTCGCCGGCCGCTTCGGACAAGGGCGCCACCCGCAGGCACTGGTGGGCGGGCCAGCCCTGTCCCCAGTGCGGTCGCCGCTCCAGCAGGGCGGGGCGCGCGGCGCACAGCAGCAGCAGCGGCAACGCAGCACCCAGGGCCGCCAGGTGGTCCAGCGCGTCGAGCGACGCGTCGTCGGCCCAGTGCAGGTCGTCCAGCACCAGCACCAGCGGCTGCCGCGCGGCGTGCAGCGCCATGCAGCGCACCCAGGCATGCAGGCCGAGGGCGCGCCGCTGGGCGCTGTCGGCCAGGATGCCGGCCACGAACGGGCTGGCGCTGTAGTCCAGGCCGATCAGCTGCCCCAGCAGCGCGGTCTGTTCTTCCGCCGCTTCGGCGTAGACCGGCCGCAGCGCCGCGGCGAAGGTCTGCTGCGCCTGCGCCTGGGACTGGCTGTCGCGCACGCCCAGCTTCCAGAACAGCAGTTCGCGCAGCAGGCCGTACGGCTGGTCGCGGCCCTGGGGCTGGCTGCCGGCGTGCCACAGGCTGCCGGCACGCTGCGCAGCCGGCAGCGTGGCCTGCAGCTCGGCCAGCAAGCGGCTCTTGCCCAGGCCCGCGTCGCCCAGCACCGTGATCGCGCGCAACGTGCCGCCTGGCGCCAGCACGGCCGCCGCGGCCGCCTGGAGCTGCGCCAGCTCGTCGGCGCGTCCCACCAGCGCCGCGTGGGCACCGTCGGTGCCGCGGTGCAGGCCGCGCAGGTACCGCTCGCGCATCGCCCGCACGACGAAGGTCCGCACGGCGTGGTCCAGGCCCTTGACCGACAGCAGCGGCTGCTCGTCCACGTCCACCAGCCCTTGCACCTGCCGGTAGGTGTCCAGGCTGATGCGCAGCGTTCCGGGCCGTGCCGCCTGCTCGATGCGCGCGGCGACGTGCACGGCCAGGCCCCCGAGGCTGCTGCCCTGCTCGACGCCGCCGCCGCGCACCACGGGCCCGGTGTGGATGCCCACGCGGGCGCCGAACCCCGGGAGTCCGTGTGCCTGCAGGACGGCGCTGCCCAGCCGCTCCGCCTCGCGCAGCAGCGCCAGCCCGCAGGCCACCGCGCGCTCGGCGTCGTCGTCCGCGGCCCGGGCGGCGCCGAAGGCCGCCTTGAGGTTGTCGCCCGCGTAGCGCAGCACCTCGCCACGATGCTGCCGCACCAGCGCACTGAAGGCCGCCAGTGCGCCGTCGACCACCGCCTGGGCGTCTTCGGGGTCGAGGTGCTGGATGAGTTGCGTGGAGCCGACGATGTCCAGGAAGAGGATGGTGACCTGGCGCAGCTTGCGCAGCGGGGTCGCCTCCACGGGGCCGCTGGCGTCGTCGGCTGCCGCAGGCGCCTGCAGCCGGGCCAGCCTGTCGCGCAAGGGCAGCAGGGCCGCCTCCAGCACGGCAGCATCGAGCACGTCGCGCTGGGCCTGCAGGGCCGCGATGGCCTGTTGCAGGGCCTGGACTTCGCTGTCGTGCATCACGCGTCTCCGGACGGCCCCTGCGGGCGCGCGGGAGCCTCGCGGCATTCTGGCGCGGTGTGCCGCGGGGCGATGTGGTTTCCGCGCCGCGCGCCGTGTTCCCGACAGGACAAACGGAAAAGCCGCCCGGGTGCGTTGCCCTTGGCGGCTTTGTCGTGGGTGGTGGGTGCCAGGGAGGATACCCAGGCTGGTGCGACCGGCAAGAATCGAACTTGCGACTAAGCCTTCGGAGGGCCCAATGATATCCACTTCACCACGGTCGCTCGCGGGAAACCGGCATTCTAGCCGGCGCAGCGGCTTGGCGGTCCGCGGCGGTGCAGCCACGGGCCGGCACACCCAGGGCGGACCCCTATAATCGACGGGTTTTGCCGGCCCTGGCGGCCGCCACTTTCGACACCGAACGCGCCACCGGGTGCGACACCGAGCCGAGACCGAGGACTGCATGAGCAACACCCCCGAGGGCCAACAGGGCCACGACAAGAGCCACGAGGCGCACCAGGCGCACGAAGTGCACGAAGGCCCGATCAAGACCCCCAAGCAGCTGGCGCTGGCGGTGGTGGCATCGTTCGTGGTGCCCATCGTCGTGATCATCCTGATGGCGAACTACGTGTCGTCGGGCACCAAGCCCGCCGCCGGCAGCGACGGCATGGGCGAGGAAGCCACCGCGCGCCGCCTGCAGGCCATCGGCTCGGTGGAGATCCGCGACGCCTCGGCCCCGGCCGTGCTGCGCACCGGCGAGCAGGTCTACCAGGCGGCGTGCGGTGCCTGCCACGGCTCGGGCGCTGCCGGCGCACCGAAGTTCGGCGACGCCGCGGCCTGGGCGCCGCGCATCGGCACCGGCTACGAGGCGCTGCTGAATTCCGCGCTGAAGGGCAAGGGCGCCATGGGCGCGCAAGGCGGCGGCGAGTACAGCGACTTCGAGATCGGCCGCGCCGTGGTCTACATGGCCAACCAGGCCGGCGGCAAGCTGGCCGAGCCGGCGGCACCCGCCGCGGCGGCATCGGCTGCCAGCGCTGCCAACTGAGTCACGTTTCTTCGCGCGTGTCCTGCCAGCGGCCGCCTTCGGGCGGCCGCTGCGCTTTCAGCGCTGCATCCGGCGCCGGCGCGGCCGCGTAGGACTGGGGGTGCACCCCGATCGCTCACGCCGCCTGCGGCTTCAACCGGTACCCGAAACGCTGCGGCATGGCCGCGAAGTCCAGCGGCTCGGGCGTCCACAGCCCCTGCTCGACGGCATCGGCGGCCAGGCCCATGTCCAGCGTGTGCACGATGCCGTAGCCCAGATCGGTGTCCAGGAACAGCCGCCCCGGGCCGTCGATCCACGCACTGCGTACCCGTGCCGGCAGGCCGGTGTGGCTGGTGACCTCGAACCCCGCGCCGACGCGCCACACCCAGGGTGCGGCCTCGAGTTCCACGTACACGCGCTGCGGCCCGTTCTGGAAGAACCACGCGCCGGCATCGTCGCAGCCGTAGTTGCGCGCGATGAAGGCCTGCAGCTTCTCGTGCTGGATGCGGCTGCCCTTGGGCGTGGGGAAGGGCCCGGCGTGCTGGATGCGCTCGTCGCGCATGTACCAGTCGCCGCGCGCGTCCAGCGCCAGCCAGCCGTGGCAGTGCGGCACGTTGGGCCACTTGCGCAGCGCTGCCTTGACGATGTCGTCCATGCAGCCGATCTTCGCTCAGAGTGCCTGCGCCAGCCAGCCCAGCACCGCCTGCGGCAGGCCGACCACCGTGCCGGGGAAGGCGCCACCGGCAAAGCCGACGTGGCCGCCGTGCCGCGGCTGCCACAGCGTGACGCAGGGGCCCACGTCGCGCTGCACCGGCAGCGACGCGCCGGGCACGAACGGGTCGTTGTGCGCGTTCAGCACCAGCGCCGGCACGCGCACGCGGTGCAGGTGCGGCTTGGCCGAGGCGCGCGCCCAGTAGTCGGGCGTGTCGCGGAAGCCGTGCAGCGGCGCCGTGAAGACGTCGTCGAACTCGTACAGCGTACGCGCGCGCAGCAGCCGTTCGCGGTCGAACAGGCCCGGGTGCTGCGCCCATTTGGCCAGTGCGCGCGGCTTCATGGTCTTCAGGAAGTTGCGTGCGTACACGAGCCGGTTGAAGCCGTGGTCGATGGCGTGGCCGGCCGCCGCCAGGTCCAGAGGCGACGACACCGCGGCCGCGGCGCGCACGGTGGCTGCGGCGCTGTCGCCGGCTTCCTCGGCCCAGCGCAGCAGCGCGTTGCCGCCCAGCGAGACGCCGGCGGCCAGCAGCGGTGCACCGTGCTGCGCGCGCAGCCGCTGCAGCATCCAGCCGATCTCCTCGAAGTCGCCCGAGTGGTAGGCGCGCGGCGCGTGGTTCAGTTCGCCCGAGCAGCCGCGGAAGTGCGGCACGCTGAAGTGCCAGCCCATGGCCTGCGCCACCTGCGCGAAGGCCAGCGCGTAGCGGCTGCTCGACGAGCTCTCGAGGCCGTGGAACAGCACCAGCGCCGGCGCGCCGGGGGCCGCATCGAGGTGGTCGACGTCGATGAAGTCGCCGTCGGGCGCCAGCCAGCGTTCGCGCCGGTAGGCCGGCGCGGGTTGGAGGCGCGGCCGTGAGCACAGCGCAGGCCAGATCGTCTGCAGGTGGCCGCCCGGCAGCCACCAGGGTGCGCGGTGGTGCTGCACTAGTGCAGCGTCGACGGCGCGTCGCCCGTGGCCGGCAGCGCGTGGGGGCTCGCCGGGCTGGCGTGGTGGGCGGCCAGGCGCCAGCCCAGCGCCGTCTTCAGGTAGACGTTGGTGGCCATCACCCAGGCCTCCTGCCGGCCTTCGGGTGCGTCGACGCCGATGCGCTCGACCAGGTGGTGCACCGCGCAGCCCAGGCTCTGCAGCCGGTGCACCTGCTCGGGCGCGACCGGGATCGCGCCGTTCGCGAAGATGGCTTCGAAGCTCTCGCGGATGGCCGCCGCGCCCACCAGGCGCCCGCCGCCGGGGTGCACGCAGACGATCTCGTCGTCGTCGGCCCACACCGCCATCAGCAGCTGGATGTCGCCGCGCTGCAGCGCTTCGTAGAACTGCGCCTCGACCTCGTCGGGCGAGCCTTGCAGGGCGACGGCGGGCGGCTTGGGGCGGGCCATCGCGGCGGTGCGCTAGCGGAAGATCACGCTCTTGTGGCCGTTGAGCAGCACGCGGTGCTCGACATGCCAGCGCACCGCGCGCGCGAGCACGCGGCTTTCGATGTCGCGGCCGACCGCGGTGTAGTCCTCGGCCGACATGGTGTGGTCCACGCGCTCGACGTCCTGCTCGATGATCGGGCCCTCGTCGAGGTCGGCGGTCACGTAGTGCGCGGTGGCGCCGATCAGCTTGACGCCGCGCGCGTGGGCCTGGAAGTACGGCCGCGCGCCCTTGAAGCTGGGCAGGAAGCTGTGGTGGATGTTGATGGCGCGGCCCTTGAGCACGGCGCAGAACTCGGGGCTCAGGATCTGCATGTAGCGCGCCAGCACCACGAGGTCGATGCGCTCGCGCGTGATCAGCGTCTCCACGGCCTGTTCCTGCGCGCGCTTGGTGGCGGCGTCGCTGCCGCCCTGCAGGGGCAGGTGGTGGAACGGGATGCCGTAGCTGCCCGCCAGCTCGGCGAATGCGGTGTGGTTGCTGACGATGGCCGGGATGTCCACCGCCAGCTGCCCGCTGCGCCAGCGGAACAGCAGGTCGTTGAGGCAGTGGCCGTGCTGGCTGACCATCAGCAGCAGCCGCGGCCGCGTGGCCAGCGCGTGGAAGCGCACGTCCATGCCGTACTGCTGGCGCGTGTGCGCGAACAGCGTGTCCAGCGTGGCAGTGTCGGCCAGGTGTGCGGGAGCCTCGAAATGCACGCGCATGAAGAACAGACCCGTGGCATCGTCGCCGTCGAGGTCGCCGAACTGCTGCGAATCGATGATGTTGCAACCGGCCTGGTACAGCAGGCCCGAGACGGCGTAGACAATGCCCTTCGTGTCACGGCACGCCAGGGTCAGCACGAACTGGGGGTCACTGCTCATGGCCGCCGATTGTAGGGACGCGCATGAAACTCGATGAACACGACTGGCCGGAGAAGAGCCGCGCGCTGTCGCAGCTGCTGGCGCGCGCCGGCCTTGGCGACCGCCAGGCCTTCGCGACGCTGTACGAACGCACCAGCGGCCACCTGTTTGCGGTGCTGCTGCGCATCCAGCGCGACCGCGCGCAGGCCGAAGACCTGCTGCAGGAGGTCTACGTCGCGGTCTGGAAGGCCGCGGCCAGCTTCGACGCGGCGCGCAGCCAGCCGATGACGTGGCTGACCAGCATCGCACGCAACCGCGCCATCGACAGCCTGCGCCGCGCGCAGGCGCAGCCGAAGACCGACAGCACCAGCCGCGACGACGACGACGACCGCCCCGACGCCGCCGAGGCGTTGGCCGACGACGGCCCGGGGCCGCTGGAACTGCTGGGCCGCGCGAGCGAGGCGCGCCAGCTGCAGCACTGCATGGAGCACCTGAGCCCGCCGCAGCGCCAGAGCGTGGCGCTGGCCTTCTTCGACGGCCTGTCGCACGCCGAGGTGGCCGACCAGCTGCGCCAACCGCTGGGCACCGTGAAGAGCTGGGTGCGGCGTGCACTGATGACGCTCAAGGGCTGCCTCGAACGCAGCGTGCTGCGCGACGCCGGCCAGCGCGAGGGAACCTGAGATGGACTACGCCAAGACCGAACGCGCCGATGCGCTGGCAGCCGGCTACGTGGCCGGCACCCTGCGCGGCCCCGCCCGCCGCCGCTTCGAGGCCCTGCTGCCCGGCCACCCGGCGCTGCGCGCAGCGGTGCGCGACTGGCAGGACCGCCTGATGCCGTTGACCGCCTCGCTGCCCCCGGTGGCACCGCCGCCGCACGTGTGGGCGGCGGTGGAACGCCAGCTGTGGCCGACGGTGGCGGCTGCGGCCCCGTCGCCCTGGTGGCAGCGCCTGGCGCCATGGCGGGCCCTGTCGGGGCTGGCGCTGGTGGCGGTCGTGGGCCTGTCGGTGCTGCTGGCCACCCCGCCGCCGGCGCAGGCGCCGGTGGTGGTGGTGCTGCAGTCCACCGGCAAGGACCCGGCCGTGGCCGGCAGCCTGGTCGCCAGCTTCAGCGGCGACGGCCGTGCCGTGGTGGCGCGGCCGATCACGCCAGTGGCCGTGACCACCGACCGTGCGCTCGAGCTCTGGTGGGCGCCGCTGGAAGGCAAGCCCACGTCGCTGGGCCTGATCCGCGCCGACGGCGTCACGGTGCTCAGCCGCGGCCGCCTGCCGGGCGGCCTGCGCGGCAGCGGCATCGACCACATGGCCGTCAGCGTCGAGCCGCCGGGCGGGTCGCCCACCGGCCAGCCCACCGGGCCGGTCGTCTTCTACGGCAAGCTGCAGCTGTAGCGCGCGGTGCGGCCGCGCCCGGCTCAGCCGGGTGCGGCAGGCAGCGTCAGCGTGAACACCGAGCCCACGCCGACCGTGCTGCGCACGGTGATGCGGCCGCCCATCAGCGCCACCAGCGCCTGCGTCACGCTCAGGCCGATGCCGGTGCCCTCGATCGCGGTGCCGGCCTGCAGGCCGCGGTAGAAGGGGTCGAAGACCCGGGGCAGTTCGGCCTCGGCGATGCCGACGCCGGTGTCGTGCACGCTGCAGCGCACCGTGTCGGCGTCGACCCGTTCCAGGCGCACCTCGACGCGGCCGCCGGCGCGGTTGTACTTGATGGCGTTGGACACCAGGTTCAGCAGCACCTGGCGCAGCCGCGTGCGGTCCACGCGGGCCGGCAGGGGCGCCTCGTCCGCGTGCAGCACCAGCGTGATCTGCAGCTTCTCGGCGCTGCCCTGCAGCATCGCCAGCGCCTCGTCGACGACCGTGCGCAGCGGCACGGCCTCGAGCTGCAGCGCCATGCCGCCGGACTCGATGCGCGTCAGGTCGAGCAGGTCGCCGATCATCTGCAGCAGGTGGGCGCCGGCTTCGCGCACCAGCTTCAGCCGGCGCTGCTGGCCGGGGCCGGGTGGTTCGGCCTCGTCGATCTCCATCAGCTGCGTGAAGCCCAGCACCGCGTTCAGCGGCGTGCGCAGCTCGTGGCTGATGCGCGAGAGGAACTCGGTCTTGGCGCGGTTGGCCGCTGCCGCCACGGCGGCCTGCTCGCGGGCGTGCTCGAGCTCGCGGCGCTCGGTGGCGTCCTCGATGTAGCCGTGCCAGACCGTGCTGCCGTCGGCCTGGCGCTGCGGCGAGGCGTCGGCGCGCATCCAGCGCAGCGCGCCGTCGCGGCGGTGGATGCGGAAGTCCAGCCGCCAGCGCGTGCCGTCGCGCGCCGAGGCCAGCACGCTGTTGATCACGCGCTGGCGGTCGGCGTCGTCCACCAGGTTTAGCAGCGCGCGGGCGTCGCCCAGCAGTTCCTCGGGCGCGACGCCGAACAGTGCCTGGCTGCGTGCGCTGATGTAGGGGAAGTTCGCGGCCGAGCCATCGGGCGGCAGCCGGAACTGCAGCAGGATGCCGGGCACGTGCTCGGTGATGTGGGTCAGCCGCTCGGTCGTCTCGCGCGCGGCGGTGGCCAGGCGGCGCCGCTCGGTGATGTCGCTCTGCGTGCCCAGCATGCGCCGCGGCGTGCCGTCGGGGTCGCGCTCGACGATGCGGCCGCGCTCCAGCAGCCAGCGCCACTGGCCGTCGGCGGCGCGGGCGCGGTAGGTGCTCTCGTAGATCTCGGTCTCGCCGCGTGCGTGCTGCAGGTAGGCCGCGTGGTTGGCGGCCAGGTCGTCGGGGTGGATGAGGCCGTTCCAGGCCTCCTGGGTCTGCCGGACGCTGCCCTCGGGGTAGCCCAGCAGGCGCAGACCCTCGTCGATGTCGCTCAGCCAGTCGCTGGCGATGTCCCATTCCCACACGAAGGTGTCGGCACCGGCCAGCGCGGCCTGCACCAGGGCGCCGTGTTCGCTGGGGCCGGGCAGGCCGGCGCTGTCGGCGCTGCTGGTGTCATGGTCGCGCAGCAGCAGCGCGGCCGCCGTGGGCAGCAGCGCGCGCAGGGCCTGCGGGTCGGTGCCGGCCGGCAGGTGCAGCGTGCCGAGCACCCGGCCCAGGCGTTGCAGCGGCAGCACCTGCCGTGCGGCGCCGTCGACGCTGCCGCACTGCCAGCGCCGCGGCGCGTCGCCGGTGCGTCCGACGGCGTCGTGCGCGACCAGGCCGCACGGCGCGCCCAGCGCATCGCCCAGCGCGCCCACCAGCAGCCGCAGCGCATGGCGCGGGTCGCCGCGGCTCAGGTGGTCGAGCAGCGCGTCGCGGGCGATGGCGCCCAGGCGCAGGTCAATGTCCAGCGTGCAGCTTCTCACCGGCCTTCAGCCGGTAGACCGTGCCGCAGTACGGGCACTTGCCTTCGCCACTGGTGGCGACGTCGATGAAGACCTTGGGGTGCGTGCTCCACAGCGGCATCTTCGGGTTCGGGCAGTGCACCACGCCCGGGCCGAGCAGGTCGGCCGCGGCGAGTTCGACGACGGACTTGGGATCTTGCATGGTCACACCTTGGTCAGCCACTCGGCGTACTTCGGGTTGCGGCCGTTGACGATGTCGAAGAAGGCCGACTGGATCTTCTCGGTGATGGGCCCGCGGCTGCCGGCGCCGAGCTCGATGCGGTCGAGTTCGCGGATCGGCGTCACCTCGGCGGCGGTGCCGGTGAAGAAGGCCTCGTCGCAGATGTAGACCTCGTCGCGCGTGATGCGCTTTTCCACCAGCTTCAGGCCGAGGTCGCTGCAGATCGCCAGGATGGTGTCGCGCGTGATGCCGTTGAGCGCGCCGGCCGACAGGTCGGGCGTGTAGACCACGCCCTTCTTGATGATGAACAGGTTCTCGCCCGCGCCTTCGCTGACGAAGCCGGCCGAGTCGAGCAGCAGCGCCTCGTCGTAGCCCTCGTCGGTGGCTTCCATGTTGGCCAGGATGCTGTTGGTGTAGTTGCTCACCGCCTTGGCCTGCGTCATCGTGATGTTCACGTGGTGGCGCGTGTAGCTGCTGGTCTTGACGCGGATGCCGCGTTTCAGGCCTTCTTCGCCGAGGTAGGCCCCCCACGCCCAGGCCGCGACCATCAGGTGGATGGTGTTGCCCTTGGGGCTGACGCCCAGCCGCTGGTCGCCGATCCACACCAGCGGGCGCAGGTAGCAGCTTTCCAGCTTGTTCGCGCGCACCACCTCGCGCTGCGCCTCCATCACCTGCTCGGGCGTGAAGGGGATCTTCATGCGCAGGATCTTGGCGCTGTTGAACAGCCGCTCGGTGTGCTCGCGCAGGCGGAAGATGGCCGTGCCCTGCGCGGTGTTGTAGGCGCGCACGCCCTCGAAGGCGCCGCAGCCGTAGTGCAGCGTGTGCGACAGCACGTGGATCTTGGCGTCGCGCCAGTCGACGAGCGCGCCGTCCATCCAGATCTTGCCGTCGCGGTCGGACATCGACATGGGGATTCCTTCGGTGAGGGGGGGTGGAAACCGCTGATTTTAGGCGTCGGCGGGCGGTGCAGCCGTGGCAACGGTGCCGCGCAGCAGCCGCACTTCGCCGACCACGTCACGCGCCAGCACCACCTGCACGGCGTCGCCGGCGGGGTCCTGCCAGACGAAGGTCTCGGGATCGTCGGCCACCTTGCGGCCCAGGCTGCGCGTCAGCGTCACCACCTGCAGCATGCGCATGCCCGGGCGCAGCCGGGCCTGCAGCATCACGGCGTTGTCGGTGTGGCCCACCGGGTTGGCGGCGGCGCCGCGCATCACGCGCAGCGCGCGGCTGAACTGCAGCAGCAGCCAGAACACCACCACCGAGATCGCCAGCACCAGCCCCTGCCAGCCGTAGGCGAGGAACCCCCCGACCACGGCCAGCGCCGCCAGCCCCCAGCCCAGCAGCGGGCTCATGACGCGATCAGCACGCTGCGGCGCGGCAGCGTCTGTCCGGTGCGGGCGAGCTGGCGGTTCCAGGCCTGGTTGGCCTGCACCTCGGCGGCGCGGCTGTACGCGCGCGGGTGGTCCAGGTGCAGCATCACCAGCGAGTGGCGCACGCGGCGGCCGCGCACGCCGGCGTGGTTCAGGCGGATGCCGAGGTTGCGGTCTTCCGCGCCGTAGCCCATGGCCTCGTCGAAGCCGCCCACGCGCAGCAGGTCGGCGCGCCAGGCGGCGCTGCAGTTGCCGACGAAGGCGTCGCGCGGCGTGAGGCGGTCCAGCAGCCGGGGCAGCCAGCCGCCGCGCAGCAGCCGCAGGCGCGGCGCGCGCACGCCGTGCGCGGCCAGGAAGTCGGGGTCGAAGACGCGCTGGTCGTTGATCATCTCGGGGCGCAGGGTGTGCTGGTGGAAGGAAGCGGGCAGGTCGATGTGGCTGCCGGCCGCGACGAAGTGGCCGGGCCGCAGGCAGCGTTCGATGTGCTGCAGCAGGTCGGCGCGCGGCAGGCAGTCGGCGTCGGTGAAGAGCAGCGCATCGCCCTGCGCCGCGGCGATGGCCCGGTTCAGCACCAGGCACTTGCGGAAACCCTCGTCGGCCTGGTGCAGGTGCCGCAGCGGGAACGGTGCCTGCGCGGCGTGGCGCGCCACGACGTCGGCGACTTCGGGGAAGGCGCTGTCCTCGGCCACGATCAGTTCGTCGGGCGGGCGGGTCTGCAGGCGCCAGCCCTGCAGCGTGAAGTCGAGGCTGCGCCAGTTGTCGTAGGCGGAAACGACCACGCTGAGCTTCATGATGGCCGCGGGATCATAGCGAGCGCACCACGTCCATCGCCTCTTCGATGCGCTCGACGCCATGCACCGTGAGCCCTTCGATCGGCTTCTTCGGCGCGTTGGCCTTGGGCACCACGGCCACCGAGAAGCCCAGCTTGGCCGCTTCCTTCAGCCGCTCCTGCCCGCGCGGCGCGGGCCGCACCTCGCCGGCCAGGCCGACCTCGCCGAAGGCGATGAAGCCCCGCGGCAGCGCGCGGCCGCGCAGGCTGCCCTGGATCGCCAGCAGCACCGCCAGGTCGGCCGCCGGCTCGCCGATGCGCACGCCGCCCACCGCGTTGACGAACACGTCCTGGTCCATGCAGGCCACGCCCGCGTGCCGGTGCAGCACCGCCAGCAGCATCGCCAGCCGGTCGCGGTCCAGGCCCACGCTGAGCCGGCGCGGGCTCGGCCCGCCGCTGTCCACGAGTGCCTGGATCTCCACCAGCAGCGGCCGCGTGCCTTCCAGCGTCACCATCACGCAGCTGCCGGGCACCGGCTCGCCGTGCGTGGACAGGAAGATCGCGCTCGGGTTGCTGACGCCCTTCAGCCCGCGCTCGGTCATCGCGAAGACGCCGATCTCGTTGACCGCGCCGAAGCGGTTCTTGATGGCGCGCACCAGGCGGAAGCTGCTGTGCGTGTCGCCCTCGAAGTACAGCACCGTGTCGACGATGTGCTCCAGCACGCGCGGCCCGGCGAGCGCGCCTTCCTTCGTGACGTGGCCCACCAGCACCAGGCTGCAGCCGGTGGTCTTGGCCACGCGCGTGAGCTGCGCCGCGCACTCGCGCACCTGGGCCACCGAGCCCGGCGCCGAGGTCAGCTGCTCGGAGTAGACGGTCTGGATCGAATCGATGACGCAGAAGGCCGGCTGCTCGGCCTCGAGCGTGGCGATGATGCTTTCCAGGTTGATCTCGGCCAGCACCCGCACCGCCGTGCCCGCCAGCCCGAGACGGCGCGCGCGCAGCGCGACCTGGGCGCCGCTTTCCTCGCCGGTGACGTAGAGCACCGGGATCTGGCCGGAGAGCGCGTCCAGCGCCTGCAGCAGCAGCGTGCTCTTGCCGATGCCGGGGTCGCCGCCGATCAGCACCACGCCGCCGGGCACGATGCCGCCGCCGAGCACGCGGTCGAGTTCTTCCTGCCCGGTGGGCAGGCGCTGCACGTCGGCGGCGTCGATCTCGCTCAGCGTGGCCACCGGCTGGCGCTTGGCCAGGCCCTGGAAGCGGTTCTTGCCGGCGGCCGCGCCGCTGGGCTCGGCCACGCTCTCGTCCAGCGTGTTCCAGGCCTTGCAGTGCGGGCACTGGCCCAGCCACTTGGGGCTGGTGCCGCCGCACTCGCGGCAGGTGTAGATCGTCTTTGCGGTGGCCATGCGGCGCATTGTGTCGCGGCGCGTGGCCCGGCCCGCCGTTGCCGGGCTGCCGGGGCGGCGCCTCAGCCGCCGGTGTTGCGGCGGCCGACCCAGTAGGTGGCGCCGGCGCTGCCGTAGCGTTCGGCGTGCGGCGTGCCGGCCGCGAGCGCGAACCCGTCGCCCGGGCGCAGGTGGCGCGTTTGCGTGCCTTCGGTCAGCCACATCTCGCCCTGCACGACCACGGCCTTGGCGTCGAACGGGTGGGTGTGCGTCTCCAGCACCGTGCCGGGCGCCCAACGGCGTTCCAGCACCTCGTCGAAGCCCTGCGCGCGCAGGGCGCCGGCAAAGGTGTCGAAGCCGAACGGGGCGGGGGTGGCGGCAGGGGATGGATCGGGGGTGGACATGGCGGCGCCTCGTCGTGCAGCAAGCTCAGGCCGGCAGCATAGCCGTCACTCGCCGCGCACGCGTCCGCGCCCGGCCTTCACCTGCGCGCGCACGGCCTTGCCCTCCAGCCGCCGCTGCTTCGCACCGTAGCTCGGCTTCGTCGCGCGGCGCACCGCGGGCACGTGCGCAGCGGCGTCCACCATCGCCTGCAGCCGCGCCAGTGCGTCGGCGCGGTTCATCGGCTGGCTGCGGTGGTCCTGGGCCTTGATGACGATGACGCCGGCCTCGGTGATGCGCTGGTCGGCCTGCGCCAGCAGCCGCTCCTTCAGCGCCGGCGGCAGCGACGACGCGTGCACGTCGAAGCGCAGGTGCACCGCGCTCGACACCTTGTTGACGTTCTGGCCGCCCGCGCCCTGCGCGCGGATGGCGCTGAACGTGACCTCGGCCTCGTCCACGCGCGGCGGCTTCATCACGGCTCAGCCCTGGCGCGTGGCGCGCAGCCGTTCTTCCATCTCGCGCCGCAGCTGCTTGCGCACCTCGGCGGCGGCGTGGCGGCGCTGCTCCAGCGGCGTGGCGGGCACGCGGGGCGGCACCGGCGTGGGCTTGCCGTCGTCGTCCACCGCCACCATCGTGAAGAAGCAGCTGTTGGCGTGGCGCACGACCTGGGTGCGGATGTTCTCGGCCACGACCTTGATGCCGATCTCCATCGACGACGTGCCGGTGTGGTTCACGGTGGCCAGGAAGCTGACCAGCTCGCCCACGTGGATGGGCTGGCGGAACACCACCTGGTCGACGCTGAGCGTGACGACGTAGCGCTGCGCGTAGCGGCTGGCGCAGGCGTAGGCCACCTGGTCGAGCAGCTTCAGGATGGTGCCGCCGTGCACGTTGCCGCTGAAGTTCGCCATGTCGGGCGTCATCAGCACCGTCATCGTCAGCTGGTGGCTGGGCAGGTCCATGGCTTCAGTCCTCCACGGCGTGCATCGGCACACGCGGCGCCACCGCGCACATCAGCTCGTAGCCGATGGTGCCGGCGGCGCGTGCCACGTCGTCGATGGCCAGCTGCGAGCCCTGCGGCCCGCGGCCCCACAGGGTGACCTCGCTGCCGAAGCCGGCGCCGGGCACCGGCGTCAGGTCCACCGCCAGCATGTCCATCGACACCCGGCCCACGGTGCCGGTGCGCACGCCGTCCACCAGCACCGGCGTGTCGGTGCCGGCGTGGCGCGGGTAGCCGTCGGCGTAGCCGCAGGCGGCGATGCCGATGCGCATGGGTGCCGTGGCCGTGAAGCTGCTGCCGTAGCCCACCGTGTCGCCGGGCTGCAGCTGCTGCGTGGCGATCAGCTGCGTGCGCAGCGTCATCGCCGGCTGCAGGCCCCAGTGGCGGATGTCGTGGTCGGGGAAGTCGGGCGCGCTGCCGTAGCACACGATGCCCGCGCGCACCCAGTCGCTCCTGACGCCGTGGCGCAGCACGGCGGCACTGTTCGACAGCGAGCGCTCGCCCGGCAGGTCGCGCGTGGCGGCGTCGAAGGCCGCCACCTGGTGCGCGATGCCGCGCGGGCCGTCGGCGTCGCTGAAGTGCGTCATCAGCGAGATCTCGTCGACCTGCGGCAGCGCGTTCAGGCGCGTCCACGCCGTGCGGAACGCCGCCGGCGTGAAGCCGAGCCGGTTCATGCCGCTGTTCATCTTCAGGAACACGCGGTGCGGCTGGTGCGTCTTGTGCGCGGCCAGCCAGTCGATCTGCGCGTTGCAGTGCACCACGTGCCACAGGTGCAGCCGCGAGCACAGCTCCAGGTCGCGCGGCTCGAAGCAGCCTTCCAGCAGCAGGATGGGGCCGCGCCAGTCCAGCGCCCGCAGGCGTTCGGCCTCGGCCAGGTCGAGCAGCGCGAAACCGTCGGCGCCGCGCAGGCCGGCGAACGCGCGCTCGATGCCGTGGCCGTAGGCGTCGGCCTTCACCACCGCCCAGACGCGGGCGTCGGGCGCTGCCGCGCGGGCGCGCGCGAGGTTGTGCGCCAGCGCGGCGGGGTGGACCAGGGCTTCGATGGGACGCGGCATGTCTGCCACGGATTCTGCCAGCCGGCCTGCGGCGGTTTCACCATTCGGAACGGTCGAACCCGCGTGCTATAAACCGCCGGCCCCCTAGAACGGAGATCTGACGCTGACGCCCCGCCAAGGCGTCCCGCTGCTGCGCGACACGCATGAAAAAAGGCTTTTCGACCATCATGTCGGCGCAGTTCTTCAGCTCGCTGGCCGACAACGCCTTGCTGGTGGCGGCGGTGGAGTTGCTGCGGACGAGCCAGGCGCCGGCCTGGCAGGTGCCGGCGCTGGCGCCGATGTTCGCGCTGTTCTACGTGGTGCTGGCGCCCTTCGTCGGCGCCTTCGCCGACGCGATCCCGAAGGGCCGGGTGATGTTCATCTCGAACAGCATCAAGGTCGTGGGCTGCCTGATGATGCTGTTCGGCAGCCATCCGCTGCTGGCCTACGCGGTGGTCGGCCTGGGCGCGGCGGCGTATTCGCCGGCCAAGTACGGCATCCTCACCGAGCTGCTGCCGGCGTCGCAGCTGGTCAAGGGCAACGGCTGGATCGAGGGCCTGACGGTCGCATCCATCGTGCTGGGCATCGTGCTCGGCGGGCAGCTCATCGGCGCCAACGTCGCGCCCACGCTGCTGGCGCTGGACCTGCCGCTGATCGACACCGCGATCGACACCCCGCCCGAAGCCGCGATCTCGTCGATCGTGTTCCTGTACGTGATCGCTTCGATCTTCAACCTCTACATCCCGCGCACCTCGGCGCCGCTGCAGCCGCTGCAGCACGGCGTGGCCTGGATGGTGCGCGACTTCGCGCAGTGCAACGCGCGGCTGTGGGGCGACAAGCTGGGCCAGATCTCGCTGGCCACGACGACCCTGCTGTGGGGCGTGTTCGGCAACCTGCGGCTGATCGTCTTCGCCTGGGCCGCGGCGGCGCTGGGCTACGGCACGGCGCAGGCGTCGAACCTGGCCGGCGTGGTGATCATCGGCTCCATCCTGGGGGCGGTCACGGCGTCGATCATCACGCGGCTCGACCGCGCCACCAACGTCATCCCGCTGGCCATCGTGGTCGGCTTCCTGATGATCGGCCTGAACGTCATCGACAACGTCTGGGTCGCCGCGCCCTTCCTGGTGGTGCTGGGCGCCCTGTGCGGCTACCTGATCGTGCCGATGAACGCGCTGCTGCAGCACCGCGGCCACAACCTGATGGGTGCCGGGCGGTCGATCGCGGTGCAGAACTTCAACGAGCAGGCCTGCATCCTGGGGCTGGGCGCCTTCTACGCCGGCATGACCAAGCTCGGCCTGTCGGCCTTCGTCGCGATCGCGGTGTTCGGGCTGCTGGTGGCGGGCACGATGGAGGCCATCCGCCGCTGGCACAAGCGCAACACCGTGCTGCACCACGACGAGGTCGAACGGCTGCTGGCCATCGCACGCACCGATGGCCATTGACGGCACGGGCCGGGCTGCGCTGTGGCCGGCGCTGGCGCTGACGTTCAACGCCTTCACCTGGGGCGTCTCGTGGTGGCCGTTCCGGCAGCTGGAATCCGCCGGCCTGCACCCGCTGTGGGCCACGGTGGTGATCTACGCGCTGGCCGTGGTGGCGATCACGCTGTGGCGGCCGCAGGCCTGGCGCCACCTGTGCACGATGCCGGCGCTGTGGGTGCTGGTGCTGGCCTCGGGCACCACCAACGCCGCGTTCAACTGGGGCGTGACGGTGGGCGACGTGGTGCGCGTGGTGCTGCTGTTCTACCTGATGCCGCTGTGGGCGGTGCTGCTGGCGCGCCTGCTGCTGGGCGAGCGCCTGACGGCCGCGGCCGGCCTGCGCGTGGCGCTGGCGCTGACCGGCGCCGTGGTGGTGCTGTGGCCGGACGGCGGCGGCTGGCCGCTGCCGCGCACGCTGGCCGAGGTGCTGGGTGTGGTCGGCGGCTTCAGCTTCGCGCTGAACAACGTGATGCTGCGGCGCGAGGCGCACCGGCCCGAGTCGGCGCGCGCGCTGGCGATGTTCCTGGGCGGCGCGGTGGTGGCCGGCGTGCTGGCGCTGTCGCTGGGCGAGCGCGGTGCCGTGCCCTGGCCGCCGGCCCCGGCGCCGGGCTGGATGCTGGGCGCGCTGGCGATGGGCCTGGCCTTCCTGCTGGGCAACCTGGCGCTGCAGTACGGCGCGGCGCGGCTGCCGGCCAACGTGACCGCGGTGGTGATGGTCTCGGAGGTGCTGTTCGCCAGCGTCTCGGCGGTGCTGCTGGGCGCCGGGCAGGTCACGCTGCCGCTGCTGGCGGGCGGCGCGCTGATCGTGGGCGCGACGCTGCTCGCGGCGCGCTGAGCGCCACGCCGAGAACGGCTCTTCAGCTGATGCTGGTGGGCGCGCCGGCCGTGCTGGAAGGGGACGGTGGCTGCACCCCGTGCTGGCGCAGCAGGCGCTGGATCGTGCTGTCGTCGAGCGGCTTGCCGACGTAGGCATCGGCGCCGGCCAGCGTGCCGCGCACGCGGTCGAGCTCGCTCTGGTGCGCCGAGACCAGCACCACCACCGGGGCCACGCCGCTGCCGGCATGGTGGTGGTGGCGCTTGATGTGCTGGCACAGCGCGAGGCCGTCGAGTTCGCTCGCCTCGCCGAGTTCGACATCGAGGAACACGTAGTCGTAGCCCTTGTGCGACAGCATCTCGATGGCGCGGGCGCTGGTGCTGGCGCACTCGGTCTGCAGACCCATGCGTTCGAGCTTGTGTTCGAGGAAGCGCAGCGCGATGTCGCTGTCGTCGACCAGCAGCGCCAGCGTGCCGCGCCGGGGCGGTGGCGGCGGCACCGGCTGGTGCGGCTCGGCCAGCGGCACGAAGCCGCTGCCCTCGCCGTCGCTGGCGCGGCGCGAGGGCACCTGGCCCGGCGGGCGGGGCTGGATCACGGTGCGCGGCCCGTGGGGGGCGTGGGCCGCGTGCGCCGCCGGCGACCCCGGCCCGCCGCGTGGCGCCGTCGGTTGCAGTCCGGGGGGTGCCGCGGTGCGGGCTTCCTGGGCCGCGGTGCGCTGGTGCACCATGGCGTCGAGTTCGCGCATCACGTGCAGCGGGTCGATCGGCCGCATCACCCAGGCGCTGGCCCCCTGCGGCGCCAGCGCGCCGACGAACACGGTGTCGGCCGCGCGGCCGGCGGCCAGCACGGTCCGCACCGCGTCGGCATCGTCGGCGTCGACGACGATGAAGTGCGCCTCGCCGGCGGTGTCGACCTGCTCGTAAGCCGGGCTGCGGTTGGTTGCGAGCCGGAAGTAGGACGCGAGCGCGCTGCGCTCGAAGCGCGTGAACCCCTGAAGTGTGACGCGGTACGGCAGGGTCATGGCAGGGGATGGATGGCGGGCTGCGGGCAGGCGAAGTCCGCTGCATGGTGCAGCCCCGCGCGCGCCGCTGTCAACGGCGCCGAGGCCCTCGGACGTGGGGACTTCCGGGGGGCGGCGGATAATCCTGCCTCCGATCTGACCATGTCTACCCAGGAGTGCCCATGGCCGCCCGCAGCGTGTACGACTTCGAAGCCGTCTCCATCGACGGCCAACCGGCCCATCTGGCCAGCCAGCGCGGCAAGGTGCTGCTGATCGTCAACACCGCCAGCGCCTGCGGCTTCACGCCGCAGTTCGCCGGGCTCGAGCAGCTCTGGCAGGACTACCGCGACAAGGGCCTGGTCATCGTGGGGTTCCCGAGCAACGAGTTCGGCGGCCAGGACCCCGGCAGCAATGAAGAGATCGCCAGCTTCTGCCAGTTGAACTACGGTGTCAGCTTCCCGATGATGGCCAAGGTGAAGGTCAACGGCGCCGAGGCCCACCCGCTGTGGCAGTGGCTCACCGCCGAGGCCCGCGGCGTGCTCGGCACGCAGGCCGTGAAGTGGAACTTCACGAAGTTCCTGGTCGGCAAGGATGGCCAGGTGCTCAAGCGCTACGCGCCCACCGACAAGCCCGAGTCGCTGCGGGCCGACATCGACAAGGCGCTGGCAGCATGAGTGTCTTCAGCCACCTCGACGCCTACGCCGGCGACCCGATCCTGAGCCTCAACGAGGCCTTCCAGAAGGACCCGCGGCCGCACAAGGTCAACCTGTCGATCGGCATCTACTTCGACGACGCCGGCCGCATCCCTGTGCTGGACTGCGTGCGCCAGGCCGAGGCGCAGTTGCTCGCAGAAAGCGGGCCGAAGTCGTACCTGCCGATCGAAGGCGCGACCGCGATGCGCAGCGCGGTGCAGGCGCTGCTGTTCGGCGCCGGGCACGAGGCCGTGGCCAGCGGACGCATCGCCACGCTGCAGACCGTGGGCTCCAGCGGCGGGCTGAAGGTCGGCGCCGATTTCCTGAAGCGCTGGTTCCCCGAGAGCGCTGTCTGGGTCAGCGACCCGACCTGGGACAACCACCGCGCGATGTTCGAGGGCGCCGGTGTCGCGGTCCACACCTACCCGTACTACGACCCCGCCACCGGCGGGCTGCGCTTCGAGGCCATGCTGGAGACGCTGCGTGGCCTGCCGGCCCGCAGCGTGGTGCTGCTGCACGCCTGCTGCCACAACCCGACCGGCGTCGACCTGACGCCGGCGCAGTGGGACACGCTGATCCCGGTGCTGCGCGAGCGCCAGCTGCTGCCCTACCTGGACCTGGCCTACCAGGGCTACGGGGACGGCATCGATGCAGACGCCTTCGCGGTGCGGGCGCTGGCGGCCTCCGGCCTGAGCTTCTTCGTCGCGAACTCGTTCTCGAAGAGCATGAGCGTCTACGGCGAGCGCGCCGGCGCGCTCAGCGTCGTCTGCGCCACGGCGGCCGAGGCCGAGCTGGTGCTGGGCCAGATGAAGGCCACCGTGCGCCGCAACTATTCGAGCCCCGGCATCCACGCCGCCGGCATCGTCAGCCGCGTGCTCACCGACCCCGCGCTGCGCACGGCCTGGGAGGCGGACGTCGCCGCCATGCGCACGCGCATCCAGGCCATGCGGCACAGCCTGCACGGCGTGCTGAGCGCCAAGCGGCCGGGGCGCGACTTCGGCTACTTCCTCAGCCAGCGCGGCATGTTCAGCTACACCGGCCTGAGCGCCGCGCAGGTCGACCGGCTGCGCGAGGAGTTCGGTGTGTACCTGGTGCGCTCGGGTCGCATCTGCGTCGCCGGGCTGAACACCGGCAACGTCGAGCGCACCGCCGAGGCGATGGCCGCGGTGCTCTGACCGGACACCGCGCTCAGGACACGCCGGGCGGCGCGCTGCCCGGGGCCTGGGTCCCGGGTGCCGGGCTGGCCGGTGCCTGGGCCAGCAGCGCGCGCAGCCAGCGGTGCGCCGGGTCGCTGTCCTGGCGCACCGGCCACAGCATCTGCACCGCCACCGGCGCCAGCGCAAACGGCAGCGGGCGCGCCACCACCTGCCCCTGCTGCGTGCCGGTGGCGGCCAGGAACGACAGCGGCAGCACCGTCAGCAGGTCGCTCTGCGTCACCACCAGGCCGGCGGTGAAGAACTGGTTCACCGTCAGCACGATGCGGCGCTGCCGCCCCAGCGTGGCCAGCGCCTCGTCCACCAGCCCGTGCGGCCGCCCCGAGAAGCTGACCAGCAGGTGGTGGGCGCTGCAGAAGGTGTCGAGCGTCATGGGTTTCGAAGCAAGTGGGTGCTCGCGTCGCATGACGCAGACATAGTGCGTCTCGTACAGCCGCTGGTGGCGCAGCGCGGCCTGCGGACCGTCGGCGTTCAGCGCGGCGATGGCCTCGGGGAAGTGGCCGATCGCGAGGTCGGCCTCGCCTTCGCGCAGCAGCCGGCGCGGGTCGCGCGTGGTCAGCGGCATCACGCGCAGGTTCACGCGTGCCTGCTGGCGCTCGATGGCGCGCACCAGCGGCGGCGCCAGCAGCGCCGCGGTGGCGTCGGCCATCGCGATGCGGAAGTTGGCCGGCTCGGCGAGCGGGTCGAACTCCTGCGGCGCGAGCGCCCGCTGCAGCCCGCCCAGCGCCGCCTGCACCTGCGGCCACAACGCCTCGGCGCGCACGGTCGGCTTCATGCCGAACGCGGTGCGCACGAACAGCGCTTCGCCCACGGCGTCGTGCAGCCGCTTGAGTGCATGGCTGGCCGCCGGCTGCGTGATCGACAGGCTTTCCGCCGCGCGTGTCAGGCTGCCTTCGGCCATGACTGCGTCAAACACACGCAGCAAGTTGAGGTCGAGCGTGCGGAAGTTCATGCTGCACCAGGACATGCGTACTGTTGATACCTTACATGAACATCTTTCAGTGGAAGACATGAGGGTTTCCACTAATATCTCGTCCATGCGATGCCCGGCCCGGGCCTCGTGATGACGAAGGAACCACCATGACCTCCACCACCGTCGAAGTGCTCAGCGTCCGGTCCCCGGCCATGCCGCGCGGTGCCCGCGTTGCCGCCTACCTGTTCACCGGCTTCCTGCGCTGGATCTCCAGCCCGGCCCAGCCGCGCCAGCCGTCGCGTGCCGAAGAAGCCGCCGAAGTGCGCCGACTCGCCTACCAGATGCAGGCCACCGACCCCGGCTTCGCGAACGACCTGTTCGCCGCCGCGTCGCGCCACGAGTCGCTCGGCGACTGATCCCGCTCAGGCCGGCGGGCGCAGGCGCTGCTCGAGCGCATCGCCCAGCCGGTCCCACACGATGCGCATGCGGCTGCTGCGCCGCAGCTCGTCGTGGGCGCACAGCCAGATCTCCTGCTTCTGCGCCAGCCGGTGCGCCAGCACGCGGCGCAGGCCCGGCCGCCGCGTACCGATCTCCACAGGGTAGACCGCCAGCGCGCCGCCGCATTCCACCGCGGCCTGCCGCGCCAGCGCGGAGTCGCTGCGGAAGCGAAAGCGCAGTGCCTGCTGCGGCGTCGCGCCCTGCACCATGGCCGCCAGCGGCCAGGTGTCGCGGTCGAAGCCGGCCAGCACCACGCCCGGCGGCAGCGTGATGTCCTGCGGTTCGCCGTGGCGGCGGATGTGGTCTTCGTGCGCGAACAGACCGAGTTCGGTCTCGCCCAGCTTGCGTGCGATCAGGTCGTCCTGCAGCGGCCGGCCGAAGCGCACCGCGATGTCGGCATCGCGCCGGCGCAGGTTGTCGATGCGGTTGGACACCGCCAGCTCGATCTCCAGCTCGGGGTGCTCGTGCAGCAGCGGCAGCAGGATCTGCGGCACCACGTGGTAGCCGTAGGCCTCCGACACCGCCACCCGCACCACGCCCACCGCCTGCTCGCCCTGCGCCGTGAACAGGCGCTCGATCTCGCGCGCGGCGTCGCGCATGCCGGCCGCCGCCTCGTACAGGCGCTGCGCCCGGGCCGTGGCTTCCAGCCGGCCGGGCTTGCGCACGAACAAGGTCTCGCCCAGCAGCGCCTCCAGCTCGCGCAGGTGGCGGCCGATGCTGGGCTGGGTGCTGCCCAGGCGCGTGGCGGCCGCGGTCAGCGTGCCGGTCTCCAGCACCGCGATGAACGAGCGCAGCAGGTTCCAGTCGGCCAGCCGCGGCCCCGGCGGGGCCTCGACGCTGAGCATCTCGGCAGGCGCGTCCGGGTCGGGGCGGCGGGACATGGCAAACAGTTTCGCATGGCAGGCAAACGGCGGCGGGCATGGTGGGAACGTCGGCCGGCCGACACGATGGCGGCACGTTCCACCCGCTGCTTCGAGGTTGTCGCCATGTCCCACACGTCCCTGTCTTCCCATGCCACCCAGCGCCGCCGCTGCATCGCGCTCGTCGGCGGCGGCGTGGTGCTCGCGGCCACGCCGCTGGCCGGCTGCACCAGCGGCTTGCCGGCCGCCGCCGTGCAGGCCTGGTCGGCGCCGCCGGCGCCCGGCGCCGACCTGCGCCACTGGATGCTGGCGCACGCGCTGCTGGCGCCCAACCCGCACAACCGCCAGCCCTGGCGGGCCGACCTGCGCCGCGCCGGCGAGATCACGCTGGTCTGCGACGGCGAGCGCCTGCTGCCCGAGACCGACCCCCACGGCCGCCAGGTGCTGATCGGCTGCGGCGCCTTCCTGGAGCTGGCGGTCATCGCCGCCGCCGAGCGCGGCGTGCGCGTCGACCTGCAACTCTTCCCCGACGGCGTCCCGGCGGCGCGCGCGCTGCCCGGCGGCAGCGTCGTGGCGCGGTTGCGCCTGCAGCCCGACGCCGCCCTGCCGCGCGACCCGCTGTTCGCGGCGATTCGCCGCCGCCACACGCACAAGGGGGCCTACGACAGCGCGCGCACGGTCGCCCCGGCCGCGTGGCAGGCGCTGCAGCAGGCGGCCGCCGCGCCGGGGCTGCTGACGGGCACGGTGCAGGACGCGGCGCAGCGCGCCCGCGTCAACACGCTGGCGCAGGCGGCCTACGAGATCGAGCTGACGACGCCGCGCACCTACCTGGAGTCGGCGCGCCTGTTCCGCATCGGCGCCGGCGAGATCGCCGAGCACCGCGACGGCATCTCGATCCCGGGCCTGATGCCGCGCCTGATGGCCGCCATCGGCCTGTTCGACCGCTACGAGGTGCCGCGGCGCGGCAGCAGCAACTTCCAGCGCATCGCCGAGCGCTGGTCGGCATTCGCCACCGGCAGCGGCTACTTCTGGATCGCCAGCCAGGGCAACGGCCGCGCCGCACAGGTGGCGAGCGGCCGCGCCTTCGTGCGCGCGCAGCTGCAGGCGACGCTGGACGGCGTGCACATGCACCCGCTGTCGCAGGCGCTGCAGGAGTTCGACGAGGTCCGCCCGCAGTTCGAGGCGATGCACCGCCTGTTCGGGCTGGACCCGGCGCAGCAGACGCTGCAGATGCTGGCCCGCGTGGGCCACGGGCTCGAAGAGCCGCAGGCATCGCCGCGGCGGCCGCTGGAGGACCTGCTGCAGGCCTGAGCCGCCCGCAGGCCCGCGCGGCAGGGTGTCAGATGCAGCGCCCGCCGTCCACTTCCATGCACACGCCGGTGATCATCGAGGCTTCGTCGCTGCACAGAAAACACGCGGCGTTGCCCAGATCCTCGGGCGTCGAGAAACGCCCGATCGGGATCGTCGACAGGAACTTCGCGCGCATCTCGGGCGTGTCCTCGCCCATGAAGCTCTTCAGCAGCGGCGTCTCGCCGGCCACCGGGTTCAGCGCCACGACGCGGATGCCCTGCGGCGCCAGCTCCACTGCGTTCGCACGCGTGGCGGTGATGACCCAGCCCTTGCTCGCGTTGTACCAGCCCAGGCGCGGCCGCGGGCTGACGCCGGCGGTGCTGGCGATGTTCAGCACCACGCCGCGCACGCCGCCGGTGCCGGGGCTGTTGCCCTTCATGCGCGGCACGACCTCGCGCATCGCGTAGTAGATCGCCTTCATGTTGACCGCGACGATGCGGTCGAAGTCCTCTTCCGACACCTGCTCCAGCGGCTGCGGCAGGTGCGTGACGCCGGCGTTGTTGACGAGGATGTCGATGCGGCCGAAATGCAGCTCGGCCGTCTCCATCATCAGCCGCACGTCGGTGGCGCTGCTCACGTCGACACGCAGCGCGCGGGCGCGCGCGCCCAGCGCCGCGGCGGTGTCCAGCGCCTTGTCGATATCGCGGTCGGCGATCAGCACCTGGGCACCTTCGGCGACGAACTTGGCGCAGATGCCGGCGCCGAAACCCGACGCGCCGCCGGTGACGATGGCGACCTTGTTCTGCAGTCTCATGCGGTGTGTCTCCTGTGCGCGCGGGCGGTCAGTCGTGCTTGATCGCCACCGTCTTCAGCGACGAGAAGCCGTACAGCGCCTCGAAGCCCTTCTCGCGGCCGTGGCCCGAGTGCTTGACGCCGCCGAACGGCAGCTCGATGCCGCCACCGGCGCCGTAGTTGTTGACGAAGACCTGGCCGCAGTGCAGCTTCCTCGCCATGCGCAGCGCGCGGCTGCCGTCGCGTGTCCAGACACCGGCCACCAGCCCGAACGCGGTGCCGTTGGCGATGGCCACGGCCTCGGCCTCGCCGTCGAACGGGATCACCGCCTGCACCGGGCCGAAGATCTCTTCCTGCGCGATGCGGTGGCCGCCGGGTACGCCGGCCACGAGCGTGGGGCGCACGTAGAAGCCGCCGGCCGGCACGTCGGCCAGCGTGGCCTGCGCGGCCACCTGCAGGCCGCTGGCCTGCACCAGGTCGATGTAGCCCTGCACCACGTCGCGCTGGCGCGCCGAGATCACCGGGCCGATGTCGAGGTCGGCGGTGGCCGGCCCCACGCGCAGCGCGCGGTAGCGCTCGGCCATGCGCGCGACCACGGTGTCGAACACCGCGCGCTCGACCAGGATGCGGCTGGCCGCGGAGCAGGTCTGGCCGGCGTTCTGGATGCCGGCGTTCACCAGGAAGGGCAGCGCGGCGTCGAGGTCGGCATCGGCGAACACGATCTGCGGGCTCTTGCCGCCGAGCTCCAGCGTCACCGGCACGGCATTCTTCGCCGCGGCGGCCTGGATCAGCGCGCCCACCGCCACCGAGCCGGTGAACGAGACGTGGCGCACGCCGGGGTGCGCCGACAGCGCCGCGCCGGCCTCCTCGCCCAGGCCGGGCACGACGTTCAGCGCGCCGGCCGGCAGCCCGGCCTGCTGCGCGATGCGCGCGAAGGCCAGCGCGGTGAGACAGGCTTCCTCGGCCGGCTTGAGCACGCAGGCGTTGCCCATCGCCAGCGCGGCGCCGACGCTGCGGCCGATGATCTGCATCGGGTAGTTCCAGGGCACGATGTGGCCCGTCACGCCGTGCGGCTCGCGCAGCGTGAACGCGGTGTAGCCGTTGGCGAACGGGATCGTCTCGCCGTGCACCTTGTCGGCCGCGCCGCCGTAGAACTCGAGGTAGCGCGCCAGCGCCACCGCATCGGCGCGGCCCTGCTTCAGCGGCTTGCCCACGTCCAGCGCCTCCAGCTGCGCCAGCTGGTCGGCCTGCTCCAGCACCAGCGCGCTCATCTTCAGCAGCAGGCGGCCGCGTTCGGCGGCGGTCAGCCGGCCCCAGTCGGCGTCCAGCGCCGCCTGCGCCGCCGCCACTGCGGCATCGATGTCGGCGGCACCGCCGCGTGCGATGGGCGCGAGCAGCGTGCCGTCCGACGGGTTCAGCAGCGGCAGCGTCTCGCCGCTGGCGCAGGCGCGCCACACACCGGCGATGAAGACCTCGTGGGTGGGGAAGGGCAGGGCGTTCATTGAGGCATCATAGAACGCGATGTCGGTCTTCCTGCTGCGCCGCTTTGCCACCTTCGTCCTCACCCTGCTCGTCGCGTCGGTGGTGGTGTTTGCCGTGCTCGAACTGCTGCCCGGCAACGCCGCCGAGGTCATCCTGGGCGACACCGCGACCCCCGAATCGCTGGCCGCACTGAACGCCAAGCTGGGCCTGGACCGCCCGCCGCTGGCGCGCTACGCCGACTGGATGGGCGGCCTGGCGCGCGGCGAGACCGCCAACAGCATCAGCTACGACACCCCCACCGCCGAGCTGATCGCCGAGCGCCTGCGCGTGACGCTGCCGCTGGCGCTGCTGGCGATGGCGCTGACCACGGTGCTGGCGCTGGGCCTGGGCGTGTACGCGGCCGCGCGCCACAACAAGCTGGGCGACGTGGGCGTGATGGCCGCCAGCCAGATCGGCATCGCCATCCCGAACTTCTGGTTCGCGATCCTGCTGATCCTGCTGTTCGCGGTGCAGCTGCAGTGGGTCAGCGCCGGCGGCTTCCCGGGCTGGACCGAGGACGACGGCGGCGGCCTCTGGGAGGGCCTGAAGGCGCTGGTGCTGCCGGCCGTGGCGCTGGCGCTGGTGCAGGCAGCCATCCTGGCGCGCGTGACGCGTTCGGCGGTGCTGGAGGTGATGCGCGAGGACTTCGTGCGCACCGCGCGCGCCAAGGGCCTGTCGCGGCGGCAGGCACTGTGGCGCCACGTGCTGCGCAACGCGATGATCCCGGTGCTGACGGTGATGGGCCTGCAGTTCGCCAACCTCATCACCGGCACCATCGTCGTCGAGAACGTGTTCGTGCTGCCTGGCGTGGGGCGCCTGATCTTCCAGGCCATCAGCAACCGCGACCTGGTGGTGGTGCGCGACGTGGTGATGCTGCTGGCGGCGGTGGTGGTCATCGTCAACTTCATCGTCGACGTGCTGTATGCGCTGATCGATCCGCGGCTGCGCCACGCATGAGCACGGCACACGGGGTCCGGCCATGAACGGCTTCTGGCGGCGCGCCGCGCGGCACCCCAGCTTCGTGCTGGGCGCGCTGCTGACCGCGCTGATGGTGGGCGCGGCGGCGCTGTCGCTGGTGTGGTCGCCGTACCCGCCGGCCGACATCGACATCCCGAACAAGCTGGCCGCGCCCTCGGCCGCGCACTGGCTGGGCACCGACAGCCTGGGCCGCGACATCGCCAGCCAGCTGCTGGTGGGGGCGCAGAACAGCATCGTCGTGGGCGTCATCGCGGTCGGCATCGGCCTCGGGCTGGGCGTGCTGCTCGGCTGCCTGGCGTCGGCGCGGCGCGGCTGGGTCGAAGAGCTGGTGATGCGCGCGGCCGACTTCACGTTCGCGTTCCCGGCGCTGCTGTCGGCCATCATGCTGACGGCGATCTACGGCCCCGGGCTCGTGATGAGCATCGTCGCCATCGGCATCTTCAACATCCCGGTGTTCGCGCGCATCACGCGCGGCGCCGCCAACGCCGTGTGGTCGCGCGAATACGTGCTGGCCGCGCGCACCTCGGGCAAGGGCGCGGTGCGCATCACGATCGACCACGTGCTGCCCAACATCGCCAGCCAGCTGATCGTGCAGGCCACGATCAGCTTCGCCACCGCCATCCTGGCCGAGGCGGCGCTGAGCTACCTCGGCCTGGGCACACAGCCGCCGCAGCCGAGCTGGGGCCGCATGCTCAACGAGGCGCAGACGCAGATGTTCCAGGCGCCGATGCTGGCCGTGTACCCCGGCGTGGCCATCGTGCTGAGCGTGCTCGGCCTGAACCTGCTGGGCGACGGGCTGCGCGACCTGATGGACCCGAAGCTGGCGCGGCGGCGCTGAGGGGCGCGCCCAGGAGACTGCATGCCACGCAACATCGAGATCAAGGCCCGCATCCCCAGCGTCGAGCATCTGCTGCCGCAGGCGCGTGCCGTTGCCGACACGCAGCCGGTGCTGATCGAGCAGGACGACACCTTCTTCGCCGTGCGGCACGGCCGGCTGAAGCTGCGCGTGTTCGACGACGGCAGCGGCGAGCTCATCCACTACCACCGCCCCGACGGCAGCGAGGCCAGGGCCTCTGACTACGTGCGTGTGCCGGTGCCCGACCCGGCGGCGCTGCGCGAGGCGCTGGAGCGCGGCTGCGGCCTGCTCGGGCGCGTGCGCAAGCAGCGCTGGCTGCTGCTGGCGGGCGCCACGCGCATCCACATCGACCGCGTCGAGGGGCTGGGCGACTTCATGGAGCTCGAGGTCGTGCTGCAGGACGGGCAGAGCGACGCCGAGGGCGTGGCCATCGCCGAGGCGCTGATGCAGGCGCTGGGGCTGGGCGCCGCACCGCGGGTCGCAGGCGCCTACATGGACCTGCTGGCGCGGGCCTGAACGCGCTCAGCCGGCCAGCGCCGCCGGCAGCGCCGCCGCCAGGAAGTCGTAGACGCGGCGCACGACGCGGCTGCCGCGGATCTCGCGGTGCACCGCCAGCCAACACGGCAGCGGCGGCACCTTCAGCGTCGGCAGCAGCGTGCGCACGCCAGGCCACTGCGGCACGTTGTAGGCCGCGACGAAGCCGATGCCCGCGCCGGCGGCCACCAGCTGCCCGTAGGCGACCTGGTCGTCGGTGCGCAGCGCGAAGTGCGCGCGCGTGACCGGCAGGCCCAGCGCCGCGAACCCGCGCAGCAGCGACGGGTCGCGCTCGAAGCCGATCAGGCGGTGCTGCAGCAGGTCGTCGGGCTGGCGCGGTGCGCCGGCGCGCGCCAGGTAGCTGTCGTGGGCGGCGGCCACGATGGGGATGTCGCCGAGCTTCTTCGCCACCAGCGAGCCTTGCGCCGGCCGCACCATGCGCACCGCGATATCGGCTTCGCGGCGCAGCAGGTTGCTCAGGCCGTTGCTGGCCACGAGTTCGATCTGGATGCCGGGCTCGGCCTGCTGCAGCGCCGCCAGCACCGGTGGCAGCAGCCACACCGCCGCCACCTGGCTGGTGGTGATGCGCACGGTGCCGGTGGTGGCCTCGCGCTGTCCGGCCAGCGCACGTGCCAGCGCGCCGGCGCCGTCTTCCATCTGGCGCGCGGCGTCGGCGATGGCCAGCGCCGCAGCGGTGGGCACGACGCCGCGGCCGGTGCGCTCGAACAAGGGCGTGCCCAGCTGCAGTTCGAGTTCGGCGATGTGGCGGCTCAGCGTCGGCTGCTGCGCGCCCAGCTGCCGCGCGGCACCCATCAGGCTGCCGGCGTCGAGCACGGCGACGAAGCTGCGCACCAGGGTCCAGTCGAAACCATCGTTGGCCATGCAGAACTGTATAGCTCGCATGCGGACGTCGGCAATTGTCGAATGTCTGGGGGCCACCGACCATGCGGGCACCGCAACCCGCTCGATCCCAGGAGATCCCCATGACCCATCGCAATACCGTCCTGATCCTCGGCGCCGCCGGCCGTTTCGGCAGTGCCGCCGTCGCTGCCTTTGCCGCCGCCGGCTGGCGCGTGCTGGCGCAGCAGCGCCGCGCGCCGGACCGGCCGCTGCCCGCCGGCGCCGAGTGGCTGGACACGCCGCTGCACGACACCGCCGCGCTGGCCGCGCGTGCCGCCGGCGCCAGCACCGTGGTCCACGCCGTGAACCCGCCGTACCACCGCTGGGAGACCGAGCTGATGCCGCTGTTCCACCACGGCCTGGCGGTGGCGCAGGCGCTGGACGCGCGCTTCATGCTGCCCGGCAGCGTCTACAACTACGGCGCCGGCCACATGCCGCCGGTGCTGCGCGAAGACACGCCGCAGCGGCCCGGCACGCGCAAGGGCGAACAGCGCATCGCGATGGAAGCGACGCTGCAGCGCCTGGCCGCGCAGGGACTGGACAGCGTGCTGGTCCGCGCCGGCGACTTCTTCGGCGCCGGCAGCGGCTCGTGGCTGGACCAGGCGGTGGTGAAGGACCTCGCGCGCGGCAGGCTCGTCTACCCGGGGCCGCTGGACCTGGTGCACGCCTGGACCTACCTGCCCGACCTGGCGCAGGCCTTCGTGGCCGTGGCCGCTGCGCCGCGCGTGCGCGGCTTCCAGCGCTGGCACCACGCCGGCCACGCCTGCACCGGACGCGCGTTCCTCGCTGCCGTGGAGGCTGCCGCTGCGTCGCTGGGCTGGCGCCCGGCCGGCGGCTGGCGCCACGGCGGCATGCCGTGGGCGCTGGTGCGCGTGGTGGGCCTGGTGCACCCGCTGTGGCGTGAACTGGCACGCATGCGCTACCTGTGGCACGTGCCGCACGCGCTGGACGGCAGCGCGCTGGAGCGGGCGGTCGGCCCGCTGCCCGCGACGCCGCTGGAAGCGGCCCTGCGCCAGTCCCTGCTGGATCTGGGCCTGGGCATGGTCCAGGTGCCCGTGCAACGTGGTCAGCAGCAGGTTGCCGCTTCGTGAATTCATTGTTCAGGATTCACGAATGCTGCGTTGCCGCATCGACTGTTTGTTGATCGGCCCGACCTCCCTAACCTTGCGTCATGTCGCCGTGCCGCCCCTGGCGCGGCTCCACTGAACACGAGGTTCCTCCATGAAGAAGTCCTTGATCGCCCTGGCCGTGCTGGGTGCTGCCGGTGCCGCTTCGGCGCAGTCGCAAGTCACGCTGTTCGGCGTCGTCGACGTCGGTGTGCGCCACATCGACAACGCCGGCACCAAGCAGACCCAGCTGTCCACCGACGGCATGCAGTCCAGCCGCCTGGGCTTCCGCGGCACCGAAGACCTGGGGGGCGGCCTGCGCGCCGGCTTCTGGCTCGAGTCGGCCATCAACGCCGACACCGGCACGCCCAACAGCAGCCGCTTCTGGCACCGCCGCGCCACCGTCAGCCTCTCCAGCGCCGCGCTGGGTGAAGTGCGCCTGGGCCGCGACCTGACGCCGACCTGGAACACGCTGGCCGACTACGACGTCTTCGGCACCAACGGCATCGGCGACACCAGCCTGAGCTACGCGGCCCTGGGCGGCGTCGACACCCGGGTGCGCTCGGACAACATGGTCTCGTACTTCCTGCCGTCCACGCTGGGCGGCGTGTACGGCCAGCTGAGCGTGGCCGCAGGTGAAGGCGTGGCGGGCAAGAAGTACACCGGCGGCCGCGTCGGCTACCGCATCGCCGGCCTCGACGTCAGCGGCGCCTACAGCCAGACCGAGGTGACCACCGACGACGTGGAACTGGCCGTGTTCGGCGCCTCGTACGACTTCGGTGTCGTGAAGGTCTCGGGCAGCTTCCAGGAAGCCAAGTACCAGGACGCCAAGGACCGCCATTACAACATCGGCGCCAGCGTGCCGTTCGGCGCCACCGTGGTGCGGGCCTCGTACAACAAGGCCGAGGGCGCGGGAACGCTGGCCGCACGCGAGGCCGACCACTACGCGCTGGGCGTGGTGCACAACCTGAGCAAGCGCACCGCCGTCTACTCGACCTACGCGCTGATGGACAACAAGGGCACCGCCAACTACACCGTGGGCAGCATCAGCGGCTTCACGATGCCGGCCATCGCCGAGACCTCGCAAGGTTTCGAAGTCGGCGTGCGCCACAGCTTCTGACGCACCGGTCTCCCAGTTTCGTCTCCTGTTGAACAAGAGGTGATCGCACCTCCTTGACGCCCCGGCGCGCGCTGCGTGCCGGGGCGCTTTTTCATGGGGCCGTGCCGGTGTCCGTTATCGTTGCCGCGTGACCAACTCCTCACCCGGCACGCCCGACCTGCTCACCGTCACCGACCTGCGGGTCACGCTGCAGACCGCACGCGGCCCTGCCGATGCGCTGCGCGGCGTGTCCTTGTCGCTGCGCCGCGGCGACACCGTGGGGCTCATCGGCGAGTCGGGCTGCGGCAAGTCCATCACCGCGCTGGCGCTGATGGGCCTGCTGCCCGACGGCGCGGTGGTCTCGGGCTCGATCCGGCTCCATGGCCAGGAGTTGACGACGCTGGACGAGCCCGCGCTGTGCCGCCTGCGCGGCGACCGCATCGGCATGGTGTTCCAGGAGCCGATGACCGCGCTGAACCCGCTGCACACGGTGGGCCGCCAGATCGGCGAGTCGCTGCGCCTGCACAAGGGACTGGGCGCTGCCGCGGCCCGTGCCGAGGCGCTGCGGCTGCTGGAACGGGTGCAGCTGCCGCAGGCGCGCGAGCGGCTCGACGCCTACCCGCACCAGCTCTCGGGCGGGCAGCGCCAGCGTGTCGTGATCGCCATCGCGCTCGCCTGCGGGCCCGACCTGCTGGTGGCCGACGAGCCGACGACGGCACTGGACGTGACGATCCAGCGCGAGGTGCTGGACCTGATCGCCGAGCTGGTGGCCGAAGACGGCATGGGGCTGTTGCTGATCAGCCACGACCTGGGCGTGATGGCGCAGACGGTGCAGCGGCTGCTCGTGATGTACGGCGGCACCGTGGTCGAGAGCGGGCCCACCGCGGCCGTGTTCCAGCGCCTGGCGCACCCCTACACGCGCGGCCTGTTCGCCGCCCGGCCGCGGCTGGGCCTGGCGCGCGGCACGCGGCTGGCCACGATTCCGGGGCGTGTGCCCGAGCTGGCCGACATGCCGCGCGGCTGTCCGTTCGCCGACCGCTGCGAGCGCGTGATCGACGCCTGCCGCGCAACCGATCCCCCGCTGGTGGCGCTGGCGCCGGGGCACGACGCACGGTGCCTGCGGGTGCACGGATGAGCGCGCCGCTGCTGCAGGTCGAGCAGCTCGGCAAGCGCTACCGCCTGCCGCGCGAGCACCTGTTCGCCGCCGCGCCCGAGGTGCAGGCGCTCGACGACGTCAGCTTCACGCTGCAGGCCGGCAGGAGCCTGGGCATCGTCGGTGAATCGGGCTCGGGCAAGAGCACGCTGGCGCGGCTGGTGATGGCGCTGGAGCCGCCGAGCAGCGGCCGTGTCGTGCTCGACGGCCTGGACCTGCATGCACTCCCGCGCGAGCAGCTGCGCCAGGCGCGCAGCAAGCTGCAGATGGTGTTCCAGGACCCCTACGGTTCGCTCGATCCGCGGCGCAGCGTCGGCCAGACGGTGGCCGAGCCGCTGGCCGTGCTGTTCGGCGCCAGCCGCGCCGAGCAGCGCGAACGCGTCGGCGAGGCGCTGGACGCGGTGGGCCTGCGTGCCAGCGACATGGCGAAGTACCCGCACGAATTCAGCGGTGGTCAGCGCCAGCGCATCGCGATCGCGCGGGCGCTGATCACGCGGCCACAGCTCATCGTCGCCGACGAGCCGGTGAGCGCGCTCGATGTCAGCGTGCAGGCGCAGGTGCTGAACCTGATGCAGGACCTGCAGGACCGTTACGGCGTCACCTACCTGTTCATCAGCCACGACCTCGCGGTGGTGGACCTGGTCTGCGACGAGGTCATCGTGCTGTGGCAGGGCCGCATCGTCGAGCAGGGCCCGCCCGAGCGCCTGTTCACGGCGCCCGAGCACCCCTACACCCGCCGCCTGCTCGCCGCCGTGCCCGGGGGGCCGGGCATGCCGCAGAATGTGCCGTCACCCCACCCGAGGAGCCTGTAGATGAGCCTGGACCGCCGCACCCTCAACGCCCTGCTGCTCGGCGCACCGCTGGCCGCCGCGCTGCCCTCGGCCTACGCGCAGGCCAACAAGAAGACGCTGGTGCTGGGCATGATCCTGGAGCCGCCGGGCCTGGACCCGACCACGGCGCCGGCGGCGGCCATCGGCGAGATCGTGCACTACAACATCTTCGAGGGCCTGACCAAGATCGCGATGGATGGCGCGGTGACGCCGCTGCTGTCCGAGCGCTGGCTCGTGGCACCCGACGGCAAGAGCTACACGTTCATCCTGAAGAAGGGCGTCACCTTCAGCGACGGTGCCGCGTTCGACGCCAGCACGGTGAAGTTCAGCTTCGACCGCGCCAAGGCCGAGGGCAGCACCAACAAGGCCAAGAAGGCGGTGTTCGACAACATCGCCAGCGTCACCGTGACCGACCCGCACACGGTGATCCTGACGCTGAACAACGCCGACGCGACGCTGCCGTTCCGCCTGGGCGAGAACACCGCGGTCATCCTGCACCCGAACACCGCGGCCACCGCCGCCACCAGGCCGGTGGGCACCGGCGCCTACCGCCTGGACACCTGGGCCAAGGGCAGCAGCATCAGCCTGGTGAAGAGCCCGAACTTCCGCGACGCGGCCAAGGTGCGGCTGGAGAAGGTCACCTTCCGCTTCATCAACGACCCCGCCGCGCAGGTGGCCGCGCTGCTGGCCGGCGACATCGACGGCATGCCGCGCTTCGGCGCCTTCTCGGCGCTCAAGCAGTTCCAGGGCGACCGCCGCTTCACCGTGCAGGTGGGCAGCACCGCGGGCAAGGGCATCCTGGCGCTGAACAACCGCAAGGCGCCGTTCAGCGACGTGCGCGTGCGGCGCGCGCTCACGCACGCCATCGACCGCAAGGCCTTCATCGACGGCGCGCAGGAAGGCCTTGGCCGCCCCATCGGCAGCCACTTCGCGCCCACCGACCTGGGCTACCAGGACCTCACCGGCCTGTACCCCTACGACCCCGAGAAGGCCAAGGCCCTGCTGCGCGATGCCGGCGTCACGACGCCGCTGAACGTGACGCTGACGCTGCCGCCGCCGCCCTACGCGCGCAAGGGCGGCGAGATCGTCGCGGCGATGCTGGCCAAGGTGGGCGTGAACGCGAAGATCGAGAACGTCGAGTGGGCGCAGTGGCTGGCCGGCCCGTTCAAGGGCAACTTCGACATGACCATCATCAACCACGTCGAGCCGCTGGACTACGCCACCGCCTACGCCGACCCGAAGTACTACTACGGCTACGACAGCGCCAAGTTCCGCGGCCTGGTGGCGACGCTGGCATCCACCAGCGAGCCGCGCGAGCGCGGCCGGCTGTGGCGCGACATCCAGCGCCAGCTGGCCGAGGACGCAGTGAACGTGTTCCTGTGGAACCCGGCGCAGGTGGCGGTGTTCAAGCGCGGCCTGCGCGGGCTGTGGAACAGCTCGCCGATCTTCGCCAACGACCTGGCGGCGGTGAGCTGGGCGCCGCCGGACATCAAGATTTGAGCGCCGCGCTGCACGCGCTGGGCGCGGCCGAACTGGGGCCGCTGTACCGGCGCGGCGCGCTGTCGCCGCTGGAGGTGGCGCGTGCGGTCATCGCGCACGTCGAGCGCTGCGAACCGGCGCTGCAGGCCACCTGGGCCTTCGACCCCGACGGCGCGCTGGCGATGGCGCGTGCGTCGGAAGCCCGCTTTGCCGCGGGCCAGCCGCTGTCGGCGCTCGACGGCGTGCCGGTGACGCTGAAGGAGAACATCGCCACGCGCGGCGTGCCGCTGCCGCTGGGCACGGCCGCCACCACGCTGGTGCCGGCCGCCGACGACGCGCCGCCTGCGGCGCGTCTGCGCGAGGCCGGCGCGGTCTTCATCGCCAAGACCACGATGCCCGACTACGGCATGCTGTCGTCGGGCCTGTCCAGCTTCCACGGCGCGCGCGGCGTGCTCACGCGCAACCCCTGGGACCTGTCGAAGAACCCCGGCGGCAGCAGCGCCGGCGCTGCGGCGGCGGCGGCCGCGGGCTACGGGCCGCTGCACCTGGGCACCGACATCGGCGGCTCGATCCGCCTGCCCGCGGGCTGGTGCGGCATCGTCGGCTTCAAGCCCAGCAACGGCCGCGTGCCGATCCAGCCGCCGTACGCCGGCCGCTGTGCCGGCCCGATGACGCGCACGGTGGCCGACGCGGCGCTGGCGATGGCCACGCTGAGCCGCCCCGACTGGCGCGACGCGACCAGCCTGCCGCCCGCCGACATCGACTGGACGGCGCTCGACGTCGACCTGCGCGGCCTGCGCATCGGCCTGCTGCTCGACGCCGGCTGGGGCCTGCCCGTCACGCCGGAGACCCGTGCCGCCGTGCAAGCCGCCGCCCGCCGCTTCGAAGCCGCCGGCGCCGTCGTCGAGCCGCTCGCGCCCTTCACCACGCGCGCCATGGCCGACGGCATCAACCTCTTCTGGCGCGTGCGCTCGTGGCTGGACATCAGTGCGCTGCCGGCCGAGCGCCAGACGCTGGTGCTGCCGTTCATCCGCGACTGGGTCGCCGCGGCCGCGGGCTTCAGCACGGCCCAGCTGTTCCACGGCTACAGCCAGATGGCGGCGCTGCGCGACGCGGCCGTCACCGCCTGCCAGCCGTTCGACTTCGTGCTCTCGCCAGTGAGTCCGGTGCCGGCCTTCCCTGCCGACTGGGCGATGCCCACCAACGACCCGCTGCGCGCGATGGAGCACATCGGCTTCACGCTGCCTTGCAACATGAGCGAACAGCCGGCGCTGTCGATCGACTGCGGGCACACCGCAAGCGGGCTGCCGATCGGCTTGCAGATCATCGGCCGGCGCCACGACGACCTGGGCGTGCTGCGCCTGGCCCGCGCGTGGGAGCGCTTGCGCGATCCACCGCGCGCCTGGCCCGCGATCTGAAACGCCGAGGCGCTACATTTCGCGCCATGGTGTCCCACGACGCGCGCGGCAACCCTTCGGGCAGCGGCTCGTCGGTGGCACGTGACGCCGTCGAGACCGCGCTGTGGCGCATGATGTCGTTCTACGACACGCCGCTCGCCGACCTCGACGCCGCCACGGCCGCCGACCCCGGCTGGGCGCTGCCGCACGTCATGCGCGCCGGCTTCCTGCTGAGCCTGACCGAACCCGCGCTGTGCGACGAGGCCGCCACCCACCTGGTGACCGCGCGCACGCTGATCGACGGCGCACCGGCGGGCGAGCAGACCCACTTGGATGCCGTGCAGGCGCTGCTGGAAGGCCGCTGGCAGACGGCCTGCCAGCGCTGGGACGCGCACCTGGTCGAGCACCCGCGCGATGCGCTCGCGCTGCAGTGGGCGCAGCTGTGGGACTTCTACCGCGGCGACGCCAACGGCCTGCGGCTGCGCCCCGCGCGCGCGCTGCCCGAATGGAGCGCGGGCGACCCGCTGCGGCCGTTCGTGCTGGGTCTGTACGCCTTCGGGCTGGAGGAGTGCAACCTGTACCCGCAGGCCGAGGACGCCGGGCGCCAGGCGCTGCAGGCCGACCCGCGCGTGCCCTGGGCCGTGCACGCGGTGGCGCACGTGATGGAGATGCAGGGCCGCTTCGAGGAAGGCTCGGCCTGGCTGCGTCAGCACCAGCCGGCCTGGGCCGACGGCAACGGCTTCGCCGGCCACCTGTGGTGGCACAAGGCGCTGTTCCGGCTGGAGGCGCTGGACGTGGCCGGCGTGCTGCGCCTGATCGACAACCACCTGAGCGGCGACGCCGTGCAGATCACGCTGCAGCGCGTGGACGCCGCCGCCATGCTGTGGCGGCTGCACCTGCTGGGCCACGACGTCAGCGGCCACGCCGCGGCGCTGGCGGCGGGCTGGCCGGCCGGCGACGCCGAGGCCGGCTACTACGCCTTCAACGACGTGCACCGCGTGCTGGCGCTGCTGGCCGCCGGCCAGGGCGCGGCGGCCGAAGCCTGGCTGGCCCGCTGCGCGCAGCGCGCGCTCGACGCCTGCGACGTGCGGCGCAGCAACCACGCCGTGGCCCGCGAGGTCGGTCTGCCGCTGATGCGCGGGCTGCTGGCGCTGGAGCGCGGCGACGCCGATGCGGCGGTCGACCTGCTGTACCCGGTGCGCACGCTGGCCCGCGGCTTCGGCGGCAGCCACGCCCAGCGCGACCTCATCGACCTGACGCTGCTGGCGGCGGCGGTCGCGTCCTCGGGCAGCAGCCGGCGTGCCGTGGGCCGCGCGCTGCTGAACGAACGCCTGATGGCCAAGCCGCTGACGCCGCTGACCCGGCACTGGCTGCAGCGCCTGGGCAGTGCACAGGAGGTGTCGGCATGAGTCCCGAGGAACAGAAGCGCGAACACCGGCTGCAGCTGCTGGAAGACCACATCGGCCAGTCGCTGCGCGACAGCGAGGCCAGCGGCGAGCTGCGCGCCGCGCCCAGCTACGGCCGTCCGCTGCACTTCGGCGACGGCTACGCCGAGACGCCCGACGCGCTGAAGATGCCGATGAAGATCCTGAAGGACGCCGGCTACGCGCCACCCGAGGTGGAGCTGATGCGCGAGATCGCGGCACTGCAGGCGGCGCTCGACGCGTCGCCTGACATGGAGTCGATGAAAACGCAACAGCAACGCCTGTCCGAGATGCGGCAACAGTTGGCACTGCGCCTGGAGAAGTTGCGCAGCAGCGGCAGTCTCTGAGGCCCGCCGGGTCAAGGCAGCGGCCGGGTGGGCCGATACCCGGTGAAACAACTCGTCACACCGGACCGCCATGCGACAACTCGATGAATGGGGCTTCCCCCGGCACCTGCTGGACGGCGGCGACACCGCGATCTGGGCCCGCGTGCTGTCGCTCACCGGCGCGCTGATGACCCACACCTCGTCCAACCCGGAGATGCAGCGCTTCGTCTCCGACGTGCTGGGCGCTGGCGCCTCGCCCAGCACCGACGGCCTGGACTCGCGCGCGCCGTTCGACGAGCCGCTGCTGGGCCTGCGCACGCGCGAGCTGCGCGAACCGGCGGTGTTCCACCAGTTGTTTGGGCGTCATACCTGACCGACCGCTCCGTGCGGGCCGGTCTGGCGCTGCCTGTGACTTGTCGAGAAACTTGACAACCGCCCGGCACCGCCCCGGGAGCTGAGTGGGAAAACCCACCCAAATCAATGGGTTGGGAAAGCTGGCCCAAAAGCTGCTTTCTTCTCGTCACAAGTCACCCGTCCCCTTCACCACCTCTCAGGGCGCAGCAATGAAGTCATTCGCACAACGAGTTCTCTCCTCCGTCGTGGCAGCCGGGGCCCTGGGCTTCGGGGCCATCGGCAGCGCGCAGGCCGCCGCCGTCACCTTCGACTCCGTCGGTGACGCCAGCACCCTGTCTTACGTCCTCACTTGGGACGGCGCTTCGCTGAACACGACCTTCGCGTTCTCGCTGACCTCGCTGACCAGCAGCACGGCCGTGTTCTCGGTGACGGCGACCAACGCCTCGTCGGGCCCGGGCCAGAACGCGCTGATGTCCTTCGGCATCGATGTGGTCGCGCCGACGCTGACCGGCGCCGTGGCCAACGCGGGCTGGGATGCGGGTGTTGACCTGATCCTCCCGGGCTCGGGCGGCGGTGCCGGCGGTCCTGGCGCCAACCGCGTCGACCTGTGCGTCTACTCTTCGGGCGGCTGCGCAGGCGGCGCCATCGGTGGTGGTCTGGCTGAAGGTGAAGTCAATGTGTTCCAGCTGACGCTGACCACGGCAGGTGACTTCAGCGCCAGCGGCGTTACGTTCACCAGCCCCTACAGCGCCAAGTGGCAAGACGTCGGCCTGAGCGGCCAGTCGTACGAGAGCACCGCTGGCTGCTTCGACTGTGACGGGGGCCCGGAAACCGGCGTGCCGGAACCCGCGTCGCTGGCCCTCGTCGGCCTGGCGCTGCTGGGTGCGGCTGCCGCCGGCCGCCGCCGTCGCGGCTGATCCTGGTCGCAGCGCCTTGCGGGGCGCACAGCAAAAAGCCCGTCACCGACGGGCTTTTTTCATGGGCTTGCGGCGCCAGTGCGCTGCGGTGGTTCAGCGCGAGACCGTCACCGACACCGCGTTCTTGTTGCCGGCGGCGTCGGTGGCCACGGCCTGCAGCGTGTGGCTGCCGGCCTTCACCTTGCGGGTGTTCCAGTTGTAGGACAGGCTGCCACCGGTGGCCGAGGCCACGAGCTTGCCGTCGATGTAGAGCTGTTGCTTGAGGCCTGCGCTGCCGCTGTCGTCGCTGGCGCTGGCGCGCACGGCCACGACGCCCGACACCTTGCTGCCGCTGGCCGGGTTCAGCAGCTGCACTGCCGGCGCGGTGGTGTCCGCCACCACCGGGGGGGGCGCCACGGTGGTGTTGGCGACCGTCACCGACACGGTGGCCGAGCTGCCGCTGTTGCCGGCGGCGTCGACCGCCACCGCGCTGATGCTGGCCGTGCCGTTGGCCAGCGTGCTGCTGTCCCAGCTGAACTGGTAGGGCGCGCTGCTGTCGCTGGCCACGGTCTTGCCGTTCACGCGCAGGTCGACACGGGTCACGCCGACGTTGTCGCTGGCGCTCACGTCCACCGGCACGAGGCCGCTGACGCTGGCGCCGTTGGCCAGCGAGGCCACGGCCACCGACGGCGCCTGGCTGTCCACCGTGGCCGTCGCGGCCGCAGCAGCCACCGCGGCAGCGGCATCGACCCGGCCGTGGCCGAAGTAGATGTCGCGGCCGGCCGTGCCCAGGTCGAGCGCGGTCTGGTACAGCAGGCTTTCCACCTGTGCCGGCGACAGCGTCGGCTGCACCGACATCATCAGCGCGATCACGCCGGCCGTGGCCGGTGCCGCGAACGAGGTGCCCGACACCGACGCGTAGTTGCCATCGCTGTGGGTGGTCCAGATGCCGACGCCGGGCGCGGCCACGGCGACGTAGCTGCCGTAGCTCGACCAGCTGGCCTTGGCGTCGTTGCTGTCGGTGGCCGACACCGGGATCATCGTCGTGCTGGCCGGCGAGCCGTCGTTGGCGTTGCTGTTGCCGGCAGCCACGACCAGCAGGCCGCCCTTGCTCTTCAGGTAGCTGGCGGCGCTCTGCACCGACGCGCTGGCGTAGACGCCCGCGAAGCTGGCGTTGGCCACGCGCGCGCCGTTGTCGGCCGCCCAGGTCACGCCGGCGGCGATGGTGCTGTAGTAGGCGTAGCCCGAGCTGTCCGAGACGCGGATCGGCATGATGCGCGCCGCGCCGGCCACCCCGGCGACGCCGGTGCCGTTGTTCGTGATGGCGGCCGCCGTGCCGGCCACCTGCGTGCCGTGGCCGCGCACGTCGGCGGTGTTGGCGTTGTTGTCGACGAAGTTCCAGCCCGGCACCAGGTTGGCGGCCAGGTCGGCGTGCGTGGCCAGCACGCCCGAGTCGAGGATGGCGATGGTGATGCCGCGGCCCTGGGCCGTGTCCCAGGCCGTCGGCGCCGAGATCTTCGGCAGGTGCCAGGCGCTGCCCATGTAGGGGTCGGACGCCGCCATGCCGCTGCGCACGCGGCGGTCGAGTTCGGCGAACTTCAGGTGCGGGTGGCGTGCCAGGCGGTTCAGCACCGCCACTTCCGAGGCCTGCGGCGGCAGCTCGACCACGTGCACGCCGCTGCCGCCCAGCCGCCGCGACCGGCTCCCGGGCACGCCGATCACGCGCTCCAGTTCCGCGGCCGGCAGGCCGGCACGGGGCATCACGAGCAGGCGGCCCGGCGCCCAGTCGGCGGCGGCCTGGACCTGGGCCTGGGCCGCCGCTGCGCCGGCCGCGGCCAGGGCTGCCAGCGTCACGGCGGCGATGCGGGTGCGCGGGAAGCGGCGGATCGGGTGGCTGGCGGGCAGGGAACGTGCGGCGCTGCGGGGCTGGGGCTGGCGGGTGATGTCCACGACGACTTTCTTGTGCTGGGGCCCGCGGCCCCGGCACCGCAGGGTGCGGCGTCTGGGAGTCGGGGCCCGGAGAACCTGGGAATCTGTTCCCAGATTTTCGACGTCGGGCCCACCCACCTGAGGGCCGAACAGTCACCGAACACTGGTTCCTGTCACCAGTTGCAACCGCCTTGCCCCGTGCGCTCAGACCAACGGCGCTGGAAGTTGTTCGGCCGCAACAGCCTGCTGCATGGCCGGCCGGGCCAGCACCCGGGCCAGGTAGGGCCCGATGTGCGGAAAGTCACGGGCCGGGCGGTCGCTGAATCCGCGTGTCCAGCGGCACAGCATCCAGGTGTAAATGTCTGTAGCTGTGTAGGACGACCCCAACAACCACGGGCCGCCGTGGGCGGCGAGCTGGTCGTCGATCTGCTGCAGCAGCGCGACCACGCGCGCCTGCGCGTGCGCCTTCACCTGCGCGGCGCCGGCCGTGTTGCCGGCATCCACCAGGCGCTCGGGGTAGAAGTAATGGATCAGCGTCGCCTGCAGCGTGTTCGTCAGCCACACCAGCCACTTGTAGAAGTGCGCGCGCTCGGGCGTGCCCAGTGCCGGCGCCAGGCCGGCTTGCGGGTGCGTGTCGACGAGGTGCAGGCAGATTGCTGCCGTCTCGTACAGCACCAGGTCGCCGTCGACCAGCACCGGGATCAGGCCGTTCGGGTTCAGCCGCAGGTAGGCCGGCGCCTTGTGCGCCTGGTGCGCGCGGTCCACGAGCAGCAACTCGAAGGGCACGCCGATCTCGCGCAGCAGCGCGTGCGGCGCGAAGCTGGCGTTGCTGGGGTGGTAGTGCAGTTGGATCATGGTGCCGATGATCGCAGCTGCCGCCCCACCAGCCCACCGCCGCCGCAGAATGCCGGCATGCATGCATACACCGCCCAGCTGCTGTGGCAGCGCGCCGAAGGCGAGGCCTTCACCGACAACCGCTACCACCGCGCCCACCGGCTGCGCTTCGACGGCGGCGTGGAGCTGCCGGCGTCGTCGTCGCCGCTGGTCGTGCCGCGGTACTCCGACCCTGCGGCGGTGGACCCGGAAGAGATGTTCGTGGCCTCGCTGTCGAGCTGCCACATGCTGTGGTTCCTGTCGCTGGCCGCCGCCGACGGCTGGTGCGTGGACCGCTACGAGGACGCCGCCGAGGGCGTGATGGCGCGCAACGCGCAGGGCCGCATGGCGATGACCGAGGTGACGCTGCGGCCGCACGTGGTGTTCGCCGGCCGGCAGCCCGGCGCCGAGCAGCTGCACGACCTGCACCACCGCGCGCACGCCGCCTGCTTCATCGCCAACTCGGTCCACACCGACGTGCGCTGCGAACCCAGGGCTTGAATTCGCGGCCGCGCGGGCCCAACTGCCGCTGTCCTGGGCCCGATGGAAGCCGCGATCTTGTCTCTCGTTCCGCTCGCGGTGCTGGCCGCGCTGGCCCTGGCGGTCGCGGCCTGGCTGTGGGGCCCGCCGCTGTGGGCCGCGCTGCGGCGCTGGCGCATCACGCGGCGGCCCTTCCCGCACGCGTGGCGGCAGGTGCTGCAGCAGCGCATGCCGTACTTCCGCCGCCTGCCGGCCGACCTGCAGCTGCAGCTGAAGAAGCACATCCAGGTGCTCGTGGCCGAGAAGCCCGTGCTGGGCTGCGACGGTCTCGTCGTCACCGAGGAGATGCGCGTGCTGATCGCCGCGCAGGCCGGCCTGCTGCTGCTGAACCGGCGCGCCGGCTACTTCCCGCAGTTGCGCCAGGTGCTGCTGTACCCGGGCGCCTTCGTCGTCGACCGCGTGCAGCGCGACGGCGCGGGCCTCGAGCGTGGCGAACGCCGGGTGCTGCTGGGCGAGTCGTGGCAGCAGGGGCAGGTGCTCCTGTCGTGGGACGACGTGCTGGCAGGCGCGGCCGTGCCCGGCGACGGGCGCAACGTCGTGATCCACGAGTTCGCGCACCAGCTCGACCAGGAGAGCGGCGCCGCCAACGGCGCGCCCTTCCTGGGCCGGCGCGTGCACTACGCGCGCTGGGCGGCGACGCTGGGCGCGGCCTACGCCGCGCTCCGCGCGCGCGTGGACGCCGGGCTGCCCGGCGTGCTCGACCCCTACGGTGCCACCGACCCGGCGGAGTTCTTCGCGGTGGCCAGCGAGGCCTTCTTCGAGCAGCCCGAAGCCCTGGCCGGCGAGCAGCCGGCGCTGTTCGCGGAGCTGGCGGGCTACTACCGCGTGAACCCGCTGAGCTGGCAGTGAGCTGACGCCGCATTGACGCGTTCGTGTGCGCTGTGCGGGCGGCGGCGGGCGCCTGCAGTCCGGACAATCAGCGCATGTCCACAGCCCTCGTCTGGTTCAAGCGCGACCTGCGGCTGCGCGACCACGCGCCGCTGGCCGCGGCGGCGCAGCACGGCGCGGCCGCGGGCTTGTTCGTCATCGAACCCGCGTGGCTCGCCAGCCCCGAGTGCGACCCGCAGCACGTGGCCACCACGCTGCAGTGCCTGGCCGAGCTGCGCGCCGGGCTGGCGGCCCGCGATTTGCCGCTGCTGGTGCGGGTGGGCGATGTGCCGGCGGTGTTCGACGAGCTGCGCCGCACGGTCGCGTTCAGCCACCTGCTGAGCCACGAGGAGACCGGCACCGGCTGGAGCTACGACCGCGACCGCGCCGTGGCCGCCTGGTGCCACGCGCGTGGCGTGGTGTGGCACGAGTGGCCGCAGACCGGCGTGGTGCGGCGGCTGCGCAGCCGTAGCGGCTGGGCCGCGCAGTGGGCGCGGCGCATGGACGCGCCCGAGGTGGCGCAGCCCGTGGGCTACGCGGGCGCCGCCTTCGACCCGCTGGAACTGCACGCGCTGCCGACGCTGCACAGCCTGGGCCTGCCGGCCTCGCGGCCGCTGCCGCCGGCCGGCGAGGCCGCCGCGTGGCGAACGCTGCACAGCTTCCTGGCCGGCCGCGGCCGCGACTACCGCCGCGCGCTGTCGAGCCCCATCACCGCGCCCGACGGCTGCAGCCGCCTCAGCGCGCACCTGGCTTTCGGCAGCCTGTCGATGCGCAGCGTGCACCAGGCCACCGAAGCCGCCATCGCCGCCACGCCCGACCGCCAGCTTGCCTACGGCCTGCGCGGTTTCGCCAGCCGGCTGCGCTGGCACTGCCACTTCATGCAGAAGCTGGAAGACGAGCCCGCCATCGAGCACCGCAACTTCGCCCGCAGCTGCGACGGCGTGCGCGGCGGCGGGCGCGACCGCCTGCGCGAAGTGCTGCCCGACACCCCGCCAGAGCAAGAGCGCCTCGAGGCCTGGTGCGCCGGCCGCACCGGCTACCCCATGGTCGACGCCTGCATGCGCCACCTGTGCGCCACCGGCTGGCTCAATTTCCGCATGCGCGCCATGCTGGTGAGCTTCGCGGCCTACCACCTGTGGCTGGACTGGCGCGCGCCGGGGCTGTTCCTGGCGCGGCAGTTCCTCGACTTCGAGCCCGGCATCCACTGGAGCCAGATGCAGATGCAGAGCGGCACCACCGGCATCAACACGCTGCGCATCTACTCGCCGGCCCGGCAGGCGGCCGAGCACGACCCCACCGGCGCCTTCGTGCGGCGCTGGGTGCCCGAACTGGGCACGCCGGCCTACCCGCAGCCCATCGTCGACGAACGCCGCGCGCTGGCGTTTGCGAAGGAAACGCTCTACGGCCTGCGCCGCACGCCCGAGGCGCGCGCCGAGGCCGACGCAGTGCAGCAGCAGCACGGCTCGCGCAAGGCCGGGCTGCCGCCGTCGGGCACGGCGCGGCGCCGCACGCGCACGGCATCGACGCAGGGCGAATTGTTTTGACGGCGCGCCGTGCCGAAGCGGCACCGCGCCGTGGTCTGATCGGGGCCATGACGTCCACCCCCGACCTGTTCGACGGCGACGCCGGCACGGCCTTCGAGCCCACGCTGGCTGCCGCCCGCGCCCGCATCGCCGCCGTGCGCCCCGGCGACTACGCCCGCACCCGCAACCACCTCGACGGCGCGGTGACGCGGCTGTCGCCCTACATCACGCACGGCTTCGTCTCGCTGCCGGGCGTGCTGTCGGCGGTGCGCCAGCACCACAGCGTGCACGGCGAGTCGAAGTTCCTCTACGAACTCGGCTGGCGCGAGTTCTTCCACCACGTGTGGCGGCACGCGGGCGACGGCATGTTCGCGTCGCTGCACGCCGGCCCGCTGCCCGACGACGCCTACCTGCCGGCGCTGCCCGAGGACATCCGCCGCGGCGCCACCGGTGTGCCGGTGGTCGACCAGGCGGTGCGCCAGCTCTACGCCACCGGCTGGCTGCACAACCACGCGCGCATGTGGCTGGCCAGCTACGTGGTGCACCTGCGCAAGGTGCACTGGCGCGCGGGTGCCGACTGGCTGTACGGCCACCTGCTCGACGGCGACCTCGCCAGCAACCATCTCAGCTGGCAGTGGGTGGCCGGCACCGGCAGCCACAAGCCCTACCTGTTCAACGCCGAGAACGTGGCGCGCCACGCGCCGGCGCCCTGGCACAGCCCGGGCACGGTGCTCGACACCTCGTACGAAGCGCTCGACGCGCTGGCGCGCAGCGCCACCCCGGTGCCTGGGGGCGGCGGCACGCCGGTGGACGAACCGCCGCTGCTGCACACGCCGCCGCCGGGGCTGAAGCTGGCGCCGCAGGGCAGCCTCGACCATGCCTGGCTCGCCCACCCCTGGGCGCTGGGCGAGGCGCCGCCAGGGCAGCGCGCGGTGGGCGTGTTCGTCGCCGCCTTCCACCAGCGCTGGGCCTGGAGCGCGCGGCGCTGGCAGTTCGTGGCCACGCGCATGGCCGCGCTGGGCACGCCTGCGCAGTGGTGCGACGCGCCGCTGCCGGCCAGCGCCGGCACGCGCGCCGACCCGCACCTGGGCACGCTGCTGCAGCCGGCGGCGCAGTCGCCGGTGCAGCGGCTCTTTGCCGACCCTGGCCGGCGTCTGGCCTCGTTCTCGCAGTGGTGGCGGGCGGTGAACGCCTGACCGTGCCGCCGGGCTTGCGGTTCAGGCCGCGCAGGCCTGGCGCACCGCGTGTTCCCAGCCCGCCATCAGCTCCGCCGCCCGCGTGCGCGGCATCGTCGGCAGGAAGCGCCGCTCCACCTGCCAGTGCCGTGCCAGCGTGTCCTGGTCGGGCCAGACGCCGGTGGCCAGCCCGGCCAGGTAGGCGGCTCCCAGTGCCGTCGTCTCGGTGATGCGCGGCCGCACGACCGGGATGCCCAGCAGGTCGGCCTGGAACTGCATCAGCAGATCGTTGACGCTGGCGCCGCCGTCCACGCGCAGCTCGGTCACGGCGCCGGTGTCGCGCGCCATCGCCTGCAGCAGCGCGGCGCTCTGGAACGCGATGCTCTCCAGCGCCGCGCGTGCGATGTGGGCCACCGTCGTGCCGCGGCTCAAGCCCACGATGGTGCCGCGCGCGTCGGCGTTCCAGTAGGGCGCGCCCAGGCCGGTGAAGGCCGGCACCACGACCACGCCGCCGGCGTCGGGCACGCTTTCCGCCAGCGCCTGCACCTGGTCGCTGGAGCTGATGGCGCGCAGCCCGTCGCGCAGCCACTGCACCACCGCGCCGCCGATGAAGACGCTGCCTTCCAGCGCGTACTCGGGCGTGCTGCCGGGCTGGGCCGCCGCGGTGGTGAGCAGGCCGTGGTTGGAGGCGGTGCACTGCCCGCCGGTGTGCATCAGCATGAAGCAGCCGGTGCCGTAGGTGTTCTTCGCCAGCCCGGCGCTGAAGCAGGCCTGGCCGAACAGCGCCGCCTGCTGGTCGCCCGCGATGCCGGCGATCGGCAGCGGCGCGCCGAACAGCGTGGTCTCCCCGAACACGTGGCTCGACGGGAACACCCGCGGCAGCAGGCTGTCGGGCACGTGCAGCACCTTCAGCAGCTCGTGGTCCCAGACGTTGTGGCGGATGTCGAACAGCATCGTGCGCGACGCGTTGCTCACGTCGGTGGCATGCACGTGGCCACCGGTCAGCTTCCACAGCAGCCAGCTGTCGATGGTGCCGAAGGCCAGCTCGCCGCGGGCCGCCGCGATGTGCGCGCCGTTCACGTGGTCGAGCAGCCAGCGGATCTTGGTGGCCGAGAAGTAGCTGTCGATGACGAGCCCGGTGCTGCGGCGCACCTGCTCCTGCAGGCCGTGCGCGCGCAGCTGCGCGCACAGCGGCTCGCCGCGACGGTCCTGCCAGACGATCGCGTTGTGGACGGGCTGGCCGGTGCGCCGGTTCCACAGCACCGTGGTCTCGCGCTGGTTCGTGATGCCGATGCCGGCGATGTCGTGCGCGGTCAGCCCGGCGCGCGCCAGCGCCTCGTGTGCGGTGGCCAGCTGCGTCCGCCAGATCTCTTCGGGGTCGTGCTCGACCCAGCCGGGCTGCGGGTAGATCTGGCGGAACTCGCGCTGCGCCATCGCGACGATGCGGCCCTGCGCATCGAAGACGATGCTGCGCGAGCTGGAGGTGCCCTGGTCGAGCGCCAGGATGTGCTGTGCCATGCCGTGTCTCCTGTCGTGGTCCCGCGGTCGTGCTGCGGCTGTCGGCGCCCAGCATAGCCAGTGTTGCAGCGGCGGCGTTTTGCCTTAGGCTCGCGCCCAGCCATGGAAGCCCTGCGCTTTGCCAGCACCAAGATCCAGCCGCCGCGCCAGCGCGTGGCGCGGGTCGAGCGCCCGCAGCTCGACGGCGCCGTCGCGCGCGCGCTGCGGGCGCACCGCGTGGTGCTGCTGCAGGCGCCGGCCGGCTTCGGCAAGACCTCGGCGCTGGCGGCGCAGCTGGCGCTGGCCCAGCAGCAGGGGCCCGGGCTCGCCACGGCCTGGGTGTCGCTGGACAGCGACGATGACGCCGAGCGCGTGTTCGCCTGCCTGGTGGCGGCGCTGGAGCCGCACGACCTGCCCTGGCGCACCGCGCCCGAGGCGCTGGTGTCGCTGGCCGGCAGCGGCGAGGCCAGCGGCCTGCAGCGCGCCGCCGCCGAGCTGCTGAACGCGCTGGCCGACTGCGAGGCCGCGCGCGGCGCCATCGTGCTGGACGACCTGCACCGCGTGGAGCAGCCGGCGGTGTTCACGCTGCTGGACCTGCTGGTCGAGCGCCTGCCGGCGCGCTGGACGCTGGTGCTGGCCAGCCGCACCGCGCCGCCGCTGGCGCTGGCACGGCTGCGCGCCGCCGGCGAGCTGGCCGAGTTCAACCAGGACGACCTGCGCTTCAGCCGCGACGAGACGGCGGCGCTGCTCGCCGCCGAGGCGCTGCCGCAGGCGGCCGAGCGCACGGCCGAGCTGTTCGAGCGCACCGCCGGCTGGCCCGCCGGGCTGCGGCTGGCGCTGGCGGCGCTGCGCACGCGCGGCGGCATGGCCGTGGCCGGCCACGCGCTGATCGACCGCCACCTGTTCGACTACCTCGCCGCCGAGGTGCTGGCCGAGATGCCCGAGCCGCTGCACGACTTCCTGCTGCGCACGGCCGTGCTGCCCGAGCTGACCGCGCCGCGCGCCGCGGCCGTCAGCGGCGACCGGCGCGCCGCCGAGTGGCTCGACGAGATCGAGCGCCGCGGCCTGTTCGTCACGGCGCTCGACGCGCAGGAGCGCACGCTGGTGCTGCACGACCTGTTCCGCGACGCGCTGCTGCTGCGGCTGCAGCAGCATCTGCCCGGCGAGCTGCCCGCGCTGCTGCGCCGCGCCGCCGCCGGCGAGACCGACGCGCTGCGCCGCGTGGGCTACCTGCTGCGGGCGCAGGACTGGCCAGCCGCCGAGGCGGCGCTGGGCGATGCTGCCGACGCGCTGTTCCTCGAAGGCGGGGCCGGCGAGGTGCTGCGCCTGGTGGAGCAGGTGCCGCCGGCGCAGCGCAGCGCGCGCTCGCAGCGGCTCGCCGCGGCCGCTGCGTGCCTGCGCTGGCAGTGGGTGGACATGGCGCGCTGGTGCGAGCAGGCCATCGACAGCGCCGGGCGCAGCGGCGACACCGCCGAGCTGCACCTGGCACAGGCGACGCTGGCCAGCGCGCTGTACCCGCTGGACCGCAACGGCGAGGCCGAGGCGCTGATCGCGGCGCTGCACGCGCAGGAGCCGGCGCTGGCGCCCACCGCGCGCGCGCTGACGCTACTGGCCGACTGCTCGCAGCACTTCCGCCGCGGCGAGCACCGGCAGCTGCCAGCGCTGTACGGCGCGCTGCTCGACATCCTCGAGCGCGGCGAGTCGCTGGTGCGCTGGTGGGAGTGCGCGCCGCCCGTCAACTGGAGCACCATCGCCGGCATGCAGCCGCTGCTGGCGCGCTACGTGGCCGGCGTGCTGCCGCGCCTGGGCGACCGGCCGCTGCCGATGCGCGGCGAACTGCGCCTGGTCCACGCCTTCGGCCACCTGTGGGCCGGGCGCATGCCCGAGGCGCTGGCCGAGATCGAGGCCACCGAGGCCGACATGCAGTGGCTGGCGGTGTCGGGCGAGCTGCAGGTCAACGTCGAGCTGTTCCGCATGATCGTCGACGGCATGCTCGGCCGCGGCCCGGCGCTGCAGGCGCGGCTGCAGGCACGCATCGCGCGCCAGGCGCAGGCGGCGTCGTCCACGCCGGCCAGCCTGGTGCTGTGGCGGCACCACATGGCGGTGTACGGCATCCGCCTCACCGACAGCGTCGGCGCCGACCCCGCGGGCCTGCAGGCCTGGGCCATGCTGCTGAAGGAAGACCCGCTGCGCAACCCGGCCGCGAACAGCCCGCGCGCCACCGCCGTGCGCGCGCGCTTCGCCGCTGCCGAAGGGCGCTGGGCCGATGCCTCGGCGCTGTTCGCGCAGCTGCTGCCCAAGCTGCCCGAGATGGACGTGATGGGCCAGCGCACCGACCTCACGTTGCGCGCCGGCCACGCGCTGATGCGCCAGGGACGCCTCGACGAGGCGGCCGCCGTGGTGGCGCCGGTGCTCGACCGGTTGATCGGCGAGGGCGTGCGCGGCCAGGCCCTGCTGTGCGGGCCGGTGGTGCTGCAGGCGCTGGCGGACGCGCCCTGGGCCACGCGGCTGTCTGCCGCCCAGCACGCCGAGCTGGCGGCGGCGGCGCAGCTGTCGCAGGCGCTGCGCGGCGGGCCGGTGCCGTCGTCGACATCGACGCCGGCATCGGCCACCGCCGCGACCGCCGCCATCGCCGCGACCGCGGCCGATGGCCCCGACCACGGCCTGAGCGCGCGCGAGCGCGAGGTGCTAGAACGCATGGCCGCCGGCGACAGCAACAAGCTGATCGCCCGGGCGCTGGACATCAGCCCGCACACCGTGAAGCGGCACGTGGCCAACATCCTGGGCAAGCTCGACCTCGCCTCGCGCAGCCAGGTCGCGGCCTGGCTGCACGCCCACGGCTGAACGCGGCGCGCGGGGCGCGGTCGGCCCTGCCGGGCACGGGCTTTCGCGCCGCGCCATCATCGGCACCGCCATGACGACGACCCTGTTGCACACGGCCTGCGCCCTCGCCGGCCTGCTGGCTGCCACCGCCGCCACCGCGCAGCCGCGCGTGCAGCTGGGCGGCCTGGCCATCGACCGCACCGAGGTCACGGTGGCGCAGTTCGCGCGCTTCGTGCAGGCCACCGGCCTGCGCACGCGCGCCGAACGCGAGGGCGGCGGCTTCGAGTTCGACGGCGGCTGGCAGCGGCGCCCGGGCTGGACCTGGCGCGCGCCCGACGGCCCGCCGTCGGCGGCGACCGCCGACACGCTGCCCGCGGTGCACGTCACGCACGCGGAGGCAGCGGCCTACTGCCGCTGGGCCGGTGGGCGCCTGCCCACCGCCGCCGAGTGGCTGCAGGCCGCCTTCACCGAGCAGCGGGCCGACCCGCCCGCGCCCTGGCAGCGCGGCCGCACCTACCCCTGGCCCACGGGCGACAGCCCGGCCGGCGCCAACACCAGCGGCGCCGACCCCTGGCCGCGCGCCGCGCCGGCCGGCGCCACCGCCGCGGGCGTCAATGGCCTGCACGACATGGGCGCCAACGTCTGGGAATGGGTGGCCGACGCCCGGGCTGGCGAGCGCCGCACGATGGGCGGCTCGTGGTGGTACGGGCCCGAGCAGATGCGTGCCGACGTGCAGGCCTGGAAGGCGGCCGACTTCGCCGCCGTCTACATCGGGTTCCGCTGCGTGCAGGGCGGCAGCGGCGGCTGACCCCGCCGCCGACCCTGGCACAGTCGCGGCCATGCCGCACCGTGCCGCCCTGCTGTCTGGAACCTGCTTCGCGCTCGCCGCCGGCCTCATGTGGGGGCTGGTCTTCGTCGCGCCGCTGCTGCTGCCGCAGTACCCGGCGGCCGTGCTGTCGGTGGGGCGCTACCTGGCCTTCGGGCTGATCGCGCTGCCGCTGGCCTGGTGGGACCGCGCCCGCATCGCCGAGCTGACACGCGCCGACTGGCTCGAAGCCGCCAAGCTCGCGCTGGTCGGCAACCTGCTGTACTACCTGTTCCTGGCGGCGGCGATCCAGCGTGCCGGCGGCCCGCTGCCCACCATGCTCATCGGCACGCTGCCGGTCGTCATCGCGATCAGCTCCAACCTGCGCGACCACGCGCGCGACGGCCGCCTCGCCTGGGGACGGCTGGCGCCGTCGCTGGCACTGATCGCCACCGGCATCGGGCTCGTCAACCACGCCGAGCTGCAGCAGCTCGACCCGCAGGCCGACCTCGGCCGTTACGCCAGCGGCGCGGCGCTGGCGCTGCTGGCCGTGGCCTGCTGGACCTGGTACCCGCTGCGCAACGCCGACTGGCTGCGCAACCACCCGGGCCGCAGCCCGAGCACCTGGGCCACCGCGCAAGGCATCGCAACGCTGCCGCTGGCGGCGCTGGGCGCGCTGGGGCTGGCGGTCACGGGCGCGGGCGACGGCTTCGCGCTGCCGCTCGGGCCCACGCCCGAGCGCTTCGTGCTGCTGATGTTCGGGATCGGCCTGTTCGCGTCCTGGCTGGGCACGCTGTGCTGGAACGAGGCCAGCCAGCGCCTGCCGACCACGCTGGTGGGCCAGCTCATCGTGTTCGAGACGCTGGCGGCGCTGGTCTACGCCTTCGTGCTGCGCGGCCAGTGGCCGGTGCCGGCCACGCTGGCGGGCATCGCGCTGCTGGTGGCGGGCGTGCTGTGGGCGCTGCGTGCGCGGCCGGCGCCGCTGGCGGCCGAGGCCCACCCGGGATAGCCGCAGTGCACGCATTGATCGTGTGATCAATAATGCCGGGCCGGCGTGTCGCCGGTGCCCCGGAGCCTGCGTCATGGCGCTGTCGCTGAACCACTACTCGATCCGCACGCTGGACCTGGCGGCCTGCGAGCGCTTCTACTGCGACGCGCTCGGGCTGGTGGTGGGGCCACGACCGGCCTTCCAGTTCCCAGGCCTGTGGCTGTATGCCGGCGACACGTCGCAGTGGGCCAACGCCGCCGTGCACATCATCGGCATCGACCGCAACGACCCCGAAGGCCTGCGCGCCTACCTGGGCGACCGCGACGAGGCGGCGCTGCACGGCACCGGCGCCATCGACCACGTGGCCTTCTTCGCCACCGGGCTGGCCGAGACGCTGGCGCGGCTGCAGCGCCTGGGGCTGCCGTGCCGCGAGCGCACCGTGCCCGACCTCGGCCTGCACCAGGTCTTCGTCGACGACCCCAACGGCGTCGTCGTCGAGCTGAACTTCCCGGCCCACGAAGCCGCGGCGGCCTGACCGTGGCGCGCATCCTCGTCGTCGGCGGCTCGCTCGGCGGGCTGATGGCCGGCAACCTGCTGCTGCGTGCCGGCCACGACGTGACCGTGCTGGAACGCTCGCCGCGCTCGCTGGAAGGCCGCGGCGCCGGCATCGTCACGCACGACACGCTGCGCGCGGCGCTGCGCGGCTGCGGCCTGGCTGCCGACGGCACGCTGGGCGTGGCCGTGGCCTCGCGCGTGCTGCTGGCGGCCGACGGCAGCACGCAGGCCACGTGGGCGCACCCGCAGATCCTCACCTCGTGGGGCCGGCTGTACGCGCTGCTGCGCGCAGCGCTGCCGCCCGAGCACCACCGGCTCGGCGCGCAGGTCCAGTCCGTGGCGCAGCACGCGCACGGTGCCAGCGTGCAGCTGGCCGGCGGCGAGACGCTGCACGCCGACCTGGTGGTGGCGGCCGACGGCATCCGCTCGGGCCTGCGCGCGCAGCTCGCGCCCGCCGTGCAGCCGCAGTACGCGGGCTACGTGGCCTGGCGCGGCGTCTGCGACGAAGCCGCGCTGTCGCGCCACACGCGGCAGACGCTGTTCGAGCACTTCGGCTTCGGCCTGCCCGACGGCGAGCAGATGATCGGCTACCCGGTGGCCGGCAGCGGCGACAGCACGGCGCCGGGTGCGCGGCGCTGGAACTTCGTCTGGTACCGGCCGGCCGCGGCGGGCGCCGAACTGCAGGCGCTGCTGACCGACGCCGACGGCGTGCACCACCCCGACGGCATCGCGCCGCAGCAGGTGGCGTGGCGCTGCATCGCCGACGTGCGCCAGGCCGCGCGCGCCAAGCTGGCGCCGCAGTTCGCGGAAGTGCTGGAGAAGACCGCCGTGCCCTTCCTGCAGCCGATCTACGACCTGGAGTCGCCGCAGCTGGCCTTCGGCCGCGTGGCCCTGCTGGGCGACGCCGCGTTCGTGGCCCGGCCGCACGTGGGCATGGGCGTCAGCAAGGCCGGCGACGACGCGGTGGCGCTGGTGGCCGCCATTGCCGCGCACGGTGCCACGCCCGCCGCGCTGCAGGCCTATGCCGCCGAGCGGCTGCCGCCGGGCCGTGCGGTGGTGGCGCGTGCGCGCCGGCTGGGCCGCTACATCGCCGCGCAGCAGCCGGGCCGCACGCGGCCGCGCAGCGCCGCCGAGCAGCTGCAGGTGGTGCACGAGACCGCCATCGAGGCCAGCGGCGTCGACCTGGCGCTGGAGGCCGAGGCGGTTGTGCCATCCGGGAACAGCTGACCCCGCACCAGCGCCCCGCCACCTGCTGTGGCAAGCTTCTCGCCCCGCAGGCCGCCGCGCCGGCAGGCGTCAACGCAGGAGCCCCCGATGAACAGCATGGATGTCGAAGTCGTCCGCACCGCGATGGACTGGATGAACCGCGGCCACCGCGTCGTGCTGGGCACCGTGGTGCGCACCTGGGGCAGCAGCCCGCGCCCGCCGGGCAGCCTGATGATCATCCGCGACGACGGCCAGGTCGCCGGCTCGCTGTCGGGCGGCTGCATCGAGGACGATCTCATTGGCCGCGTCAAGCGCGGCGAGCTCGCGTCGCGGCTGCCGCAGAGCACGACCTACGGCGTCAGCGCCGAGGAGGCGCAGCGCTTCGGCCTGCCCTGCGGCGGCACCGTGCAGATCGTGCTGGAGCCGCTGGGCGCGCAGTCGATGCTGCGCGAGCTGCTGTCGGCGATCGAGGAACACCGCGTCGTGCGCCGGCGGCTCGAGCTGGCCACCGGGCTGGTCGGCCTGCGCCCCTGCGACGACGGCGACGCGCTGCACTTCGACGGCCAGGTGCTCGACACCGTGCACGGCCCGCGCCTGCGGCTGGTCATCATCGGCGGCGGCCAGCTGAGCCGCTACCTGGCCAGCATGGCGGTGATGCTGGACTACCGCGTCACGGTCTGCGACCCGCGCGAGGAATACCACGAGGGCTGGGACGCCATGGAAGGCGTGACGCTCAGCCGCCTGATGCCCGACGACCTGGTCATCGCGATGAACTTCGACGCCAACAGCGCGCTCGTGGCCGTGACGCACGACCCCAAGCTCGACGACCTGGCGCTGATGGAGGCGCTGAAGACGCCGGCGTTCTACGTCGGCGCTCTGGGCTCGCGGCGCAACAACGACGCGCGCCGGCAGCGGTTGCTGCAGTTCGACGTCAGCGAAGCCGAGGTGGCGAAGCTGCGCGGCCCGGTGGGGCTGAACCTGGGCGGCAAGACGCCGCCGGAGATCGCGCTCAGCGTGGTCGCCGAGATGACCGCCGCGCGCCGCGGGGCGCTGCTCGACGGGCCGCTGGCCGACTGGAGCGGCTCGCAGACGGCCTGCCGCGTCAGCGCCTGAAGGGCGTCCGGGCCGGCGTCAGCGCAGGTCCACCCGGTCGGGCAGTTCGTTCGGATTGGCCTCGCCCGCGGCCAGCGGGTAGTGCTGAAGCAGCAGCGCATCCACCGCGTCCACCGCCTGCAGCAGGCCTTCCTCGAAGCGCCCGGCACGGAAGGCCTCGCGCATGCCGTCCACCAGCGCCTGCCACTGCGCGGCGGGCACGTGCCGCGCCAGGCCGCGGTCGGCCACGATCTCGATCGCGTGTTCGGCCAGCAGCAGGTAGATCAGCACGCCGTTGTTGTGCTCGGTGTCCCACACGCGCAGCTTGCCGAACAGCGTGACCGCGCGGTCGCGTGCCGTCAGGTCGTTCCAGAGGTACGACCACGGCAGCGCGGCTTCGACGCTGATGCGGATCTCGCCGCTGTGGCGGGCCTCGCCGGCGCGCACGCGTGCCTCCAGCCGCGCCAGGGTCTCGGGGCCGAGCGCGCGGCGCGCGTCGGGTTCGTCGCTCCAGCGGTGCCGGATCAGGCGTGCAAGCTGCATGGTCTACCAGTCTCCCGAGGCGCCGCCGCCGCCGAAGTCGCCGCCGCCGCCGGACGAGAACCCGCCGCCGCCACCACCGAATCCGCCACCACCGCCACCGAAGCCGCCGCCGCCGCTCCAGCCCCCGATGGTGGGCCCGCCGCGGTGCCCGCCCAGCGAGCGCAGCGCCGAGCCGATGCCGAACACCGCCACCAGCACCAGCGCCACCACGCCCGCGCCCACGGCCAGCAGCACGCTGGCGGTGAGGAACCAGGCGATGCCGCCGGCAGCCCCCGCGGTGAGCACCGCGCCCAGCTTGCGGCCGACGATGCGGCCCAGCACCGTGCCGATCAGCGGCACGGCCACGAACAGGAACATGCCCAGCTCGTCCCACTGCAGCCCGGGCCGGGCGCGTTCGCTGGCACCCGGCAGCGGCAGGTCCTCGCCGCGGATGCGTTGCACCAGCAGGTCGACCGCGGCGTTGAGGCCGCCGGCGTAGTCGTCGGCCCGGAAGGCCGGGCGGATCGCGCGGTCGATGATCTGCCGCGCCGCGAGGTCGGGGATCGCGCCTTCCAGCGCCTTGGCCACCTCGATGCGCACGCGGCGTTCGTCCTTGGCCACCACCAGCAGCACACCGTCGCCGACGTCGCGGCGGCCGATCTTCCACTGGTCGGCGACACGCTGCGCGTAGGCCGCGATGTCCTCGGGCGCCGTGGCCGGCACCAGCAGCAGCACGATCTGCGGCCCGGCCTGGGCCTCGAAGGCCGCCAGCTTGGCGTCGAGCGCCTGCGCCTGCGCCGCGCTCAGCGTGCCGGTCTGGTCGATGACGCGGCCGCTCAGCGGCGGCACCGGCAGTTCCTGCTGCGCCTGCGCCGCGGCCGGCAGCAGCAGTGCCAGCAGCAGGCTCAGCAGCAGGCTGAGCAGCCGAGTCGGCAGCAGGCGCATCGGCGCGCTACTTCGACGCCGGCTTGTCGAAGCTCACCGCCGGCGGCGCGCTGATCTGGGCCTCGTTCTGCACCGTGAAGCTGGGCTTGACGCCATAGCTGAACACCATCGCCGTGAGGTTGGTCGGGAAGCTGCGCGTCAGCACGTTGTATTCCTGCACCGTCTTGATGTAGCGGTTGCGCGCCACGGTGATGCGGTTCTCGGTGCCCTCGAGCTGCACGCGCAGGTCCTGGAAACCCTGGTTGGCCTTCAGGTTCGGGTACTGCTCCACGGTCACCAGCAGCCGGCTCAAGGCGCCCGACAGCTCGCCTTGCGCGGCCTGGAACTTGTTGAAGGCCTCGGGGTCGTTGATGAGCTCGGGCGTGGCCTGGATGCTGGTGGCCTTGGCACGCGCCTCGATCACCTTCGTCAGCGTCTCCTGCTCGAAGTTGGCCTCGCCCTTCACGGTGGCGACGATGTTGGGGATCAGGTCGGCGCGGCGCTGGTACTGGTTCAGCACCTCGCTCCAACCGGCCTTGACCTGCTCGTCCAGGCGCTGGAAGTCGTTGTAGCCGCAGCCGCTCAGCGCCAGCACGGCGGTGCCGGCGGCGATCCAGGTCTTCAAGCCCGTCTTCCAGCCCATGGTGCAGTCCTCCTGTGGTTGTGCGGTCGATGCTACTCGCGCCGTCCAGGTGGGGCGTGACAATGCGCATTCAAGTGCCCGACAGGCCCGACCGTTGACGCCTTCCTCTCCCGACCTGCTGCACCACGCGCTGCGCGGCGCCGCCCAGGGCACGGCCGAGCCGCTGCCGCGGCTGCAGCGCGCGCTGGTGGTGGGCGCGGGCGGCACGCTGGGCAGCGCGGTGCTGGCCGAGGCCTTGGTGGCCGGGCGCTTCCAGCAGGTGGCGGCGGTCGTCGCGGGGCCACTGACATCGGCACTGCGCGGGCTGCAGACCTGCGGCGTGCAGGCCCTGCTGGACGGCGCCGCGGCGGTGCAGGCCGACGTCGCCTTCGTCGTGTTCGAGCGCGCACGCCACAGCAATGGCCGCGACGACGCCTTCTTCCAGCCCGACCCGGACCAGCTGCTCGCGCTGGCGCAGGGCCTGCACGCGGCCGGCGTGCGCCGGCTGCTGGTGGTGGTGCCGCATGCGCCTGCGCTGCTGCCGCACGCGCTGAAGGCGGGCTTCGCTTCGCAGGCCGAAGGCGCGGTGGCGGCGCTCGGCTTCGAGCAGCTGGTGTTCCTGCGCGCGGCGCAAGGCGGCGGCGCGGGGGCCACGGGCTCGCGGCTGCAGCGCTTTGCCGCGTGGTGGCTGGGCCAGCTGCAGTGGATGGTGCCGCAGCGCGAGCAGCCGGTGCGCGCGGTGGTGCTGGCGGCGCTGGCCGTGCAGCTGGCGCAGTTGCTGCCCGCGGCCCGGCCCGGCACGCGCGTGCTGGCGCCCGAGACGCTGTGGCTGGCCGCGCAGGCGGGCGCGGCCGGGGGCTTGCCCGCCTTGGCGGCCTGGCTCGGCACTTCATAATCGTTCGATGACCGCACCGCTGCTGAACGACACCTTCCTGCGCGCCTGCCTGCGCCAACCCACCGACCACACGCCCGTCTGGCTGATGCGCCAGGCCGGCCGCTACCTGCCCGAGTACAAGGCCACGCGCGTGCAGGCCGGCAACAGCTTCATGGGCCTGGCCACGAACCCGCAGTACGCCACCGAGGTGACGCTGCAGCCGCTGGACCGCTACCCGCTGGACGCGGCCATCCTCTTCAGCGACATCCTCACCGTGCCCGACGCGATGGGCCTGGGCCTGAGCTTCGGTGCCGGCGAGGGCCCGCGCTTCGCGCACCCGGTGCGCGACGAGGCCGCGGTGGCCGCGCTGCAGGTGCCCGACATGGACAAGCTGCGCTACGTGTTCGACGCCGTGACGTCGATCCGCCGCGCGCTGAACGGGCGCGTGCCGCTGATCGGCTTCTCGGGCAGCCCCTGGACCCTGGGCTGCTACATGGTCGAAGGCGCGGGCAGCGACGACTACCGCCTCGTCAAGACGCTGATGTACAGCCGCCCCGACCTGATGCACCGCATCCTGGCCGTCAACGCCGAGGCGGTCACGCTCTACCTGAACACCCAGATCGACGCCGGCGCGCAGGCCGTGATGGTCTTCGACAGCTGGGGCGGCGTGCTCGCCGACGGCGCCTTCCAGCGCTTCAGCCTCGACTACACGCGCCGCGTGGTGCAGGGCCTGAAGCGCCACACGGCCGACGGCGCCCCGGTGCCGGTGATCGTGTTCACGAAGGGCGGCGGCCCGTGGCTGGAGGAGATCGCCGCGATCGGCGCCGATGTGGTGGGCCTGGACTGGACCGTCAACCTGTCGAAGGCCCGCGCCGCGGTCGGCGACCGCGTGGCGCTGCAGGGCAACCTGGACCCCAACGTGCTGTTCGCGCCGCCCGAGGCCATCGCGCGCGAGGCCATGGCCGTGCTCGACGCCTTCGGCCCGCCGCAGCGGCCCGACGGCCGCTGGGACGGCCACATCTTCAACCTCGGCCACGGCATCAGCCAGCACACGCCGCCCGAGCACGTGACGGCGCTGGTCGAGGCCGTGCACCGCCATTCGCGCCAGCAGCGTGCTGCCGCCGCCGGCCGGTAAGTGAGTGCTCAGCCGACACAACAACCGTGTCGGCGCTTGACTTATCCCCAAAAACGCGGCTAGGCCCGGAAGGCAGATCGGCGCCCTCCAGATGCCATCCGTGCTTGCCCTGATTTGTGCTAAGTCATTGATTTTGTTGAGAGTCGATCGCTGCCCGCGCAGCGCGCAATCCAAGCCACGGCCCGCAAAATCAAGCACTTGGCGGCGCTGGACGCAGGTTTCCCACAAAGTTATCCACAATTTCTGTGGGCAGCTTCAAAAGTCGTTGCCAATCAGGCACTTGGGCACGTTCGTTGAGGTGAAACCGAGATGTCCGGTGCAACTGCCGCAGGTCCGGCGATGAGCGCGGCCGCGCGCTGCGTCGTCGCGGTCGAGACGCCGCAGCATGCGTCGTTGGGCGGGTTGCTCGACTACCTGTGTGAGCAGCCACTCGCGCCCGGCACGCTGCTGCGCGTGCCGCTGGGCCGCCGCGAGGTGCCCGGCATCGTGTGGGACGCCGCGCCCGACAGCGCTGCCACCGACGGGCAGCTGCGCCCGGTTGCCGAGGCGCTGGACGCCTTGCCGCCGTTGGGAGACGCGTGGCGCCGCCTGGTGGACTTCGCGGCGGCCTACTACCAGCGCGGTGTCGGCGAACTGGCGCTGGCCGTGCTGCCGCCCGAGTTGCGCAAGCTCGACAACACGCAGCTCGGCCGGCGTGTGGCCAAGCTGCAGAAGCTGCCGCCGCTGCCGCCCGCCGCCGACCCCCCGGCGCTGCCGCCGCTCACCGACGAGCAGGCCGCGGCGCTGGCAGCGCTGGCAGGTCCGGGGAACGGCAGCACGCCGGCGCTGCTGCACGGCGTCACCGGCAGCGGCAAGACCGAGGTCTACCTGCGCGCCGCCGACGCCGCGCTGGCGCAGGGCCGGCAGGTGCTGGTGCTGGTGCCCGAGATCAACCTGACGCCGCAGCTCGAAGCGCGCTTTGCCGCGCGCTTCCCGGGCCGGCGGCTGGTCAGCCTGCACAGCGCGCTGACGCCGGCGCAGCGCCTGCGCCACTGGATGCTGGCGCACCTGGGCGGGGCCGACCTGGTGCTGGGCACGCGGCTGGCGGTGTTCGCACCGCTGCCGCGGCTGGGGCTGGTGGTGGTGGACGAGGAGCACGACCCCAGCTTCAAGCAGCAGGAAGGCGCGCGCTACTCGGCGCGCGACCTCGCGGTGTGGCGCGCGGTGGATGCCGGCGTGCCGGTGCTGCTGGGCTCGGCCACGCCGTCGCTGGAGACCTGGCAGCGTGTGCAGGAAGGCCGCTACCGCCGGCTGGCGCTGGACCAGCGCATCGGCGGTGGCGCGATGCCGCGCGTGCGCCTGTTCGACATGAACACGCTGCCGCGCGAGCGCGGCGTCGAGCAGCCGGCGCTGGCGCCGCCGCTGCTGGAGGCCATCCGCCAGCGGCTGGAACGCGGCGAGCAGAGCCTGCTGCTGCTGAACCGCCGCGGCTACGCGCCGGTGCTGCACTGCGGCGCCTGCGGCTGGAAGAGCGGCTGCCCGCACTGCAGCGCCTGGCGTGTGTTCCACAAGCTCGACCGCACGCTGCGCTGCCACCACTGCGGTTTCACCGAACGCGTGCCGCGCGCCTGCCCCGACTGCGGCAACCTCGACATCGCCCCGGTGGGGCGCGGCACCGAGAAGCTCGAAGAGCAGCTGGCGGCGCTGCTGCCCGGCGCGCGCGTGGCCCGCATCGACGCCGACAGCACGCGTGCCGTGGGCGCGCTGGAAAGCCAGCTCTCGGCCGTGCATGCCGGCGACGTGGACGTGCTGGTGGGCACGCAGATGGTGGCCAAGGGCCACGACTTCCGCCGCATCACGCTGGTGGCCAGCGTGAACGCCGACGCGGCGCTGTTCGCCAGCGACTTCCGCGCGCCCGAGCGGCTGTTTGCGCTGCTGATGCAGGCCGCCGGCCGCGCCGGGCGCGATGCCGAGCAGGCCGCGCGCAGCGAGATGTGGATCCAGACCTGGCACCCCACGCACGCGCTGTACGCGGCGCTGAAGCGGCACGACTACGCCGCGTTCGCCGCCAGTCAGCTGGACGAGCGCCGCAGCGCCAGCCTGCCGCCCTTCAGCCACCTGGCGCTGGTGCGGGCCGAGGCGAAGACGGTGCAGGCCGCCACCGAGTTCCTGAACGCCGCGGCCGCGCTGGCCGCCGGCGCGTCGCACATCAGCGTCTACCCGGTGGTGCCGCCGGCCGTCTCGCGCGTGGCCGACGTGGAGCGGCTGCAGATGCTGCTGGAGTCGCCCTCGCGCCCGGCGCTGCAGCGCTTCCTGGCCGGCTGGCTGCCGCAGCTGCAGCCGCTGCGCAGCCAGCACAAGGGCGTGCTGCGCTGGGCGGTGGACGTGGACCCGCTGGCGATCTGAAGCTCCGTACACTGCGCTCCGGCCGGGCCCGCTGCGTGGGCCCGCCTGCACAAGAACGAGGAGCCCCCCATGAGCCTGATCCCCACCTGGCGCCGCGTCGCGCCTACCCCCGGCGTGGTCGTCGCCCCCGACGAACGCCTGCCCTGGCCGCAGACCGTGGCGATGGGCGTGCAGCACGTCATCGCGATGTTCGGCGCCACGGTGCTGGCGCCGCTGCTGATGGGCTTCGACCCCAACGTCGCGATCCTGATGAGCGGCGTCGGCACGCTGATCTTCTTCGTCATCGTCGGCGGCCGCGTGCCCAGCTACCTGGGCAGCAGCTTCGCGTTCATCGGTGTCGTCATCGCCGCCACCGGCTACGCGGGGGGTGGCGCCAACGCCAACCTCGGCGTGGCGCTGGGCGGCATCATTGCCTGCGGTGTGCTGTACACCGCCATCGGCCTGCTGGTGATGGCCACCGGCACCGGCTGGATCGAACGCCTGATGCCGCCCGTGGTGACCGGCGCGGTGGTCGCGGTGATCGGCCTGAACCTGGCCGGCATCCCGATCAAGAACATGGCGCCCACCGGCTTCGACGCCTGGATGCAGGGCCTCACGTTCCTGTGCGTGGCCGTGGTCGCGGTGTACACGCGGGGCATGACGCAGCGGCTGCTGATCCTGGTGGGCCTCATCGTCGCCAGCCTGCTGTACGCGCTGCTGACCAACGGCCTCGGGCTGGGCAAGCCGATCGACGCCAGCGGCATCGCCAACGCCGCCTGGTTCGGCCTGCCGAACTTCGCGGCACCCGTGTTCGACGGCCGCGCGATGCTGCTGATCGCGCCGGTGGCCATCATCCTCGTGGCCGAGAACCTGGGCCACATCAAGGCCGTCTCGGCGATGACCGGCCGCAACCTCGACCGCGACATGGGCCGCGCCTTCGTCGGCGACGGCATCGCCACGATGGTCTCGGGCGCCAGCGGCGGCACCGGCGTCACCACCTACGCCGAGAACATCGGCGTCATGGCCGCCACCAAGATCTACTCCACCGCGATGTTCGTCGTGGCCGCGCTGATCGCGGTGCTGCTGGGCTTCAGCCCCAAGTTCGGCGCGCTGATCCAGGCCATCCCGCTGGCGGTGATGGGCGGCGTGTCGATCGTCGTGTTCGGCCTCATCGCGGTGGCCGGCGCGAAGATCTGGGTCGACAACAAGGTCGACTTCTCGGACAACACCAACCTCATCGTCGCCGCGATCACGCTGGTGCTGGGCACGGGTGACTACACGCTGAAGTTCGGCGACTTCGCGCTCGGCGGCATCGGCACCGCCACCTTCGGCGCGATCCTGCTGTACGCGCTGCTCGGGCGGCGCAAGGCCTGAGCCGGGCCGGCCCCGGCGCGGCGTCAGCCCGCGCCGGGGCTGAACAGCCAGGCCGTGCCCGAGAAGGTCAAGAAGGCCAGCGCCGTGCTGGCCATGATGATGCGCGCGATGCGGCCGTTGTCGGCCTGGTAGCGCTCGGCCAGCAACGAGACGTTGCTGGCGCTTGGCAGCGCGGCGGCCAGCACCAGCACGCCCAGCTGGTAGGGCGACAGCGGCGCGCCCAGCACCAGCAGCGCGCTGCCCAGCGCCAGCACCAGCAGCGGGTGCAGCAGGTTCTTCACCAGTGCCACGGGCACGAAGTCGGCCGGCGGCGTGCGCGTGTGCGCATGCTGGCCGGCGCGCCAGAGCACGGCGCCGATCGTGAACAGCGCCACCGGCGTCGAGGCGTCGGCCAGCATCTTCACCATCACGTCCAGCGGCCCGGGCAGCTGCAGGCCGGCCAGGCCCATCAGCGCGCCGGCCACCACGGACCACGGCAGCGGGTTCGACAGCGCACCGCGCAACGCCCGCAGCGCCGCGGTGCGCGAGCCGTGGCCCGAGGCCTCGTGCGCCTGCGCGATGGCGATGCAGGCGGAGGTGGTGACGAACAGGTCGGCCACCACGATGCAGATCACCGGCCCGGCCGCAGCCGGGCCGAGCAGCGCCACCACCAGCGGCACGCCCATGAAGCCGGTGTTCGGGAAGCTCGCCACCAGCGCGCCGAACGACGCGTCCTTGAGCCCGACGCGGTCGTTCAGCGACAGCGTGATCGTCAGGAACACGATCAGCGCCGCTGCCAGCAGCCAGGTGGCCAGCACCGCGGGGTTCAGCAGCTCCAGCACCGGCGTGTTCATGCCGAAGCGGAACAGCAGGCACGGCAGCGCGAAATACAGCACGAAGGCGTTGAGCCCGGGGATCGCGCTTTCGGGCAGCACGTGGCGGCGCCCCGCCAGATAACCGGCCAGCACCAGGGCGAAGAACGGGACGGTGACGGCGAGGATGGCCTGCATGTGCGGGCAGGATTGTGGCCGATGCCCCTGCAGGCTCCCGGCCGGATGGCGTACGCTGGCGTTCTGCGCCGCCGCCGCGCCTTCCGGAGAGCACCATCGCCACGACGTCCCCCACCGTGTTCAGCCGCCTGCGCGGCGCCCTCGCCTGGCTGTGGTGGCTGGTCGACGCCAGCCGGCGCACACTGCTGAACCTGCTGTTCCTGCTGCTGCTGGCCGGGCTGGCGTGGCTGCTGCTGCGCAACACCGCGCCGCCGCCGCTGCAGGACAACACCGCGCTGGTGCTGGCGCTGCGCGGCCCGGTGCACGAGCAGTTCCACGGCAGCATGCGCGAGAACGCGCTGAAGCAGCTGCGCGGCCAGCCGCTGCAGCAGGCGCGGCTGCGCGACGTGCTGACCGCGCTGGACGCCGCCGCCCAGGACCCGGCCATCGCGCGCGCGGTGCTGGTGCTCGACGACTTCGCGGGCGCCGGGTTGCCGACGCTGCGCGAGATTGCGGCCGCCATCGAGCGCTTCAAGGCCAGCGGCAAGCCGGTCGTGGCCTGGGGCTCGGGCTTCGACCAGCGCCAGTACTACCTGGCGGCGCACGCCACCGAGGTCTGGCTGCACCCGATGGGCGCGGTGCTGATCGAAGGCTTCGGCGGCCACCGCAACTACTACAAGGACGCACTCGACAAGTTCGGCGTCACCGCGCACGTGCTGCGCGTGGGCGCGTACAAGAACGCGGCCGAGAGCTTCGTCGCCAGCGAGCCGTCGGCCGAGACGCTGGAAGCCGACCGGCTGCTGTACGACACGCTGTGGGCGGCCTACACCGGCGGCGTCGAGCGCGCGCGCAAGCTGCCGGCCGGCAGCATCAGCGCCACGATCGAGCAGCTGCCCGAACGCCTGGCCGCGGTGGGCGGCGACCTGGCGAAGCTGGCGCTGAAGGAGCAGCTCGTCGACGCGCTGAAGACGCGCGACCAGCTGCGCGCCTCGCTGATCGAGCAGGGCGCCCGCGACGGCCCCAGCTTCCGCCAGATCCCCTACGAGGCCTACCTGCAGCGCGTGAAGCGGCCCACCGGCAGCGAGGCCGTCGGCGTCATCGTGGCCGAAGGCGGCATCGTCGACGGACAGGCCGGCGGCGGGGCCATCGGCGGTCTGTCCACCGCCGAGCTGGTGCGTCGCGCCCGCGACGACCAGGCCATCAAGGCCATCGTGCTGCGCGTGGACTCGCCCGGCGGCAGCGCCTTCGGCAGCGAACTCGTGCGCCGCGAGCTGGAGCTGACGCGCCAGGCCGGCAAGCCCGTGGTGGTGTCGATGGGCGACCTGGCGGCCTCGGGCGGCTACTGGATCGGGCTGGCGGCCGACGAGGTGATCGCCGACGAGACCACCATCACCGGCTCGATCGGCGTGGTGGCGCTGCTGCCCAGCGCCGAACGCGCGCTGGACCAGCTGGGCGTGCGCACCGGCGGCCACACCACCACGTGGCTGGTCGACGCCTACGACCTGCGGCGCGGCCTCGACCCGCGCTTCGCGCAGGTCATCCAGAGCAGCATCGACCACATCTACGCCGACTTCACGAGCCGGGCAGCCACCGCGCGCAAGACCACGCCCGACGCCATCAACGCCGTGGCCGGCGGCCGCGTCTGGACCGGCGCGCAGGCGCGCGAACGCGGCCTGGTGGACCGCACCGGCAGCTTCGCCGACGCGCTGGCCGCGGCGGCGCAGCGCGCGCAGCTCGGCGACGGCCACCGCGTCGTCTACATCGAACAGCAGCCCGGCCGCACCGAGCGCCTGCTGTCGCTGCTGGGCGCCGAGATCGCCACCGCGCTGGGGCCGCCGGCGGCGGCCACGGGCCCGCTGCCGCTGCTGCAAGGCGCGCCGGCCGTGCTGTGGCAGACCGTGCACGACGACCTGTCGTGGCTGGCCGGTGCCGCCGCCGGCGCCCCGGGCAGACCCTTTGCCGCGATGGCGCATTGTCTGTGCAGTCCGCCCTGAAGTCCGGGCGCCTGCTGCCGATCTCCGTTGGGCGTTCCTGCATGCCGAGTGGATCCATGCTGCATCTCCTGTTCCTGCTGCGCCGCCCGGTGCGGGCCGCCGCCGTGGTCGCCGTGGCCGTGGCCGCGGCGCTGCCCGTGGCCGCCACCGAGCGCCCCGACTGCACGCGCCCGCTGACGCTGGGCCTGCACGAGCACGGCCTGCTGTACTCGGCCGAGACCGGCCAGGGCATCGACCGCGACCTCGCCGACGAGCTGGCGCAGCGCAGCGGGTGCCGCATCACCACCACGCTGCTGCCGCGCGCGCGCATCTGGCAGCTCGTCGAGTCGGGCGCGCTGGACTTCAGCCTGTCGGGCATCAGCAACCCGGCGCGCGAACGCTTCGCCGCGTTCGCCTGGACCTTCACGAACAAGTACTACCTGCTGGTGCACAAGGATGCCGGCGTGCAGAGCCCGGCCGAGTTCCTGGCGCGCCCGGAGCTCAAGCTGGGCGCCATCCGCAGCTACCGCTACAGCGCCAGCGCCAACCGCCTCGTCGATGCGCTGGAGGCGCAGCGCCGCGTCAGCTACGCCAGCGCGCTCGACCCGCTGTACGAGGTGCTGCTGGACGGCCAGCTGCAGGCCATGATCATCGAACCCTTCGACTACCCGACGCTGCAGAACGCGCGCATCCGCGCGCAGACGCAGATCCTCGAGTTCGACGACCCGCCGGTGCCGCACGGGCTGATCATGTCGAGGAAGGCGCTGCCGCCGGCGCAGCTGGAGGCCTGGCGCGCGCTGGTCGACGGCATGCGCGCCGATGGCACCGTGCAGCGCATCTTCGAGAAGTACTTCAAGCCCGACCTGGCGCGCGAGATGACGCGCTTCTAGGGCACCGAGCGTGCGACTGCGCCGTCTGCCCCCGGTCCTGTGGCCCGTGCTCGTGGGCCTGCTGTCGCTGGCCATCACGGCGTGGCTGTGGCAGCACGAGCATGCGTCGCAGCAGCGCCACCTGCGGGACAACTTCGACTTTGCGCTGCGCCAGGCCGTCACGCGCATCGAGCAGCGCGTGAGCAGCTACGAGCAGATGCTGCGCGGCACGCGCGGGCTGTTCGAGTCCTCCGACGAGGTCACCGCCGCCGACTTCGACAACTACGTCGATGCGCTGGCCGGCGGTGCCGACTTCAGCGGCCTGCGCAGCCTGGCCTATGCACCGCTGGGCGCCGACCGGCAGACCGCCGTGGTGGCGGTGGCCGCGCCGGCCAGCGAACACGCCAGCGCGCTGCAGGGCCGCGACCTGCTGGCCGACCCCGACCTGCGCGAGGCCATGCTGCGCGCGCGCGACACCGGCCGCGCGGCCATCACGCGCCGCCTGTGGGTGCCGGCGTCCGCCGCCGGGACGGTGGAACCGGCCTTCATGCTGTTCATGCCGGTGTTCGAGCGCCGGCAGCCGGCCGACACGGTGGCGCTGCGCCAGGCGCGGCTGGTGGGCTGGATCGGCGCCAGCTTCCGCGTGCGCGACGTCATGTCCAGCCTGTACGGCGAGGGCCTGCCGGGCATCGACGTGCTGGTCTACGACGGCGTGCGCATGGGCGACGACACGCGGCTGTTCCCGCAGGTCGCGGGCATCGCGCTGCCGCAGGCGGCGCTGCAGGCGCAGGAGTACATCGGCTTCGCCGGCCGCAGCTGGACGGTGCAGGTGCGCAGCCGCGACGGCTTCGCGCACGCGGGCGCGGTCGACGTGGTGCGCGGCATCGCCATCGCCGGCGTGGCCTTCAGCGCGCTGCTGGCGCTGCTGACCTGGCAGCTGGTGACGGCGCGCGAACGCGCCACTGCCGCCGCGCGCGTGATGACGCGCCGCCTGCGCGACAGCGCCGAGCAGTACCGCCGCATCGTCGACACCGCCGACGAGGGCATCTGGATGCTCGATGCCGCGGGCCGCACCAGCTTCAGCAACCCCAAGCTGCAGGCGCTGCTGGGCTGCAGCGCGGCGCAGCTGGCCGGCCGCCCGTGCAGCGACTTCATGGAGCCGGCCGATTGCGCCGCGCTCGCCGCGGGCACCGTGCAGCAGCGCGAGCTGCGCCTGCGCCGCGCCGATGGCAGCGTGCTCTGGGCCACGCTGTCCACCAGCACCGTCACCGACGACGAGGGCCGGCCCGCGGGGCAGCTGGCCATGGTCACCGACATCACCGCGCGGCGCCAGGCCGACGAGCGCCGGGCCGCGCTGGAAGCGCAGCTGCTGCAGTCGCAGAAGATGGAGGCCATCGGGACGCTGGCCGGCGGCATCGCGCACGACTTCAACAACATCCTGGCCGCCACGCTGGGGCAGGTGGCGCTGCTGCAGCACGAGCTGGCCGACCACCCCGCTGCGCGCGAGCGGCTGACGCAGATCCGCCAGGCCAGCGAGCGCGCGCGCAGCCTCGTGCAGCAGATCGTCACCTTCAGCCGCCAGGGTCCGCGCCACGCGCAGGCGCTGGTGGTGCAGCCGCTGCAGCCGCTGCTGCAGGAGACCGCGGCGCTGCTGCGCTCGACGCTGCCGGCGCAGGTGGAACTGCAGCTGCTGCTGCCGCCCGAGCCGCTGCACGTGGGCGCCGACGCGGCGCAGATGCAGCAGGTGCTGATGAACCTGTGCACCAACGCCTGGCATGCCATGCAGGGCAGCAGCGGGCACATCGAGGTCGGCCTGGAGCGCTGTGCCGTGGCCCCGGGCGCCGTCGTCGGCCAGCCGGCCGGTCCGTACGCGCACCTGTGGGTGCGGGACGACGGTTGCGGCATGGACGACGAGACGCGCCAGCGGGTCTTCGAGCCCTTCTTCACCACCAAGCCGGTGGGGCAGGGCACGGGGCTGGGGCTGTCGGTGGTGCATGGCGTCGTCGCGGCCCACCGCGGCGTGATCACGGTGCGCAGCGTGCCTGGCCAGGGCAGCTGCTTCGACCTGTACCTGCCGCTGGCGGCGCCGCTGCAGCCGGTGGGCGGGGCAGGGCCGGCGCCGGCGGCCGCGACCGCACCGCGCGGCCGCGGCGAGCACCTGCTGTACGTGGACGACGACCCGGTGATGGTGGCGCTGGCCTGCGAGCTGTTGCAGCGCCAGGGCTGGCAGGTCAGCGGGCAGAGCGACCCGCGCGCGGCGCTGGCGCAGCTGCAGGCCGGCCCGGTGGACTGGGACCTGCTGGTCACCGACTTCAACATGCCCGAGATCTCGGGCCTGGACCTGGCCCGCGCGGCGGCAAGGCACCAGCCCGGCCTGCCGGTGATCCTGACCTCGGGCTTCGTCTCCGAGGACTTGCGCGTCGAGGTCGCGCAGGCCGGCGTGGTGGCGGTGGTGCAGAAGGAGTTCACGCTGGAGCAGCTGCTGCCCGCCGTGCAGGCCGCGCTGGCGGCGCGCAGGCCTGCGGCGGCCGCCGTCTCAGCCGAACCAGCGGCGCCAGCCTGAGGCGATCCAGCCGCGCAGTCCGCGGCGGGATGGTGCCGGCGGCGCGGGGTCGGCCGCGGGGGCCGGCGCGGCCGGGGCCGGCACCGGCGGCAGCGCGGCCTCGTCGCGCAGGAACAGCGCCTGCAGCGCCGCCATGTCCTGCGGCCGGCCGGCGGGCCAGATCGCCAGGCCGGCGTCGATGGCGGCGAGGAAGGGCGCGCCGTAGCGTCCGGCGCCGACCTGGCGCGCCGGCGGCAGGTCGTCCTTCACGACGCGGGCGATCGCCGACGGCGGCACCTGGCCGGCGAGTGCCGTGTACAGCAGCGCGCACAGCGCGTAGACGTCGGTCCACGGGCCCTGGCGCATCGTGCCCTCGCCGTCGTACTGCTCCACCGGCGAGTAGCCGGGCTTGAGGATCGCGGTGAGGTTCTGCGTCGCGTCGCTGATGACGCGCCGTGCGGCGCCGAAGTCCAGCAGCAGCGGCCGCGGCGGCTGCTCCAGGAAGCTGGCGGCTGCGTGGCGGTCGTGCAGCAGCAGCACGTTGTCGGGTGCGATGTCGCGGTGGAAGCACTGCTGGCTGTGCAGTGCGTGCAGGGCCTGCATCAGCTGCCCGGCCAGCACGCGCAGCCAGGCCTCGCTGGGCGGCGCGCCCAGGTTGTTCAGCCACTTGCGCAGCGTCAGGCCGTCGTAGAAGGGCATGACCATGTAGGCGCTGCCGTTGTCGGCCCAGAATCGGTACACCTTGACGAGCGCCGGGTGGTCGAAGGCCGCCAGCAGCCGTGCCTCGTTCAGGAAGCTCTTCAGGCCCAGCGCGAAGTGGGCGTGGTGCGCCGCCGAGCGCGGCACCACCGCGCCGCCCGGGCCGCGCGTGGCCAGCGCTGCCGGGATGTATTCCTTGAGCGCCACCACGCGGCCCAGCCGCGTGTCGCGGGCGCGGTAGACGATGCTGAAGCCGCCGACGCCCACCAGCCCCTCGACCACGTACTCCTGCAGCCGGGTGCCCGGCGGCAGCTCGCTGCCGACGTCGCGCCGCGGCACCAGCTGCGTCTTCGGGAAGTCGTCGGGCGCGGGCACCACTGGGTCGGTTCGCGCGGGGCCCGTTTGCAGCGTCTCAGGCGGCCAGCAGACCCGTGAACAGCGGGTCGTGGCGCGTGCGCGGGCGGTAGCCGCCGACGCGGCGCGCGATCTCGGCGATGTGCTCGGGCGTGGTGCCGCAGCAGCCGCCGGCGATGTTCAGGAAGCCGCTCTTCGCGAACTCCTCCATCAGCGCGCCGGTGACCGGCGGCGTCTCGTCGAAGCCGGTGTCGCTCATCGGGTTGGGCAGGCCGGCGTTCGGGTAGCAGCTGATGTAGGTGTCGCCGGCCACCTTGGCCAGCTCCTCGATGTAGGGCCGCATCAGCGTCGCGCCCAAAGCGCAGTTCAGGCCCACGGCCAGCGGCCGCGCGTGGCGCACGCTGTGCCAGAACGCGGCCACGGTCTGCCCGCTGAGGATGCGGCCCGAGGCGTCGGTGACGGTGCCCGAGATCACCACCGGCAGGCGCTCGCCGGTGTCCTCCATCAGCGCGTCGAGCGCGAAGATCGCGGCCTTCGCGTTCAGCGTGTCGAAGATGGTCTCGACCAGGAACAGGTCGCAGCCGCCTTCGAGCAGGCCTTCGGCCTGTTCGCGGTAGGCGTCGCGCAGCTCGTCGAAGCTGACGTTGCGCGCGCCGGGGTCGTTGACGTCGGGGCTGATGCTGGCGGTGCGCGGCGTGGGGCCCAGCGCGCCGGCCACGAAACGCGGCTTGTCGGGCGTGCTGAACTTGTCGCAGGCCGCGCGGGCGATGCGCGCGGCCTCCACGTTCAGCTCGCGCGCGACGTGCCCCAGGCCGTAGTCTTCCTGCGCGATGCGCGTGGCGCCGAAGGTGTTGGTCTCCACCAGGTCGGCACCGGCGGCCAGGTACTGCTCGTGGATCTCGCGGATCACGTCGGGCCGCGTCAGCTGCAGCAGGTCGTTGTTGCCGCGCAGGTCTTTCGCGTGGTCCTGGAAGCGGCTGCCGCGGAAGTCGGCCTCGCTCAGCTTGTAGCGCTGGATCATCGTGCCCATCGCGCCGTCGATGATGGCGATGCGCTGGGCAAGCACGCCGGGCAGGGCCTGGCCGCGGGTGTAGGCGATGGGGGCGTTCATGGCGTCGATTGTAGGAAGCCTGTCAAGCCCAGCCGTGGTGCATCGCCCTGGCATGGAACCTGCCCTTGTGCAGGTTCGCACCGCACACCGAGGACGACACGATGCACCCCACCCGACGCCTGCTGCTGGCCACCCTGGCCTGCGCCGCCTGCACCCCCGCGCTGGCCCAGACCGCGCTGGACGACATCCTGAAGGCGAAGACGATCAAGATCGCCATCCCCACCGACTCGCCGCCCTACGGCTTCGTGGGCACCGACCTGCAGCCGCAGGGCCTGGACGTGGACATGGCCCGGCTGATCGCCTCCAAGCTGGGTGTGAAGGCCGAGCTGGTGCCGGTGATCAGCGCCAACCGCATCCCGTACCTGCAGACGAAGAAGGCGCACCTGGTCATCTCCACGCTGGGCAAGAACGCCGAACGCGAGAAGGTCATCGACTTCACGGCCGCGTACTCGCCGTTCTTCCAGGCCGTGTTCGCGGCCAAGACGCTGCCGATCAAGAGCTACGCCGACCTTGCCGGCAAGAGCGTGGCCGTGACCCGCGGCGCGATGGAAGACCAGGAACTGGCCAAGGTGGCGCCGGCGGGTGTGGACGTGAAGCGCTTCGAAGACAACAACGCCACCGTGGCCGCCTTCGTGGCCGGGCAGACGCAGGCCATCGCGGTGGGCGCGGCGGTCGCCGGCGCGATGATGCAGAAGAGCCCGCAGCTGGGCACCGAATACAAGCTGCTGCTGAAGGACAGCCCCAACTTCATCGGCGTCGCCAAGGGGGAAGACGCACTGAAGACGCGTGTCAACGCCATCATCGCCGAGGCCCGCAAGGCCGGCGAGATCGAGAAGCTGTCGATGAAGTGGCTGGGCCGGCCGGCGGGCAACCTGCCCGAGTGAGCGGCGGCAGCCCGGCATGTTCGATTTCGGCGCGGTGCTGGCCGAATGGCCGCTGCTGGCCGCGGGTGTGGCCTGGACGCTGGGCCTCACCGCGGTGGCGCTGGCCATCGGCATGGTGGTCGGCGTGGCCTGCGCCTGGGCGCGCGCCAGCGGGCCGGCGCCGCTGCGCTGGGTGGTGGGCGCGTACGTGGAGCTGATCCGCAACACGCCCTTCATCGTGCAGCTGTTCTTCATCTTCTTCGGCCTGCCGGCCGCCGGCGTGCGGCTGTCGCCGGAGCTGGCCTCGCTGATCGCGATGGTGGTGAACCTGGGCGCCTATGCGACCGAGATCGTGCGTGCCGGGCTGGAAGCCACGCCGCGCGGCCAGATCGAGGCCGCGCAGAGCCTGGCGCTGGACCGCTGGCAGATCTTCAGCCGGGTCGTGCTGCCGCCGGCGCTGCGCAAGGTGTGGCCGTCGCTGGTGAGCCAGATCGTCATCGTGATGCTGGGCTCGGCGGTGTGCGGCCAGATCAGCACGCCCGAGCTCAGCCACGCCGCCAACCTGATCTCCAGCCGCAACTTCCGCAGCTTCGAGGCCTTCTTCATCGCCACCGGCATCTACCTGCTGCTGGCCATCGCGCTGCGCCAGCTGCTGCACTGGGCCGGGCCGCGCTTCGTCTTCGGCAGGTGACGCACGATGGTCGAGTTCAGCCTCTGGGACATCTACCGCAACCTGCTGCTGGCCGCGCGCTGGACGGTGGCGCTGTCGCTGATCGCCTTCGTCGGCGGCGGCCTCGTGGGCGCGCTGCTGCTGGTGGCGCGGCTGGCGAAGTGGCCGGGCGCCGAGCGCACCGTCGGCCTGTACGTGCAGCTGTTCCAGGGCACGCCGCTGCTGATGCAGCTGTTCCTGGCCTACTTCGGCATCGCGCTGCTGGGCGTGGAGACCTCGGCCTGGACCGCCGCCGCGGTGGCGCTGACGCTGTACACCAGCGCCTTCCTGGCCGAGATCTGGCGCGGCTGCGTCGCCAGCATCCCCAGGGGCCAGTGGGAGGCCGCCGCCAGCCTGGCGCTGGGCTTCGGCGAGCAGCTGCGCCACGTGATCCTGCCGCAGGCGCTGAAGATCGCGGTGCCGCCCACCGTGGGCTTCCTGGTGCAGGTGGTCAAGGGCACGGCGCTGGCCTCGGTGATCGGCTTCGTCGAGCTCACCAAGGCCGGCAGCATGATCAGCAACGCCACCTTCAAGCCCTTCGTCGTGTTCAGCGCCGTGGCGCTGCTGTACTTCGCGCTCTGTTTCCCCATCAGCCTGTGGGCGCGGGGCCTCGAAAGGAAGCTGCATGCAGCCCGCCGCTGAAACCGCCCCGGCCGCCGAGACCGCGGACCGGCCCGCCATCGTGCGCATCACCGCGCTGCGCAAGTCCTACGGCAGCAACGAGGTGCTCAAGGGCATCGACCTCGACGTGCAGCGTGGCGAGGTCGTGGCCATCATCGGCAAGAGCGGCTCGGGCAAGAGCACGCTGCTGCGCTGCATCAACGGCCTGGAGAGCTTCCAGGACGGCAGCATCAGCGTCGACGGCAAGCCGCTGCTGCACGACAGCGCGCTGGCCATGCGCACGCTGCGCCAGCGCGTGGGCATGATCTTCCAGAGCTTCAACCTGTTCCCGCACCTCAGCGTCGGCCGCAACGTGATGCTGGCGCCGACGCTGGTGAAGAAGACCCACGGCAGCGAGGCCGCTGAAACCGCGCGCAAGCTGCTGCAGCGCGTGGGCCTGGCCGAGAAGTTCGACGCCATGCCCGAGCAGCTCTCGGGCGGCCAGCAGCAGCGCGTGGCGATCGCCCGCGCGCTGGCGATGCAGCCGGCGGTGCTGTTGTGCGACGAGATCACCAGCGCGCTCGATCCCGAGCTGGTGGGCGAGGTGCTGCGCGTGGTGGAAGGCCTGGCCGACGACGGCATGACGCTGCTGATGGTGACGCACGAGATGAACTTCGCGCGCAAGGTCAGCGACCGCGTGCTCTTCATGCACCAGGGCCGCGTGCACGAGATGGGACCGCCGGCGCAGCTGTTCGGCAACCCGCAGACGCCGGAGCTGCAGCAGTTCCTGGGCTCGCTGCAGGACTAGTCAGGGCTGCACGAAACCCACGCCGCGGCGCTGCCGCACCTCGGGCTTGACGCGGTGCTCGGCCTCGAGCTGCGACAGGAACGCGTCGGCGTCGAAGGTCTCGCCCAGGATCTCCACCTGCCGCCGCACCGCGGCGAAGTCGCCCGGCACCAGCAGGTCCAGCTGCGCCAGCCGGCTGCGCTGCTCGGCCGTCAGCGCTGCGGCATCGCCCGCCAGCGCCTCGGCGACGAACATGCGCTCGCGCTGCGCCGGCTGCAGCGCACGGAAGCGGATCTTGAACGTGAAGCGCCGCAGCGCGGCTTCGTCGAGGTCGTCGAACAGGTTCGTGGTGCAGATGAAGACGCCGGCAAAGCGTTCCATGCCCTGCAGCAGCTCGTTGACCTCGCTGACCTCGTAGTGGCGCTCGGCCAGGCGGCGGCTGCGCAGGAAGCTGTCGGCTTCGTCGAGCAGCAGCACCGCGCCCTCGGTCTGCGCCTGCTCGAACATGCGCGCCAGGTTCTGCTCGGTCTCGCCGACGTACTTGCTGGCGATGTCGCTGGTCTGCCGCACCATCAGCGGCTTGCCCAGTGCGTGCGCGATGTGCTCGGCCAGCGCGGTCTTGCCGCTGCCGGGCAGGCCGTGGAAGCACAGCGTGCTGCTGACCTGGTCGCCACGGCGCTGCAGCGCCTCGACGATGCGCGGCAGCGCGAAGCGGCTGTCCACGTTCAGCAGCGACAGGTCGTAGTGCGTCACCACCGGCCGCGCGCCGCGTTCCTGGCCGGCGGTGCCGAGTGCCTTGTCGGCGTTGGCGAGCTGGCGCTGGATGAGCGCCTCGCACGCGTCGGCTTCGGCTTCGGCTTCGGCGTCGGTGGCGGCCGTGGCCGTGGCGGCAGTGGCCGCGTCGGCGCGCGCCAGGCGCGCGAACCGCACCGCGGTGCGGATCTGCGCCGGCGTCAGCGCGCGCCGCTCGGCCAGCTTCGCGGCGAAGCCGGGGCGCACCGGCGCACCCGCCAGCGCACGCTGCACCAGCCCTTCGCGCGCGCCCGGCGGCGGGCTCAGCAGCTGCAGGTGGTACTGGAAGCGGCGGCGGAAGGCGGGGTCGATCTGCTCGATGCGGTTGGTGACCCACAGCACCGGCACCGGGTTGGTCTCCAGGATCTGGTTGACCCAGGCCTTGCCGCTGACGCTGCTGTTCATGCCGCCGCCGATGCCGTCGCTGCTGTCGAGCCGCGCGATCAGCTGCGCGGCTTCGCTGCTGATGGGCGGGAACACGTCTTCCACCTCGTCGAACAGCAGCGCCACGCCGGGGCTGCCCTTCAGGAAGACCTGGCTGATCTGCAGGCTGCGGTAGCGGTCGCGGCCGCTGAGCGAATTGCCGTCGCGGTCGGCGTACTCCACCTCGTACAGCTCCAGGCCCGCGGCCGCGGCGCACACCTTCGCCAGCTCGGTCTTGCCGGTGCCCGGCGGGCCGTACAGCAGCACGTTGACACCCGGCTCCTTGCGCTCGGCGGCGTGCTGCAGCAGCGCGGTGAGCACCTGCACGTCGTCGGCGACGAAGCTGAAGTCGGCCGGCGCCAGCTCGCTCTTGCTGGCCGGCCGCGTGAACACCGCCATCAGGTCGTTGGGGCCGTGGTACTCGCGCATCAGCACCGGCGGCAGCTGCTCGCTGACCTTCATCAGGTCGGCCAGGTCGGTGATGTTCTGCTCGGAGATGAGGTTCTCCACCATGCCGATGCGTTCCAGCCGCGAGCCCGCGCGCAGCGCCTCGGCCACCTCGCCGGCCTCGACGCCGGCCACGGCGGCGATCGCGGCATAGGCCTCCTGCGCGTTGCTGACCTTGAACTCCACCAGCAGCCCGCGCAGGTCGCGCTGGTAGCGTGCGAGGGTGCCGTACAGCAGCAGCGCACGTTCGGCCGGGTTCAGCTGCAGCAGCCCGGCGAGCGCGTCGATGTTCTTCTGCACCAGCGTGCTCTGCTTCTTCAGCCGCCGCTCCAGCCAGTCGCAGGTGGTGGCCAGCACCGTCAGCAGGTCCTTCGGCGCGTCCTTGATGTACTCGTCGATGTAGAAGAAGAGCGTGCCTTCCTCGTAGGGCCCGCGCCAGGGACCGTGGCGGGCGATGAAGGCGTCGTCGTCCAGCGCCTCGTGGCCCTTCCACTGCGCGTTGCCGCGGCAGCGCTGGTGCAGGAAGGCCCGCACCCGGGCCAGCACGGGCAGGGGCCACACGAGGTGGCGGCCGGTCAGCGACAGCAGGCTGTTCCAGTCGCGGCGCAGGTTGAAGCGGCCGGCCTGGCGCAGCGTGAGCGTCAGCACGAAGTGCGAACAGAGCGTGTCGAGCAGGGGCGCCTCGGCCAACCCCGGCGACAACACCCAGCGCGCTTCGACGGGGCTTCGAGCCATCGTGCAGCCTCCAGTGACGGTTGCGCACCATCTTGACCCAGGGCGGGGCCAGCGGCAAGCCCCGCCGGCCGGGGCAGGTTCAGGCGGGGCGTGCCGGCAGCCAGCGCTGCAGCTGCTGCTGCAGCTGCTCGGGCGTGATGGGCTTGGCGACGTGGTCGTTCATGCCCGCGGCCAGGCAGGCAGCGCGGTCGTCGTCGAGCACGCCGGCCGTCATCGCGATGACGGGCAGCGTCCGCCAGCGCGCGTCGGCACGCAGCTGCCGCGTGGCGGCGTAGCCGTCCATGCCCGGCATGTGGCAATCCATCAGCACCGCGTCGACGGCCGGCACGCTGGCCAGCAGGTCCAGTGCCTGCGCGCCGCCCGCGGCCTGCAGCGGCGTCACGCCCAGCATCGCCAGCAGCTCGACCGCGATCTGCCGGTTGATCTCGTTGTCGTCCACCACCAGCACACGCCGTCCCAGCAGCGCCGGCACCGGTGCCACGGGCCCGGCCGCCGGCGCCGCCACGGGCGCGGCCGGTTGCTGCGCGGGCCGCGCCAGCGCCAGCGTGAACGTGAACAGCGAACCCAGGCCGGCCGTGCTGTGCACCTCCAGCCGGCCGCCCATCAGCCCGACCAGGCGCTGCGAGATCGCCAGGCCCAGGCCGCTGCCCTGGTGGCGCCTGCTGGCCGAGGCGTCCACCTGCGAGAACGGCTGGAACAGCGCCGCCTGCTGCTCGGGCGTCATGCCGATGCCGGAGTCCTCGACCTCGAAGCCGATCACGCAGCGCTCGGGCGCGAGGGCCTGGCACCGCAGCCGCAGGCTGACGCGGCCGTGGTCGGTGAACTTCACGGCGTTGCCGAGCAGGTTGATCAGCACCTGGCGCAGGCGCGGGGCGTCGCCTTCCAGCGTGGTCGGCAGCGCGGGGTCGACATCGACCTGCAGCGCCAGGCCCTTGTCGGCAGCGGCCAGTTCCAGCGTCTCGGCCACGCCGGCCACGAGCGCGTCGACCTCGAAGGGTTGGGGGTCCACCGCCAGCTTGCCGGCATCGATGCGCGAGAAGTCGAGGATGTCGTTGATGACGCCCAGCAGCGCCTGCGCCGCGCGCTGGGCCTTGCCGACCTGCTCGCGCTGGCGTGGCTCCATCGGTGCGCGCAGCGCGAGGTACAGCATGCCGAGCACCGCGTTCATCGGCGTGCGGATCTCGTGGCTCATCATGGCCAGGAACTCGCTCTTGGCGACGTTGGCGGCCTGCGCCTCGTTGCGCGCCTGCACCAGCGCGTCGACCTGTGCCGCCAGGCGGCGGTTGGCGTCGCCCATCGAGTCGGCCATCTGCCGGAACGCGCGCGCCAGCGCGCCGATCTCGTCGGGCGTGTCGAGCTGCGGCGGCAGCACCACGGCCTGGCCGCTGGCGGCGTGGCGCGACAGCGTGGCGAGGTCGTCCAGCGGGGCGACGATGCGCCGCACCAGGCGCTGCGTGACGGCCACGGCCAGCGCCGCCAGCAGCAGCCCCAGCAGCAGGTAGCCCACCACGACCGGTGCGAACGGCAGCTCGCCCGTGCCCGGCGGCAGCCCCACGCGCACGGCCAGCCGCAACGGTGCGAGCGCGCTCGTCTCGGGCAGCACGAGCGGGCGCGTGATCTCGGCGCCGTCCGACCCCGGTGGCGGCGCGCCGGCCACGTGCACGGTGGCGTCTGCGCTGCCCGGCGCCTGCAGCGCCGCCAGCGGCAGCCGCGCCAGCAGCACGCCCTCGTGGGTGTTGGTCAGCGGGAACAGCACCGGCACCGCCAGCGCCAGCCAGGTGCCGCCGCTGCCGTCGGTGTGCAGCGCCACGAGCCGCGTGCCGCCGGCCAGCGCCTGCTGCACGGAGGCCGCGTCGCCGCATCCGGTCTGGGGGTCTGCGGCGCCGGCGCGGGCCGAGCCGTCGCTGCCGATCACGGTGTTGTCGCTGTCGCACAGGCGCAGCGCCGCGCCCTGCCTGTGCAGCGGGTGCTGCGCCAGGAAGGGTCCGAGGTAGGCGTCGCGGCCTTCGGAGTCGGACAGCGCATTGATCACGAAGGTGTTGAGTGCCAGGGCCTGCACCCCCGACTCGAACTGCGCCAGTGTGTCGGCAGCCCCGCGCGCGGCGTGGCCGGCGCGCATGTCGAGCAGCGCGGCTTCGTAGCTGCCGGCCATCCAGCGGGTGAGCGCCAGCGCCGCCACCAGGGCCAGCGCCAGCAGGCCCAGCGTCAGCAGCGCGACCCACAGTGCCACGCGGTTGGCCACGCGCCGTGTCGCCCAGCGACGCAGCCGCGCCGGCACCAGGCCGCCTGCGGCCGCCGGCGTGGTCTCAGGTGGCACGGACGAGCACGCCGTCGGCGTCGAAGCGCGCGATGTACAGGTCGCTCTCGGCCAGGGCTTCGTGGCGCGTGGGCGTGAACGGCGCCGGGTAGTCGCGGATCAGGCCGTTGTAGGCCGGCGCGCGCTCGAGCGCGTCGCGCAGGCCCGTGCGCGACGTGCTGCCGGCGAGGTCGATCGAACGCGCGACGATGTGCGTCAGGTCGTAGGCCTGCGCCAGGCCCCCGACCGACGGCACGGTGCGGCCGTTGCCGCCCAGGCGCTGCAGCGCCGCGGCACGCACGGCCGCGGCGCGCGGCCGCCGGTCGTTGCCGAAACCGAAGGCCTGCACCACGCCCAGGTCCACGGTGGCCAGCGCGCCGCGCGCGGCCGCGTGCAGGTCGCCGCCGGTGACGCCGGTGTGCGCCAGCACCGGGCGGCGCATCGCCTGCGCCATGGCCGCCACGGACAGCAGCAACTCGGCGCCTTCGCGGTAGTTGCCGATGAACAGCACCGCCTCGGCGCCGGCCTGCACCAGCTCGCCGTAGCGCGCGGCGATGACCTCGGGGCCGTCGGTGTAGTTGAACCAGCGCGTGGCCACCATGCGCTGGGTCGGCATGCGCGCGGCCAGGTGGGCGGCCAGCGCGCGGTCGCTGCTGCGTCCCCAGGCGGTGTTGACGGCCAGCATGCCCAGCGTGCGCTGGCCGCGGCGCGCGGCATGGGTCGACATCAGCGGCAGCGCCCAGCGGTCGGGCACCGCCAGGCGGAAGGTGTAGCTGGGCCGGTGCGCGTGCTCGATGATGCCGTCGGCCGATGCCCAGGGGTCGAACAGCGGCAGCCGCAGCGTGTGCACCAGCGGCAGCGACTCCAGCACCGTGGGGCTGAAGCGGCCGCAGAAGACGCCGACCAGGTCGGGCATCTCGGCGAACTCGCGCAGGTGGCGCGCGGTGCGCGGCGGCATCGCGCGGTTGTCGCGGGTGACGAGGGTCAGCGGGCGCCCGCCGAGCACGCCGCCGGCGGTGTTGATCTCGTCGAGTGCGATCTCGATGCCGGCCTGGATGGCTTGTGCCGAGCTGCTGCCGGCGACGCCGAATTCACCGTCGAAGCCCAGCAGCACCGGTTGGGCCGCCCGCAGCGCGCGCGGCGCGAGCGCTGCGGCGCCGATGCCCGCGGCCGTGGCCCAGTGCAGCAGACGGCGCCGCCGCACTGCAGTCGGCGATGCCGGGACCGCGGCATCGGGAACATCGGTGCTGCACATTCCGAGATGATAGGCTCGCGCAGACTGTGGACGCTACGGTCATGCGTGACTTTCCGACGCCGCCTGGAACGCCGCCGCCGCGGGGGGGCGGGGGGCGGCCGGTTCAGTGCATGCGCAGCGGCTGCGGCGAGAAGGCGGTGTAGCCCTCGATGAAGCTGTCGAAGTCCTCGGCCGACGGCGTGCCGTCGACGAGCGCCTGCACGCCCTGCTCGAAGTGCTCGGCGATCGCGCCTTCCAGGAAGATGCCGCGGCGCGCGACCTTGTCGACGATCTCGTAGCCGCCGCGCGACAGCGCGCCATCGGCCACGTCGAACTGCACGACGGTGAAGCAATCGGAGTTGTAGAGCATCTGCATCGGTGAACCCTCCAGCGCAGCAGGTCGGGCCGCCGGCGCGGAATTCAAGCCGGCGCGGCGTCCGCCGCGGCGCACCGCTACAGCGGGCGCGCCGACGTGAGCAGGAACTCGGTGCTGTCGTCGGACTGCGGCACGCTCAGCCGCACCCGCACCGGCAGGTGGTTGCGCGCGGGGTCGAGCCAGATCTCGCCCAGCGTGTCGTAGGGCTTGCGCGGCTCGCGGCGCAGACGCAGCGTGTCGGCGGTGCGGCCCGCAGGCAGGTCCAGGGTCTCGCGGCCTTCGACCGTGAAGGTCCAGACGTCGGCGTCGCCGCGCGCGCCGACCACGAACAGGTGCACCTGCCGCCCGGGCACGAAGGCCGCCGCATCGGCCTCGACGATGGCCGACAGCTGCAGCATCCAGCTCAGGCGGTCCTGGCTGCCGGGATGCAGCGGGTAGCTGACCTGCGGCCCCGAGAACGTGATGCGCCCGGCGTCCGCGCCGCTGCGCTGGAAGTTGGCCGCGCGCACGTCGCGGCTGCGGCGGCGGTCGACGAAGCGCTCGGGTGCGATGCCGGCGCTGTCGATGCCGCCTTCGCTGCGCCAGTCCAGCACCTTGATCGAGAACGCCGTGCCTTCCATCGACAGCGTGTAGCGCCCGTCCGCCGGGCGCCAGGCCAGCTCGCCGCTGCCCTGCAGCGCGCCCCGGCGCAGGTCGTAGCGCAGCAGCACCGGGGCCGGCAGCCGCGTGGCGTAGACGGGCAGGGGCTGCCCGCCGGCGTCGGGGTCGGGCGGCGACGCTGCGGCCGAAGCGCCAGCGCCTGGCGCTGCTGCCGGCGGGGCAGCCTCCGGCGCTGCTGGCGGCGCGGCCTGCGCCACCACGGCCGCGCTGGCGGGCGGCTCGGCCTGGGGCGCCGCGGCCACCGGCGTGGGCGGGGCTGGTGGCAGCGGCGGCGGTGGCGGCTCGGCCGCGGCCACTTCGGCGGCTGCTGGCACCACGACGGGCGCGGGCGCCGCGGCGATCTGGCGCACCTGCACCCGGGGCTGCGCGCCGCCGCGCCAGCCGTCGCCCACGCCCACGGGCAGCAGACCGAGCAGCAGCGCGTGCGCCAGCAGCACCGCGCCCAGCAGCGGCAGCAGCACGCGCCAGGCGCGGCTCGGCCGGGAAGGTGGCGGGTGGTCGGTGGGGTGCAGCACCGCACAATACTGCCACCAAGCAGCCGGCGTGCTGCGTCCATGCCGCTCCGCGGCCCGCAACCCCGCCCCCACCGATGAAACTCGCCACCTTGAAGGACGGCTCGCGCGACGGCCAGCTCGTCGTCGTCTCGCGCGACCTGACCCAGGCCCATTTCGCCAGCGGCATCGCCACGCGGCTGCAGCAGGTGCTGGACGACTGGAACTTCCTCAGCCCGCAGCTCGACGAGCTGTCGGTGACGCTGAACCACGGCAAGGCGCGCCACGCGTTTGCCTTCGACCCGCAGCAGTGCATGGCGCCGCTGCCGCGCGCCTACCAGTGGGCCGACGGCTCGGCCTTCCTCAACCACGTCGAGCTGGTGCGCCGCGCGCGCAACGCCGAGGTGCCCGCCAGTTTCTACACCGACCCGCTGATGTACCAGGGCGGCAGCGACGACTTCCTCGGCCCCTGCGACCCCGCCGTGTTCGCCGACGCCGCCTGGGGCATCGACTTCGAGGCCGAGGTCGCGGTGATCACCGGCGACGTGCCGCAGGGCAGCGACGCGGACGCGGCGCTGGAGGGCATCCGCCTCGTGCTGCTGGCCAACGACTGGAGCCTGCGCCACCTGATCCCCGACGAGCTCGCCAAGGGCTTCGGCTTCTTCCAGAGCAAGCCCGCCACGGCCTTCAGCCCGGTGGCCGTGACGCCCGACGAACTGGGCCCGGCCTGGCAGGGCGGACGCCTGCACCTGGCGCTGGACAGCCACTGGAACGGCCGCCGCGTCGGCCACTGCGACGCCGGCCCGGAGATGACCTTCCACTTCGGCCAGCTCATCGCCCACATCGCGAAGACGCGCAACGTGCGCGCTGGCAGCATCGTCGGCTCGGGCACCGTGAGCAACAAGGACTGGAGCCGCGGCGTCAGCTGCATCGCCGAGCAACGCGCCATCGAGACCATCGAGCGCGGCGCGCCGCAGACCGGCTTCCTGCAGCACGGCGACCGCATCCGCATCGAGATGGCCGGCGCCGACGGCCAGAGCCTCTTCGGCGCCATCGACCAGGCGGTGGTCGTGCCGGCGGCCGCGGCCGAACCCGAAGCTGCGGACTGACCGACGCACGGCCTGCAACGGCCGTCGGCGACCCGTCGCACGGCAGGCCCGTCGCGGCTGTGGCATCGTGCCGGCATGCAACGACTGCTGCGCCGCCTGGCTGCCGGGCTCACCTGCCTGCTGGTTGCGGCTGCACCGGCTGCAGCCGCCCCGGCCTGCCCGCCGCCCCCGCAGGCGCCCACCCCCGAGCAGCTGGAGGCAGCGCGCCAGACCGACCGCGGCCTGCTCTGGCACCTGCGGCGCGACGGCCGCAGCCTGTGGCTGTACGGCACCGTGCACCTGGGCCGGCCCGAGTGGATGCAGCCCGGCCCGCGCGTGGCCGAGGCGCTGGCCGCCAGCGAGGTGCTGGCCCTGGAGATCGACCCCACCGACCCCGCCGTGCAGCAGGCCCTGGCCCAGCCCGATGCCGCCGCCGCGCCGCTGCCGCCGGCCCTGCTGGCGCGGCTGGGCGCGCAGGTGGCCGCGGCCTGCCTGCCCGCGGGTGCGCTGGACGGCATGGCACCGGCGATGCAGGCCGTGGTGCTGTCGGTGCTGCGGGGGCGCTGGCTCGGTCTGGACCCGGCGTTCGCGCAGGAAGTGGCGCTGGCGCAGGCCGCACGCCGGGACGGCCGCCGCATCGTCGCGCTGGAGACGGTGGCCCTGCAGCAGCAGGTGCTGGCGCCGGCCGAGCCCGAGGCGGCGCGGGTGCAGGTCGAGCAGGCGCTGCAGCAGCTCGAAAGCGGCAGCGGCCGCGGCACCATCGCGCGCATGGCGCGGGCCTGGGAGACCAGCGACCTGGCGGCCCTGGAAGACCACGCCAGCTGGTGCGACTGCGTGCGCAACGACGCCGAGCGCGCGGCGATGCAGGCGCTCAACGACGCCCGCAACCCGGCGCTGGCCGACGGCATCGAGGCCCTGCACCGCGCCGGCCGGCCGGTGTTTGCCGCGGTCGGCGCACTGCACATGACCGGCCCGGCCGCGCTGCCGCGGTTGCTGGCCGCGCGCGGCTTCGAGGTGCAGCAGGTGCTGCCCGCGCCGGGGGCACAATCGTCCGCAGCCGTCGGCACCACGACGGCACGAGGAGACGCCCGATGAGTGCTGCGAACGAGTTCGGCAAGTTGGTGCCCGGCTTCGACTTCCTGCAGAACCTGTGGAAGGGTGCCGGCAGCAGCCTGCCTGCGATGGGCCAGTGGATCGCACCCACGCTGGAGCCCGAGGAACTGGACAAGCGCATCGGCGAGCTGCGCACGGTGCAGTTCTGGCTGGAGCAGAACGCGCGCCTGCTGGGCGCCACGATCCAGGCGCTGGAAGTGCAGCGCATGACGCTGACGACGCTGAAGACGATGAACCTGCCGCTGGCCGAGCTGCAGGAATCGATGAAGCTGCGCGTGCCGGAGCCGGTTCCTGCGCCTGCGCCTGCCCCGGCGCCGGCTGCGCCGGCATCGCCGGCCCCGGCCGCCGGCGCGGCCGGCCCGGTCGACCCGATGCAGTGGTGGGGCGCGCTGACGCAGCAGTTCTCCGAGCTCGCGGCCAGCGCGCTGAAGGACGGTGCGGCCGCGGTGCCGGCACCGCCGGGCGCCGCCGCCAAGACCGCGCGCGGCGGCAAGCCCGCTGCCGCGACAGCCCGCTCCGCCGCACCGCGCAAGGCAGCGGGCCGCAAGCGCGCGGCCTGAGCCATGTCCTCCGACCGCTTCCTCACCGGCCACGCCACGCACCCGGACTGGCGCATGGCGCTGGCCCTGGCCGCGGCGCAGGTCGACGCGCAGCGGGTCGCACGCGAAGCCGGCGGCGGCGGGCCGCTGACGCTGGGCTGGTGCTACTTCACCGATGCCTACGCCCCGCATGCGGAAGCCCTGCTGGCCGAGCTGCGCCAGCGCTGGCCGGGGCTGTCGTGGGCCGGCTGCGTGGGCGTGGGCGTGGCCGCCAGCGGCGTCGAGTACATCGACGAGCCGGCACTGGTGCTGATGCTGGCCGACCTGCCCCCCGGGCGCTTCGAGGTCTTCTCGGGCCAGCACCCGCTGCGCCGCATCGAGGCCTTCAGCGCGCTCGTGCACGCCGACCCGTCCACCCCCGACGTCGGCGAGCTCATCGCCGAGCTGAGCGACCGCACCGCCTCGGGCTACCTGTTCGGCGGGCTGGCGGCTTCGCGCAGCCGCAACGTGCACCTGGCCGACGGCGTCTGGCAGGGCGGGCTCTCGGGCGTGGCCTTCAGCAGCGACGTGGTTCTGGTCTCGCGCGTCACGCAGGGCTGCCAGCCGGTGGGACCGGTGCGGCGCATCACCGCCACCGAACGCAACATCGTCACCGCGCTCGACGGCGAGCCCGCGCTGCCGCTGCTGCTGCACGACCTGGGCCTGGACAGCCTGGACGACCCGCGCCAGGCGCTGCCGCGGCTGCGCGCCACGCTGGTAGGACTGAGCGACGCGCGCGACGCGCCGCTGGGCCACGGCGGTCAGTTCGGCACCGACGTGCGCGTGCGCCACATCGTCGGCCTCGATCCCGGCCGCGACGCCGTGGCGGTGGCCGAGAACGTCGAGCCGGGCATGCGCCTGGCCTTCTGCCAGCGCGACGTGCAGGCTGCGCGGCGCGACCTGGTGCGCATCTGCAGCGAGATCCGCGAAGAGCTGGAGACCGTGCCCGAGACCGTGGCCGAGGGCGCGCCTGCGGCCGAGGGACGGCACATCCGCGGCGCCATCTACGTCAGCTGCGCCGGCCGCGGCGGGCCGCACTTCGGCGGTGTCTCGGCCGAGCTGAAGACCGTGCAGCACGCGCTCGGCGACGTGCCGCTGGTGGGCTTCTTCGCCGGTGGCGAGATCGCGCGCCACCACATCTACGGCTACACCGGGGTGCTGACGGTGTTCACCGGGGCCGGATGAACACCTTCCCGCCGGCGCTCAAGCACCTCACCGTCTGGCTGCTGCTGGGCACGGCCGTGTTCCTGGGCGTGCAGGCCTGGCAGTCGGCGCAGCAGCGCACGCGCTTCCAGGCCGAGGGCGGCGTGATCGAGCTGCGTCGCGCGCCCGACGGCCACTTCCACTGGCCGGGCCAGCTCAACGGCGTGGCGGTGGAGTTCCTCGTCGACACCGGTGCCACGCGCACCGCGCTGCCGCAGGCGTTGGCCGCGCGTGCCGGGCTCGTCAGCGAAGGCAGCACGCGCTCGCAGACGGCGGGCGGCATGGCCGAGGGCTTCGTCGCCCGTGCCGACCTCGCGCTGGCCGGTGGCGTGGGCGTGCGCCAGCTGCGCGTGACCGTGCTGCCCGACCTGCACGCGCCGCTGCTGGGCATGGACGTGCTGTCGCGCATGCGCTTCTCGCAGGAAGGCGGCGTGCTGCGCTTCGAGCCCGCCGCCGGCCGATGACCCGCACGGCGGTCAAAGCAGTCATGACCGCACCGATGCCCGCTGCTCAGGCGCGTCTCAGGCGGCGCGTCGTACAGTGCAGGCCGCGCCGCGCCGTTGCCGCGGCGGGCCAGGACCTGCTGCCATGAACGCGCCCGAAGCCGTCACCGTCCCCGCCGACGCCGCCACCGACCGTGCCGCCCGCCAGCAGCAGGTCCTGGCCGCGCTGGCGCCGCTGCTGCCCGCCCACGCGCTGCTGTGGCAGACCGAGGACACCGTGCCCTACGAGTGCGACGGCCTCACCGCCTACCGCCAGCTGCCGCTGCTGGTGGCGCTGCCCGAGACCGAGGCCCAGGTCGCGGCCGTGCTGAAGGCCTGCCATGCGCTGGCCGTGCCGGTGGTGGCGCGCGGCGCCGGCACCGGGCTGTCGGGCGGCGCGATGCCGCACGCTTTGGGCGTGACGCTGTCGCTGGCCAAGTTCAACAAGATCGTGATGCTCGACCGCCACGCGCGCACGGCCACCGTGCAGTGCGGCGTGCGCAACCTGGCCATCAGCGAGGCGGCGGCGCCCTTCGGCCTGTACTACGCGCCCGACCCGAGCAGCCAGATCGCCTGCACCATCGGCGGCAACGTGGCCGAAAACTCCGGCGGCGTGCACTGCCTGAAGTACGGCCTGACCCTGCACAACGTGCTGCGCGTGCGCGGCTTCACCGTGGAAGGCGAGGCGGTGGAGTTCGGCAGCGGCGCGCTGGACGCACCGGGCCTGGACCTGCTGAGCGTGCTGGTGGGCAGCGAGGGCATGCTTGCCGTCACCACCGAGGTGACGGTGAAGCTGGTGCCCAAGCCGCGGCTGGCGCGCTGCATCATGGCCAGCTTCGACGACGTGCGCAAGGCCGGCGACGCGGTGGCCGCGATCATCGGCGCCGGCATCATTCCGGCGGGCCTGGAGATGATGGACAAGCCGATGACGGCCGCGGTGGAAGACTTCGTGCACGCCGGCTACGACCTGCACGCCGAGGCCATCCTGCTGTGCGAGAGCGACGGCACGCCGGAAGAGGTGGCCGAGGAGATCGACCGCATGCTCGACGTGCTGTCGGGCGCCGGCGCCACGCGCATGGAGGTGAGCCGCGACGAGGCGCAGCGCCTGAAGTTCTGGAGCGGGCGCAAGAACGCCTTCCCTGCCAGCGGCCGCATCAGCCCCGACTACATGTGCATGGACAGCACGATCCCGCGCAAGCGCCTGGCCGACATCCTGCTGGCGATTGCCCAGATGGAGAAGAAGTACGGCCTGCGCTGCTGCAACGTCTTCCATGCCGGCGACGGCAACCTGCACCCGCTGATCCTGTTCGACGCCAACGACCCCGACCAGATGCACCGCTGCGAGCTCTTCGGCGCCGACATCCTGGAGACCAGCGTCGCGATGGGCGGCACCGTCACCGGCGAGCACGGCGTGGGCGTCGAGAAGCTCAGCAGCATGTGCGTGCAGTTCAGCCCCGAGGAACGCGAACAGATGTTCGCCGTCAAGCGCGCCTTCGACGCCGCCGGCACGCTGAACCCGGGCAAGGTGATCCCGACGCTGCAGCGCTGCGCCGAGTACGGAAAGATGCACGTGAAGAAGGGGCTGCTGCCCTTCCCGGAGCTGGAGCGCTTCTGAGCATGTCCCCTGCGACCCCGATGCCCGCGGACACCGCGCTGGCCGAGCTCACCGAGCGCATCCGCGCCGCCCGCGCCGACAAGACGCCGCTGGACATCCGCGGCGGCAACACCAAGGCCTGGTACGGCGAGGCGCCCGTCGGCACGCCGCTGCACACGTCGGCGCTGGCCGGCATCAGCAGCTACGAGCCGACCGAGCTGGTGGTGACGGTGCGCGCCGGCACGCCGCTCGTCACGCTGGAGGCCTCGCTGGCCGAGCAGGGCCAGTGCCTGCCGTTCGAGCCGCCGCGCTTCGGCGCCGCGTCCACCGTCGGCGGCATGGTGGTCGCGGGCCTGGCCGGCCCGGCGCGCGCCGCGGTGGGCGGCGTGCGCGACTACGTGCTCGGCGCCACGCTGCTCAACGGCCGCGCCGAGCTGCTGAGCTTCGGCGGCCAGGTGATGAAGAACGTGGCCGGCTACGACGTCTCGCGGCTGCTGGCAGGCTCGATGGGCATGCTGGGCGTGCTGTGCGAGGTCTCGCTGAAGGTGCTGCCGGTGGCCCCCGCCACCGCCACGCTGCGCTTCGAGATGGACGAGGCGACCGCGCTGCAGAAGCTCAACACCTGGGGCGGCCAGCCGCTGCCGCTGCACGCCAGCGCCTGGTGGGAAGGCACGCTGGTGCTGCGCCTGGCAGGCGCGGCCGCGGCGGTGCAGGCCGCGCAGGCCACGCTCGGCGGCGAGGTCGTCGAGGTGCCGATGGCCGCGGCCTTCTGGGACGGCCTGCGCGACCAGAGCGACGAGTTCTTCGTCGGCGCGCGCAAGGCGGTGGACGGCGGCGCCAGCCTGTGGCGGCTGTCGGTGCCGCAGACCGCGCCGCCGCTGAAGCTGTCGGGCGAGCAGCTGGTGGAATGGGGCGGCGGCCAGCGCTGGCTGTGCACGTCGGCGCCCGCGGCCACCGTGCGCGACGCGGCCGCGGCGGTCGGTGGCCACGCGACGCTGTTCCGCGGCCTCGACAAGAGCGCCGGCGTCTTCGCGCCGCTGAAGCCGCCGCTGGACCGCATCCACCGCGAGCTCAAGCGCGCGTTCGATCCCGACGGCCTGTTCAACCGCGGCCGGCTGGTGCGCGGCCTGTGAACGCCGAGCCCCCGATGCAGGACTACTACCGGCGCCGCGCCGCCGTCTACGAGCGCATCTACGCCCGGCCCGAGCGCCAGGACGACCTGCGCGCGATGGAGGCCGCGCTGCCGGCGCTGTACGCGGGCCGGCGCGTGCTCGAGGTGGCCTGCGGCACCGGCTGGTGGACCCCGCACGGCGCGCGCGACGCGCGGCGCTGGCTGGCCACCGACATCAACCCCGAGACCATGGACGTGGCGCGCGCCAAGGCCATGCCGGCGTGCGTGGAGTTCCGCCGCGTCGATGCGCACCAGTGGAGCGAGCTGGGCAGCGAGACCTTCGACGCCGCCTTCGCCGGCTTCTGGTGGAGCCACGTGCCGCTGCAGCAGCTGCGCGGCTGGCTGGACAGCCTGCACGCGCGGCTGGAGCCCGGCGCGCAGGTGGTGTTCATCGACAACCGCTATGTCGCGGGCAGCAGCACGCCGCTGTCGCACACCGACGCCGACGGCAACACCTGGCAGCAGCGGGCGCTGGACGACGGCAGCGTGCATGCGGTGCTGAAGAACTTCCCCGACCGCGCGCAGGCGCTGGCGCTGCTGGGCCCGCGGGCGCGCGCGCCGCGGTGGACCGAGCACACCCACTACTGGGTGCTCGACTACACGCTGGCCTGACGCCCATGGACGCGCTGCGGGGCCTGACCGTGTTGCTGCTGTGCCAGTCGGCCGGCGAGGTGCTGTCGCGCGGGCTGCAGCTGCCGCTGCCCGGCCCGGTGCTGGGCCTGCTGCTGCTGCTGGTGCTGCTGCAGTGGGCGCCGGTGCGTGCGCCGGTGGCGGCGGTGGCCGAGCCGCTGCTGCAGCACCTGTCGCTGCTGTTCGTGCCGGTGGGTGTCGGCGTGGTCACGCACCTGGCGCTGGTGGGCCAGTTCGGCGGCCGCATGCTGGCGGCCATCGTGCTGTCCACCTGGGTCGGCATGGCGGTGGCGGCGCTGGTGCTGCGTGCGCTGCTGCCGCCGGCGCCGGCGGCCGAGCCGGGCTGAGGCGGCAGGGCAGGCACAGCGGGCCGGCACATGCAGAACTTCGTCGAGCTCTGGGTCTACCTGTCGGCGACGCCGCTGTTCGGGCTGACCGCCACGCTGGCGGCCTACGTGGCGGCGCAGGCCGTCTACCAGTGGCTGGGCCAGGCACCCTGGGCCAACCCGGTGCTGTGGACGGTGCTGCTGCTGGCGGCCCTGCTCGGCACCACCGGCACGCCGTACCCCACGTACTTCTCGGGCGCGCAGTTCATCCACTTCCTGCTCGGTCCGGCGGTGGTGGCGCTGGCCTGGCCGCTGTGGCAGCGCCGCGCCGAACTGCGCCGGCGCGCGCTGCCGCTGCTGGCTGCGGCGCTGGCCGGCGGCGGCGTGGCGGCGGCCAGCGCGGTGGGCATCGGCTGGATGCTCGGCCTGCCGGGCGACGTGCTGGCGTCGCTGGCACCGAAGTCGGTGACGGCGCCTGTGGCCATGGGCATCGCCGCGCAACTGGGCGGCATCCCGGCGCTGGCGGCGGTGTTCGCGGTGCTCACCGGCCTGGTCGGCGCCATCAGCGCGAAGTACCTGTTCGACGGCCTGCGCGTCGCCAGCCCCGAGGTGCGCGGCTTCGCGCTCGGCACCGCGTCGCACGGCGTCGGCGCCGCCCGCGCGCTGCAGGTCCACCCCGACGCCGGTGCCTACGCCGCCTTGGCGCTGGGCCTGCAGGTGGTGCTGGCGGCCCTGCTGATGCCGCTGGTGTCGCCCCTTCTGAAGCTTCTGTAGACCCCTGCCCATGCAAACCCACCTGTCCCCGGAATTCAAGGGCACCCGCGAAGGCGAGGCCGCCGAGGCCATCCTGCGCAAGTGCGTGCACTGTGGCTTTTGCACCGCCACGTGCCCCACCTACCAGCTGCTGGGCGACGAGCTCGACGGCCCGCGCGGCCGCATCTACCTGATGAAGCAGGTGCTCGAGGGCGCCCCGGTCACGCGCAGCACGCAGCAGCACCTGGACCGCTGCCTGACCTGCCGCAACTGCGAGACCACCTGCCCGAGCGGCGTGCAGTACGGGCACCTGGTCGACATCGGCCGGCAGATCGTCGAAGACCGCGTCGAGCGCCCGCGCGGCGAGCGCGCCGTGCGCTGGCTGCTGAAGGAGGGCCTGACCTCGCCGCTGTTCGGCCCGGCAATGGCGCTGGGCCGGCTGGCGCGCCCGCTGCTGCCGGCGGTGCTGCAGAAGAAGGTGCCCGCGGCCGCCGGCCCGCGCGCGGCGCTGTGGCCGCAGCGCACGCACCCGCGCAAGGTGCTGATGCTGCTGGGCTGCGTGCAGCCGGCGATGATGCCCAACATCAACAGCGCCACCGCGCGCGTGCTCGACGCCGCCGGCATCCAGACCCTGGTGGCCGACGGCGCCGGCTGCTGCGGCGCGCTGCGCACGCACCTGAACGACACGGCCGGCGGCCTGGCCGACATGCGCCGCAACATCGACGCCTGGTGGCCGCTGATCGAGGGCCTGACCAGCGACGGCCGCGTCGAGGCCATCGTGATGAACGCCTCGGGCTGCGGCGTCACCGTGAAGGACTACGGCCACGCGCTCGCGCACGACCCGGCCTATGCCGACAAGGCCCGGCGCGTCAGCGCGCTCACGCGCGACCTGTCCGAGCTGCTGCCGGACCTGGTGCCGCGGCTGCAGGGCAAGCTGCGCGGCCCGCGCAGCAGGCAGCTCGCCTTCCACCCGCCGTGCACGCTGCAGCACGGCCAGCAGCTGCGCGGCGGCGTCGAGACGCACCTGGGTGCGCTCGGGTTCGAGGTGCGGCTGGCTGCCAGCGAAAGCCACCTGTGCTGCGGCAGCGCGGGCACCTACAGCGTGCTGCAGCCCGAGCTGTCGACGCAGCTGCGCGACCGCAAGCTCGGCCACCTGGCGCCGCTGGAAGCGCAGGTGATCGTCAGCGCCAACATCGGCTGCATCCAGCACCTGCAGAGCGGCACCACCACGCCGGTGCGGCACTGGGTCGAAGTGCTGGACGAGGCGCTGGCCTGAGCGCGGCGCGCGTTCCGGCGCGCGAATAACGCCGGAAAGGGTGTTCGCACCATCCCTGTGGGTTAGGGGGGCGGGTGGACGCCCATTTCACGTGTTCGCCTGCAACGTGCCGCTAGCATGGCTGTGACAGCGGTGTGCGAACGTGACCTCGGCAGAGGTGCTGCAACCGCCGGCAACGATCGTTCGGGAGACCCCACATGCGTGTGTTCCAAGCAAAGGCGGCGGCGCTCGTCGTGTCCCTGGCTGCTGCATCGTCGTGCATGGTGCCCGCCGCGCAGGCGGCCACGGTGTCGCTCACATCGAGCGCCAGCGCGGTGGCCGTGGGAGACGTCTTCACGGTGCGGCTGGGCATCGCCGACCTCGGTGCGGCCAGCGGCAGCTCGCTCAGCGGCTTCGACATCGCGCTGGCCTTCGACAGCAGCGCCGTCAGCTGGCTCGGCTTCAGTTTCGACGACGCTGCCAGCGGGCAGAACCAGCTCGACTGGCCCGAGGCCGGCTCGTTCGGCTTCCTCGGCGATGCGTTCGACGGCGGCGCGGGCAGCATCGTGGCGTTCGGCCTGTCGGGCAACTCCGCGGCCGAGCTCGACGCGCAGCAGGCCGATGCCTTCGACTTCCTCACGCTCAGCTTCCAGGCCCTGGCGCCCACGGCTTCGGCGCTGTTCTCGCTGGACACCAGCGACCCGGCGCTGCTGTTCGTCGACTCCGACGCGGCACGGCTGGGCGTGGCCTTCGGCAGCACGGTGGCCACGGTCGCCATCGGCAGCGGCGGCGGCACCGGCGTGCCCGAGCCCGGCAGCGCCTGGCTGGTGCTGGGCACGCTGGGTTTGCTGGCCGCGCGCCGGCACGCGGCGCGCCGGGCGCTCGGCGCCGGTGCCGCCGCGCTGGCGCTGGCCGGCCCGGCGCTGGCCGCAGAGCCCGCGCGCACGGCACCGCAGCTGGCCCCGGTGGCCGGCACCGTGGTGCAGGTGCAGGGCCAGCGCATGAAGATCAAGGCCGCCAACGGCAGCGAGCGCTGGGCCACCACCGGCACGCCGCTGACGGCCCAGCACGTGGGCAAGCGCGTGCGCGGCGAAGGCCGCGCCGTCGGCGACACGGTGCTGATCGCCAAGCCGGTCTTCGAGTAGGCCCCCGGCCGCCGGACGTCCAGGACCACGGCCCGCCCCGCGGGCCCACAGGGAGTGCACATGCAACACGTTACGTTCGCGGGCGCCTGGGCGCTGGCGCTGCTGGCGGCCGCCAGCAGCGTGCAGGCGCAGACCACATCGCCGTTCACGCCGCCCGAAGAGAAGGTCGGCACCTACGTCATCAACAGCGGTGCGGGCCTGGACACCGGCTGCACGTTCCGCGGCGGCGGCCCGCTGGTGATCCGGCTGAAGATCCCCAAGGTCGTGGCCGATGCGCAGATCAACCCCGATGGCACGCTGAAGGACGCCGCGGCGCTGGTGCGCAACCAGGTGCTGTCGGCGCAGGCGGTGATCCGCTTCCCGGTCTACGACATCGACGACAAGGCCGTCACCGACGGCACCTACTTCCCCGAGGTCGACCGCGTCAGCTTCAACGGCCGCTTCAAGAAGAATCTGGCCGGCTTCAACAACACCTGGACCGACGACTCCATCGTCGTGCCCATCGAAGAGCTGAAGTTCGGGCAGGACAACGAACTGCGCATCGACATCGACACCGCCAACGTCGGCATCGGCGAGCTGTGGTGCATGTCGGTGGACTGGGTGGCGGCCGAGTTCGAGGCCACGCCGCCGTACATCCTGGCACACGGCATCTCGGCCGACCGCAGCACCTGGGAAGGCGACTCCGCCCCCGGTGTGATCGCCGAACTCGACAGGGTGGGCGTGCTCTACGAACGCTTCTCGCTGGGCACCGGCGACAGCGGCAACGGCGCGGTGGCCACCAACGCGGCCGAGCTGAACACGCAGATCGCCGACTGGCTGCGGCCGATGAAGGCCGACCGCGTGCACATCATCGCCCACAGCAAGGGCGGGCTGGATGCGCAGTTCCTGCAGTCGCTGGCGCCCGAGTTCAAGATCATGTCGCTGTCGACGCTGTCGACGCCGCACCTGGGCAGCGTCGCCGCCGACCTGTCCATCATCCAGAAGACCGACTACGACGACCTCGTGCCGGCCGTGGCCGACCCCCGCGGCTTCGTCGCCGACTACCTGGGCACCTGGACCTTCGGCAAGGGTCCGCAGTTGCCGGGCCTGGCCGACCTGACCACCTACGCGGCCACGGCGGCGCTGTCGACGGGCGTGCGTGGCAACGTCGGCAACACCTTCACGTTCGGCGCCAACGCCGACCGCGACGGCGACAACGACGTCAGCGCTGCCGAGATCTCGCCGCTGGCGCCGGCCGCGGTGGCCTACGCACTGCGCCGCGCCTGGCGCGTGCTGCGCGACTTCGAGTCGGCCACGATGACGCTGACCACCGTGCCCGGTCGCTTCTGGGGCACGCGCACGGTGCTGACCTACACCACCACGGTGGCGCCGTCGCCGCAGCCCAACGACATCGTCGTCACGCTGCGCTCGGCCAACCCGGGCTACGGCACGCCTGCGGGCAACTCGCTGAACAACCACAGCAGCGTGAAGAGCGGCGCGAACGTCGGGACCATCCTGACCCGCACGATCCCCATCAAGTGACGCGCGCAGGAGCACCCACATGCACGCCATGAACAACCTCCGCGCCGCCTGGCGCCTGCTGGCCGGGCTGCTGACCGGCCTGCTTCGGGCCGCCGCGGCCACCTCGGCCCTGCTGCTGGGCGGCGTCGCCCAGGCCCAGCGGGCCCCGGTGGCGCTGAACACGCCGCAGACCGTCAGCGCCACCATCAGCCCCGGCATGACCACGGTGGACCTGCCGATCCCTCTCAGCGGCGTCAGCCGGCTGCGGCTCGACGCCATCGTGCCGGTGGAAGGCGCCACGTTCAGCCTCATCGACCCGACCGGTGCCTTCCTCTACGTGCCCGGCGACACGCGCGTGGTCTTCAACCCGGGACGGCTGCTGCCCAAGCCGCTGCCCGGCGGCGTCTTCGAGACGCCGGAGATGACGACGCCGATGAACGGCACCTGGCGCATCCGGCTCAGCTTCCCGCCGGCGCCGCAGGCCACGGTGGCGTTGGCCACCGTGATGGCGGTGTCGCGCTACCAGGTCGGCATCGCGATCGAACGCGACGTGCTGCTGGTGGGCGAGGACCTGGCCGTCGGCCTGCTGGTGCTGGACAACGGCGTGCCCGTGGCCGGTGTCACGCCCACGCTGCGCGTGTCGCCGGTGGGCGGCGCTGCCGGCCCGGCCGTGCCCGCCTTCGACAACGGCACCGGCCCCGACGGCCTGGCCGGCGACGGCGTCTACAGCATCGACAACACGTTCACGGCGGCCGGCACCTACGAGATCGAAGGCACGGTCACCATTCCGACGCCTGCCGGCCCGGTGCTGCGCAGCGCCAGCCAGCGCGTGCGTGTGGACAGCCCCAGCATCGACAGCGCCGGCATCACCCTGGTGAACCAGCTCGGCGCCGGCGGCTGCCTGAACGCGGCGCAGGTCAACGTGAACCTCAACGTGCTGAAGGCCGGCAGCTACGCGGCGCTGGTGCGGCTGCGCGCCAGCAACGGCCGCACGCTCGATGTGCGACGCGCGCTGACGCTGGGTGTGGGCCCGGCGTCGTTCCAGGCCGTGTTCAGCGCCCGCGCGATCAAGGAGACGCTGGCGGTGGACGGCCCGTGGACGGTGCAGACCGTGGACATCCTGTCCGTCGGCGGCACCGACGGCAGCCTGGCGTTCCGCCGCCGCGATGCCGGTGCCTTCAATGCCACGCTGGCGGGGCTGTGCGCGCTGCCGATCGAAGTGGTCGGCCCGCTGGTCACGACGCCGGTGCTCAAGGGCGGCTTCATCGGCTCGCTGGACCTGTCGGTGCCGATCCGCGTCACCACCGCAGGCAGCTACCAGATCTCGTTCAAGCTGATCGGCGCGGGCGGCGCCGACCTCGGCCTGGTGAACGCCTCGCGTTCGCTGCCGGCGGGCACCAGCAACGTCACGGTCAACGTGGCCACGCCGGGCTACCAGGCGGCGGACGGCCCCTACGAGGCCATCTCGCTGCTGGTGCTGGGCGCAGGCAACTCCACCCGGCTCGGCACGCTGGGCACGACGCCGGCCTACAGCCGCTGGCAGTTCGCGCCCACCATCACCGGCGACCTGAACAACGACGGCTCGGTGAACAGTGCCGACAACACGCTGCTCAGCGGCTTCCGCAACGTGACCGCGCTGCGCCCGGGCGACCGCCGCGACCTCAACAACGACGGCATCGTCGACCTGCGCGACAACCGCGAACTGCAGAAGCGGGTGTGCACGGCGCCGAGTTGCCCGGTCAACCCGTGACGCCGCTGCGCCGCCGCGTCGGGGCCCGGCCGTGAGCCAGGCGCCCTGGATCGCGGCGGCGGCCACGGCCGGCTACTTCGTCGCCACGGCCGGCGTGTTCCAGTTGTTCAACTGGGGCGTGCCGCGTGCGGTGGAGCAGGTGCTGTCGGCGCTGGTGCTGCCCGCGGTGCTGCTGATGGGCCTGTGGGACCCGCTGCTCAAGCGCCTGGGCTGGAGCCGTGGCGAGTGGTTCGCGGCGCCCACTCTGCCCGGCTTCGTGCTGCTGACCGTGGTGTACGCCGCGCTGGCCTTCGTGCTGGCGCTGATGGTGGTGCGGCTGCTGCAGCGCTAGATCGGCTTCAGCGGCCCGCGGAACTTCTCCTTCAGCGGCGCGTGCGCCAGCGGCGGGAAGTCGATCGCCGTCTCGGGCACGGCGTGCTCGGGAATGTGGTCGAGCAGGTGGCGGATCAGCGCCAGCCGGCCGCGGCGCTGGTCGTTGAAGTCCACCAGCGTCCACGGCGCGTGCTTGTTGTGCGTGGCCGCGAGCATCGTGTCGCGGGCGCGGCCGTAGTCGGCGTAGCGCGCGCGGGCCTCGACGTCGATGGGGCTGAGCTTCCAGCGCTTCAGGGGTTCGGCCAGGCGCTCGGCGAAGCGTTCTTCCTGCTTGTCCTGGTCGACCGTGAGCCAGTACTTGAACAGCAGGATGCCGTCGTCCACCAGCAGGCGCTCGAACACCGGCGCCTGCTGCAGGAAGGCCTGCGTCTGCTCTTCGCTGCAGAAGCCCATCACGCGCTCGACACCGGCGCGGTTGTACCAGCTGCGGTCGAACAGCACGATCTCGCCGGCCGCCGGCAGGTGCGGCACGTAGCGCTGGAAGTACCACTGCGTGCGCTCGCGGTCGCTCGGCTTGCCGAGCGCCACGACGTGGCACTGGCGCGGGTTCAGCGTCTCGCCGATGGCCGAGATGACGCCGCCCTTGCCCGCGGTGTCGCGGCCTTCGACCACCACCACCAGGCGCTTGCCGGTGTGCTGCAGCCAGCGCGCGACGTCGTTGAGCTCCACCTGCAGCGGCGCGAGCTTCTCCAGGTACTCGCCCTTGCCGAGCTTGCCGTTCTTGCCGTTCCTGCCGTTGCCGCTGCTCTTTGCCATGGCTGCATTGTGGTCGGACGGGCCTGGCGCGGCCCCGGGAAAGTCCCGAACCGCGGCCCATTGTGTTTACTGGCCGGTAACCTAGACTGGTCCGCGCCATGGACGCCGACATCGCCGAACGCGTTTCGCCCTGGGCCCGCACCGACAGCCGCGGCCAAGCGCGCGGCGTGCGCCGCGCCGACAAACGCGAGGCGGTGCTGCGCACGGCGGCACGGCTGTTCAATGCGCAGGGCTTCCACGCCACCGCGCTGGACCAGGTGGCCGAAGCGCTGCAGGTCACCAAGCCCACGCTGTACCGCTACGTCAGCAGCAAGGACGAGATCCTGTTCGAGTGCGTGCGCGCCGGGCTGCAGATGATGCGCGAGGGCGTGGCCGCGTCGCGCGCGGCCGGCGGCAGCGCGCTCGACCAGCTGGTGGCGGGCATGCGCACCTACGCGCGCATCGTCACCGCCGACTTCGGCATGAGCGTGATCCGCATCGGCGAAGACCCGCTGCCCGCGCCCGGCCGTGCGCAGCTGCGCGCGCTCAAGCGCGAGATCGACCTCGAGTTCCGCCGCCTCATCGAACAAGGCATCGCCGAAGGCGCGCTGCGCCCGTGCGACGCGCGCCTGGCCGCCTTCACGCTCGCCGGTGCGCTGAGCTGGATCGGCCGCTGGTACCGCGCCGACGGCGGCATGACGCCCGAGCAGATCGCCGACGCCTGCGTCGACCTGCTGCTGCGCGGCGTGCTCGCCGACGGCGTGTTGCCTCCGCAACCCCAGCGTTCACCGCCCGGGCGCCGCCGTGCGCCCGCCAAGAAGAGCCCCCCAGGAGACACCCCATGACCCACGCCTCTTTCCGTCTGCCCCGCCCCTGGCGCGCTGCCGCCGTGGCCGCTGCCGCCGCCCTGTGCCTGGCCAGCCCCGTGGCCGCGCAGAGCTTCAAGCTCGGTGTCGTCACGTTCCTGTCCGGCCCCGCGGCCGAGAGCTTCGGCGTGCCCGCGGGCAACGCCGCGAAGATGATGGTCGAGCAGTTCAACAAGGGCGCGGCGCCGGCGCCCTACAACAAGACCGGCTTCGGCGGCATGAAGATCGAGATGGTGATGGTCGACGAGGCCGGCGGCGCCGCCAAGCAGGTGCAGGAGATGCGCAACCTGTACCAGCGCGAGAACGTCGACGCCATCGTCGGCTACATCGGCAGCGGCGACTGCCTGGCGGTGGCGCCGGCGGCCGAAGAGCTGAAGAAACTGCTGGTGCTGTTCGACTGCGGCACGCCGCGCATCTTCGAGGACGCGTCGCCGAAGTACGTGTTCCGCACCGCGTCGCACGCGGCGATGGACAACATCTCGCTGACGCGCTACCTGAAGAGCCGCAACATCAAGGCCGACAGCTTCAACATGATCAACCAGGACTACGCCTGGGGTCAGGACTCGAAGGCCGACTTCGTGGCCGCGATGGGCGTGCTGTACCCGAACGCCAAGCCGGGCGCCGACCTGCTGCCCAAGTTCGGCGCCGGCCAGTACGGCACCGAGGTCTCGGCGCTCGCCAGCCGGCCGGCCGACCTGACCTACTCCAGCATGTGGGGCGGTGACCTGCAGGCCTTCATCCTGCAGGCCGACGCGCGCGGCGCGCTGAAGGACACGACGCTGGTGCTGTCGGCCGCCGACCACGTGCTGCCCGGCCTGCTGAACAAGGTGCCCGACGGCACCGTGCTCGGCGCGCGCGGCGCCTACGGCATCCTCAGCGCCAGGAGCCCGCTGAACGACTGGTTCCAGGGCGCGTACCAGCAGGCCACCGGCGTGCCGCCGGTGCAGGCCAGCTACCGCGTCACGCAGGCGCTGATGGGCCTGAAGCTGGCGGTCGAGAAGGCGATGGCGGCCAACGGCGGCAAGAAGCCCAGCACCGAGCAGATCGCCGACGCGCTGCGCGGCTCGACCTGGGACAGCCCGGGCGGGCAGATCCGCATGGCGCTGGGCGGCGGCCAGCAGGCGATCCAGGGCACGGCCATCGGCCGCACCAAGTACGACGCGGCCGCCAAGCGCGTGATCGCGGTCGACATCCAGACCTTCCCGGCCGAGTGCACGATGCCGCCGGCCGGCGTGAAGAGCCTGGACTGGATCAAGGCCGGCATGCAGGGCGCCAAGTGCTGATGCGCCTGCACAGCCGCCCATGAGCCTGGCCTTCACCATCGTCGTCGACGCGATCACGTACGCGTCGTGGCTCTTCATCGTCTCGCTCGGGCTCACGCTCGTGTTCGGCGTGCTGAAGATCCTGAACATCGCGCACGGCAGCGTCTACGCGCTGGGCGCCTACGCGGCGGCCAGCTGCGTGGCGCTGGTGGCGTCGCTGCAGCTGGCGCCGGGCTTCTCGCTGGTGGCGATGCTGCTGGCGGCGGCGCTGGTGGCGGCGGTGGTCGGGCCGCTGCTCGAGCGCACGCTGCTGGCGCGCTTCTACGGTCGTGACGAGGTGCTGCTGCTGCTGGTGACCTACGCGCTGTTCCTGATGCTCGAGGACATCACGAAGCTGGTGTGGGGCGTGAACCCGTACTTCGTGTCGCAGCCGATGCAGCTGTTCGGCAGCTTCCGGCTCGGCGCGATGCGGCTGTCGGGCTACGACATGCTGCTGGTCGGGCTGGCCGTGGTCTGCGGCCTGGCCACCTGGTGGGTGCTGAACCGCACCGTGACGGGCAAGGTGGTGCTGGCCGTCATCCACAACCCCGAGATGAGCGCCAGCATGGGCGTCAACGTGCAGCGGGTCTACACCGGCGCCTTCACCGCCGGCGTGTTCCTGGCCGCGCTGGGCGGGGCCTTCACGTCGCCGATGATCTCGGTGCAGCCCGGGCTGAGCGTCAGCGTCATCGTGGTCAGCTTCGCGGTCGTCATCATCGGCGGGCTCGGCAGCATCCCGGGCGCGGCGATCGGCGCGCTGGTGGTGGGACTGGCGCGTGCGGCCTCGGTGCACCTGATGCCGGAGATCGAGCTGTTCAGCATCTACCTCGTGATGGCGGCGGTGCTGGTGTTCCGGCCCGAGGGTCTGTTCCAGAGCGTGAAGGCGCGGTTGATCTGATGGACGCGAAACGCTCCCTGCTCGTGGCCGCGGGCGCGGCGCTGCTGCTGGCCGCGGCCGGCTCGCTGGCGCCGAAGTGGCTGCTGTTCCTGGTGACGCTGGCCTTCAGCCACGGCCTGGCCGTGCTGGGCGTCGTGGTGCTGACGCGCGGCGGCGGCGCCACCTTCGGTCAGGGCATGTTCTTCGCGATCGGCGCCTACGCCGCGGCGCTGCTGCCCGAGGCGCTGGGCGTGCAGGACGCGCTGCTGCGCACGGTGGTCGGCACGCTGGCCGCGGGGCTGGCGGCGCTGGTCTTCGCGCCGCTGCTGGCGCGCTACCGCGGCATCTTCTTCGCGATGCTGACGCTGGCGCTGTCGATGGTGCTGTTCGGGCTGCTGTCGAAGTCGAGCGCGCTCGGCGGCAGCGACGGCATCCCGGTGCCGCGGCCCACGCTGTTCGGCGCCGAGCTGGCGGGCGAGGGCGCCGAGTGGTGGCTGTTCCTGCTGACGATGGTCTGCACCGTGCTCGCCGGCTGGGCGGTGGCGGTGTACTGGCGCTCGGCCGCCGGGCTGCTGGCGCTGGCCACGCGCGGCAATGCGCTGCGCGTCGAATACCTGGGCGCCTCGGCGCGGGCGTCGCTGGCCACCAGCTTCGTGCTCAGCGGGCTGCTGGGCGGGCTGGGTGGGGCGCTCACGGCGCTGGCGCTGGGCCACGTCGAGCCCAACTTCACCAACTGGACGACCTCGGGCGAGTTCGTCTTCGTCGCGGTGCTGGCCGGCTACCAGAGCGTGGCGGCGGTGTTCGTGGCCTCGCTGCTGCTGGAGATCGTGCGTTCGTTCTCCAACCTGTACTTCCCCAACACCTGGCAGCTGGTGCTGGGCTCGTTCCTGCTGCTGGTGATCCTGTTCCGCCCCGCGGGGCTGGGTTCGCTGTGGGTGGGCCGCTGGCGCAAGCGGCGCGCGCCGCCGGCGGCCGTGCCGACGCCGCCTGCCGCACCGTCTGCAGGGGCAGCACCATGACGGCATTGCTGTCGGCCCGCGGGCTGGGCAAGCGCTTCGGCGCCGTCGTCGCGGCGGAGGACCTGACGCTCGACGTGCCGCAGGGCCAGCGGCTGTCGGTCATCGGCAGCAACGGCGCCGGCAAGACCACCTTCGTCAACATGGTCACCGGCTACCTGAAGCCCGACAGCGGCACGATCACGCTGGACGGGCAGGACATCACGCGGCTGTCGCACCAGCGCATCGCCGGGCTGGGCATCTGCCGCTCGTTCCAGATCCCGCAGCTGTGCCTGGAGCTGACGCTGCGCGAGAACCTGCTGGTGGCGGTGGCCGCGGCCGATGGCCGGCCGTCGCTGTGGGCGCCGTTCGACGGCGCACGCCAGCAGGCGCGGGCCGACGAGCTGATGCAGCGCTTCGGCCTGCAGGCAGACGCCGAGCGTCCGGTGCTCGAACTCGCCGGCGGCGTGCGCAAGCTGGTCGACATCGCGATGGCGCTGGCGCGGCGGCCCAAGCTACTGCTGCTGGACGAGCCGACCTCGGGCGTCAGCGCCGACGAGAAGTTCCCGGCCATGCGGCGCGTGATGGACGCGCTGCAGGGCGAGGCCGCGACGGTGGTCTTCATCGAGCACGACATGGACATCGTGGCCGAGTTCTCCGAACGGGTGGTCGCCTTCTACAGCGGCCGCATCATCGCCGACGGCACACCGCGCGAGGCCTTGGCCGACGCCGACGTGCAGCGCCACGTGACGGGGCACACGCGGTGAGCGCGCTGCTGGAGGTGTCGCACCTGGCGGCCAGCATCCAGGCCATGCCGGCGCTGCGCGACCTGACGCTGCACGTGGGCGAAGGCGAGATGGTCAGCCTGCTCGGCCGCAACGGCGCCGGCAAGACGAGCTTCATGCGCGCCGTGATGGGCCACCTGCCCGCGGCCGGCGGCACGCTGCGCTTCGGCGGTGCCGACCTCGCGCAGCTGCCGCGCCACGCGCGCGCCGGCCTGGGCATCGGCTACATGCCCGAAGACCGCGGCCTGGTGCCGCAGCTGACGGTGCACGAGAACATCCTGCTGCCGCTGTGGGTGAACCCGCAGCTCGACCGGGCCGAGCGCATGGCGCTGGCATACCGGCTGCTGCCCGAGGTGGAGCAGATGCGCGACCGGCGTGCGCTGCTGCTGTCGGGCGGCCAGCAGAAGCTGGTCGCGCTGGCGCGTGCGCTGGTGGCCGGCACGCGGCTGCTGCTGCTGGACGAACCCTTCGAGGGCGTGGCACCGGCGCTGGCGCAGCGGCTGGCCGAGGTCATCCATGCGCTGCAGGGCAGCCGGCTGGCGGTGCTGATCTCGCAGAGCGACGCGCAGCACGGTGCAGGCCTCTTCGTGCGCAGCTACACCATCGAACGCGGCGCGAACGCCGCGTGAGGCGGGCTGAGCGCAAGGCCGTGGTCTCGATCCGCTCCGAACCGCACTTCGGCGACCGCACGGTGCGTTGCTACATGCCGCGGCCGGGCAGCCTGCAGGCGCTGGTCGACGGCGCCCTGGCGCGCGCGCCCGACGGCGAAGCGCTGGTGGACGGCGCGCAGCGCTGGCGCTGGCAAGCACTGGTCGACGACGCGGCCCGGCTGGCCGGTGGCCTGCAGGCGCGCGGGCTGCAGGCGGGCGACCGCGTGCTGCTGCTGCTGGGCAACCGCGCCGCGTTCGTGCTGGCGAGCCTGGCACTGGCGCGGCTGGGGGCGGTGGCGGTGCCGCTGTCGGTGCGCTCGGCGCCGCCCGAGGTGGACTACGTCGCCGGGCATTGCGGCGCCGTGCTGGCGCTGGTGGAAGACACGCTGGTCGGCCATCTGCCGGCCGAGCTGGCGCACGTGCCGGTGTCGGCGCTCGGTGCTGTGCAGGGGCCGGCGCCTGCCGCGGCCGTGGTCGATGAAGAGGACACCGCGGTCATCCTCTACACCTCGGGCACCACCGGCCGGCCCAAGGGCGCGATGCTGTCGCACCTGAACATCGTGCATTCGGTGATGCACTACGCCGCGTGCATGGCGCTCACCGCCCAGGACCGCAGCCTGGTCGCGGTGCCGCTGAGCCACGTGACGGGCCTGGTGGCGCAGCTGTGGGCGCTGGTGCATGCGGCCGGCACGCTGGTGCTGCTGGATGGCTTCAAGGCCGGCGACTTCCTGCGCCTGGCCGAGGCCGAGCGCACCACGCACACGCTGATGGTGCCGGCGATGTACCAGCTGTGCCTGCTGCAGGAAGACGTCGCGCGCTTCGACCTGCGGCACTGGCGCATCGGCGGCTACGGTGGCGCGCCGATGGCGCCGGCGACCATCGCCGCCCTGGCCGAACGGCTGCCGGCGCTGACGCTGATGAACGCCTACGGCGCCACCGAGACGGCCTCGCCGGCCACCATCATGCCGATGGGCCAGACGGCGGCGCACCCGGACTCGGTCGGTGTCGCGGTGCCCTGCGGCGAGCTGTGCATCGTCGACGCGGCCGGGCAGCCGCTGCCCGCCGGCGAGAGCGGCGAGATCTGGATCCGCGGCCCGATGGTCGTGCGCGGCTACTGGAACAACCCCGAGGCCACGGCAGCGGCCCTCAGCGACGGCTGGTGGCACTCGGGTGACGTGGGCCGGCTCGATGCCGCGGGCTACCTGCAGGTGCTGGACCGCATCAAGGACGTCATCAACCGCGGCGGCTACAAGGTGTTCTGCAGCGAGGTCGAGGCGGTGCTGGCACAGCACCCGGCCGTCGCTGAATCGGCCGTGGTGGGCTACGCCTGCCCGGTGCTCGGCGAACGCGTGCACGCCTTCGTGAGCCTGCGTGACGGCGCCGAGACCGACCCAGACACGCTGCGCCGCTGGTGCGCGGCGCGCCTGGCCGACTACAAGCTGCCCGAGCGCTGGACGCTGCAGACCACGCTTCTGCCGCGCAACGCCAACGGCAAGCTGATGAAGCGCACGTTGCGCGACCAGGCCTGAACGGAACAACGCCCGCGCAGCCGGTGGGCTGGCGCGGGCGCTGTGGGCGCCGCAGGCGACGCTGCGTGCAGCGTCGTCGGGGTGCTTACTTGCGGCGCAGCTTCTGGATGGCTGCCAGCTGCGCGGCCATCGCCGCGAACTCGCTCTGCGCTGCAGCCAGGTCGATGTCGCTCTTGGCGTTGCGCATCGCTTCCTCGGCCAGCTTCTTGGCCTCGGACGCCTTGGCCTCGTCGAGGTCGTGGCCGCGGATCGCGGTGTCGGCGAGCACGGTGACCGTGCCCGGCTGCACTTCGAGGATGCCGCCCGCGACGAACACGAACTCTTCCTCGCCACCGTCGGCCCGCTCGATGCGCACGGCACCGGGCTTGATGCGCGTGATCAGCGGCGTGTGGCGCGGCAGGATGCCGAGCTCGCCGTTCTCGCCCGGCAGCGCGACGAACTTGGCCTCGCCCGAGAAGATGCTCTCCTCGGCGGAAACAACGTCGACATGGATGGTTGCCATTTCAGAACTCCTGGCGCCGCACGTGCAGCTGAATCAAGCGGCCGCCGCGGATCCGGCTTGGCCGGTCCGCCAGCGGCGCCCCCTGGGGGGAGCGCCGAAGGCGCTTCGGGGGGGTCAATTGATCTTCTTGGCCTTCTCGAAGGCCTCATCGATCGTGCCGACCATGTAGAAGGCCTGCTCGGGCAGGTGGTCGCATTCGCCAGCCACGATCATCTTGAAGCCGCGGATGGTTTCCTTCAGCGGCACGTACTTGCCCGGGCTGCCGGTGAACACCTCGGCCACGTGGAACGGCTGGCTCAGGAAACGCTGGATCTTGCGCGCGCGGCTCACGGCCAGCTTGTCTTCCGGGCTCAGTTCGTCCATGCCCAGGATGGCGATGATGTCGCGCAGCTCCTTGTAGCGCTGCAGCGTCGACTGCACGGCACGCGTGGTCTCGTAGTGCTCCACGCCGACGACGTTCGGGTCGACCTGGCGCGAGGTGCTGTCCAGCGGGTCCACCGCGGGATAGATACCGAGCGAGGCGATGTCGCGCGACAGCACGACGGTGGCGTCCAGGTGGGCGAAGGTCGTGGCCGGCGAGGGGTCGGTCAGGTCGTCCGCGGGCACGTACACGGCCTGGATCGAGGTGATCGAGCCGACCTTGGTCGACGTGATGCGCTCCTGCAGGCGGCCCATCTCCTCGGCCAGCGTCGGCTGGTAGCCCACGGCGGACGGCATGCGGCCCAGCAGTGCCGACACTTCGGTACCGGCCAGCGTGTAGCGGTAGATGTTGTCGACGAAGAACAGCACGTCACGGCCTTCGTCGCGGAACGACTCGGCGATCGTCAGGCCGGTCAGCGCCACGCGCAGACGGTTGCCCGGCGGCTCGTTCATCTGGCCGTAGACCATGGCCACCTTGGACTCTTCGAGCTTCTCCAGGTTCACGACGCCCGAATCGGCCATCTCGTGGTAGAAGTCGTTGCCCTCGCGGGTGCGCTCACCCACGCCGGCGAACACGGACAGACCCGAGTGCGCCTTGGCGATGTTGTTGATGAGCTCCATCATGTTCACGGTCTTGCCGACGCCGGCGCCGCCGAACAGACCCACCTTGCCGCCCTTGGCGAACGGGCAGATCAGGTCGATCACCTTGATGCCGGTTTCCAGCAGTTCCTGGCTCGGGCTCAGCTCGTCGTAGCTGGGTGCCTTGCGGTGGATCTGCGCGGTCAGCGTCTGGTCGACCGGGCCGCGTTCGTCGATCGGCGAACCCAGCACGTCCATGATGCGGCCCAGCGTCGCCTTGCCCACGGGCACGGTGATGGCGCTGCCGGTGTTGGTGACCATCAGGCCGCGGCGGATGCCGTCGGACGAGCCCAGCGCGATGGTGCGCACCACGCCGTCACCGAGCTGCTGCTGGACTTCCAGCGTCAGCGCCGTGCCTTCGAGCTTCAGCGCGTCGTACACGCGGGGCATCGCGTTGCGCGGGAATTCCACGTCGACCACGGCGCCGATGCACTGAACGATCTTTCCTTGCGACATTTGTCGGTCCTTCTATCGAAAATTTGGTTCAGCCACTGATGGCCGCGGCGCCGCTGACGATCTCGGAGAGTTCCTTCGTGATCGCCGCCTGGCGCGTCTTGTTGTAGACGAGCTTCAGTTCGCCGATCAGCGTGCCGGCGTTGTCGGTGGCGGCCTTCATGGCCACCATGCGCGCGCTCTGCTCGCTGGCCATGTTCTCGGCCACGGCCTGGAAGACCAGGGCCTCGATGTAGCGCGTGAGCAGGTCGTCGATGACGGTCGGCGCGTCGGGCTCGTAGATGTAGTCCCAGCCGTACTGCTTCTTCTCGGCTTCGGTCTGCGCCAGCCGCGCCGCGCTCAGCGGCAGCAGCTGCTCCACCTGCGGCTCCTGCTTCATCGTGTTGATGAAGTTGGTGTAGCAGAGGTAGACCGCATCGAGCTTGCCCGACGTGAACGCGTCCAGCATCACCTTCACCGGACCGATCAGCTTCTCGAGCTGCGGGGCGTCGCCCAGCTGCACGGCGTGGCTGATGACGTTGGCGCCGATGCGGTTCAGGAAGCCGAAGCCCTTGTTGCCGATCGCCACCGCCGCGATGCTGTTGCCGGCCGACTGCGCTTCCTTCATCTTCGTCGTGACGGCGCGCAGCACGTTGGTGTTCAGGCCGCCGCACAGACCCTTGTCGGTGCTGACGACGATGAACCCCACCGCCTTCGCGGTGCCACCCGTGCGCATGTACGGCGACTTGTACTCGGGGTTGGCTTCCGACAGGTGGGCCGTGATGTTGCGGATCTTGTCAGCGTACGGGCGCGCGGCGCGCATGCGCTCCTGCGCCTTGCGCATCTTGCTGGCGGCGACCATTTCCATGGCCTTGGTGATCTTCTTGGTGTTCTCCACCGATTTGATCTTGCCGCGAATCTCTTTGCCGACCGCCATGGTCCTGGCTCCCGGTTAGGCGAAGGACTTCTTGAACGCGGTGATCGCGTTCGACAGCTCTTCTTCCGCGCCCTTGTCCATCGCCTTGTCGTTCTCCAGCTTGGCCAGCAGCGCGGCGTGGCTGGACTTCAGGTGCTGGTGCAGGCCGTGTTCGAAGGGCAGGACCTTCTTCACGTCGATGTCGTCCAGGAAGCCCTTGTTCACGGCATACAGCGTCGCGGCCATCAGGCTGATCGGCAGCGGGCTGTACTGCGCCTGCTTCAGCAGTTCGGTGACGCGGGCACCGCGGTCGAGCTGCTTGCGGGTGGCGGCGTCCAGGTCCGACGCGAACTGCGCGAACGCGGCCAGCTCACGGTACTGCGCCAGGTCGGTCCGGATGCCGCCGGACAGGCTCTTGATCAGCTTGGTCTGCGCCGCGCCACCCACCCGCGACACCGAGATACCGGCGTTGATGGCGGGGCGGATGCCGGCGTTGAACAGGCTGGTTTCCAGGAAGATCTGGCCGTCGGTGATCGAGATCACGTTGGTCGGCACGAAGGCCGACACGTCGCCGGCCTGCGTCTCGATGATCGGCAGCGCCGTCAGCGAGCCGGTCTTGCCCTTGACCTCGCCCTTCGTGAAGGCTTCGACGTAGTCGGCGTTCACGCGGGCAGCGCGCTCGAGCAGGCGGCTGTGGAGATAGAACACGTCGCCGGGGAAGGCTTCGCGGCCCGGCGGGCGGCGCAGCAGCAGCGAGACCTGGCGGTAGGCGACGGCCTGCTTGGACAGGTCGTCGTACACGATCAGCGCGTCCTGGCCGCGGTCGCGGAAGTACTCGCCCATCGTGCAGCCCGAGTACGCCGAGACGTACTGCATCGCCGCCGATTCCGAGGCGCTGGCGGCCACGACGATGGTGTACTCCATCGCACCGGCCTGCTCGAGCGCGCGCACCACGTTCTTGATCGACGAAGCCTTCTGGCCGATCGCGACGTAGACGCAGGTCATGTTCTGACCCTTCTGGTTGATGATCGCGTCGATCGCCACCGCGGTCTTGCCGGTCTGGCGGTCGCCGATGATCAGCTCGCGCTGGCCACGGCCGACGGGCACCATCGAGTCGATCGACTTCAGGCCGGTCTGCACCGGCTGGTCCACCGACTTGCGCGCGATCACGCCCGGGGCGACCTTCTCGATCACGTCCGTCATCTTGGCGTTGATCGGGCCCTTGCCGTCGATCGGCTGGCCGAGCGCGTTGACGACGCGGCCGATCAGCTCGGGGCCCACCGGCACTTCCAGGATGCGGCCCGTGCACTTCACGGTGTCGCCTTCGGAGATGTGCTCGTACTCGCCCAGAATCACGGCGCCGACCGAGTCGCGCTCGAGGTTCAGCGCCAGGCCGTAGGTCGCCTGGCCGCTCTTGGTGGCGGGGAACTCGAGCATTTCGCCGGCCATCACGTCCGACAGGCCGTGCACGCGCACGATGCCGTCCGTCACCGACACGACCGTGCCCTGGTTCTTGATGTCGGCCGACGCGCCAAGGCCTTCGATGCGGCTCTTGATCAGCTCGGAAATTTCTGCGGGGTTCAGGTTCATGCTTTTCTCCGAAGGGCATCAGGCGGCAACCGCCCCAATGACCGAATGGGGTCGTTACGCGGTGAGCGCAACCTTCATCTGTTCAAGACGGGCCTTGACGCTGGTGTCGAGCACCTCGTCACCGACCACGACGCGCACACCGCCGATGAGCTCGGGCGCGAGTTCGACCTTGGCGTTCAGCTTCGCGGCAAACCGCTTCTCCAGGGTGGCCACCAGATCGGTCAGCGCGGCGCCTTCGATCGGGAAGGCGCTCTGGATCAGGGCGTCGGACACGCCGCTGCTGCTGTTGACGAGCGCCTGGAACTGCGTCGCCACTTCGGGAAGCGCTGCCAGACGACCGTTTTCCAGCATGGCCTGCAGCAGGTTCGCCAGCTTCACATCCAGCGCCAGGCCCTTGCTCAAGGCGATGCCGGCGATCAGGTCGAAGACCTGCTGCGACGTCACCTTCGGGTTGTCGGCGAATTGGCGCAGGCCTTCGTCGGCAGCCAGGGCCGCCAGCGCATTCAGCTGCGCCTTCAGCGCCTGGGCGTCGCTGCCGCCCACGGCCTTGAACAAGGCGTCGGCGTAGGGGCGCGCGATGGTCGCCAGCTCGGCCATGTCAGAGCTCCGCCTTCAGACGACCCAGCAGGTCGGCGTGCACGGAAGCGTTCACTTCCTTGCGCAGGATGGCTTCGGCACCCTTGACGGCCAGACCGGCCACCTGCTCGCGCAGGGCTTCACGGGCCTTCACCGATTCCTGCTCGGCTTCAGCACGCGCCGCAGCGATGATCTTGGCCGCCTCTTCGGACGCACGGCCCTTGGCTTCCTCGATCATCTGCTGCGCCAGGCGCTCGGCATCGGCCAGGCGCTTGTTGGCGTCGTCGCGGGCGGCCGAGAGCTGGGCTTCCACGCGCTTGTTGGCGGCGGCGAGCTCGTTCTTGGCCTTGTCGGCGGCGCTCAGGCCGTCGGCGATCTTCTTCGCGCGCTCATCGAGCGCGGTGGTGATCGGCGGCCAGACGAACTTCATCGTGAACCAGACCAGGATCGCGAAGACGATCATCTGGATGATCAGGGTGGCGTTGATGCTCAATTCATGCCTCGCATACGGTAGGGACCCTTGCCAAGCGGACGCCGCGGAACCGGCTCCGCCGGGCCGCTGGCGTCGCCCCTTGAGGGGAGCGGCGCAGCCGCTTCGGGGTGGACCTAATTACTTCGGCAGGTTGGCGATCTGGGCCAGGAAGGGGTTGGCGGTGGCGAACCACAGCGCGATACCGGTGCCGATGATGAAGGCCGCGTCGATCAGGCCGGCCAGCAGGAACATCTTGGTCTGCAGTTCGCCCATCAGCTCGGGTTGGCGGGCGGCCGACTCGAGGTACTTGCTGCCCATGATGCCGATACCGATACAGGCACCGACAGCACCCAGACCGATGATCAGGCCGGCGGCGAGGGCGACAAAGCTGATGACTTCCATTTTTTTGCTCCAGAAGGGAAGGTGAGAGAGAGAAGGGAAAAGGGAAACGAACGGGAGAAACGATCAGGCTGCGGACTCAGTGCGCGTCGTGGGCCTGGCCCACGTACACCAGCGTCAGCATCATGAACACGAAGGCCTGCAGCGTGATGATCAGGATGTGGAAGATGGCCCACACGCTGCCGGCGATGACGTGGCCGATGGCCAGGCCGATGCCGGTGGCCGACAGGCTCCAGGCACCGCCCATCAGCGCGATCAGCATGAAGATCAGCTCGCCGGCGTACATGTTGCCGAACAGCCGCATGCCGTGCGAGACGGTCTTGGCGACGAACTCGATGAGCTGCATCGCGAAGTTCACCGGGTACAGGAACCACTTGTCGCCGAAGGGCGCCGAGAAGAGCTCGTGCACCCAGCCGCCGAAGCCCTTGATCTTGACGTTGTAGAACAGGCAGATCAGCAGCACGCTCAACGACAGGCCCATGGTCACCGACAGGTCGGCGGTGGGCACCACGCGCTGGTAGTCGGGCATGCCCATGGCGGGGCCGGCCACGTGCCAGATGGACGGCAGCAGGTCGACCGGCAGCAGGTCCATCGCGTTCATCAGGAAGATCCAGACGAACACGGTCAGCGCCAGCGGGGCCACGAGCTTGCGGCTGGTGGCGTTGTGCACGATGCCCTTGGCCTGGCTGTCGACCATCTCGACCAGCAGTTCCACCGCGGCCTGGAAGCGGCCCGGCACGCCGGACGTGGCCTTGGACGCCGCGCGCCACAGGAAGTAGCAGCCCACGATGCCCAGCAGCGTGGCCCAGAAGATGGAGTCGAGGTTGAAGACCGAGAAGTCCACCACTGCCGTCTGCTTCTGGTTCTGCAGATGCTGCAAGTGGTGGACGATGTACTCGCCTGCGGTCGGCGCGTTGCCTTCGGCTGCCATGTTGGTTCTCGTCCCGTGTGCTTATCGACTGACTCTCCGGCCGCGCCACAGCAGCGCGACCCAGTAAACCTTGATGCACAGCACCAAGCCCACCAGCAATGCCGGCCAGCTCAGGGGCTGCACGAGTTTCGGGGCCAGCATCAGCATGCCCACCGAAACCGCGATCTTCACAAACTCCCACAACATGAAGCTGACGGCACTGGTGCCGGGCGACATGCTGGTGAAGCGGCTGGTCATGCCACGCGCCATCAAGGCACCCGGCACCACCACCGTGGCCGCGCCCATGAGCAGCGACCACGCCACGACCTGCTGGCCGGTGAGCAGCAGCGCCAGCAGCGCCGCCACGACACCCACCACCGCCTGCAGCCCAACGACACGCCACGGTGACAGTGGCGGCTCCTTGGCCCGCAGGGCTTGTGCTTCCTCCCTCGTCAGCGCCTTGAAACTCGACGCTTCGGCTTCACGTCCCGCTTCCTCTTCGTCGTGCCAGCGGCCGGTCGGTACATTCCGTTGGGTCGCCATGGCTCGGTCTCGGGTGCGGTCAGCAAAGCCTCGGAATTATACGAACAAACCCGAAGCGTTCCGAAACAGCCGCGCGCAGCGTCCCGTCGCGGGGCTCGGAGATGGCTTGACGCGCCACCCGTTCTGGTGCGGGCCTGGTGCCGCGCGGGGGCACGCAATCCACTGGCGGGCACGTGCCTTCGCACTGATCGACAATCCGGGTCTGCCCTGTCTGCCGCGCCCGTGCGCCGCCCCGTGATGCTGCTGCGTTCCCTGTTGCCGTTCCTGGCCCTCGTGCTCGCCGCTGCCGCCCCGGCTGTCCTGGCCGCGGGTGGCGCCGTCGTCACCACGCCGCAGGTGCGGGCCGAGCTGGTGGCGCATGCTCCCGAAGGCATCGTGGCCGGCAAGCCGGTGTGGCTGGGCCTGAAGATCGAGCACCAGCCGCACTGGCACACGTACTGGAAGAACCCAGGCGATTCCGGCCTGCCGACCACGCTGGAATGGACGCTGCCGGCCGGCGTGGCGGCCGGCGAGATCCAGTGGCCGACGCCGGCCAAGCTGCCGATCGGGCCGCTGATGAACTTCGGCTACGAAGGCCTGCTGCTGCTGCCGGTGCCGCTCACCGTGCCGGCCGGCTTCGCGGCGCAGACGCTCGACGTGAAGCTGCGTGCCGACTGGCTGGTGTGCAAGGAGGTCTGCATCCCGGAGTCGGGCGAGTTCGCGCTGCAGCTGCCGGTGCAGGCGGCCACGGCCGCACACGCCGGACTCTTCGACGCGGCCCGTGCAGCGCTGCCGCAACCCGTGCCGGGCGCGCAGGCCACCGCGGCGGTGCAGGGTGGCGACCTCGTCGTGCGCGTTGCCGGCCTGCCGGCGGCCTGGCAGGGCAAGCCGCTGACCCTGCTGCCGGAAACGCCGGGCGTGCTGCAGAACGCCGCCAAGCCCGTGGCGGCCTGGGACGGCGAGACCTGGTCGGCCACGCTGCCGCTCGACCCCCAGCGCAGCGACGGCCCCCAGCGCATGCCCGTGGTGCTGACCACCCCCGATGCGCCTGCCGGCCTGCAGCTGGCGCTGCAGGTCACCACGCCCTGGCCCGCGGTGGCCGCGGTGGCGCCGCTGCCGGCGCTGGGCAACGCCGAGGTGCTGCCACCGGCGCCTGCGGCACTGGGCCTGTGGGCGGCGCTGCTGCTGGCGCTGGTGGGCGGCGCGCTGCTGAACCTGATGCCCTGCGTCTTCCCGGTGCTGTCGCTGAAGGTCCTGGGCTTCGCGGCGCACGCGCACGACCGGCGCCAGGTGCTGGCCGGCGGCATCGCCTACACCGTGGGCGTGGTCGCGAGCTTCGTCGCGCTGGCGGCACTGCTGCTGGCGCTGCGGGCCGGTGGCGAGCAGCTGGGCTGGGGCTTCCAGCTGCAGTCGCCGGCGGTCGTGGCGGCGCTGGCGGCGCTGTTCACGCTGATCGGGCTGAACCTGGCCGGCGTGTTCGAGTTCGGCTCGGTGCTGCCCAGTGCCTGGGCCTCGGCACGTGCCCGCCACCCGCTGGTCGACGCCTTCTTCACGGGCGTGCTGGCGGTGGCCGTGGCCTCGCCGTGCACCGCGCCGTTCATGGGCGCGTCGCTGGGCGCGGCGGTGGCGTTGCCGCCGGTGCAGGCGCTGGCGGTGTTCGCGGCGCTGGGCTTGGGCATGGCGCTGCCCTACCTGCTGGCCAGCGCCTGGCCCGGCCTGGCGCGGCTGCTGCCGCGGCCGGGCGTGTGGATGGCGCACTTCAAGACGCTGATGGCGTTCCCGATGTTCGCCACCGTCGTCTGGCTGGTCTGGGTGCTGGGGCAGCAGGCCGGCATCGACGGCGCGGCCGCGCTGCTTGCGACGCTGGTGCTGCTGGCCTTTGCCGCCTGGGCGCTGGGTGCGCCGTCGCTGGGCCGCAAGGCGCGCTGGGGCTTCGGCGTGGTGTCGCTGGCGCTGCTGGCGGCCGGCGTGGCGTGGACGCTGCCCGCGCTGCGCGAGGCCCCTGCAGACGCCGTGCAGGCCCGCGACGGTTGGGAGCCCTGGAGCGTGGCCCGCGTGGCCGAGTTGCAGGCCGAGGGCCGGCCGGTGTTCGTGGACTTCACCGCCGCCTGGTGCGTGACCTGCCAGGTCAACAAGCGCACGACGCTGGACCGCGCCGAGGTGCGGGCCGACTTCGCGCAGCACCGCGTGGCGCTGCTGCGCGCCGACTGGACGCGGCGCGATGCCGCCATCACGGCCGAGCTGGCGCGGCTGGGCCGCAGCGGCGTGCCGGTCTACGTGTTCCATGCCCCGGGCGCGGCAGGGCCAATCGTCTTGAGCGAGATTCTGAGCGTCGGCGAGATCCGCAGCCTGCTGGCAGGCTTGCCTTGACGCCCGGCGTCCCCTGGATTCCCACTCGGAGGCTCGTGATGAAGAAGTTGTTCGTCCCCCTGCTGCTGGCCGCCGCGGCCGGCCTGGCCAGCGCCGCGGCCGTCGTCGGCCAGCCCGCGCCGGCCTTCACCGCCACCGACACCAGCGGCAAGACCGTGTCGCTGGCCGACTACAAGGGCAAGCACGTGGTGCTGGAGTGGGTGAACCCCGGCTGTCCCTTCGTGCAGAAGCACTACAGCAGCGCCAACATGCAGGCCACCCAGAAGGCGGCCACGGGCAAGGGTGTGGTCTGGTTGACCATCAACTCCACCGCCACCGATGCCGGTGACTACAAGGCGCCGGGCGAGATGGCGGCCTGGATGCAGCAGCAGAAGGCCGCTGCCAGCGCCACGCTGATGGACGCCGACGGCAAGGTCGGTCGCGCCTACGGCGCGCGCACCACGCCGCACATGTACATCGTCGACCCCGCCGGCAAGCTGGTCTACGCCGGCGCCATCGACAGCCGGCCCACGGCCAACCCGGCGCACGTGAAGGACGCCACCAACCACGTCAACGCCGCGCTGGCCGAGGCGCTGGCCGGCAAGCCGGTGACGACGGCCTCAACCCAGCCCTACGGCTGCTCGATCAAGTACGCCAACGGCGCATGATCCCCTGACCGTTCAAGGTGTCAGGGCAGGCGCTGGTACTGCGCCGCCAGCGCAAGGAAGTCCTCGGTCGGCATCGGCCGGCCCAGTTCCTCTTCCAGGATCGCCGCCACCGGCGCCGCCTGGCGTGTCGCCTCTGCGGCGTCCAGGAACAGCAGGCGTGAGCGCCGCGCCAGCACGTCGGCGACGCTGCGTGCCATCTCGTGGCGCGCGGCGAAGCGCACCATCGCCTCGCTGAGCCCGCCCTGGCCCGATTCGGCGTCGTGCCACAGCCAGCGGTCGGCGCCCGGCAGGCCGCGCAGCAGCGGCGCCTCGCTGCCGTACAGGTGCTCGCCCGGAGGCTCGGTCAGCGGCCGGCCCGGTGCGCTGCCCAGCAGCGGCAGGCGCTCGGTGACGCCGCCGGGGCGGCGTTCCAGCAGGCCGCGCGCCATGCAGCGGTCCAGCACGTCCTCGGCCATTGCGCGGTAGGTCGTCCACTTGCCGCCGGTGACGGTGACCAGCCCCGAGCGGCCGACCAGCACCGTGTGCTCGCGCGACAGCGTCTTCGTGTTGTCGCCTTCCTCGCCCGACGGCTTGACCAGCGGCCGCAGCCCGACCCAGACCGAGCGCACGTCGCTGCGCTGCGGTGCCGAAGACAGGTAGCGCGCCGACTCGCGCAGGATGAACGCGACCTCGTCGGCGAACGGCGTCGGCTCGCGCGCGAGGTCGCCGCGCGGCGTGTCGGTGGTGCCCAGGATGGTCTTGCCCAGCCACGGCACGGCGAACAGCACGCGGCCGTCGGCGGTCTTGGGCACCAGCAGCGCGTGCGTGCCGGGCAGGAAGCGGCGGTCGACCACCACGTGCACGCCCTGGCTCGGTGCCACGATCGCCGGCCGCCGCGGCGCGCCGGCGTCGCGGTCCATGTCGCGCACAGCGTCGACCCAGACGCCGGCGGCGTTGACGACGCAGCGTGCGCGCAGCGTGAAGGCCTCGCCGCTCTCGCCGCAGCGCGCGGTGAGGCCGCGCACCTGGCCGCCGTCGCGCAGCAGGCCGGTGACGGCGCAGTGGTTCACGCACAGCGCGCCGCGCGCGCTGGCCGTGCGCGCCAGCAGCACAGCCAGCCGCGCGTCGTCGAACTGGCCGTCCCAGTACTTGACGCCGCCCCACAGGCCGCGTGGCTGCACGCCGGGCAGCAGCGTGCGCACGCGGTCGCTGCTGAGCCATTCGGTGCCGCCCAGGCCGCGGCGGCCGGCGAGCGCGTCGTAGGCCTTCAGCCCGATGCCGTAGAAGCCGCGCTCCCACCAGTGGTAGCCGGGCATCACGAAGGGCAGGCGCTGCGCCACGTGCGGCGCGTTGGCCAGCATCGCGCCGCGTTCGGCCAGCGCCTCGCGCACCAGGCCGATGTCGCCTTGCGCCAGGTAGCGCACGCCGCCGTGCGCCAGCTTGGTGGCGCGCGACGACGTGCCTTCGGCGTAGTCGTGCGACTCCAGCAGCACCACCGAGAAGCCGCGCGCCGCCGCGTCCAGCGCGACGCCCAGCCCGGTGGCGCCGCCGCCGACGACGGCCAGGTCCCAGACGCGGTCTTCGCGCAGGCGCGCCAGCAGCGCGTCGCGCGGCAGCGGGCCGCCGGTCATGCGCGGGCGTGGTGGACCGGCAGCCCGGGCACGTCCACACGGGCCTGCAGCACGCAGCCCGCCCAGGGCTGCGCCGCCAGTTCCTCGGCCGGGCGCTTGTCGCGCGCGGTCGTCACGTACAGCGTGCGCAGGTCGGGCCCGCCGAAACACGGCATCGTGGCGCAGCGCACCGGCAGCGGCACGGCTTGCAGCACACGGCCGTCGGGCGCCAGCCGCAGCAGGCGCTGGCCTTCGAACATCGCCACCCAGTAGCAGCCTGCGGCGTCGACCGCGGCGCCGTCGGGCCGGCCGCCGTAGGTGGCCAGGTCCTGCCCCGCGGTCTTGCGCGGGAAGCTGGCGAAGACCCGCCGGCGCGACAGCGTGCCGGCGTCGCCGTCGAAGTCGAAGGCGAAGACCGTGTGCTGCTGCGTGTCGCTCCAGTAGAGCGTGCGGCCGTCGGGCGACCAGGCCAGGCCGTTGCTGACGCTGATGTCGCCTGCGATGCGGTCCAGCGCCTGGCCGTCCCAGCGGTACAGCGCCGCCACGGCGGGTTCGCGCGGCTCGCACAGCGTGCCGACCCAGAAGCGGCCCTGCGGGTCGGCCTTGCCGTCGTTGAAGCGCTGCGACGTGGTGTCGTAGGGTGCCGGCGCCAGCGGCGCGTGGCGGCCGCTGGCGGGGTCGAAGCGCACGAGGCCGCTGCGCAGCGCCAGCAGCAGCGTGCCGCCGGGCTGCGGCGCGCAGCTGGCGATGTCCTCGTCGAACGCCCATTGCGTGTGCGTGGCGCTGGCCGGCAGCCAGCGGTGCAGCGCGTGGCCGGGAATGTCACACCAGTAGAGCGCGCCCTGCTCGGGCACCCAGGTCGGTGATTCGCCCAGCAGCGACGGCGGCACGGGCAGGGGCTGGAACTCCATCTCGGTGGCTCAGACGTGGTCGATCTCGAGTTTCATCCAGCCGTCGAAGGCCGCGCCGGCGGCCACGTTGCGCAGCCCGTGCGCCAGCGGGTCGGCCATGTGCACGGCGTTGCTGACGTGGCTGACGGGCTCGACGCAGTAGTACGGCTTGGTGTCGGGCGTGTAGACCACCAGGTAGGGCAGCGACGAGGTCAGCCGCATCGACAGCTTGTCGTCGCGGATGCGCGCCGGCCCGCGCCAGCCTTCGAAGCAGTGGTCGAAGGCCATGTGCGCGACGTCGCCGTCGATGCCGGCCTGCGGCGCCTTGCGCGTGGGCAGGCCGGTGGCATCGCTGTCCCAGCGGTCGGTCAGCTCGATGTGCAGCCGGCTGTGCGGCCGCTTCGGGAAGTACGGGTGCCAGCCCAGGCCCACCGGCTGCGGCTGCGCGTCGGTGTTGGTGAACACCAGGTGCACCTCCAGCGCGCCCGGCGTCAGCACGAAGCGCTGCAGCAGCGTGAAGGCGAACGGCCAGTGCGCGTCGGGCACGTGCGTGTAGGCGAGGGTGGCGTCGCTCTCGCCGGCCGACTGCACCGTCCACGGCCGCTGCCAGGCGACGCCGTGCACCGAGTGCGGGTTGCCCTCGTCGTAGTTGGGCGCCGTGGTGTGGTCGTGCCCCTGCCAGCGGAAGCGCCGGTAGCCCAGGCGGTTGGAGTACGGGGCCAGCGGGAAGCTGCCCGACAGCCGCGCCGTCTCGAGCGCGTCGGGTTCGGTGCTGCGCAGCACCGGCACGTCGCCGAGCCAGAGGCCGGCGATGCTGCCGCCCAGGTCGGGGCGCAGGGCCAGGCGCAGGGCGCCGGAGCGCAGTTCCAGGGAGTGGGTGGTCATGGGGGCCTGTTCGTCGGAATCGTTCGGTGGCAGCGGTCGATGGCGCTCAGTAGCGCGAGGCGCCGTCGGTGAGGTCGGCGCGCAGGTAGTGCGCGCCGGGGATGGGGTTGTAGTAGTAGGGCGGGATCTCCTCGAAGCCCAGCGTCTCGTACAGGCCGCGCGCGGCCTCCATGTCGTCGAGCGTGTCGAGCAGCATGTTCGAGAAGCCGGCCTGCGTGGCGCGGTCCAGCAGCGCCTGCGCCAGGATGCGGCCGAGCCCGAAGCCGCGGAAGGCGCGGCGCACGAACAGGCGCTTCATCTCGCAGGCGTTGCTGTAGTCCACGTCGGCCAGCGGGCGCATCGCGCCGCAGCCGGCCACCTGGCCGTCCACCAGCGCCAGCAGCAGGACGCCGCCGGGGCCGGCGTACTCGCCCGGCAGCGTCGCCAGTTCGTCCTCGAAGTTCTGGAAGCACAGGTCCACGCCCAGGCCGGCCGCGTACTCGCGGAAGATGGCTCGCGTGGCGTCGAGCAGCGCCGGCGTGTCGGCCTCGACGATCTGGATCTGCGGGGCTTCCACGCCGTTCAGCCGCCCAGCGACACGACCCAGGCCACGCCGGCACCCACCAGGGCCGCCAGCGCCAGCGCCAGCGCGCGCGTGAGCGGGCTGTCGGTGGCGGCAGGCGTGTCGGGCGGCAGCGGCTTGTCGCCGCTGAGCATGGGCTGCACCAGGTTGGTCTTGCGTGCCACCAGGTAGAACACGATCGCCGCCACGTGCAGCCCCACCAGGCCCAGCAGCAGCCACTGGCCCCAGGTCTTGTGCCAGGCGGTGGCGGCCAGGCCGGTGGCGCTGTCGACGTAACGGTTCAGCGGCCCGAGGTTGGCGATCTCGTCGTCACTGACGAGGCCGGTGCCCACCTGCACCGCCACGATGGCCAGCAGCGCGAACACCGACAGCGCGCCCAGCGGGTTGTGGCCCACGTCGAGGTGCTCGCCCGGCCGCGCCTGGCCGCGCAGGTAGCGCAGCACCGTGCCGGGCGCGTAGACGAAGCTGGCAAAGCGCGACCAGCGCCCACCCACCAGGCCCCACAGGATGCGGAAGACGACGAGGCCGCAGACGACGTAGCCGAGCCGGAAGTGCCAGACCATCGCGCCGCCGCCGACCTTGGCCGAGGCCACCGAGCCCACGATGGCCAGCGCCAGTCCCCAGTGGAACAGCCGCGTGGGCAGGTCCCAGACGCGGACAGGGCGGGCGGCGGAAGATGGCGGCATCGTGTCGGGGCGGGCAGCAGGGCGTCAGGCACAACCATAACGCGAACCGTGGCAGGCCCGACCTTGGAGGATTGCCCGAGAGCTTTGCTCAGGAGATACCCTGAGCATGGAAGCAAGTCATGGTGCGCTTCGTAGACTGGTCGGCGCAGTGCGGCGTGCCTGCCGGCTGCGGCCACCTGTTTCCCCCACCCCGACCCGGAGAACTCCGCATGAAACGATTGCTCCTCGCTGCCACCGCCGTCATCGGTTTCGCCACCGCCCTGCCGGCCGCCGCGCAGTTCCAGAAGCCCGAGGACGCAGTCAAGTACCGCAAGGCGGGCTTCACGCTGATGGCCGCGCACTTCGGCCGCATCGGCGCGATGGCGCAGGGCCGCGTGCCGTTCGACGCCACCGCCGCCGCCGTGAATGCCGAGATCGTCGCGCAGATCGCCAAGCTGCCGTTCGCCGGCATGGTCGAAGGCACCTCGGGCACCGAGAAGGGCCAGCCCAAGCCCAACGTCTGGACCGAGCGCGCCAAGTTCGACGCGGCGGCCAAGAAGATGCAGGACGAGACCGTGAAGCTCGTGGCCGCGGCCAAGGCCAACAACCTCGACCAGCTGAAGACCCAGTTCGGCGCCACGGCCGGCACCTGCAAGGCCTGCCACGACGACTTCCGCGTGCAGTAACGCGCGCCCGGGCGCGATCAGCCTGCAGCCGGCTCGGCGAAGCCGAGCACGACCCTGCGGGTCATGGCGCTCTTCTTCTGGTGAACGCATCACGTCCGCTGCGCGGACATGAGCGTTCCCCTAAGAAGTCAGCCCGGCCTGGCGGCCGGCTCGGCGAAGCCGAGCACGACCCTGCGGGTCATGGCCGACTTCTTCTCGATCTTGGTGACGATCACGGGGCCGACGTCGGCCGTGTTCGCCACGTGCGTGCCGCCGCAGGGTTGCAGGTCCACGCCTTCGATCTCCAGCACGCGCACGCGCCCCAGGCCGCGTGGCGGCTGCACGCTCATGCTGCGCACCAGGCCCGGGTTCGCGTCGAGCTCGTCCTCGCTGATCCAGCGGTGGCGCACCGGGTGCGCTTCGGCCACCAGGCGTGCGATGCCGGTGGTGAGCGTGTCCTTGTCCAGCGGCTCGCTCATGTGGAAGTCCAGCCGCGCGTAGCCGGCCGTGATGCTGCAGCCGTCCACCGGATGCGGCACCAGCGCGCACAGCAGGTGGGTCGCGGTGTGGAAGCGGGCGTGCGCTGCGCGCCGCGCGGCGTCGATCTGCGCCGTGACGCGCTGGCCGGGCCGCAGCCACGACAGGTCGGCATCTGGCGCCGGCACATGCGCGATCGTGCCCGGCCGCTCCTTGTGCTTGCGCGTGTCGACGATGGCGACGCTGCGGCCGTCGTCGGCCTGCAGCCGGCCGGCATCGCCCGCCTGGCCGCCGCCCAGCGGGTAGAACACGGTGCGGTCCAGCACGATGCCGGCGTCGTCCACCGCCAGCACGGTCGCCGTGCACTGCAGCAGCGTGGCGTCGTCGCGGAAGAGTTCGTCGGTGGTCATCGGGGCGGCGGTCATCGGCTGTCCAGGGTGACGGTGCCGGCGGGGGTCTGCAGCACGGCGCGCAGCGCCGGCGCGTCGGCCGCGGCGGTGCCGATGCCGCGCGGCCGCAGCACCTCGCGCGCCCGCGGGCCCAGACCGTTGAGTGCCAGCGACTGCAGCGTGACGCCGCTGTCGGGCATGGCGTCGGTGGGGTGTGCGCTGCGCCACTGGATCAGCGTCGGCAGCGCGCCGCCGCATTCCAGCTGGCCGTCGGGGCGCACCAGGATCTGCCACGCCAGCGTGCCGGCCGGCGTCTCTCGGCTGGCGTCCACCGGGTCGCCGGGCTGGTGGCCCACGGTGATCAGCCCCCAGCGGTGCATGTCCAGCATCGGGCTGCGGCCGACCCAGTGCACCAGGCGCGGCCCGTCCGACAGGTCCAGCGTGTCCAGGCCGAACCAGCGCGCGCGGCCGGGTGGCGGCGCGTCCGGGTCGATGGCGATGATCTCCAGGTAGGCCTGCGGGTAGGCCGCGGTCACGATCTTCAGCAGCCGGTTGTGCGTGCCCATCAGCGGGTGCCGGCCGCCCGGCCCGGGCGTGACGCCCAGCGTGGCCTCGCACCAGGCCACGCCGTCGGCGAGCGAGGCCGCGGCGACGATCAGGTGGTCGACGGCGACGAAGGTCATGGCCGTCCTTTCACAGTGCCACCTGCCCGTCGATGCAGGGCGTGACGTCGCCGCCCACCCACACCGTGTCGCCTTCGGCCTGCAGGTGCACGCGGCCGGCGCGCCGCATCGCCGTGCCCTGTGCCGCCACGTAGCCGGCGGGCGCGAGGCCGGCGCCGATGAGCCACTGCGCCAGGCTGGCGTTGAGGCTGCCGGTGACCGGATCTTCGTAGGCACCGTTGCCGATGAAGGCGCGCACCTCGAAGGCGGCGTCGTGGCCGGCGTTGCTGCCGGCCCCGTGCGGCCCCACCACGCCCAGCTTCAGGCTGCCCAGCGCCGGCCAGTCGGGCTGCAGCGCCAGCACCTGTTCGGCGCTGGCCAGCAGCACCGCGCACCAGCCGGGGCCGTTGTCGACCCACTGGTGCTGCACGATGTCGGTCTCGGCGATGCGCAGCGCGGCGGCGATCTGCGTGCACAGCGCGGCGTCGAGCGGGCCGCTGCGGCGCAGCGGCGGTGCGGCGAAGGCGAGTCGTGTGCCCTGCCTGCGCACCCGCACGAGTCCGACCTCGCACTGCTGCACCACCATGCCGGCGTCACGCGGCACGCCGCCGGCCGCCAGCCAGGCCCAGCAGCTGCCGAGCGTGGGGTGGCCGGCGAACGGCAGTTCGCCGCCGGGCGTCCAGATGCGCACGCGGTAGTCGGCGCCGGGGTCGGTGGGGGGCAGCAGGAAGGTGGTCTCGGACAGGTTCGTCCAGCGCGCGAACGCGGCCATCGTGGCGTCGTCGATGCCGTCGGCGCCGTGCACCACCGCGAGCGGGTTGCCCCGCAGCGGCACCGCGGTGAAGACATCGACCTGGTGGAAGCGGCGGCTCATGCCAGCGCCCGGCGCAGCACGCCGGCCAGCGCGGCCACGCCGGTCGCGATCTGCGCCGGCGGCACGGTGACGAAGCTCAGCCGCAGCGTGTTGGCGTGGCCGCCCGAGTCCGCGAAGAACGGCGCGCCCGGCACGTAGGCCATGCCCGCCTCCACCGCCAGCGGCAGCAGCGCCGTGGCGTCCAGCTGCGGCGGCAGCGTGACCCAGAAGAACATGCCGCCCACCGGCACGTTCCAGCGGCATCCGGCGGGCATGTGGGCGTCGAGCGCCGCCCGCATCGCGTCGCGCTGCGCCTGGTAGCGGGCGCGGATGGTGGGCACGTGCCGGTCGAGGAAGCCGTCCTTGATGACCTCGTGCACCACGCGCTGGTTGAAGCCCGGCGTGTGCAGGTCGGCGGCCTGCTTGGCCTGCAGCAGCTTGGGGTACAGCAGCTTCGGCGCCACCACGTAGCCCAGGCGCAGACCCGGCGCCAGCACCTTGCTGAACGAGCCCAGGTAGACGGCCTGCGCGCCCAGGCGGGCGCTGATGGGCGGCGGCGGCGGGGCGTCGAACCACAGGTCGCCGTAGGGGTTGTCTTCCACCACCGGCAGGCCGATGGCCAGCGCCTTGTCGGCCAGGGCCAGGCGCCGGTCGGCGCTCAGGCAGCGCCCGCTCGGGTTCTGGAAATTCGGCAGCAGGTACAGGAAGCGCGCGTCGCGGGCGGCGTCCAGGCCGGCGGGCAGCGGGCCCTCGTCGTCGCCCTCGACCGCCACGAAGTCGGCTTCGTAGGGGTTGAAGGCCTGCAGCGCGCCCAGGTACGTGGGCGACTCCACGGCCACCGTGCTGCCGGGGTCGATCAGGACCTTGCCCACCAGGTCCAGACCCTGCTGCGAGCCGGTGGTGATGAGCACCTGGTCGGCGTCGACCTGCAGGCCCTGCAGCTGCATCTGCGCCGCCACCCACGCGCGCAGCGGCGCGTAGCCTTCGCTGGCGGCGTACTGCAGCGCCTCGCGCGGGGTGTCGCGCAGCACCCTGGCCGTGGCCTCGGCCATCGCGGCGACCGGGAAGCTGTCGGCCGACGGCAGGCCGCCGGCCAGCGAGATGATGCCGGGGCGTTCGGTGATCTTCAGGATCTCGCGGATCGTCGACGGGTTCAGCCGCTCGGCGCGGCGGGCCATCGTCCAGCTCATGGTGTGCCTTTCTGGCGGGAGAACCCCGCAGTATCCGGTCAAAGAAGAAGGGGGGTCAGGCCGGCCTGCCGACCGGCATGTGCCGGCCGGCCGCGACCACGGCGATCACGGCCAGCGAAAACAGCAGCGTCAGCGGCTGCAGCGTCTCGCCCAGCACCGGCACCGCGAACAGCAGCGCCAGGAAGGGCTGCAGCAGCTGCACCTGGCTCACGCGCAGCACGCCGCCCAGCGCCAGGCCGCGGTACCAGGCGAAGAAGCCCAGCCACATCGAGAACAGCGCCACGTAGCCGAACCCCAGCCAGGCCGCGCCGCTGGCCGGGGCCTGCGGCCACAGCGCCAGCGCCACCGGCGCCGTGAACGGCAGCGACAGCACCAGCACCCAGCAGATCACCTGCTGCGCCGGCAGCACCGCCGACACGCGCGCGCCGGCCACGTAGCCCACCGAGGCGCTGGCCACGGCCGCGAGCAGCAGGCCGTCGGCCGCGACCAGGCCACCGCCGCCCGACCACGCCGCGAACCCCAGCACCAGCGCGCAGCCCAGCAGCGCACAGGCCCAGAAACCGAGCGACGGCCGCTGGCGCAGCGCCAGCGCGGCGACCACGGCCGTGCCCAGCGGCAGCACGCCCGTGACGACGGCGGCATGCATCGCGTCCACGTCGCGCAGCGCCAGCGCCAGGAACAGCGGGAAGCCGACCACGGTGCCGGCCGCGCACAGCGCCAGCGCCGGCAGGTGCCGGCGGGCCGGCCGCGGCGCGCGCACCGCCAGCAGGTAGGCGATGCTCAGCAGCCCCGCCAGCGCGGCGCGCCCGGCGGTGACGAAGCCCGGCGGCAGCTGCGGCGCACCGGCGTCGCCCACCGCCAGCCGCGTCATCGGCAGCGTCATCGCGAAGATGACGACCCCCAGGGCGCCGAGCAGGAAACCTTTGCGTGCATCGTCCATGCGGCCAGTCTAGAGGCCGTCGCCAGTACAGGACCGGTACACTTCACTGCACAGATCGCACTGCTGTATTGCCCGCCACGCCGGTACAGGACACCGATGCCCAACGCCGCCACCGACCCCCCGCTGCTGCCCGGCGCCGCCGGCTCCACGCTCACCGAGCAGCTGGCGCAGCGCTTCGCAGAGCGCATCGTGCAGCGCCTGCTGCCGCCGGGCGCGCGCCTGCCGTCGGTGCGCGCCTGCGCGCAGCGCCACCAGGTCAGCGCCAGCACCGTGGTCGGTGCCTACGACCTGCTGCAGGCGCAGGGCCTGGTGGTGGCACGGCCGCAGCGCGGCTTCTTCGTGCGCGAGGCGGCTGCTGCGGCACCCGCGCGGGCCCGTGCGGGGGGCGCGGCGGCGCAGGCCGCACCGGCGCCGCTGCCTGCGCCGGTGGACGCCACGGCGCTGATCCGCAGCATGTTCCAGGCGCAGGGCGGCCGCCACGCGCCCGGCATGGGCACGCTGCCCGAGGACTGGCTCGACGCCGGGCTGCTGCAGCGCGCGCTGCGCCGGGTCAGCAGCCCGGAGGCAGCGGCCGGCTGGCTGCGCTACGGCGACCCCGCCGGCGACGCCGGCCTGCGCGCCGCCCTGTCGCGGCGGCTGGCCGACCTGGGCGTGCGTGCCGGCCCGGGGCAGATCGTCACCACCGTGGGCGCCACGCACGCGCTCGACGTGGTGGCGCGCACGCTGCTGCGGCCTGGCGACGCGGTGCTGGTGGACGAGCCCGGCTGGGCGGTGGAATTCGCGCGGCTGGCGCACGCCGGCATGCGCGTGCTGCCAGTGCCGCGTGGCCAGGGCGCCGACGGCGGGCCCGACCTGGCGGTGATGGAGGCGCTGCTGCGCGCGCACCGGCCGCGGCTGTACGTGACGGTGTCGGTGCTGCACAACCCCACGGGCTGTTCGTTGTCGCCGGCGGCGGCCCACCAGGTGCTGCGGCTGGCCGAGGCGCACGACCTGACGATCGTCGAGGACGACACCTACGCCTGGCTGGCGCCGCTGCACGCGACGCGGCTGGCGCAGCTGGACGGGCTGCGGCGCACCGTCTACGTCTCGGGCTTCTCGAAGATCCTCACGCCGCAGTGGCGCATCGGCTTCCTGGCGGCGCCGCCGGCGCTGGCCGAGCGCTGCATCGACACCAAGCTGCTGGGCACGCTGAGCACGCCCGGCCCGCTGGAGCAGGCCCTGGCGGCGCTGCTGGACCAGGGCAGCCTGCGCCGCCATGCCGAGCGCGTGGTGCAGCGGCTCGACGCCGCGCGGGCGCGCACCGAGCGCCTGGTGCGCGAGGCGGGCTACGCCTTCGTGACGCCGCCGCAGGGCCTGTTCGGCTGGATCGATGTCGGCACCGACACCGAGCGCCTGTCGGCGCAGCTGCTCGACGAAGGCTGGCTCACCGCGCCGGGTGCGCTGTTCCACGCCACGCGGCGGCCGAGCGCGCTGATGCGCGTGAACTTCGCCACCGCGCAGGACCCGCGGTTCTGGCGCCGGCTGCGGGAGTTGTCGCCTCCCGCGGCGGGTTAGCCCCCCGGGCAGGCGGCTGGCGGCCAACCTGCAACAAGGCGTACCATCCGCCTTTGATCGAAAAGCAGGGCCGGGCCACGAGCCGGGCACAGCCTGACATGTTCGAATCGACACTGCCGGTCGGCGCGCCCGACCTGATGCGCGTCAGTGCCTTCCAGCGGTACCTGGAAGAAGCCGTGCCCCTGGGCGATGCCGACGCGGGCAGCAGCCGGCTGTCGGCGCTGAGCCCGTCGCTGATGCAGGACCTGCTGCGCTTCGAGCAGGGCCGCGGCCCCGGCGACGGCCTCGAGCTGCTGGAGGTGATGGCCGCCTGCGTGCGCCACGGCTGCAGCCTGCTGCTGCACCTGCAGGACGAGACCCGGGTGCTGCCGCTGACCGTGTTCCCGAACGAGCGCCTGGTGCACTGCCCGGTGCCGATGGAGCAGCTGCTGGCGGCGCGCCTGACCGAACTGCGCGTGCTGCACGTGGAGCGCGCCGTGCTGCACGCCCCGGGACACCCCGACCGCGCGCTGGTGGGCGAAGCCGCGCACTATGCGCCGCTGGGCCCGCTGCTGTGGGAACTGGCGCTGCGCGGCGCACGCGAGGAACTGCTGCCGGAGATCGCCGGCAACACCGCCTACCGCATCGCCCCGGGGCTGGAACTGCAGGGGCTGAACCTCAGTGGCTCGCTCGCCGCGGCGGTGCAGCGGCTGCAGCGCGCCACCACCAACCTGCGCGAGATCAGCGACTGGCCCGGCTTCGACCGCGCCCGCGCGATGCGCATGCTCAACGGCCTGTACCTGCAGGCTGGGCTGATGGTGACGCGCACGCACCCGGCGGCCACCAACGACGGCTGGTTCAGCGGCGGCAACCGCTGATCAGCGCGCGCCCAGCAGTTCCCAGCGCTCCAGCGCTTCCAGCAGTTCGGTCTCGATGGCGTCGTGGCGCGCCTGCAGCGCGGCCACGTTCTGCGGCTCCTTCACGTACAGGTCGGCGCTGGCCAGCCGGGCGGCGATCTGCCGCTGCTCGGCTTCCAGCGCCTCGATGCGGCCGGGCAGGGCGTCGAGCTCGCGCTGTTCCTTGTAGCTGAGCTTGGTCCGCGGCGCGGCCGGCCGGGCCGCGCCCGGTGCGGCAGCGGCCGGGGCGGCAGCCGGTGGGGCGGCCGGGGCCGCCAGCGCACGCGCGCGGGCGCGCTGCGTCTTCCAGTCCTCGTAGCCGCCTTCGTATTCGCGCCACAGCCCGGGGCGCCCGCCGAACGCGGGGTCGCCTTCCCAGGCGATGGTGCTGGTGACCACGTTGTCGAGGAAGCGCCGGTCGTGGCTGACGAGGAACACCGTGCCGGCGTAGCCCTGCAGCAGGTCTTCCAGCAGGTCGAGCGTGTCGATGTCGAGGTCGTTGGTGGGCTCGTCGAGCACCAGCACGTTGGCCGGCAGCGCGAACAGCCGTGCCAGCAGCAGGCGGTTGCGTTCGCCGCCCGAGAGCGTGCGCACCGGCGAGTTCGCGCGCTCGGGCGAGAACAGGAAGTCGGTGAGGTAGCTCATCACGTGCTTGCGCTGCGTTCCGGTCTCGATCCACTCGCTGCCCGGGCTGATGGTGTCGGCCAGCGTGGCGTCGAGGTCCAGGCCTGCGCGCAGCTGGTCGAAGTACGCCACCTGCAGCTTCGTGCCCTGGCGCACCGTGCCGCGCGTGGGCTGCAGTTCGCCGAGGATCAGCTTCAGCAGCGTCGTCTTGCCGGCGCCGTTGGGGCCGATGAGGCCGACCTTGTCGCCGCGCAGGATGGTGGCGCTGAAGCCGTCGACCAGCAGCTTGTCGCCGTAGCGCATGCCCACGTCCTTCAGCTCGGCCACGATCTTGCCGGTGGGCAGCCCGGCGTCCACCTCGAGCCGCACCTGGCCCAGCGTGTCGCGCCGCGCCTGGCGCTGTTCGCGCAGCTTCACCAGGCGCGCCACGCGGCCCACGCTGCGCGTGCGGCGTGCCTCCACGCCCTTGCGCACCCACACCTCTTCCTGGGCCAGCAGCTTGTCGGCGCGGGCGTTGGCCAGCGCCTCGTTGGCGAGTTCGTATTCCTTGGCGGCCTGGAAGGCGGCGAAGTTGCCGGGGTAGCTGCGCAGCTGCCCGCGGTCGAGCTCGACGATGCGCGTGGCCACCGCGTCGATGAAGGCGCGGTCGTGCGAGATCAGCACGAGCGCCCCGCGCCACCCGTTCAGCAGCTCCTGCAGCCACTCGATGGCGTCGATGTCGAGGTGGTTGGTGGGTTCGTCGAGCAGCAGCACGTCGGGCGCGGCCACCAGCGCCTGCGCCAGCGCCACGCGCTTCTTCGTGCCGCCCGAGAGTGCGTCGACCTGGGCCTGCGGGTCCAGGCGCAGGCGCTGCAGCGCCTGCTCGACGCGCTGCTCCCAGGTCCAGCCGTCCAGCGCCTCCAGCCGCGTCTGCAGGGCATCCAGGTCGTCGCCCGGGGCGTGCTCCTCGTAGCGCTGGCGCAGCGCGCGGGCTTCGGCCACGCCTTCGGCCACCGCGTCGAAGACGCTGATGCCGGCGGCGAACACGGGTTCCTGGGCCACGTAGACCCGGCGCAGGCTGGTCTGTGCCTGCACGAGGCCGTCGTCGGGCTTGTCCAGCCCGGCGAGGATCTTCAGCAGCGAGGACTTGCCGGCGCCGTTGCGGCCGATCAGGGCCAGGCGCTCGCCGGCCTCCAGCGACATGGCGGCGCCGTCGAGCAGCGGCACGTGGCCGAAAGCGAGGTGGGCGTCGGTGAGGGAAAGCAGGGCCATGGGGGCGATTGTCCCCCGGGGCCCGTGCGCGGCGTCAGAACTCCAGCCGGACGCCCGCGGTGAAGGCGCCGACGTTGGCCTCGTCGCCCACCGACTCGAAGCGCGTGCTGTCCCAGTTCAGCGCGAAGCGCGCCGTCGGCGTGACGGCCCACGAGGTGCCGATGCCGACGTAGGCGCTGGTGGTGCTGTCCTTGCCGAGATCGACCGAGATGCCGCCGACGCTGCCGCCGGCACGCGATTCGACCCGCGCCACGCCCAGCCGCAGCGCCAGGTCCCAGCGCGGCGACAGCGGCAGGAAGACGACCGCGCCGACGCCGGCCATCGACGACTTCAGGTCCACCGCGACCAGGCCGCTGCCCGGCACGTCGACCGTGGCCTTGGCGGTGCCGAAGTTGGTGTACAGCGCCTCGACGCCGATGCCCGCGGCGCTGCGCCAGCCCAAGGCGGCGCGCACCGCGCCGGCCTCGTTGTCGCAGGTGCGCGTGCCGGCGCAGTCGATGTCGTACGACGAGAAGCCGGCGCCGACCGCGAGGTACAGGCCGGTCTGGGCGTGCGCGCCCGTGTGCGTGGCCAGGCCCAGCGCCAGGCCGGCCGCGAGTGTGTGCAAGGTCTTCTTCATGCGAGGTGCTCCCTGGGGGTGTGGTCTGCCACAGCCCGGGATGCTGCCCGCTGCCAGGCGTCGCCGCCATAGGCCTGCGTTTCTTCGCGGCAGCTGTCCACCAGCTTGATGAGGTGGTCGTCGTCGGACTGCAACGCCGTGGCCACCAGGGTGTCCCAGGGCAGCGGCTCGGCCGGCGTGCCGCGCCGCGCGCCGCTGGCGTGCAGCGCCGCCGTGTACGCGATGACGTAGTCGTCCACCGCCAGCAGCAGGGCTTCGTCGCCGTGCTCGGCCAGATGCGGCAGCAGCGTGCGCAGCGCGTGCGCGCTCGTCACGAGGTGCAGCACGGTGAAGTCGCCGCTGGCGGCGTACAGCAGCGCGGCGTCGTGCGCCAGGCGCTGCAGCGTGCCGGCGTCCAGCGCCACCGCGTCCACCGCCGCCGCAAAGCCGGGTGCTGCGGCAGCGCGCTGCATCGCCTCGAAGATCAGGCCGTGGTCGGTGGCGGGCGGCGTGCCGTCCAGCGGCAGGTGGCGGCAGGCCCAGTACGCCAGGGCGTCGGCCAGTTCGTCGGCGTGGCGCGCCTGCAGCGCGTAGGCGGTGCGGATGAGGCCGTGGAAGGCCGCCGCGCCGCAGCCCTGCATCAGCTGCGGCAGCGCCTGCGTCAGCACGTCGCTGCCGTCGTGTTCGAGCCACTCGCGGAACAGGCCGCGGTAGGCCGGCCAGGCGTCCGGCTGGCCCAGCCGGTCGGGCCAGGGTTCGCCGCTGGGCCAGGGCACGGGCGCGGCCGCGGGCTGCAGACGCGTGGCGTAGGTGCGGGCGAACGCCTGCAGCCGGGCGTCGTCTGCCCCCAGGCGCTGCAGCGCCGCCAGCGCCATCGGCAGGTGGTTGCTGAGGCCGCCGCGGTACTCGGCGTCGAACCGCGTCGCGCCGTCGAGCAGCGCGTAGAGCACGCTGCCGGCGTGCCCGGTGGTGTCGTCGTCAGGCACGTGCATGCTCAGGCCAGCGCCGATTCCAGCGCGTCGATGAAGCGGCCGGCGACGTCGAAGCCGGTCTGCGCCGCGATCTCGGCGAAGCCCGTGGGGCTGGTGACGTTGATCTCGGTCAGGCAGTCGCCGATGATGTCCAGCCCCACCAGCAGCAGCCCGCGCGCGGCGAGGATGGGCCCCAGCGTCGAGGCGATCTCGCGGTCGCGCGCGCTCAGCGGCTGCGCCACGCCCTTGCCGCCCACGGCCAGGTTGCCGCGGATCTCGCTGCCCTGCGGAATGCGCGCCAGGCAGAACGGCACCGGCTCGCCGCCGATCACGAGCACGCGCTTGTCGCCTTGCGTGATCTCGGGCAGGTACTTCTGCACCATCAGCGTGGTGGCGCCGCCCCGGTTCAGCGTCTCGATGATGCTGCCCAGGTTCATGCCGTCCGGGCCGACGCGGAAGATGCCCATGCCGCCCATGCCGTCCAGCGGCTTCAGGATGATGTCGTGGTGCTCTGCGTGGAAGCGCTTCACGTCGGCGGCGTCGCGCGTGACCAGCGTCGGGCCGATGCACTGCGGGAACTCCAGGATCGCCAGCTTCTCCGGGTGGTCGCGCAGCGCCGCGGGCTTGTTGAAGACGCGCGCGCCCTCGCGCTCGGCCTGCTGCAGCAGGTGCGTGGCGTAGAAGTACTCGCTGTCGAAGGGCGGATCCTTGCGCATCAGCACCGCGTGCACGCCGTTCAGCGGCTGCGGGCGTTCGTCGGGCGCCTGCTGCGCGGCGCGGAACCAGTCGTGCGCGTCGCCGGTGAGCGTGATGTCGCGCACGAAGGCCGTCACCGGTTCGCCGCGCTGCCAGCGCACGTCCTGCGGGCCGCAGGCCATCAGCCGGTGGCCGCGCGCAGCGGCCTCGCGCATCATCGCGTAGGTGCTGTCCTTGTACGTCTTGAAGCTTTCCAGCGGGTCGGCGATGAAGAGCAGATCCATGGGGCGTCCGGCGGGGCTCAGCGAGAGGGCCGCCAGTGTTGCACAGCGAGCGCCAGCGCGCCGGCGACCACGCCCCAGAAGGCCGCGCCCACGCCCCACAGGCTCAGGCCGCTGGCGGTGACGAGGAAGGTGATCAGCGCCGCCTCGCGGCTCCTCTCGTCCTTCGTCGCAGTCGCCAGGCCGCTGCCGATGGTGCCCAGCAGCGCGAAGCCGGCGACCGCCAGCACCAGTTCCTTCGGGAAGGCGGCGATCAGCCCCACCACCGCGCCGGCCAGCAGTCCGGTGACGACGTAGAACAGGCCCGCCGCCACGGCCGCCACGTAGCGCCGGCGCGGGTCCTCGTGGGCCTCGCGGCCCATGCAGATGGCCGCCGTGATGGCCGCCAGGTTCAGTGCGTAGCCGCCGAACGGCGCCAGCACCAGGGAGGCCAGCCCGGTCACCGTGACCACCGGAGAGACCGGCGTGTCGTAGCCGTGCGCGCGCTGCGCCGCCACGCCGGGCAGGTTCTGCGAGGCCATCGTCACCACGAACAGCGGCAGCGCGATGCCGATCGTTGCCGCCAGGCTGAACTCCGGCGGCGTGAACACCGGCGTCGCCCATTGCCAGTCGATGCCACCCAGCGCCAGCTGCCCGCGCGCCGCGGCGATGGCAACGCCCACTGCCAGCACGCCGGGCACCGCGTAGCGCGGCCACAGCCGGCGGCCCAGCAGGTAGGCCAGCAGCATCGTGAAGACGAGCGAGAACTCGCGCTGCAGCGACGCGAAGGCGTCGATCGCGAAACGCGCCAGCACGCCCGCCAGCAGCGCCGCGGCCAGCGCCTGCGGGATGCGGTCCATCACGCGGGCGAACAGGCCGCTGGCGCCGGCCGCCGTGATCAGCAGCGCGCAGACGATGAAGGCGCCCACCGCCTGCTCCATCGGCACTCCGACGCCGGCCGTCACCAGCAGCGCCGCCCCGGGTGTCGACCAGGCCGTCAGCACCGGCTGCCGCATCCACAGGCTCAGGCCGGCGCTGGTCAGGCCCATGCCCAGGCCCAGGGCCCAGATCCACGACACCGTCTGCGCCGGCGTGGCGCCGAGCGCTGCGGCGGCCTGGAACACGATGACGACCGAGCTCGTGAAGCCCACGAGCACGGCCACGAAGCCGGCGACGACCGCGGGCAGCGACAGGTCCTTCCACATGGCCGGGAGTATCGCTGCCGGTCCGGCGTCAGAACTCGTGGCCGCGCGCAGTCACGGCCTGTCGCACTTTGACGCGGTTGGAGCGTGCCGCAGCCCGCGTGCTGCAGGTCCAATCGGGGCACTGCACGACAACCTGCTGAGGAAGCCGATGACCACCGCCCGCGAACGCCCGCCGAACCGCCTGCCGGCGCTGCTGGTCGGCGTGACCTTCGGGCTGTTCGCGGTGGGTGCGCTGGCCACGGCGCTGATGCTCGAAGGCCCGGGCGCCGCGCTGCCGCTGGACGACAGCGAGTCGGCCTACGTGCTGGCCACGGCGCCGGCGCTGCGGCCGGCGCAGGCCATGCTGCCGGTGGCCGACTGCGCGCCCTGCGGCGTCGTCGAGTCCGTCGTCAGCCTGCAGGGCGGCAGTGCGCGCTACCAGCTGGTCGTGCGCCTGCCCGACGGCAGCCTGCGCAGCATCGCCAGCAGCAGCGCCGTCGGCATCGGCCAGCGCATCAGCCTCGACGGCGTGCCGCCTGCGCACGCCGCGTCGCTCTGACGGGCCTGCCCGCCGCGCCTTGACGCGGCGCACGGCGGTGCCGCCGGGCCGGGTGCCACAATCGTCCGCGTGGTCGATCGCAGCTCCGGCAAGTTCCTGATTCCCCTGATCCTGCTCGTGGCGCTGGTGCTGGCCCTGGTTGCCTGGGCCGTCTGGCGTGCGCCGCTGCGCGCCGCGCTGCAGGTGCAGGCCGCCCCGCTGGTGCGCACGCTGCAGTTCTCGGCCCGCGTGGCCACGCCCTCGCGGGTGGAGCTCGGCAGCACCGTCACGGCCCGCGTGCGCCGTGTGCTGGTGGACGAAGGCGCGGTCGTGCAGGCCGGCCAGGTGGTGCTGGAGCTGGAAGACGACGAACTGCGCGCTGCACTGCTGCAGGCCCAGGCCGGCGAGCAGCAGGCCGTGGCGCGCCTGGCGGGGCAGCGCAGCAGCGGCCGCAGCACCGTGCAGGCGGCGCTGGCGCAGGCCGATGCCGTGCTGCTGGCGGCGCAGGCCGAGCTGCAGCGCACGCAGGACCTGGTGGCGCGTGGATTCCTCAGCCCGGCCCGGCTGGACGAAGCACGCCGGGCCGCCGACGTGGCCGCGGCGCAGCGCAACAGCGCGCAGGCGCAACTGGCGGCCAACGCCGAGCAGGGCAGCGACACCGTCCAGGCCCAGGCCCAGCTCGCGACCGCGCGCGCCGCCACGCAGGTGGCCGCGGCGCGGCTGTCGCAGGCCGTGCTGCGGGCGCCGGCTGCCGGCCAGGTGCTGCTGCGCGCAGTGGAGCCGGGCCAGATCGTGCAGCCCGGCAAGCTGCTGCTGACGCTGGCGCTGACCGCGCCGCCCGAATTGCTGGCGCAGGTGGACGAACGCGAGCTGGAGCAGCTCCGTGCCGGCCAGGTCGCCAGCGTGGTGGCCGACGCCTACCCCGGCCGGCGCTTCGCGGCCCGCGTGCTGCGCATCGCACCGCTGGTCGACGCGCAGCGCGGGGCGGTCGAGGTGACGCTGGCGCCGCAGCCGCCGGTGCCCGAGTTCCTGCGCGAGGACATGACGCTGTCGGTGGAAGTGGAGACCGCGCGCCGCGACCGCGCCCTGGTCCTGCCGCTGTCGGCGCTGCGGTCCGGCGACACCGTGCTCGTGCTGCAGGACGGCCGCGCCGTCGCGCGCCCGCTGCGCCTGGGCCTGCGCACGCTGCAGGCCGTGGAGGTGCTGGACGGCCTGGCCGCCGGCGACGTGGTGCTGGTGGACGCTGCCGCCACGGACGGCAGCCGCGCGCGGCCAGACTTCGCAACCGCAGCCGCAGCGGCCGCGACCACGCCGGCGGGCGCACGCTCGCGCGACGACGCGGGTGGCGCGATGGGCAGCGCGATGGGCCGCTGAGCCGGCACCCGCAAGCACATGCCCTACTGGCTCGCCTTCGAACGCCAGGTCGCCGTGCGCTTCCTGCGCGAAGGCCGCATGCAGACGCTGCTGATCATCGTCGGCGTCGCGGCGGGCGTGGCCGTCATCGCCTACATCTCGGCGCTGATCACCGGGCTGCAGGCCAACACGCTGAACAAGACGCTGGGCGCGCAGGCGCATCTGACGCTGCGCGCGCCCGACAACGCCGTGGTGGCGGCGCGGGCGCCCGAGCCCGGCGTGCAGTTGCTGGCGCAGACGCAGCCGCGCAGCGAGCCGCCGCGCAGCATGGCGAACTGGCAGACGCTGCTGCCGCTGCTGGAAGCGCTGCCCGACGTGGCCGCCGTGTCGCCGATGGTGTCGGCCGCGGGCCTGGCCGAACGCGGCGCGGCGTCGAAGTCGATCGCGCTGGTGGGCGTGGAACTGGAACGCTACGACCGCATCGTGCAGCTGCGCAGCAAGATCGTCGCCGGCACCGCGCGCCTGGGCCCGGGCGAGGGCATGCTGGGCCGTGAGCTCGCCGACGACCTGGGCGTTCGCGTGGGCGACCGCGTCGCCATCGTCGTCGGCGGCGTGCGCGACGCGCTGCGCGTCACGGCGCTGGTGGACCTGGGCGTGCGCGAGCTGAACCGCCGCACCGTGATCGTGCCGTTGCGCGCAGCGCAGAGCCTGGCCGGCCTGCCCGGTGGCGCCACCAGCCTGGACCTGACGCTCAAGGACATCTGGCGCGCCGAGGCGCTGGCCGCCGACCTCGGCGCCCGCTGGCCGTTCGAGGCCGAAAGCTGGCAGCAGGCGAACGCGCAGCTGGTGTCGGCGCTGAATGCCCAGAGCGTCAGCACGGCACTGATCCGCGCCGTCGTGCTGGTGGTGGTGGTGCTGGGCATCGCCAGCGTGCTGGTGGTGTCGGTGGTGCAGAAGCGGCGCGAGATCGGCATCCTGCGCGCGATGGGTGCCACGCAGGGGCAGGTGCTGCGCGTCTTCCTGCTGCAGGGCGCCATCGTCGGCGTGCTCGGCGCGGTGCTGGGCATCGCGCTGGCGGTGGCGCTCATCTGGGCCTTCACGCACTTCGTGCGCGGCTCCGACGGGCTGCCGCTGTTCAGCATCATGCTGCCGCCGCTGCTGGCGCTGCAGGTGGCGGCGGTGGCCTGCGTCTCGGGCGTGCTGGCCGCGGTGGCACCGGCGCGGCGCGCGGCCAGGCTCGACCCGGCGCAGGCGATCCGCAGCTGATGGCCGCCCACACCGACCCGCTGATCGCGCTGGCCGGCGTGACCAAGCGCTACAACGTGGGCCGGCCCAACGAGGCCGAGGTGCTGCACGGCATCGACCTGACGCTGGCGCGCGGCGAGTTCGCGGCGCTGATCGGGCCGTCGGGTTCGGGCAAGAGCACGCTGCTGAACATCATCGGCCTGCTCGAACGCCTGAGCGGCGGCAGCTACCGCATCGACGGCGAGGACACGGCCGCGCTGGACGACGCGGCGCTGACGCAGCGCCGCGCCACGACGCTGGGCTTCGTGTTCCAGTTCCACCACCTGCTGCCCGCCTTCAGCGCCCTGGAGAACGTGACGCTGCCGGCGCTGATGCGCGAAGGCCGCGTCAGCGCCGCGCGGCTGGCGCACGCGCGTGCCGTGCTCGACGCGGTGGGCCTGGGTGCCGCGATGCACAAGCGCCCCGGCGAGCTTTCGGGTGGCATGCAGCAGCGGGTGGCGATCGCGCGCGCCGTGGTGCTGCAGCCGCCGCTGGTGCTGGCCGACGAACCCACCGGCAACCTCGACACGGCGTCCGCCGACGAGGTGTTCGCGCTGCTGCGGCAGATGCACGCGCAGCTGCAGACCTCGTTCCTCGTCGTCACGCACGATCCGCGGCTGGCGGCGCGCTGCGACCGCACGATCACGCTGGTGGACGGGCGCATCGCCAGCGACGCGCGCACGGCCCCCCCGGGGGCTGGCTAGATCTCGACCTTCGAGCCCAGCTCGACGATGCGGTTGGCCGGCAGGTTCAGGAAGTCGGCCGCCGCCGAGGCGTTGCGGTGCATGCCGGCGAAGAGCTTCTCGCGCCACAGCGCCATGCCGCCGCCGAAGGTGGGGATCACGGTGTCGCGGCTGAGGAAGTAGCTGGTGTCCATCGGGTCCAGCGGCACGCCGCGGCCGGCCAGCAGCTGCAGCGCCTCGGGCACGTCGGGGTCGTTCTTGAAGCCGAAGTGCAGCGTCACCTGCCAGCAGTCGTGGCCCAGCGGCTGCATCTCGGTGCGCTGCGCGAAGCCGATCCACGGCACCTCGTGGTGGCGCACGTGCACGAACAGGTTGTACGCATGCAGCACCTTGTTGTGCTTGAGGTTGTGCATCAGCGCGTTGGGCGTCAGCCCGGCCTCGGCCGACAGGAACACGGCCGTGCCGTCCACGCGCGTGGGCGGGTTCACGAACACCGCGTCGAGGAAGCCGCGCAGCTCGATCGCGTCGTCGCGCAGCCGGTCGGCCACCAGCTTGCGGCCCTGCATCCAGGTCAGCATCAGCGTGAACATGCCGATGCCGATGACGATGGGGAACCAGCCGCCGGCCAGCAGCTTGAGCATGTTCGACGCGAAGAAGGTGACGTCGATGACGAAGAAGAAGCCGGTGGCCAGCAGGCAGGGCAGCAGCGGGTATTTCCAGCCGTAGCGGATGACGTAGAAGGTCATCACGGTGGTGATGGTCATGTCCAGCGTGACCGCGATGCCGTAGGCCGAGGCCAGCTTGCTGCTGCTGCCGAACAGCACCACCGCCAGCACGATGAAGACGTACAGGCCCCAGTTCACGAAGGGCACGTAGATCTGCCCGGTGTCGCGCACGCTGGTGTGCTGCACGCGCATGCGCGGCAGCAGGCCGAGCTGGATCGCCTGCTTGGTGACCGAGAACGCCGCCGTGATCAGCGCCTGCGACGCGATCACCGTCGCCGCCGTCGCCAGCACCACCAGCGGCAGCCGCGCCCAGCCAGGCGCCAGCAGGTAGAACGGGTTCTCCACCGCGGCCGGGTCCTGCAGCAGCAGCGCGCCCTGGCCGAAGTAGTTCACCACCAGCGCCGGCATCACCAGGCCGTACCAGGCGATGCGGATCGGCAGCTTGCCGAAGTGGCCGAGGTCGGCGTAGAGCGCCTCGCCGCCGGTGACGCACAGCACCACCGCGCCCAGCGCGATGAAGGCCACCAGCGGCTGCGTGGTGATGAAGCGCAGCGCGTGCGTGGGCGACAGCGCCACCAGCACTTCGGGGTGCATCGCCACGTGCGGCAGGCCGAGCGCGATCAGCACCACGAACCACAGCAGCGTCACCGGGCCGAAGGCGCGGCCGATGCCGCCGGTGCCGAAGCGCTGCACGGCGAACAGTGCCGTCAGCACCAGCAGCGTGATCGGGATCACCGCCTCGTGCAGCAGCGGCGAGGCCACCGCCACTTCCAGCCCTTCCACCGCCGACAGCACCGAGATCGCCGGCGTGATGACGCCGTCGCCGTAGAAGACCGCGGTGCCGAACATGCCCACCACCAGCAGCGTGCTGCGCAGCCGCGGCCGCCCGGCCACCGCCGTGGTGGCCAGCGCCAGCATCGCGATCAGGCCGCCTTCGCCGTTGTTGTCCGCGCGCAGGATCAGCAGCACGTACTTCAGCGAGACCACGGTCGTCATGGTCCAGAAGATCAGCGACAGCACGCCCAGGATGTTGTCGCGCGTCACCGGCACGTGGCCGGCGTGGAAGACTTCCTTCAGCGCGTACAGCGGGCTGGTGCCGATGTCGCCGTAGACCACGCCCAGCGCACCGAGCGTCAGCGCGGCCAGGGCAGCCGGCGAGCGGGGGGCAGAAGGCGTGGAGGTGGGGGTCACTGCTGGCGCGGACGCCGGCCTGGCAGCCAGCGCGCGTCGGAGGATGCTACGCGATCATGGTGCGCTGCACCATGGGCGCGCTCGCCTAATCGCACCCCTATTCGTAGATCTCGGCCTCGGGGTCCGTGGCCTCCAGCTCGTAGGCCGCGGCCAGCATCGCCAGGCGGCCGATGACGCCGTACATGTAGAAGCGGTTGGGCGCGCTGGCGCCGGGCTTGACGCCGGCACGGGGCAGCTGGTTGCTCTCGGCGAAGGCCAGCGGCACGAAGCGCGAGCCGGGCGCGTTCAGGTTCTCGTCGGTGCCGCGCTCGGCGTGCACGCGGTAGAAGCCGCCGACCACGTAGCGGTCGATCATGTAGACCACCGGCTCGGCCACCGCGTCGTTCATGCGCTCGGAGGTTGGCACGCCTTCCTGGATGATGACCTCGCGGCCCACCGGCGGCAGTCCGTCCAGGCGCGCGCGGCGTGCGATCTCCTCGAACTCCTTCGCATCGCGCAGCGTCACCAGGCCCTGGCCGTCGCCGCCGTTGTCGGCCTTGACGACGACGAAGGGCTTCTCGTTGATGCCGTATTCCTTGTACTTGCGACGGATCTTGGTCAGCAGCGCGTCGGCGTGGCCCTGCACGCATTCCAGGCCGCTGGCCTCGGCGAAGTCGACCTGCCCGCACTGCGCGAACATCGGGTTGATGAGCCACGGGTCCATGCCCAGCAGCTTGGCGAACTTCTTCGCCACCTCTTCGTAGCTCTGGAAGTGCCGGCTCTTGCGCCGCGTGGCCCAGCTGGCGTGCAGCGGCGGCAGCAGGTACTGCTGGTGCAGGCCCTGCAGCACCTCGGGCACGCCCGGCGCCAGGTGGTTGTTGAGCAGGATGGTGCAGGGGTCGAAGTCCTTCAGCCCCAGGCGGCCGCGCGCGCGCACCAGCGGCTCCAGCGTCAGCGTGCTGCCGTCGGGCAGGCTCAGCTGCGTCGGCTTCTTGATCGCCGCGTCCAGCGTGCCCAGGCGCACGTTGAGCCCCGCCTGCGTGAACACGCGCACCAGGCATTGCAGGCTGCTCAGGTAGAAGGTGTTGCGCGACTGCGCCTCTTCGGGGATCAGCAGCAGGTTCTTCGCCTCGGGGCAGATCTTCTCGATCGCCGCCATCGCCGCCTGCACCGCCAGCGGCAGCATCTCGGGCGTGAGGTTGTTGAAGCCGCCCGGGAACAGGTTGGTCGCCACCGGTGCGAGCTTGAAGCCGGCGTTGCGCAGGTCCACCGAGGTGTAGAACGGCGGCGTGTGCTCCATCCATTCGAGGCGGAACCAGCGTTCGATGGCCGGCATGGACTCGAGCACGCGCGCCTCGAGTTCGTTGATCGGCCCGGACAGCGCAGTGATGAGGTGAGGAACCATGGACGGATTCTAGGCACGCCACAAAGACAAAGCGGGCTCCCGAAGGAGCCCGCCGCAGCGATCGCCGTGCAACCCGGCCGCAGGGCCGGATTGCGTGCAGCATCACTTGTTGTAGGCCGTCTCGCCGTGCGAGGTGATGTCCAGGCCTTCGCGCTCTTCGTCTTCCGGCACGCGCAGGCCGATCGTCAGGTCGACAATCTTGAACGCGATCACCGAGACCACGGCCGACCAGACGATGGTCAGCAGCACGCCCTTCAGCTGGATCCAGACCTGGGTGCCGATGCCGTTGGAGCCGACGGTGGCGGTGACCCAGTCGGTCACCAGGCCCGGGCCGCCCAGCGCCTGGCTGTTGAAGACACCGGTCAGCAGCGCGCCGACGATGCCGCCGACGCCGTGGATGCCGAAGACATCCAGCGAATCGTCCGCACCCAGCAGCTTCTTCAGGCCGTTCACGCCCCACAGGCAGACGAAGCCGGCGATCAGGCCGATGACCAGGCCGCCGACGATGCCGACGTTGCCAGCGGCCGGCGTGATCGCCACGAGGCCGGCGACGGCACCCGAGGCAGCACCCAGCATCGAGGCCTTGCCCTTCAGCAGCGCTTCACCGGCGCACCAGGCCAGCACGGCAGCGGCGGTGGCGGTCAGCGTGTTCAGGAAGGCCAGCGCGGCGCTGTTGCCGGCTTCCAGCGCGGAACCCGCGTTGAAGCCGAACCAGCCCACCCACAGCAGCGAGGCACCGACCATGGTCAGCGTCAGGCTGTGCGGCGCCATCGATTCCTTGCCGTAGCCCACGCGCTTGCCGATCATGTAGGCGCCCACCAGGCCCGCCACGGCGGCATTGATGTGCACCACGGTGCCGCCGGCGAAGTCCAGCGCGCCCCACTGCCAGATCAGGCCGGCCTTGCTGTTCAGGCCGTCCACCAGATCGGCACTGGCGTAGGCGTCCGGGCCCATCCAGAACCACACCATGTGGGCCACCGGCGCGTAGCTGAAGGTGAACCACAGCGCCATGAACATCAGCACCGCGCCGAACTTGATGCGCTCGGCGAAGGCGCCGACGATCAGGCCGCAGGTGATGGCCGCGAACGTGGCCTGGAAGGCGACGAACACGATCTCGGGGATGACCACGCCCTTGCTGAACGTGGCGCCCATCGCGAAGGCGCCGGTGGCGGGGTCGAACACGCCCTTCAGGAACAGCCGGTCGAAGCCGCCGATGAAGGCGTTGCCCTCGGTGAAGGCCAGGCTGTAGCCGTAGACGACCCACAGCACGCAGATCATCGAGAAGGTCACGAACACCTGCATCAGCACCGACAGCATGTTCTTGCTGCGCACCAGGCCGCCGTAGAACAGCGCCAGGCCGGGGATGGCCATCATGATGACGAGCAGCGTGGACACGAGCAGCCAGGCCACGTCGCCCTTGTTCGGCGTCGGCGCGGCGGCGGGCGCGGCGTCCGCCGCCGAGGCGGCTTCGGCTGCCGGCGCGGCCGACGGCCGCGGCTTCGGGGGCCGAGGCCGCCATGGTGGCGGCCGCCGAGGCGGCGGAGGCGGCGGCGTCCTGCGCCATCGCCATGCCGCCGAAGCCCATGAGCGCAGCGCCCAGGGCCAGGATGGTGAAGAGTTTCTTCATGGTGGTTGTCTTGTGTGGTGTTGCAGGCCGCCTCAGAGGGCGTCCTTGCCGGTCTCGCCGGTGCGGATGCGCACGACCTGCTCCAGCGTGCTGACGAAGATCTTGCCGTCGCCGATCTTCCCGGTGCGGGCGGCGCCCTCGATCGCCTCGATGACGCGGTCGACGATGGCGTCGTCGACGGCGGCCTCGATCTTCACCTTGGGCAGGAAGTCGACGACGTACTCCGCGCCCCGGTAGAGCTCGGTGTGGCCCTTCTGGCGGCCGAAGCCCTTCACCTCGGTCACGGTGATGCCTTGCACACCGATGCCACTGAGGGCCTCACGAACTTCGTCCAGCTTGAACGGCTTGACGATCGCGGTCACCATCTTCATTTGGGGTTCCTCTGCAGTTGGCCCGTCACAGGGCCTTGGTCACGGTGAGCAGGAAGCGCGACTTGTTGATGTCGCCGTAGGTGCTCTTCTTGTTCGCGCCGGCATAGGCGCCGCCCAGGGTGAAACCGCCGCCCAGGTCGTAGTCGACACCGACCTTGAAGTCGCTGTAGTTCACCGCGCCGCCGGCCTTGGCGTCGCTGCTGAACTGCGTGGTGCCGTAGTGGCCGATCAGGTACAGGCCCTTGGTCGCTTCCCACTTGGCGTTGACTTCGAGGTAGCCGGTGCCCTGGCCGTCGACGATGCCGAAGTACTTGCTCGAGACGGTGCTCGAGTACTTCAGCGACACCGGGCCGTAGCCGACGCTGCCGTAGATCTCGGTGGTGTCGGCGGCCGAGGTGGCGCCCGGGTAGTAGTAGTGCAGCAGGCCGACGTCGTAGGCCACGGGGCCGAATTCGCCGCGGTAGCCGCCGTAGAAGTCCATCTCGGTGCCGCCCAGGAAGCCGACCGACGAGTTCCAGTTGCCGACGTAGAAGCCGCCCAGGCTGTAGTCGAAGCCGCCCTGCACGGCCGGCAGCACCGACTCGGCGGGATCGCTCTGGTCCTGGCCGCGGTACTTGTACTTGGTGGTGACGGCGATGTTGCCGGCCACGTCGGCCAAGGCCGGCAGCGGGGCCGCCAGCACGGCCACGGCGGCACAGATCAGGGTCAGGTGACGGTTCTTCATGCGGGGACTCCGAAAGAGGGTGGGTTCGACAGGACTGCCGGCCATGTCGCAGCTTCTGTGCCAGCGGCGTGCCCCGGCGCCGGGCACCGACTTGAGGCGCCGCACCGCACAGTCCGAAACATGGCGCACGACTTTGGTGCCCATCCCCCGCCGTCCCCCCTTTGGTGCGGGTGGGGCCCCGGGGCCGGCTCCCCACAATCGGCCGCCCACGAACAGGAGACACCGGATGTCGCTGGCGACCGTGACGAGCCGTGCGCTCGATGCCCTGGACGCGCCCGAGGTGCACGTCGAGGTGCAACTCGCCAACGGCCTGCCCAGCTTCATGCTGGTGGGCCTGGCCGACACCGAGGTCAAGGAGTCGCGCGAGCGCGTGCGCGCGGCGCTGCAGCAGAGCGGCTTCGCGTTCCCCCACAACAAGCGCATCACCGTCAACCTGGCGCCGGCCGACCTGCCGAAGGAAAGCGGGCGCTTCGACCTGCCGATCGCGATCGGCATCCTGGCCGCGGCCGGCGTGCTGGACGCGGCCCGCGTGGCGGCGCACGAATTCGCCGGCGAGCTGTCGCTGGCCGGCGAGCTGCGCCCGGTGCGCGGCGCGCTGGCGCTGGGCCTGGCGCTGCGGCGCGCCGGCAGCCGCCGTGCCCTGGTGCTGCCCGCCGAGAGCGCCCGGGCGGCCGCGCAGGTGGCGGGCATCGACGTGCGCCGCGCCAGCCACCTGACGCAGGTGGTGCAGGCCCTGCTGCCCGGCGAAGCCGCCACGCCGCTGCCGGTGGCCGTGGCCCTGGCGGCCCCGCCCGCGCCGCCCGGCCCCGACCTGCGCGACGTGAAAGGCCAGGCCGGTGCCAAGCGGGTGCTCGAGATCGCTGCGGCGGGCGGCCACAGCCTGCTGTTGGTGGGCCCACCCGGCGCCGGCAAGTCGATGCTGGCGCAGCGCCTGCCCGGCCTGCTGCCGCCAATGGACGCCGACGAGGCGCTGGTCAGCGCTGCGCTGCAGGGGCTGACGGCGCAGGGTTTCGATGCGCAGGCCTTCGGCCGCCGGCCGGTGCGGTCGCCGCACCACTCGGCCAGCGCGCCGGCGCTGGTGGGCGGCGGCTCGCCGCCGCGGCCGGGCGAGATCTCGCTGGCGCACGGCGGCGTGCTGTTCCTCGACGAGACGCCCGAGTTCCCGCGCAGCGCGCTCGAGGCGCTGCGCGAACCGCTGGAGACCGGCCGCATCACGATCAGCCGGGCCGCGCGGCAGGCGCAGTTCCCGGCGGCGTTCCAGCTCGTCGCTGCGATGAACCCCTGCCCCTGCGGCTACCTCGGCGCGGCCGCGGCCACCGGCCGGCCCTGCCGCTGCACGCCCGACGCCGTGGCGCGCTACCAGGGCCGGCTGTCGGGGCCGCTGCTCGACCGCATCGACCTGCAGATCGAGGTGCCGGCCGTGCGCCCGGCGGAGCTGATGGCGTTGCCCGACGGCGAGACCAGCGCCGTCGTCGCGGCGCGCGTGGCCGCGGCCCGGGCCATCGCGCTGCAGCGCCAGGGCGTGCCCAACGCGGCGCTGGACGTGGCGCAGATCGACGGGCTGTGCGCCGCCGATGCCGCGGCGCAGCGCTTCCTGCAGAGCGCCGCCGAGCGCCTGGGCTGGTCGGGCCGCCGGCTGCACCGCACGCTGAAGGTCGCGCGCAGCATCGCCGACCTGGCCGGCAGCGCGCCGGTGATGGTGGCGCACGTGGCCGAGGCGCTGCAGCTGCAGCGCGCGCTGGTGGCGGCCTGAGTGGCCGCCGTGCCCGGCCCGCGGGCGTGGAATCGCCCGCGGGCCTTCGTCAGCCGTCTGAGACCTTCCGGTCTCAGACGCGCGGACTCACCCCAGCGCCGGCGCCAGCAGCCGTTCCGCGTCGCGCAGGTCCAGCGCCTGCCGCGTCGCCCAGTCGGCGAGCTGGTCGTGGCCGATGCGGCCGACGTTGAAGTAGCGCGCCTCGGGGTGGGCGATGTAGAAGCCGCTGACGCTGGCCGCCGGCGTCATCGCCAGGCTCTCGGTGAGCGCCATGCCGATCTCGCCGGCCTGCAGCACGCGGAACATGTCGCGCTTGACGCTGTGGTCGGGGCAGGCCGGGTAGCCCGGGGCCGGGCGGATGCCCTGGTACTGCTCGGCGATCAGCTGCTCGGTCGTCAGCGCCTCGTGCGGCGCGTAGCCCCAGAACTCGGTGCGCACGCGCTGGTGCAGGCGCTCGGCGAAGGCCTCGGCCAGGCGATCGGCCAGCGCCTTCAGCATGATCGCGCTGTAGTCGTCGTGGTCGTCGGCGAACTGGCGTTCCTTCTTTTCGAGCCCGAGGCCGGCGGTCACCGCGAACAGGCCGATGTGGTCGGCGGCCACGCCCTTGGGCGCGATGAAGTCGGCCAGGCTGCGGTTGGGCCGCAGCACGCCATCGACCACCGGCCGCTCGGTCTGCAGCCGCAGCGGGCTCCAGCGCAGCGCCACCTGGCTGCGGCTGGCGTCGGTGTAGATCTCGATCGTGTCGTCGTCCACCGTGTTCGCCGGCAGCAGGCACATCACGCCGCTGGCCTGCATCCAGCGGCCCTCGATGGCACGCTGCAGCAGCCGCTTGCCGTCGCTGAAGACACGCTGCGCCTCGTGGCCGACGATCTCGTCGCGCAGGATCTCGGGGAAGCGGCCGGCCAGGTCCCAGGTCTGGAAGAACGGGCCCCAGTCGATGTGCTGCGCCAGCTCGGCCAGGTCGTAGTTGCGGAAGACGCGCCGGCCGATGAACTTCGGTGCCGGCGGCGTGCTGGCCGGCCAGTCCATGCGCGCCTTGTTCGCGCGCGCCTGCTCCAGCGTCACCAGCGGCGTGGCCTTCTTGCTGGCGTGCAGCTGGCGCACGCGGTCGTAGTCGCTGTTCAGGTCGTCGATGAACTTCGCCGCGCGCTCGTCGCTCAGCAGGTCGGAGCACACGCCCACGCTGCGCGAGGCGTCGGGCACGTAGACCACCGGGCCTTCGTAGTGCGGCGCGATCTTCACCGCGGTGTGCACCCGGCTGCAGGTGGCGCCGCCGATCAGCAGCGGGATCTTCTTCATGCGGAAGTAGTCGTCGCGCTGCATCTCGGCGGCCACGTGCTGCATCTCTTCCAGGCTGGGCGTGATCAGGCCGCTCAGGCCGATGATGTCGGCGCCCTCGACGCGTGCCTTGGCCAGGATGTCCTGGCAGGGCACCATCACGCCCATGTTCACGACCTCGAAGTTGTTGCACTGCAGGACCACCGTGACGATGTTCTTGCCGATGTCGTGCACATCGCCCTTCACGGTGGCGATGACGATCTTGCCCTTGGGTCTGGCCTCGCCGCCCGCATCGACCATCGCCTTCTTCTCGGCCTCGATGTAGGGCAGCAGGTGGGCCACCGCCTGCTTCATCACGCGGGCGCTCTTCACCACCTGGGGCAGGAACATCTTGCCCTGGCCGAACAGGTCGCCGACCACGTTCATGCCGGCCATCAGCGGGCCTTCGATCACGTGCAGCGGGCGGCCGCCGCTGTCGCGGATGGCGACCCAGGCTTCCTCGGTGTCGGCGGTGATGAACTCGGTGATGCCGTGCACCAGCGCGTGGCTCAGGCGCTCGTTCACGTCGCCGGCGCGCCAGGCCAGGCGCGCGCTGTCGTCCTTGCTCAGGCCCTTGGCGCTTTCGGCGATCTCGACCAGCCGTTCGCCGGCGTCGGGGCGGCGGTTCAGCACCACGTCTTCCACGCGTTCGCGCAGACCGGGCTCGAGGTCGTCGTACACGCCGACCATGCCGGCGTTGACGATGCCCATGTCCATGCCGGCCTGGATCGCGTGGTACAGGAACACGGTGTGGATGGCCTCGCGCACAGGGTCGTTGCCGCGGAAGCTGAAGCTCACGTTCGAGACGCCGCCGCTGACCTTCGCGCCGGGCAGGTTCTGCTTGATCCAGCGCGTGGCCTCGATGAAGTCGACCGCGTAGTTGTTGTGCTCCTCGATCCCGGTGGCGATGGCGAAGATGTTGGGGTCGAAGATGATGTCCTCGGGCGGGAAGCCGACCTCGTCGACCAGCACGCGGTAGGCGCGCGCGCAGATCTCGATCTTGCGCTGGCAGGTGTCGGCCTGGCCCTGTTCGTCGAAGGCCATCACCACGGCGGCGGCGCCGTAGCGGCGCACCAGCGTGGCCTGGCGCCTGAACTCGGCCTCGCCTTCCTTCAGGCTGATGCTGTTGACGATGCCCTTGCCCTGGATGCACTTCAGGCCGGCCTCGATGACGCTCCACTTGCTGCTGTCGATCATGATCGGCACGCGCGCGATCTCGGGCTCGCCCGCGATCAGCTTCAGGAAGCGCTCCATCGCCGCGGCCGAGTCGAGCATGGCCTCGTCCATGTTGACGTCGATGATCTGCGCGCCGTTCTCGACCTGCTGCCGCGCCACGCTCAGGGCGTCCTCGAAGCGGCCTTCGAGGATCATGCGCGCGAACGCCTTGCTGCCCGTGACGTTGGTGCGCTCGCCGATGTTGACGAACAGCGCGCCCGCGTCCAGGGTCACCGGCTCCAGGCCGGACAGTCGCATCGCAGGGGGTTGGGGTCGCATGGGCATCACTCCGCAGGTCCGTCGGGAGTGAGCGCCGTTGTCACGCCGCGGCGCCGGGGGGGTGGCGGCCGCAGGGCCCCGAGCCTGGTGGCCGGCGGCGCAGGGGCCGGGCCATCGCAACGCTCCTCGGGGCGAGGCGCGTAGTTTAGCGGCTGTGCGAGGTCAGATGGGCCAGCGGACCGGCACTGCTGATGCCCAATCCGACACGCCGCGCAGCCTTCGGGGCCGCCGCGTCGGCGGGGGGTTGTGCGCTGTCGGGCTGCGCGCCCTGGGTCTCGTCGAGGCCGGCGGCGGTGGCGTCGGGCAGCGCGGCGCCGTTGGGCGCGCCGCGGCGCATCGCCACGCCCACCGCCAGGATGTCGATCACCAGCAGGTGCAGGATGCGGCTGATCATCGGCACGTGCGTGGCCACGTCCTCCACGTGGTCGACGATCAGCGCCACGTCGGCCTTCTTCGTCAGCGGCGACTGGCTGGCCGTGATGGCGATGACGGCGGCGCCGCGGGCGTGCGCCGCGTCGGCCACCTCCAGCAGCTCGTCGATGCGCCCGCTGCTGCTGATGATGACGGCCACGTCGCCCGGCACCAGCACGCTGGCCGCCAGCAGTTGCAGCCGGGAGTCGGTGAGCGAGGTGCTGGGCACGCCGAAGCGCAGGAACTTGAACTGCGCGTCGTCGGCGACCACGCCGTAGTGGCCCACGGCGTAGAACTCCACGCGCCGCGCGGCGGTCAGCACCTCGATGGCGCGGTCGATCGTCTCGCGGTTCAGGTGGTCGCGCACCTGCAGGATGGCGCTGGCGGTGTTGCCCAGCACCTTCACGCCCAGCTCCAGCATCGTGTCCTCACCGGTCACCTGCGTGTGCGTGACGGGCACGGTCGAGGTCAGCCCCGAGGCCAGGCGCAGCTTGAAGTCCGACAGGCCCTCGCAGCCCAGGCTGCGGCAGAAGCGGATCACCGTGGGCTGGCTCACCGAAGCGGCACGCGCGATGGTGGCGATGGGATCGTTCAGCGCCGAGCGCGGATGCGCCAGCACGTGGTCGGCCACGCGGCGCTCGGCCGGCGACAGCTGCGGCCGCGCGCGCTGGATCTGGCCCAGGATGGTGGCGCCGTCGCGGGCCGGATCGCCGCTGCCCGCCGGCGCGCCGCCGCGCAGCTGCTCGTGCAGGATCGCCGAGACGCCGACGAACGTGGCCTGCTCGGCCGTGACGACGAAGCTCGGGATGTCGCGCACGTAGGCGCTGAAGCGGCCCTTGTCCTCGAAGCGGGCGCGGAACGGGCTGCGGTCGAAGTAGTCGCCCAGCCGCGGCACGATGCCGCCGCCGATGTAGATGCCGCCGAAGGCGCCCAGCGTCACCGCCAGGTTGCCTGCCGTGGTGCCCAGCACGGCGCAGAAGGCGTCGAGGGTCTCGGTGCAGACGGCGTCGCTGCCCGCCAGCGCGCGGCGCGTGATCTCGGGCGCCGGCAGCGGCTCCACCGGGCGCCCGGCGTGGTCGAGCAGGGCGCGGTAGATGAGCTCGATGCCGCGGCCGGACAGCAGCCGCTCGAACGAGACGTGGCTGAACTCGCGCATCGCGTAGCGCAGGATGGCGATCTCGCGCTCGTCGCGTGGCGCGAAGCTGGTGTGGCCGCCCTCGGTGCCCAGCGCGACCCAGCCGTCGTAGGCCGGGATCAGGCCCGACACGCCCAGGCCCGTGCCCGCGCCCAGCACGCCGACCACGCTGCGCTCGCGTGCCGCGCCGCCGCCGACCTGCCGGCGCTGGTGCGGCCCCAGCCGCGGCAGCGCCATCGCCAGCGCGGTGAAGTCGTTCACCACCACCAGCGTCTGCAGGCCCAGCCGCTCGCGCATCTGCTCGATGCTGAACTGCCAGTGGTAGTTCGTCATGCGCACCTGGTCGCCTTCGACCGGGTTGGCGATCGCGATGCCAGCGTGCTCCAGCGCGGCCATGTCGGCCGGCAGGGTGCCCAGGTAGGCGGTGACGGCGGCGTGGAAGTCGGCGTGGTCGGCGCAGCGCAGCGAGGCCTGGTGCTCGAAGTGCGCCGGCGCGGTTTCCAGCGCGAAGCGCGCGTACGTGCCGCCGATGTCGGCGATCATGCGCGGGCTGTCGAAGAAGGTGTTCAGCACCACGGCAGTCTATCCACGGATGCGCGCGCGCCGCTGTGCGCCTTCAGCCGGGCATCAGGTCGAGCGCCCGCGCCGCGCCCAGCAGGGCCGGCGTGGCGGCGGTGATGGCCCAGGTCGGCACCGGCTGCAGGTAGGCGGCAAACCGGCCCTTGGCCTCGAAGCGCTGGCGGAAGTGCAGGTCGTCGAACGCCGCGCCCAGCCGCGGCACGATGCCGCCGCCGACGTAGACGCCGCCGCGCGCGCCCAGCGTCAGCGCCAGGTTGCCGGCCACGCTGCCCAGGAAGCCGGAGAACAGCCGCACCGCCTGCACGCAGGTGGTGTCGCTGCCGTCCAGCGCCGCGGCCACCACGTCGGCCGGCGTGCGTGGCGGCGCGCTGCGGCCGGCCAGCGTGCACAGCGCGTCGTGCAGGTGCACCAGCCCCGGGCCCGACAGCGCGCGCTCGGCCGAGACGTGGTCGAAGCGCTGGCGCAGCACGTCCAGCACGGCGGCTTCCTCGTCGTCGACGGCGGCCAGCGTGACATGGCCGCCTTCGCCGGCCAGCGGCAGCCACGCGCCGCCGGGGCCCGGCAGCAGGCCCGAGACGCCGAGCCCGGTGCCCGGCCCCAGCAGGGCCAGCGGTGCCGCGGGCTCGCCCTGGCCGTCGCCCCCGCCGATGCGCCGCAGGTCCTGCGGGCCGAGCGCGCCCAGGCTCATCGCCAGCGCCGTGAAGTCGTTGAGCACCAGGCAGCGCGCCACGCCCAGCTCGCGCTGCAGCTGCGCGATCGAGAACGCCCAGCGGTTGTTCGTCATCTGCACCCGGTCGCCGGTGACCGGCGTGGCCACGCCGATGCAGGCGGCGCGCGGAGCCGCATGGCCGTTGGCCGCCATGTAGTCGCGCGCCGACTCGGCCAGCGTGGCGTGGGCGTCGCAGCGCCGCACGGCGACGTCCTGCAGCGCAGCGCCGTCCGCCGGCTGCCAGGCCCAGCGCGCGTGCGTGCCGCCGATGTCGCCCAGCAGTCTCGGAAAGTCCTGGTTCATTGCGTCGCCCTGTTGTTTCGCGCTCCACCCCCTGTGGGCACGAGATCGTAGTGAAACAACATCGCGACTGTAGCAAGACGACGGCGCCGTCACGCCCAGGGTTGATCCGCATCAGCCTTTTTCTTCTTGGTGTGTGCTGTGGCGGGAACAACCCACTAGGGTAAGCCCGGACCGAAGAAATGTAGTCACACTACTAAAGTCCACCCCCGAGTTGCCGCGGCTGCGGCACAGGTGCGCTGCCGCCGGGCGGTGCCGGATCGAACAAGGAAGGGCGGGCCACGGTGCTGGGGTTGTCGACAAGGACGCAAGGGGTGCAGCCGCGCTGGCAGCGCCTGGCTGTGGCCGGCCTGCTGGCGGCGGCGGGCTGGCTGGCCGCGGGCCCGGTGCTGGCGCAGGCCACGCCCGCCCCCGCGCAACGGAGCTGGGCCGACGAGGTGCTGTACTTCGTGCTGGTGGACCGCTTCGCCGACGGCGACCCGGCGAACAACACCCGCGTGCAGCGCCGCAACCCCGGCGGCTGGCACGGCGGCGACCTGAAGGGCCTGACGCAGCAGCTCGACGAGCTGAAGGACCTGGGCGTCACCGCGCTGTGGATCAACCCGCTGCAGCTGCAGCAGCGCACCGGCATGCCGGCGCAGGCCCCGGCCAAGATGGGCCTGCCCGAGTTCACGCACGAGGCCTTCCACGGCTACTGGATCGCCGACTTCGAGCAGATCGACCCGCGCTTCGGCACCGAGGCCGACCTGAAGGCGCTGGTCGACGCCGCCCACGCGCGCGGCATCAAGGTGCTGCTGGACGTGGTCTACAACCACACCGGCTACCTCTCGACCTACGCCGACCGCCGCACCGCCACGGGCGAGAAATGGATCCGCAGCGGCGAGGGCAACTGCGAGGTCGACGCCGTGCTGTGCGCGGTGGGCGGCCTGCCCGACCTGAAGACCGAGATCCCCGAGATCCGCGACCACGTGCTGGCCGCCAACATCGCGCTGGCCCGCCGCAGCGGCGTCGACGGCTTCCGCCTCGACACCTACAAGCACCTGCCGCCCGAGTTCTGGGCCGAGCACCGCAAGCGCACGCGCGCCGAGCTGGGCGCCGGCTTCCACCTGCTGGCCGAGTACTGGGGCGGCGACGCGGCCAACCTCGACCCGTTCTTCGCGCGCGACGAGGTCGACTCCGGCTTCGACTTCAGCTTCAAGGGCAGCTGCGAAGGCTGGGTGCAGGGCCGGGGGCGCTCGGTGGCGTACGGCGCCTACCTGCGTTCGCGCCACCAGGTGCGGCCGGGCTACGTGCTGGCGCACTACCTGTCCAGCCACGACGAGCCGATGGCGCTGGGCAACCTGGGCGGCGACAAGGAGCGCTTCAAGCTCTGCGCGGCGCTGCAGATGGCCTCGCTGGGCATGCCCGTCATCTACTACGGCGAAGAGGTGGCGCGCGGCGGCCACGAATGGCCGCTGAACCGCAACGACATGCCGTGGGGCGCGCGCGACGTGCAGCCCGGCCAGGGCGTGCAGCGCGACGAGGCCATGCGCAGCTTCTACAAGCAGCTGATCGGGCTGCGCCACGCGCACCCGGCGCTGCGCCGCGGCGGCTTCCAGCTGCTGATGCAGCCGCAGGACGCGGCGCTGGCCTTCGCGCGCCGCGACGCCGCCAGCGGCGACCACGTGGTCGTGCTGGCCAACCGCGACGCGCAGCCGGTGCAGGTGGACGTGGCGGCACCGGCCGGCTGGCCCGCCGCCGCGCGCGACCTGCTCGGCGGCGAGGCCGTGGCCACGCCCGACGGCCGCATCCGCGTGCTGCTGGCGCCGAAGTCGGTGCGCCTGCTCGCGCCCAACCCCTAGGCGGCACCGCGATGGCCTCGATCACGCTCGACCACATCGGCAAGAACTACACGCCGGAAGTCACCGTCATCCGCGACCTCACGTTCGACATCAAGGACGGCGAGTTCATGGTCTTCGTGGGGCCCTCGGGCTGCGGCAAGAGCACGGTGCTGCGCATGATCGCGGGCCTGGAGACCATCACCAGCGGCACCATGAAGATCGGCGAGCGCGTCGTCAACGACGTGCATCCGAAGGACCGCGACATCGCGATGGTGTTCCAGAGCTACGCGCTCTACCCGCACATGACGGTGTTCGACAACATCGCCTTCGGGCTGGAGATCCGCAAGATCCCCGAGGCCGAGATCAAGAAGCGCGTGCAGGAGGCGGCCGACACGCTGGGCCTGAACGCCTACCTCGACCGCAAGCCCAAGGCCTTGTCCGGCGGCCAGCGCCAGCGCGTGGCACTGGGCCGCGCCATCGTGCGCAACCCCAGCGTGTTCCTGTTCGACGAGCCGCTGTCGAACCTCGACGCCGAACTGCGCGTGCACATGCGTGCCGAGCTCAGCAAGCTGCAGCGCAAGCTCAAGACCACCACCGTCTACGTCACGCACGACCAGGTCGAGGCCATGACCATGGGCCACCGCATCGCGGTGCTGCGCCCCTGCGGCAACGACCCCCGGGTGAGCAACCTCACCCAGGTCGGCACGCCGATGGAGATCTACGACGCGCCGGCCAACCTGTTCACCGCCGGCTTCATGGGCACGCCGCGCATGAACCTGCTGAAGGCCAAGCTCAGCGACGACGGCGCCGACGTGCTCTTCTACGGCGTGCGCATCCCGGTGTCCGCGCCCTTCCGCGCGGCGGCGCAGAAGTTCAGGGGCCGCGACGTGGTGCTGGGCATCCGCCCCGAGCACATCGGCGCCGAGCACGAGGTCGACTGGCGCAGCGACTGCCGCATCACCGGCGCCATCGAGATCCTCGAGCCGCTGGGCCACGAGGTCATCGTGCACTTCGACGTGCAGGGCGAGAGCGTCGCCGGCCGGCTGCGCAGCCACCACGACCTGGCCAGCCCCGGCGACCCGATCACGCTGGTCGTGAAGACCGAGGCCATGCACCTGTTCGATCCCGTCACCGAGCTGCGCCTGGCCTGACCGACATCTCCCACTTGCACAAGGACACGACATGCTGAAGTCGCTGATCAAGACCACCCTCGCTGCCGCAGTGCTGGCGTCCGCCGCCAGCGCGATGGCGCAGGCCGCGGGTGAGCTGGTGGTCTGGCACGCCTACCGCGGCGCCGAGAAGGCGGCCTTCGAGAAGGTCGTCGAGATGTTCCAGAAGACGCCGGCGGCCAAGGGCCAGAAGGTCAGCACGCTGGCCATCCCCTACGACGCCTACGCCGACAAGATCAGTGCCGCGGTGCCGCGCGGCAAGGGCCCGGACGTCTTCATCTATGCGCAGGACCGCCTGGGCGGCTGGATCGAGGCCGGCAAGACCGTCGAGCCGATCGACTTCTTCGTCGACAAGCCGGTCAAGGACCGCCTGCTGCCCGGCATGCTCGACGCCATGACCTACAAGGGCGGCATCTACGGCCTGCCCATCAACTACAAGATGCCGACCCTGATCTACAACAAGGATCTGGTGAAGGTGCCGCCCAAGACCTCGGGCGAGATGGTCAAGCTGGCGAAGACGCTGACCAACGCCGGCAGCGGCCGCTACGGCCTGGCCTACTGGTACACGAACTTCTACTTCCACTCGGCGCTGATGAACGCCTTCGGCGGTGCCGTGTTCGACCGCGAGGGCAAGCTCGTCATCAACAGCCCGGCGACCGTGGCCTCGCTGAACCAGATGATGGCCTGGTACAAGACAGACGGGATCCTGCCCACCGAGCCGTCGGAAGCGCTGATCGCCTCGATGTTCAACGAGGGCAAGGTGGCGATGGTCATCAACGGCCCGTGGTTCGTCGGCGACATCGACAAGAAGATCAACGTCGGCCTGGCGCCGCTGCCGATGCTCGACGCGGCCAAGAAGCCGATGCGCCCGTGGATGACGATCGAGGGCGCGTACGTCGCCGCCAGCTCGACGAAGAAGGAACTGGCCTACGAGCTGGCGAAGTACCTCACCACCGAAGAGGCCGGGCTGGTGCTTGCGCTCGAGGGCCGGCAGCTGCACACCAACAAGGCCATCTACGCCAACCCCAAGGTCAGCGCCGACCCGGTGCTCAAGGCCTTCCGCGAGCAGCTCGACAACGCCGAGCCCATGCCCAACCGGCCCGAGATGACGATGGTGTGGACGCCGGCCACCACGGCGATGAACAAGATCGTCAAGGGCAACGCCAGCGTCGAGGCGGCGCTGAAGGAAGCCGCGGCCTCGATGCAGGACAGCATCGGCGCGCTGCGCAAGGGCAAGTAGGCCCTGTCGCCTGTTTCCGCGCACACCGCAAGCAGCACCACCACCACCACGATGGCCTGGGCCGACCGCCTCCGACACAGCGCAGCGCTGGGCCTCGCCGCCGGCGTGGCGCTGGTGCTCGCGCTCAGCGCCTGGCTGCAGGGCAGCGCCGACGCCGACATCGCCGCGCAGCAGAAGCAGCGTCAGGCGGTGCTGCTGGCGAACGCCGTCAGCGCGTCGCTGGCCGGCGTGCCCGAGGACGGCGTCAACGCGCGGCTGCGGACCTGGACGGACGGGCTGCCCGCGCTGCAGTCGGTGCAGGTCGTGGCGGGCCGGCAGCTGCTGGGCTCCACCCGCGCGGAAGACCAGGCCCCGCGCGCGCTGCAGCGCGAGGAGAAGCCGCTGTTCGACCTGGCCGGCGCGCTGCGCGCGGCCGGCGAGACGAACACCGGCGAAGGCGTCGTGCGCAAGAAGACGCTGCAGATCGAGGACAAGCCCGGCCAGCCCGTCACCGTCACCGTGCCCTACGTCGCCGACGGGCAGTTCGCCGGCATCGTGCAGGCGCGCGTGCTGCCGGCCGCGGCCGCGCACCGCAGTGCCGGCGGCAGCCTGGCGCTGGGCGCGGGCCTGGTGGCGCTGGCATTCGCCATCGGCGTCTTCCTGAAGGTGGACACCAGCCGCCGCTTCGACATCGGCCGCGGCATCGCGGTGGCCGTGCTGCTGGCGCTGGCGCTGGCCGTGCAGCAGCAGCGCCTGGGCGCGATGGGCCAGGTGCTGGCCGACAGCGACGCGGCCATGGCGCGTGTGCAGGCCGAGGCGGCCGCGGTCTACGTGCGCACCGGCGCGCCGCCCGTGACCGCCACCACCAGCGCCTGGGACACCGACACCTATAGCCGCCCGCTCGGCCTGCTCTCGGCCGACGGCCGCGTGCTGCCGCATGCGGCTGCGGCCAAGGCCACGCGCACCGTGTTCCTGGAACGCAGCCTGTGGGCCGCCAACGTGCTGGGCCTGCTGCTGCTGCTGTACTTCGTGCAGGGATGGGCCGGCCGCACGGCGCGGGCGCTGCGCACGCATGCCGACGCCTACGCCTACATCGCGCCGGCGATGATCGGCATGCTGGTGCTGGTCTTCTTCCCGTTCTTCTACGGCATCGGCCTGGCGTTCACCGACACGACGCTGTTCAACGAGTCGCTGCCGTTCCGCGAACGCTGGATCGGCCTGGACAACTTCGTGCGCATCCTGGGCGACTTCGACATCGTCACCACCGGCACCGACGGCAGCACCGTCAACTACCAGAACTTCTACTGGACGCTGATGATGACGGTCATCTGGACCGTCACCAACGTCACGGTGGGCGTCAGCTTCGGCTTCATCCTCGCGCTGGCGCTGAACACCGACGGGCTCAAGGGCAAGTGGCTGTACCGCATCCTGCTGATCCTGCCCTGGGCGATCCCGAACTACATCACCGCGCTGGTCTGGCGCGGCATGTTCCACCCGCAGTTCGGCGTCATCAACCAGGCGCTGCAGATGTTCGGCATTGCGCCCGTGGCGTGGTTCGACAGCGTCGTGAGTTCGTTCGTCACCGGCCTGGTCACCAACGGCTGGCTCAGCTTCCCGTTCATGATGGTCGTGATCCTGGGCGCGCTGCAGTCGATCCCGAAGGACATGTACGAGGCGGCGGAAGTCGAGGGCGCCACGCGCTGGCAGCAGCTGCGCCGCATCACGCTGCCGCTGCTGCGGCCCACGCTGGTGCCGGCCGTGGTGCTGTCGGTGGTGTGGACCTTCAACATGTTCAACATCATCTTCCTCGTCAGCGGCGGCGAGCCCGGCGGCGCCAACGAGATCCTGGTCACCAAGGCCTACAAGCTGGCCTTCGAGCAGTACCAGTACGCCTACGCGGCGGCGTACTCGACGGTGATCTTCATCATCCTGCTGGTCTACGGCTACTTCCAGACCCGCATGACCCGCGCCACGGAAAGCTACTGACATGGCCGTGCGCAAGACCAGCCACTTCTGGATCCACGCCGGCCTCATCAGCTTCACGCTGCTGACCATCTACCCGGTGCTGTGGGTGCTGGCGCTGGCGTTCTCGGGCCAGCAGAGCGTGGGCCTGGTCGACCTGCCGAAGGACCCGAGCTTCCTCGAGCGCGCGCGCGGCATCCTGCCCTGGCCGGCGCACGTCTCGGTGAAGAACTTCGTCGACGTGATGACCGAGCAGCCCTTCGGCCGCTGGCTGCTCAACAGCGTGCTGGTGTCGGTGATGACGACGCTGCTGGGCGTGTTCCTGGCCTGCACCGCGGCCTACGCCTTCAGCCGCTTCCGCTTCCCCGGCCGCGACAGCGGCATGCTGGCCTTCCTGGTGTCGCAGATGTTCCCGGGCACGCTGATGCTGATCCCGCTGTTCATCATCATCGTGAAGTGGCTGGGGCTGGGCAACACGTTCTGGGGCCTGGTCATCGTCTACGCCACCACCGCGATCCCGTTCTGCGTGTGGATGCTCAAGGGCTACTTCGACACCATCCCGATCGACATCGAGGAATCGGCGCTGATCGACGGCGCCTCGCGCCAGACCATCTTCCTGAAGATCATCCTGCCGCTGTCGACGCCGGCCATCGCGATCACCGCGCTGTTCTCGTTCATGACGGCCTGGAACGAATTCATCCTGGCCTCGGTGTTCCTCGAAGCCGAGACCATGTACACGGCCCCCGTGGGCCTGCGCTTCTTCGTCGGGGGGTTCTCCTCCCAATGGGGATTCTTCGCCGCCGGCTCGGTGATCGTGTCGCTGCCGGTCGTGATCCTGTTCCTGTACCTGCAGAAGTACCTCGTCTCCGGCCTCACGGCCGGCAGCGTGAAGTGACCTGCCTTCCAACGACGTTCCCGATCGTTCTCACCCAAGAGGAGACCCACCCATGAAGACCCGTCTGTCCCTGCATGCCCTGGGCATGGCCACCCTGATCGCGCTGGGCGCGGGCGCGGCCCAAGCCGTCGAGTTCACCGACCCGCGCGGCGACGACAAGGGCCCGGGCACCTACGTCTACCCGACCGACCCCGTCTACAAGGCCGGTTCCTTCGACCTCACCAAGTTCAGCATCAGCAAGAGCGGCGCCAACGCCGACGTCGCCGTCGAGGTGGCCTCGGGCCTGGAAGACCCGTGGGGCATGGGCGGGGGCTTCGCGGTGCAGATGGTCTTCATCTTCGTGAAGACCGGCGCGCCCGGCGGCTACACCGACGCCCCCGCGGGCCTGAACGTCACGTTCGCGCCGGGCCACGAGTGGAACAAGCTGATCATCCTGTCGCCGCAGAAGAAGGCGCGTGTCACCGGCGAGGCCGAGGCCAAGGCGGGCAAGTTCGCCAAGGACATCGTGGTGCCCAACATCACGCGTGGCCGCGGCCGCGTCATCCAGGGCGCGGTGCCGCTGGCCGAACTGGGCGGCGACGGCAACGTCGACGGCTGGAGCTACCAGGTGGTGATGCAGTCCAACGAGGGCTTCCCCGCCGCCACCGACTTCCTGACGCGCAAGGTCAACGAATACGAAGGCCAGCACCGCTTCGGCGGCGGCAACGACGGCGACTGCGACCCGCACACCGCCGATGTGCTCGACGGCCCCGAGGCCAAGCAGGCCGAGATGCTGGCCCACACCTGCGGCGCAGACGGCAAGAGCGTGAAGCCGGCGACGCTGAAGCTGGTCAAGAAGTGATCCCCGACGCACAACGAGACACCACAGAGGACAACCACACCATGAAGCGATTCACCCTCACGCCGCTGGCCGCGGCGCTGGCGCTGGCCACCGCCGCGCCGGCCTTTGCCGCCGGCATCGACTTCGGCGGCTCCAACATCTACACCAAGTTCCTCGACGGCAACCGCCGCGTCGTGAACGACGGCCCGGGTGGTTCCGGCGACACCTCCGGCGGCACCGACAACGGCCAGTGGACCGAGTTCGAGCTGCGCATCAAGGCCACCATCAGCAAGCAGGTCGAGGCCGGCGTGCGCCTGCAGAGCCGCAGCCCCGCGGGCTACTGGACCGACTTCGGCGGCTTCGGCGGCGATGTCGAGACCAACCCCACGCGCGGCAACTTCATGAAGGCTCGCGGCCCCTACGTGCTGCTGACGCCGGGCTACGGCTGGCTCGACACGGCGCTCATCGGCGCCAGCGACTGGGGCCAGTTCGACCCCTTCACCGTGGGGCGCCTGCGCTACATCGACCGCGACAACTTCAAGGGCCTGTACTTCAAGGGCGGGCTGCCGCTGAAGGGCTCGAGCTGGGAGTTCGCGCGCCTGTCGCTGCCCAACTACCTGCAGAGCAACTACGGCCAGGGCGCCGCCTGCTGCAGCAGCGACGACTCGCAGTTCAACGAGGCCGTCTACATCGCGCAGGCCAAGGGCCAGTTCGGCCCCGCCAAGCTGACCACCAGCTACCAGTGGTTCAACGACCGCCAGCTCAAGGCCGACACCACGCCCGACGACGGGCGCGACATCGAGACCTTCGCGAAGAACAACGTCTTCATGATCAAGGGTGAAGGCACCATCGCCGACATCGTCGACCTGAAGGCCGCGTACTACCGCTCCACCTACAAGGCACCGCTGTTCGACCAGCCCTGGATCAACAGCCCCAAGTCCGACGTCAAGGGCAACGCCTTCAAGCTCGACGTGGGCCTGAACAACCTGGTGCCCAACCTGGGCCTGAACCTGCAGGTCTTCAACATCGGCGCCGGCTACTACAGCAACACCGCCGCCCGCTTCGAGAGCGACGTGCTGCTGACCGAGGGCAACGAAGCCGCCTGGTACCGCTGGGGCGACCCGCTGTGGGCGGGTGGTGCGGCCAAGGACCTGAACCAGGGCCCGACCTCGCCGCTGTGCCAGATCGGCGGCGGCGGCGTGTGCCGCTCCGACTCGGGCCTGGCCGCCAGCGCCAACGGCCTGACGAACAACGAGAACATGGACTTCGACGAGGCGCCCAGCGAGTCGGTGCAGGGCTGGAAGGGCCTCACGCTGGCCGCCAACTACGAGATCGCCAAGGTCGCGATCTCGGGCGAGCTGACGCGGCTGGACTACAACTACAACTGGCAGGGCTACTCGGCCACCGGCCCGCTGTCGAACTACTACGCGCTGAACAACGACCGCAAGTCCAGCATCGCGGTGCTGAAGGTCGGCTACGTGGCGCCGGTGCTGGGCGGGCTGGACCTGGGCGCCAAGCTCAAGCTCGTCAACGACAAGAACGGTGGCCAGGCCGGCAACGCGCTGGACGACCGCGAGACCGATGACACGGGCTATTCGGTGAGCGTGGGCAACCAGCTCTTCGGCGACCTGTACGGCAACGTCTCGTTCGGCAAGTACAAGCGCGACATCACCACCGGCGGCCTGGCGGTGAAGAACGACAAGGACATCCTGAGCCTGCGCCTGGCCTACAACCTGGCCGGCTTCGAGACCGGCCTGCTGTCGCAGTGGATCAAGGGCGACGGCGACCCCACCGAGAGCGGCACGCCGGTCAGCATCAAGCAGTACCGCATGAAGGCCTTCGTGAAGGCGATCTTCTGATCGACCGGCCACGCGTGTAGTGTGCAGGGTGGCGGTGCGCGAGTGCCGCCACCCTGCTGTCTTTCGAGAGCCTGCCCATGAAACTCCGATCCCTGGCCTGCGCCTGGCTGCTGCCGCTGGCGGCCCTGGCCGCCCAGCCTGCGCTGGCCGCGCCGCTGCTCGACATCGCCGACCCCGCCGGCGACGACGACGGCGACGGCAGCCTGGTCTACCCGCGCGACAGCGCCTTCACGCCCGGCGACCTGGACCTGCGCAGCCTGCGCGTGTGGGCCGACGGTGCCGACCTGCGCTTCGAGGCCACGTTCGCCAACCCGGTGCGCGACCCCGCCGGCGTGCGTGCCGACAGCCCCGGCAGCGAAGACCTGGCGCAGTTCGCGCGCCGCGGCTTCTACGCCTTCAACCTCGACCTCTACATCGACACCGACCGCATCACCGGCTCGGGCAACACCGGCACGCTGCCGGGCCGCCGCGCGCGGCTGGACCCGGGCAGCGCCTGGGAGAAGGCCGTCGTGCTGACACCGCGGCCGGAACTGGTGCGGCGCCAGCTGCGCGACGCGCTGGCCGACACCAGCGGCGGCGACACCGCCACCGCGGCGGCGCTGGACGCCAGCGTCTTCTTCCCGACGCAGGTGCGGGTGCGTGGCCGCAGCATCAGCTTCAGCGTGCCGCGTGCGTTCCTGGGCGGCGCGGCCATCGAGAACAGCGCCATCACGGCGCTGGTGACGGCCGCGCAGCTGACCATCGGCAGCGACCTGATGGCCGGCCTGCAGGGCGGCAACGCCTTCGAGCGCCTGAGCCTGGGCGCGATGCAGCCCGCGGTCGGCCGGCCCGCCGAGACGCTGGGCCACGCCAACGCGCGTGCGCCGGCCACCGCCGTGGTGGACCTGCTGCAGCCCGACGGCGCCGCGCAGCGGCGTCAGCTGGCCGACGGCGGCCTGCTGCAGGGCCTGGCGCGCACGCCGGTGCGCGCGGGCGCGGTGGCTGCCGAGCCGCCGTGGTTCACGCGCGCGATGGCGGCGGCGCAGGCCGGCGGGGCGCCGGCCGCACGCACGGTCAGCACCAGCACCGCCCCGGCCCCTGCTGCCGCGCCGCCGGTGCCGCCCGCGCCCCTGGCGCCGCCGGTCGTGGTGGTGACGCCGGCCCCCGCTGCCGCGGTACCGCCGCGCCCGCCGGCGCCGGCCGCCACCGTGGTGGTGCCCGTGCCGGCGGCACCGGCCGCCGCCCCACCCGCTGCCCCCGCGGCGCCGCGCGGCGCCGCGTTCTACGAAGAGCAGGAGCAGCGGCTGCGCGCGCTCAAGCGCCTGCGCGACAACGGACTCATCAGCGAGGACGAGTACCAGGCCAAGCGGCGCGAGATCCTCGGCGCGCTCTGAGGACGGGCTCAGCCCTCAACCGTGAAATCGCCTTCGGGCCTTCGCCAGCCGTGCAAGGCCTTCCGGCCTTGCACGCGCGGGCTCAGTGCTGGTTCAGCGGCACGGCGATGGCCACCACCGGTTGCGCCAGCGTGCGCACCGGCTCGGCGCGGCCGTGCAGCAGGTCCACCGCGTACAGCGCCGAGGCGCTGCCGTCGCCCAGCGTGGCCAGTGCGCGCTGCGCCACCGTGACGTTGCCGCGCAGCACGCTGTAGATGTCGAAGCCGGCATAGCCCGTGGGCGCCACGCCCAGCGCGCCGGTGGCCACCACCTGGCCGGCATTGGCCGGCGACTGCAGCGCCACCGATGCACCGCTCAGCACGAACAGCGTCGTCGCGGTGGTGGTGTCGAGGTCGTTGTTCGTGTAGGCCGCGGCCAGCACGCCGGCCACCGCGGCGCCGGCGCCGTTGTTCAGCGCCACGTCCACGGCCGTGGGCGCCAGCGGCATCGCGGTGCCGAGGTTGGCGAAGGACTGGCGCAGGTTCTGGCCCGTGCTGGAGACGATGCGCAGTGCGTTGGCCGCCGGGTTGAAGTCGACGCCGAACGCGGTGGCCGCGGTGTCGGGTGCGGTGGTCAGCGCACCGACCTTGGTGGCCACGGCGCTGGCGGTGTCGATGCGGTACAGGCCGCCGGCGTCGCCCACGCCGTACAGCAGTCCGTCCTGCGGCCGGAAGTCGATGCCCAGCAGCCGCGTGTCGCCGCCTTCGAAGCCCTGCACCGTGCCCACGATGTGCAGCGCGCCGCCGCGTTCGCGGAAGCAGACCAGCTGGCCCTGGGCGGTCAGCCCCGCCACGCGCAGCGGCGTCTGCAGCGCCGCACGCGCGGTGCCGGCGGCGTTGGCGGCCGGGCCGCTGGCGCAGTCGGGCGCGGCGTCGCGGGCCTGGCTGGTGTTGAACAAGGCGGTGGCTGCCAGGGCGATCTGGCAGACGGCGTGGTGCAGGCGCATGGAAGGGACTCCTGGAATCGTTGGTGGAAGGGCTCCGCCGCGTGCGGCGGGCCCCAATCCATACGGATCCCGGACGTCTCTGGATGCAGCGCCCTCAGGCGCCTGCCTAGCGCAGGCTGTACACGCGCACCGCCTGCGCCGGCAGCACCACCGTGGCGCGGCCGTCGGCACCCGCCGTGAGCGCGTCGCCCGTGGCCGGGTGGGCCGCGGCCAGCGTCGCGTTCGCCGGCAGGCCGGCCACCGTCACGCTGCCGGCCGTGCTGCCGTAGTTGATGGCCACCAGCGTGCGTTCGCTGCCCAGCACGCGCTGGAAGCCCATGGCGCTGCCGTTCACCACCACCTGCTCGTAGCTGCCGGCGGCCACCGATGGCAGGCCGCGGCGCAGCGCGAGCATGGCCTTGTAGAAGTTCAGCAGCGAGTCCGGGTCCGCCTGCTGCGCCGCGACGTTGTGCGTGGCGACGTTGGTCGACAGCGACCGGTACGGCGTGCCGGTGGTGAAGCCGGCGTTGGCGGTGGAGCCGGTCCAGCTCATCGGCGTGCGCAGGCCGGGGTCGCCGCCCTGCGTGCCGCGTGCCATGCCCACTTCCTCGCCGTAGTACAGGAAGGGCGTGCCCGGCTGCAGCAGGTAGGTGGCGGCGGCCAGCCGGTACTGCGCCAGGTTGCCCTGGAACTGGTTGAAGACGCGGTCGCCGGCGAAGCTGTCGTGGTTGGCCAGCATCGTCGACATGCCGGCCGGCGCGCTCTTCCAGAAGTCGGCCACGCGCTGCACCGCCGCCGGGTCGCCCTTGGCCGCGGCGATCAGGTTGCCGGTGTTGTTGAACGCGAACGCGCTGCCGCAGTCGGTGGTGTAGCGGAACGGCGCGCTCGGGCCCTCGCAGACCAGGAAGCGCCGTGCGTAGCCGCCGATCACCGCCTTCGTGCCCTGCAGCACGGTGCTGTTCTGCGGCTGGTTCTCCCAGGCGCCGGGGCCGTTCTCGACCAGGTTGCCCACGGCGTCGAAGCGGAAGCCGTCGACGCCGCGGTTGAGCCAGAAGCGCAGGTTGTCGTGGTGGAAGGCCACCACCTCGGGGTGCAGCAGGTTCCAGTCGGGCATCTGGTCCCAGAAGGGCGCGAAGTACCAGTTGCCGGCGCCGCCGCGCCAGGGGTCGTTGCCGTAGATGCTCCAGCCGCCGGGCTTGATGCCCTGCCACAGGTACCAGTTGCGGTAGGCGTTGCTGCTGGCGGCTTTCGCGTTGACGAAGGCCGGGTGCTGCGCCGCGCTGTGGTTGATGACGTAGTCGACGATGACGCCGATGCCCCGCGCATGTGCTTCGCGCAGCAGGGTGTCCAGGTCGGCCAGCGTGCCGTACTGCGGCTCGATGTCGCGGTAGTCGGCCACCGCGTAGCCGTGGTCGCGGTCCTGGCTCTTCGTCACCGGCATCAGCCACAGGCCGGACACGCCCAGGTCGCGCAGGTAGTCGAGCTGCTGCGTCAGCCCGCGCAGGTCACCGACGCCGTCGCCGTTGCTGTCCTTGTAGCTGCGCACGAAGACCTGCATGAATGCGCCCTGGTGCCAGCCCTCGGGCAGCGCGCTGCCGGGGTCGGCGGCGGCCACCGCGCTGCGCTCCACCGGCGGCAGGCTGGCGTCGGGCGGGGGCGGCGCGGCGCTGCCGGCGTCGCTGCCGCCGCCGCCCCCGCAGGCGGCCAGCGCAAGGCCCGCGCAGGCGACCGCGATGGCAGAGCGGGCGAGGGCGGGCGCGGTGGCGAACAGGCGGCGCATGCGGCAGCTTTCCGAGCAGAGGGAAGCAAGAATGTAGTGTGACTACAAACAAAGATCAATCCGGATGCACCGAACTGCGAGAAAACTGCGGAGCATGCGGGTAAGTCCCGGCTGAGATATGTAGCTTTGTTTCAATAGCATCGTGGCCTGACGCTGCGCCTGTCGAGGCAGCCACCGCCGTGTTCCGGCACAGGAGACGTTCCATGCATCCCCACCTCGCATCCCTCTGGCGCCGTGTCAGTGCCTTGCTGGCCCTGGCCGCGCTGGCGTTGCTCGCCGCCTGCGGCGGCGGCACCAGCAACAGCACCAACAACCCCAACGCCGTCGGCGACTCCAGCGACCTGAAGGTCGTGCTGGCGGCGGTGCCCGCAGCCGGCGGCGGGGGCGGCGGGGGTGGTGGTTCGAACGTCGTGCGGCTGTACTACAACCGCGCCGACAACGCCTACGGCGGCTGGACGCTCTACACCTACGGCGGCGCCGACCTCGGCGGCTGGCCGGGCAAGGCGCCCGACGGCGAGGAGGCCGGCGCCGGCAAGTTCTGGGACATCACCGTCACCGGGCCGTCGTTCAACTTCATCATCGTCAAGGACGGCGGCAGCGAGCGCGAGCCGTCGGGCTGGTCGGGCGCCAACAACGACCAGCAGCAGTTCTGGTCGATGGCCGACGGCAACACCATCTACAAGGTTGCCGGCGACCGCACCAACTACACCAGCAACCCGGCCGGCGCGGCCACGCCCGACATCGAGACGGTGCGTGTGCACTACAAGCGCTTCGACGGGCAGTACGACAACTGGGGCGTGCACATCTGGGGCAGCAGCGGGCTCGACGTGGCGCGGCTGCCGGCCGGCGTCGTCATCGACCAGTGGACCGACGCGGTCGGCTTCTCGGAGTTCGCGAACTACGCGGTCGGCAGCGGCGAGGTGGTGTTCGACATCCCGGTGTTGAACCCGCAGGGCGACCCCGCGCGCACCAGCCTGCAGTTCATCATCCACGGCAAGCCGCCTGGCGGGAACCCCGACGACAAGGACGGCCGCAACGACAACATCACCGTCAACTACGCGGCGCTGCGCGTCAGCGGCAAGGTCGGCGAGATCTGGCTGATCCAGGGCGACCCCACGGTCTACACCGCGTTCCCCGACACCCGCCTGGCCAGCACCACCGACGCGCGTGCCTTCTGGCTCAGTCGCTCGCTGCTGCAGTTCCCGAAGATCGACAACAGCGGCGTCTTCAAGCTCTACCACTCGGCGCGCGGCCAGATCGTCGCGGCCAAGGACGCCGCCGTCACCGGGGCCGACGGCGCGATCACGCTCGACGTCTTCGGTGGCACCGTGCCGGCCGAGCTGGCGACGCGCTTCAAGTACATCGCGCCCGGCGTCGTGCTGCAGGTGCGGGCGGGCGACGCCGCGCAGCTGCCCACGCTGCTGAAGAGCCAGCTGGTGCTGGTGCAGGAAGACGGTGCCGGCCTGGTGCAGAACGCCAGCACGGCGCAGCTGCCCGGCGTGCTCGACGACCTGTACGCGGCCGCGGCCAACATGCCCGACCTGGGCGTGCGCGTGGGGGCGGGCGGCACGCAGTTCAAGCTGTGGGCGCCCACCGCGCAGAAGGTGTCGGTGGCTCTGTACGACAGCGGCCGCAGCCTCACCACCGCGCTGCTGCCGGCGACCTTCGATGCCGCCACCGGCACCTGGACGGCCACGGCCGGCAGCGACCTCAGCGGCAAGTACTACCGCTACGTGGTCGAGGTGTTCGTGCGCGGCGTCGGCCTCGTGCGCCAGCTCGTCACCGACCCCTACAGCATCAGCCTGTCGGCCGACTCGCAGCGCAGCTACATCGCCGACCTGGCCTCGCCCGCGCTCAAGCCGGCCGGCTGGGACGGCCACGCGGTCCCGAACAAGGTGGCGGCGCAGACCGACATGGTCATCTACGAGCTGCACGTGCGCGACTTCTCGGCCAACGACGCCAGCGTCTCCGCACCCAACCGCGGCAAGTACCTGGCCTTCACCGAAGCCAACTCCAACGGCATGCGCCACCTGCGCGCGCTGTCGGACGCCGGCCTGACCGACGTGCACCTGCTGCCGGTGTTCGACCTGGCCACCGTGCCCGAAGGCAGCTGCGTCAACGTCGTCACCGGCGGCGCCGCCGACGGCAGCACGCAGCAGGCGGCCGTGAACGCGCAGCGCGATGCCGACTGCTTCAACTGGGGCTACGACCCGTTCCACTTCAACGCGCCCGAAGGCAGCTTCGCGTCGTCGCCCGGCGACGGCGCGCGCCGCGTGATCGAGCTGCGCGCGATGGTGCAGGCGCTGCACGCCGCCGGCCTGCGCGTGGGCATGGACGTGGTCTACAACCACACCAGCGCCTCGGGCCAGAACGACAAGTCGGTGCTCGACCGCGTGGTGCCGGGCTACTACCACCGGCTCAGCGTCACCGGCGACGTCGAGCGCTCGACCTGCTGCGACAACACCGCGACCGAGAACCTGATGATGGGCAAGCTCATGATCGACTCGGCGGTGCTGTGGGTGCAGCAGTACAAGATCGACTCGTTCCGCTTCGACCTGATGGGCCACCAGCCGCGCGCGGTGATGGAGCAGCTGCAGACGGCCGTGAACGCCGCTGCCGGCAAGCCGGTGCAGCTGATCGGCGAAGGCTGGAACTTCGGCGAGGTGCAGGACGGCCAGCGCTTCGTGCAGGCGTCGCAGCTGTCGCTGAACGGCAGCGGCATCGGCACCTTCAGCGACCGCGCGCGCGACTACGTGCGCGGCGGCAGCCCCTTCGACGGCGGCGACAGCCTGATCGCCAACCAGGGCTACATCAACGGCCTGTTCTACGACGCCAACGACAAGGGCGGCGGCAGGACGAAGAACGACCTGATGTGGGCGGCCGACGTCATCAAGGTGGGCCTGGCGGGCTCGATCCGCAGCTTCCAGTTCACCACGCACTGGGACGCCCACCTGCGCCTGGAGGAGATCAACTACAACGGCCAGCCCGCGGGCTACGTGCTGGAACCTGGCGAGGTGGTGAACTACGTCGAGAACCACGACAACCAGACGCTGTTCGACATCAACGCCTACAAGCTGCCCACCACCACGAGCCGCGAGGACCGTGCCCGCGTGCAGGTGCTGGGCGCGGCCATCAACGCCTTCAGCCAGGGCGTGGCGTACTTCCACGCCGGCATCGACACGCTGCGCAGCAAGTCGATGGACCGCGACAGCTACAACTCGGGCGACTGGTTCAACCGCCTGGACTGGACCTACCAGGACAACTTCTTCGGCACCGGCCTGCCGATCCAGGACAAGAACGGCGACAACTGGCCGCTGATCGCGCCGCTGCTGGCCAACCCGGCGATCAAGCCCACGAGTGCCGAGATCGTGTTCACGCGCGACGCCTTCCGCGACCTGCTGCAGATCCGCGCCAGCACCACGCTGCTGCGGCTGCGCAGCGGCGACGACATCAAGAGCCGGCTGCGCTTCCTGAACACCGGCTCGGGCCAGGTGCCCACCGTGCTGGCCGGCCACCTGGACGGCAACGGCTACGCGGGCGCCAACTTCCGCGAGCTGGTGTACCTGGTGAACGTGGACAAGCAGCCGCAGACGCTGACGGCCGCGTCCCTGCAGGGCAAGGCCTTCACGCTGCACCCGGTGCACACCGCGGCGGCCGCGGCCGACAAGCGCGCCGCCACGGCCACCTTCGACGCCGCCAGCGGCAGCTTCACGCTGCCGGCGCGCACGGCGGTGGTGTTCGTGCTGAACTGAGCGGCAGCGCACACCTCCGGGGGCCGCCTGCGGGCGGCCCCTTCTCGTTGGGGGCTGCCGCTATGATCCGCGCCCCATGTCCGAGACCCTCAACCACGCCCAGCTGCAGGCCGTGCACCACCTGGCCACGCCCTGCCTGGTGCTGGCCGGCGCCGGCTCGGGCAAGACGCGGGTCATCGTGCACAAGATCGGCCGCCTGCTGCACGCGGGGCTGGAACCGAAGCAGATCGCGGCCATCACCTTCACGAACAAGGCCGCCGCCGAGATGCGCGAGCGTGCGAAGGCGCTGGTCGGCCGCGCCGCCAAGGACCTGGCGGTCAGCACCTTCCACGCGCTGGGCGTGCGCATGCTGCGCAGCGACGGCACGCGGCTGGGGCTGAAGGAGCAGTTCTCCATCCTCGACAGCGACGACGTGCTGGGCGTCATCAAGGACGCCGGCGCCAGCAGCGACCTGGCGCTGGCGCGACGCTGGCAGTGGACCATCAGCCTGTGGAAGAACCAGGGGCTGGACAGCGCCGGCGCCGCCGCCGCCGCGCAGGACGACGACGAACGTGTCGCCGCGCGCGTGATGCAGCGCTACGAGGAGCGCCTGGCCGCCTACCAGGCGGTGGACTTCGACGACCTCATCGGCCTGCCGCTGAAGCTGCTGCGCGACGACGCCCAGGCGCGTGCGAAGTGGCAGGCGCAGTTCCGCCACATCCTCGTCGACGAGTACCAGGACACCAACGCCGTGCAGTACGAGCTGCTGAAGGCGCTGGTGGGCGAAAGCGGGGTGTTCACGGCGGTGGGCGACGACGACCAGAGCATCTACGGCTGGCGCGGTGCGACGATCGAGAACCTGAAGCGGCTGCCGCAGGACTTCCCGAAGCTGGTGGTCATTCCGCTGGAGCAGAACTACCGCTCCACCGGCCACATCCTGCGCGCGGCCAACGCGGTGATCGCGAAGAACCCGAAGATCTTCGAGAAGAAGCTCTGGAGCGAGTTCGGCGACGGCGACCCGGTGAAGGTGGCCGAAGCCGACGGCGAGGAACACGAGGCCGAGCGCGCCGTCAGCCGCTTCCAGGCGCTGCGTGCGCAGGACGCGCGCATCCGCTGGGCCGACTGCGCGGTGCTCTACCGCGCCAACCACCAGGCGCGGGTGTTCGAGCAGAAGCTGCGCGCGGCGCAGATCCCGTACAAGGTCTCGGGCGGGCAGAGCTACTTCGACCGCGCCGAGATCAAGGACCTGTGCGCCTGGCTGCGCCTGCTGGTGAACCCCGACGACGACCCCGCGTTCCTGCGTGCCGTGACCACGCCCAAGCGCGGCATCGGCCACACCACGCTGGGCGCCCTGGGCGAATTCGCCGGCAAGTGGAAGGTGAGCCTGTACGAGGCGCTGTTCTCGCAGACCCTGGCCACCAGCCTGAAGGGCAAGGCCATCGACGCGCTGCACGAGTTCGGCCGCCTCGTGAACGACCTGCAGTACCGCGCGCAGCACTGCTCGGGCGCCGAGGACGCGAAGGCGCTGCTGCTGGGCTGGCTGCAGGACATCGGCTACGAACAGCACCTGCGCGACGGCGAGGACAGTGAAAAGCTCGCCGCGGCGCGCTGGAACAACGTGCTCGACTTCGTCGACTGGATCGCCAAGCGCTGCGGCGGCGACGAAGACAACCCGAAGCAGACCGTGCTGCAGGTGGCGCAGACGATCGCCGTGATCATCAGCCTGGCCGACCGCAACGAGGAGCAGGACGTGGTGACGCTGACCACGCTGCACGCGTCCAAGGGACTGGAGTGGCCGCACGTGGTGCTGGCCGGCGTCAACGAGGGGCTGCTGCCCTTCCGCAGCGGCGACGAGGACATGACGCCAGAGCGGCTGGAAGAAGAGCGCCGGCTGATGTACGTGGGCATCACGCGCGCGCGCAGCACGCTGGTGGTGAGCACGCTGCGCCGGCGCAAGAAGGGCCGCGAGACGATCGCTGGCGTTCCCAGCCGCTTCATCGCCGAGATGAAGCTGGACGAGGAACGCAGCAAGGAAGACCCGCGCGACCGCCTGAAGGCGCTGCGCGACAAGATGGCGGCGAAGGCGGCGGCGGCTGACGCGGCCACGCCGCCCCAGCGCTGAAGCCGGGCAGGGCCGGCGCCCTGTGGCGCGCTACGGCGCGAAGGCCTGGTTCAGCACCGCGGCGATGCGCACGCCGGCGCGCGCCAGCTGCTGCGGCACCAGCGCGATGGCGTCGCGCACCGCGGCGTCGTCCAGCACGACAGGCCGTGCGGCATCGGCATGGGGTGCAGGACAGCGCAGGCCCGCGAACTGCGCGTACAGCGGCGCGTAGATGCGGGCCTTCGCGAGCTGGTGCGACTCGGCCTGCCAGTCGGCCGCGCTGCCCTGCGCCCAACGGGTGCGCGTGGCCGCGTCCATGCCGTCGAGCAGCCGCCGCGCGACCACGCGTTCGTCGCGCACCTTCGCAAAGGCCCCGCGCACGAAGGCGCTGTCCCAGGCGGCGTGCAGGTTGTCGCTGCGCAGCGCGCGGCCGGGGCGGTCGCCGGGCAGGCGGTAGCGCACCGCGACACCGTTGCCGCCGCCGTCGCCGTGGGTGATGGCGTGCAGCGGCTGCGCGAGGTCGGCCACCACGTGCACCAGCACCAGCAGCGCGAAGCGCCGGCTGTCGTCGCTGCGCGTGGTGTCGGCCAGCACGGCCGCGTGGCGGGCGATCTGCGCCGTGGCGCAATGGCCGCCGGCGCAGTGGCCGCCGGCCGCGGCATCGGCGGCGCACAGCGGCTGCGCGTCGTAGTGCCAGCGCCGCGAGCCGGGCATGCGCTGCGCCAGTGCGTCCTTCTGCTGGTCCAGCACCACGGCGTCGGCGGCCAGGTCCACGCGGCCCATCAGTGCAGTGATGCCGCTGCGCGCCGCGGGGCTCAGCAGCTCCTCGGCCACCAGCGCGCTGATGCGGTGGCCCGACGCGCCCCAGGCCCAGGTGCTGCTGCTGCCGGCCAGCGCCAGCAGCAGTGTCAGCAGGTGCACGGCTGCGGCAGCGACGCGTCTCATGTGTCCTCCAGCGGCGCCAGCAGCCCGCGCAGGTCGGCTTCGTCGAACTTGGTCGCTGCGTCGCCCGCCGCGTCGCTGCCCAGCACGCCGGCGGCCAGCGCCGCCTTGCGCGCCTGCAGCGCCAGCATGCGCTCCTCGATGCTGCCTGCGGCCACGATCCGGTAGACCAGCACCGGCTGGTCCTGCCCGATGCGGTGCGCGCGCGCGGTGGCCTGGTCTTCCACCGCCGGGTTCCACCACGGGTCCAGGTGCACCACGGTGTCGGCGGCGGTCAGGTTCAAGCCCACGCCGCCGGCCTTCAGGCTCAGCAGCAGCACCGGCACCTCGCGGGCCTGGAAGCGGCGCACGGTCTCGCCGCGCTGCGCCGGTGGCGTGTCGCCGGTGAACAGCAGGTGCGGCAGTGCGATTTGCTGCAGCGCCTGGGCCACCAGCCCCAGCAGCGTGCTGAACTGGGAGAACACCAGCACGCGGCGGCCGTCGGCCACCAGGGCCGGCAGCATCTGCAGCAGCAGGTCGAGCTTGGCGCTCGTGGGCCGGCCCGCCTGTGGTCCTGTGACGAGGCGCGGGTCGCAGCAGACCTGGCGCAGCTTCAGCAGCGCGTCGAGCACTGCGATCTGTGCGTTGCGGAAGCCCTGCCTGTCCAGCGTGCGCCGCACCTGTTCGTCGACGACCGCGCGCACGCTCTCGTACAGCGCACGCTGCGTGCCTTCCAGCGGCACGCGGCGCAGCACTTCGGTGAGCGGCGGCAGCTCGGGCGCCACCTCGTGCTTGCGCCGCCGCAGGATGAAGGGGCGCACGCGCCGCGCCAGCAGGGCCGCGCGCTGGGTCTCGCCGTTGTCCTCGATCGGACGCCGCCACAGCCGCGCAAACGTGCGGCTGTCGCCCAGGAAGCCGGGCATCAGCAGGTCGAAGTGCGTCCACAGCTCGCCCAGGTGGTTCTCCAGCGGCGTGCCGGTCACGCACAGGCGGTGGCGCGCGTCGAGCCGGCGCAGCGCGCGGGCAGCGCGGCTGCCGGCGTTCTTGGCCATCTGGGCTTCGTCCAGCACCAGCAGGTGCCAGGGCTGCGCGCCGAGTTCGCGGCTGTCGCGCCACAGCAGCGGGTAGGTGGTGAGCACCAGGTCGTGCTGCGCGATGGCCGTGAAGTCGCGCCGCGCGCCGTGCAGCACGAGCACGCGCAGGCCCGGCGCCACGCGCGCGGCCTCGGCCTGCCAGTTGGCGATCAGCGAGGTCGGCAGCACCACCAGCGCCGGCCGGTCCAGGCGGCCGGCCGCGTGTTCGGCCAGCACGTGCGCCAGCACCTGCGCCGTCTTGCCCAGGCCCATGTCGTCGGCCAGGATGCCCGCCAGCCCCTGCGCCCGCAGGTATTGCAGCCAGGCCAGGCCCTGCAGCTGGTACGGGCGCAGCGTCAGGCCCAGGCCGGGCGGCGGGTCCACCGGCGGCGGCGTGCCGGCCGCGCGCAGGCGCTGCACCAGCGTCTGCAGGCCGGTGTCGCCCTGCAGCTGCCAGGCGCCCAGCGCGCCGGCACGCTGGGCCATCGAGGCCGCGAGCTCCTCGCGCAGCGCCTCGGCGCGCTCGGCGTCCCAGGCCGACAGCGGGATCGGCCCGGTGGGGCTGCGCGCGTCGACCAACAGGTCGAGCATGGCGCCGACGATGGCCTTCAGCGGCGCCGCGGGGGCCTCGATGCGGCGGCCGCCGGGCGCGCGCAGCACGACGATCTCGGCGTCGTCGATCTCCAGCAGCCGGTCGGCATGCAGCCAGCGCCGGTCGCGCGCCAGCAGCCCGGCCAGCAGCGGCGCCAGGTCCAGCGTCTCGCCGTCGACCTCCACGCCCAGGCTCATGCGCCACGAGCCCTGGTCGTGCGCGCCGCGCAGCCGGGCCAGCGGCTGGTCCGGCGTGCCCAGTGCGGCCAGCGTGCGGGTGCCGTCGAGGTGGAGCTTCCAGCGCTGCACCGGCAGGCTGAAGTGCGCGAAGCCGGGGTCGACCACGAGTTGCCAGCCGGCCGCGCGCAGGCGCGGCACCTGCTCGGCCCAGAAGTCGCTCCAGTGCGCTTCTTCGGCCAGCGACCACAGCTCGGCGCCCTGCTGCAGGGCGGCCGCGGCCTCGCGCGTGCGCCACTGCAGCGCCTTCGCGGGCAGCGGCGCCAGCCGCAGGCGCACGAGCGTGTCGCGCGCAGCCACGTCGGCGCCGGCGGGCAGCAGCGCCACGGTGAGCTGCGCACCGCGCGGGCCGAATCCCGGCGCGGCGCGCATGCCGAGCAGCCCGTCGCCGCGGGTCAGCGTGCGCAGCCGCAGCGTGTGCCCGGCGGCCAGGAGCGGCGGTGGGAAGGAGGCAGGGCTTACGACGGCAGGAAGTCCACGGGCCAGGTGACCACCATGGTATCCACATCCTTGGAGCCGAAGTCGAACTGCCGGATGCGCGCCAGCAGCTTCGCTTCGAGCTCGGCCGCCTTCAGCTCGCTGCTCTCGATGCGGCAGTCGGTGACCGCGCCCGACGGCGCGATCGACAGCTTCAGCACCACCTTGCCCTGCAGCGACGGGTCGTCGCGCAGCGCGCGGTTGTACAGCGCGTAGATGGCGCCCTTGTTGCGTTCGAAGACGAGCTTGATCTCCTCGATCGAGCGCGACGACTTGCCGCTGCTGCCCTTGCGCAGCTCGCCGCCGGCAGCCCCCGTGCCGCTGCCGCCACCCTTGGCACTGCCGCCGCCACCGCCCGCACCACCGCCGCCGCCGCCCCCGGCCACGCCTTCGACCAGCGTGCTGGAGCGGCCGGCCAGGCCGCCGCCGCCGGTGTCGCGGCTGTAGGCCGCGGTGTTGATGCCGCCGCTGCTCTTGCCGGCGCCTGCGGTGATCATCGCGCGCACCGGCACACCTTGTTCGGTGCCGGCACCGACCCCGGCACCCACGCCGGCGCCCACGCCAGGGCCCGGCTTGATGTCCTTGTTCAGCTGCACCGCCAGCGGCGCGCCGGTGAGGTCGGCGAGTTCGTTCTTCATCGCCAGCAGGCCCACGCCCGACGCCTTCTTGCGCGCGGCTTCTTCACCCGGGCTGCGGTTGGGCTGGGGGTTGCGCGCCTCGGGCACCGGCACCTCGCGCGGCTTCGGCGCGGTGGCCTTCGGCGGGGCCTCGGCTTCGGTCTTGGCCACCGGCTGCGGCGGTGCTTCGGGCACGACGGGCTTGGGAGGCGGCAGCGGCTTGCGTTCGAGCAGCAGCTTGGCCATCGGCGGCGGCAGCGGCTGCGCCTCGATGCGCTCGGGCTGCGGCAGCGGGATCCACGGCAGCAGCAGCGCCAGCACCAGCGCCGTGCCGACGACGTTGCGGCGGATGCGCTCGTAGCGCGCATCGTCGGCGCCGCCCTGGTTCCAGGGCAGCTGCGGGCGGCGGAACGAGACCGGGTTGAGTGCCAACGTGCTCACGCCGACCCCTTCTGCTGCACCGCGAAGGCGACGTCGACGAAACCCGCCTGCGACGCGGTGGCCATCACCTTGCGCAGCAGGCTGTAGGGGATCTGCTTGTCGCCGACGATGGTGATGGCCTTGGCCGCGTCCTGGTTCTCCGCGCGCACGGCCTGGCGCTGCGCCAGCAGCTGCAGCTCGGCCAGCAGCGGCCCGACCACGTCGGCCTTGTCGGCCAGCACGTCGGCGACACCGGCGATGCGGCGCCCCTCGACGATGATCTCTTCGCCGCTGACCACCAGCACCAGCGTCTCGCGCGGGGCCTGCTCCGCGGTGGACAGCGGCAGCTGCACGTCCTTGTTGCTGGGCAACATGCTCTCGACGCCGACGCTGCTGAGCAGGAAGAAGATCAGGATCGTGAACACGTCGATCAGCGACACCAGGTTCATGTCCAGCGAGGCCTGGTTGCGCCCCTTGCGCGCCTGCCGCCGCTGCAGCGGAGTCATCGTGCTCATGCCGGCACCTTCCGCACCGGCGCATCGCCGATGGCGATGTTCGGGAACAGCTCGCTGCGCTGGCCCTTGGGCGTGCTGGGCGTGACGGCGCTGCGCATCGCGTCCATCACCTGCACGATCTGGTCGTACGAGGTCTCGGGCTCGGCCAGCACGCTGGCGTCCACCACTTCGGGGAACTTGGCCTTCACCTGCACCAGCAGGCTGGCCAGGGCCTTCGTGTCGGGCGCGCCGTCCAGCGCCGGGATGCGCTGGATCAGCCCGCCGATGCGGTCGCCGACCTCCAGCGCGTCGCGGCGAATCACCACTTCCAGCTTCAGGTCGTTGCCCTGGAGTTGTTCGACCGCGTTCGAGGGGCCGGGCAGCGTCATGTCCATCACCGCCAGGCGGCTGAACACGGCGGTGGACAGCAGGAAGGGCACCAGCACCACGATCAGGTTGATGAACGCGGTGATCTCCAGGTGCGCTGGCGTCTTGTGCAGGCGTCGCACGCGCATGGTCCGTGGCCTTCCGGGCTCAGCGCTGCGGGGCGGCCGGGGCCGCGCCTTCGTGCACCAGGCGCTGCGCCAGGTTCAGGAAGGTGATCTTGGCGGCTTCGAGACTGTCGACGATCTCCGAGGCCCGCGACTGCAGGAACGAATGGATCAGCAGGAAGGGGATGGCCACCATCAGCGCAAACGCGGTGTTGTTCATCGCGATCGAGATCGAGGCCGACAGCATCTCGGCCTTCTCGGCCGGGTTCGCCGAGGCCACCGCGGTGAAGCCCTTGATCAGGCCCATGATGGTGCCCAGCAGGCCCACCAGCGTCACGACGTTGGCGAAGGTGGCGATGTAGTGCGTGCGCTTCTCCAGGCGCGGCACGATCTCCATCATGCCCTCCTCCATCGCGGCGTCGATGTCCTCGCGCTTGCGGGCGGTCTGCAGGCGCTGGATGCCGTTGGTGAGGATCTTGCCGATGGCCGAGTCGGAGGCCGAGGCCAGGCTGTGCACCTCCTTGAACTTGCCGCCCTGCAGCATCGGCAGCACCTGGTCCCAGACCTTGCGGTTCTCGCTGCGCGCGCGGTTCAGGAACATCGTGCGCTCGATCGCGATCGCCACGCCCAGCGACATGATGAAGAGGCTGGGGAAGATGAACCAACCGCAGTCGACAAAGAACTTGATGATGAGGTTGAGCGTGTTCATCGGGCTTTCTCCGGGGCAGGCGAGGGTGAGGTCAGGCGGACTTGGGTTTGCGATTCGTACTGCATCTGGCGGCGGAAGACGTCGCGGTCGATCGGCGCCAGCGCCTCGTCGAGCACGCTGGCCACCGGCCGGCCGGCCAGGCCGCCCGGAGGCGGCTTCTTCCACGGCACGATGTAGAGCACCTTGGGCAACTCGCGGTTGCCGATGATCTGCGTGCGGTCGATGTCGGCACGGTCTTGCGCCATGGTGCCGGCCGCAGCCAGCAGCAGTGCGGTGAACAACAGGGGCTTCATGGCGCCTCCTTGCGACTGGCAACACTTTCGGGGGCCGCAGCGGGTGCGCTGGCGGGCGCGGCCGTGGGCGTGGCGGCCGGGGTGGCAGGCAGCGCCGGCTTGCGCGCCCGGATCTCGGCCAGCCAGCGCGTGGCGGCGGCGTCGGGCGGCGTCGCCAGCGCGGCGTAGCGCTCGTACAGCTCCACGGCCTTGGCGCGGTCGCCCAGGTACAGGTCGTGCAGGATGGCCAGGTTCAGCACCGGCGTGGCGCGCTGCGGCTCGGCGGCGATGGCCTGCTCGTAGGCGGCGCGGGCCTCGGCGAAGGCGCCCTTGCTGCGGTGCGCAATGCCCTGTTCGTTCAGCGCCGAAGCCGGGTCGCTGCGCTCGGGCTTGTTCCAGCGTCCGGGCTTGAGCGTGGCCAGCGCGGCGAAGCTGCCGCGCACGCTGTCGTCGAAGATGCCGGCCGCCGCGCGCTGCGCGTTGGTCTCGTGCAGCTCGATGGCCTTCTCCTCGAACGGGAAGGCCTGTTCCTCGAGCATCACGTTGTACTGCTCCAGCTCGGCCTTGTTCAGCTTCTTCGGGCGCTGCGAGGTCATCAGCGCACGGCCGAAGTCCTGGTAGAGCGCCGCGATGTGGAAGGTGGCGGCGGTGCTGACGTCGGCCACGCCATAGTCGGCCGCGGCCGCGTAGGCCTGCAGCGCCGCTTCCATGCGCGTCTTCTTCAGCTTCAGCTGGCGCTGCAGTGGCTCGACCAGCTGCACGGCGCGGTAGCTGGCGGCCACCGGCTCGGCCAGTGCCAGCGTGGCGGCGGCGGCCAGCGCGCGGGTGCGGTCGCTGCGGTCGGCGCCGCCGGTGGCGTCGGCCTTCACCACGTCCTGCAGCCAGGAGGTGGCGACCTTGCCGGTGTGCAGCTGCGCCAGGCGCCAGCGCGCCTGCACGGCGGCGTCCAGCGGCGCCGGGTGGCGCTTCAGGTAGCGTTCGTAGGCGGCCACGGCCGCGGCCTTGGGGCCGCTGCCGGCGGCCTGCGCCTTGTCGTGCAGCTCGGTGGCCTGCCACAGCGCGGCGCGCGCGACGGCGGGGTCGCTCTGCGCCTGCGGACTCTGTGCCACGCGCTCCAGCTCGGCGGCGGCCAGCGACCAGCGCTCCTGCGCCAGGTAGGCGGCAGCCAGCTTGGTGTCGACGTCGCCCTGCAGCGGGTGCGCCGGGAAGCGGCGGCGGAAGTCCTCGAGCAGTTGCGTCGCGCCGGCCCAGTCCTGCAGGCCGATCAGCGCGGCAGCGGCGTCGAACTGCGCCGTCGCGCGCACCGCCGACAGTGGCGCCACGGCGGCGACGCGTTCGAAGAAGGCCACGGCCTCGCGCTGGCGGCCGGCGCTGCGCGCGGCGTCGCCCTGCTGGTAGACCGAGGCCGCCAGGCGCTCGACCAGTGCGGCACGTGCGCTCGCATCGGCGGCGGTGTCTGGCAGCGCGGCGAGCGCTTCACCGTAGGCGCGTTCGGCCTGGTCCCAGGCCTTGGCCTCGAACGCGGTGTGCGCGACGACCGTCCACGCGGTGCGGCGCTCGGCCGCCGTCAGCGTGGTGGTCTGCAGCGCACGCTGCGCGGTGGCTGCGGCGGGCTGCGCCTCGCCCAGCGCGAACTGCTGCTCGGCGGCATTGGTCAGCACGCTGCCGGCCCGCGGGTCGCTGCCGAAGCGCTCGGCAAAGCGCAGCGCGCTGGCCACGGCCGTGCGCTGCAGCTCGGGTGCGACCGCAGCGCCAGGCGGGGTCTGCTTGCCGTAGCTCAGCAGCGCGCTGTAGCCGGCGTCGGCGGCGCGCGGGTGCGCGGCGTAGCCGTAGGCGACCTGTTCGAAGTCGGTCGCGGCCTCGGCGTAGCGGCGGTCGTCGTAGAGCAGCTCGGCCAGCAGGAAGTGGTTCTGCGGCGTCGCGGCGTCGGTGGGGAAGGAGGCCAGCCACAACCGGTACCAGCGCACGGCTTCGGCCACGTCGGCCGGCGCCTTGCTGCGCTGGGCCAGCGCGTGGTGGTGCGTGGCCAGCTCGGCCAGGTGCGTCTTCACCAGCGGCTGCGCCTGCTGCCAGCCGGTGGGGTTGGCGCGGCGGAACTCGCTGTCGACGCCGTAGCGCGCCACGTAGTCGCGCTTGGCGTCCAGCGCCAGCGTGGCGAAGCCGTTGCCTTCGTAGGTGCCGATCACGCGCGACAGCAGCACCGGCGCCTGTGCGTGCAGCGGGCGCTGGCGCGCGAAGGCGGCGAAGGTGTCGGCCGCGTCCTTCACGCGTTCCTGCTTCAGGTACAGCTCGCCGAGCTGCTCGTAGACCTGGTGCTCGTAGGCGCGGCGCGTGTCGCCCTGCATCAGCGGCGCGATGCTGGCCGCGCCCTGCAGGTTGGCCAGCGTGATGCTCGCGACGCGGAAGGTGTCTTCCACGAGCTCGCGGTCGCCGCGGGTGGGTTCGCCGGGCTGGCCCAGCTTCGCGTCGAGCACGCCGAAGAAGGGCTGCAGCGCGTCGTCGAGCCGGCCCAGCTTGAACAGCGACCAGCCCTGCATGTACAGCGCGCGTTCCTGGAACGGCGTCTGGTGGCCGCTCTTCAGCACCGTGGCGTAGGCTGCTTCGGCAGCGGCGTACTGGCGCGTGGCGAACAGCAGCTCGCCGCGGCGGAACTGGGCTTCGTCGGCGTAGACGGTGCCGGGGTGCTTCTGCACCAGCGCCGTCAGCGTGGTGAGCGCCACTTCCAGCGCGCCGGTCTGCTCGTGCGCGCGCGCCAGCTGGTACAGCACGCGGTCGTTGCCGGGGTCGTTCGGGAAGTTCCTGAGGTAGTCCTCGTAGCGCGCGATCGCCGCCTTGTAGTCGGGCTGGCTGCCGTCGGCCAGGCGGCGGTCGGCGCCGTCCATCTCGAGGTCGCCGAGCCGGCGCATGGCCTCGGGCCGCTGCGGTGCCTGCGGTGCGGCGGCCAGGAAGTCCTTGTAGGCGGCGATGGTGCGGGCTTCGTCGTCCACCGTCAGCGGGTCGCGCTGCACGGCGACGCTGCGGCCCTGCAGGCTGGCGAGCGTGGGCGCGTCGTCGCCGGGCAGGGTCTTGCTGCGGAACATGCCGCAGCCGGCGAGCAGGGCCGTCACGCTGGCGGCCAGCGCCAGCAGCGTGGGGCGCAGCAGATGGTCAGCGCGGGGCATCGGCGCCTCCGCTGCGCGACGCGAGCTGCGCGCGATCGTAGAGCTGCGCCACGGCCAGCCGTGCCTGCGCCGCGTAGACGTCCAGGCGCTCCTGCTGGCGCTGCAGTTCGGCCACGGCCAGGTCCTGCAGCGCGGCCTGTTGCTCGGCACCGAGTGCCGCCACCTGCGGCACCAGGGCCTGCAGGCGTTGTTCGAGTGCCGCGATGCGCGCGGCGAAACCGGCGAAGCGCGCCGGCTCGTCCTGCTGCGCGCGGGCCAGGGCGGCGTCGCGCGCCTGGGCGTCGAGCAGCGCGCGGTCGGTGTCGCGCAGGCCCTTCTTGGCATCCCACAGGCGCAGCGGGTAGGCGCGCGCCAGCTGCCAGGTGAGCGCGCCCTTCACGCGGCGCAGGCGTTCGGCCAGGTCCTTGTCGTCCAGGCCCGCCAGGGCCGCCTCGACACGCTGCAGCCGATCGATCAGCGCGCGCTCGCGGTCGTCGGCCAGTGCCGTGGCGTCGGTGCGCTCCTCGGCACGCGCCAGCTCCGCGGCCACTGCATCGCGCCGCTGTTGCAGCGCGGCCAGGTTCAGCGTGCCGGCCTGCGCGCGCACGGCGGGCAGGCGTTGTTCATAGATCGTCTTGCGGTGCGTCAGCATGTCGCCGAAGGCCACGAGGCGGCCGTTCCAGTCGCCCAGGTTGCTGCCGAGGAACTGCAGGTCGCGCAGGTTCTTGAAGGCTTCCTGGAAGTCGTGCGCGGCCATCAGGCCGGCCAGGTGGCTGGCGTGCGGCAGTTGCGGCACCTGGCCGATGCTGCCGAAGGCGCTCATGCCGGCGCCGGGGTTGCCTTGCAGCAGCGGGCCCACCAGCGCGCCGCCGCGGATGGCGGCGATGGACGCGTCCAGGCGCTGGCGCTCGGCATCGAACTGCGCCAGCGCGCCGGTGTAGCCGTCCATCGCCTGGCGCAGCGCGCCGAGTTCGGCGTAGGCGTAGGGCAGCGCGATGCGGGCTTCCAGCACCGCGGCGTCGCTGCCGTCGCGGCCCACCAGCTCGGTCCAGGGCACCAGGGCATCCTGGTGCGCCTTCAGCTCGGCCGCGGCCCAGCCGAAGCCCAGCAGCGCCTTGTTCGACTGCGGGCCCTGGAGCCGCACGCGCTGCAGCACGCTGCGCGCGCGCTGGGGCTGCTGGCCGGCCAGCGCGGCGAAGCCGAGTGCCACGTTGGCGCGGTCGCGCAGCGTGCGCTGTTCTTCGTCGGCCGCCGGGGCGGTGCCGATGGCGTCGAGCAGCGCGTTGCCGGCGGCGGTGTCGCCGCCCTTCACCAGCGCCACGCCCAGGTTGAAGCGCGCAAACGTCGATGCCGGCGCGGTCGCCGGCACGGCCTTCAGCGCGGTGGCGGCGGCGGCGTAGTCGCCTTGCGCCATGCGCAGCTGCGCCGCGAGCAGCGTGCGCTCGTCTTCCAGCGCGCCGGGCAGCGGCGCAGCTACACGCGCCAGGGCGGCTTCGGCCTCGGCGAACAGGCCGCGCTGGTAGCGCAGCCGCGCCAGGAAGAACCAGGCGCGGTCGCGCACCGCCGGCGCCGCATTGCGTTCGATCAGTCCGGCGAAGATCTCGCCGGCTTCACGGTGCAGGCCGTACGACAGCAGCATGCCCCCGCGCAGCACCTCGGCCTCGTCGCCATGCGGAGCGACTCGCCCGAAGTGCTGCGACACCATCAGCCCGGTGATGGCGTCGAAGTGCTTGTCCTGGAAGAAGTGGAACAGCGTGTCGCCGTAATGCGGCGCCTGCACCGCGACGGGCGCCGTCTGCGCAACGGCAGGCACACCAGCGCAAGCGAGCGCGCAGGCGAACGCCGCGCCCATCCAGCGGGCGCCGCGGAGCCGGCTCCGCCGGTCCGCCAGCGCCGCCCCCCCGGGGGGGAGCGCCGCAGGCGCTACGGGGGGGGGCCTCTTCACCACACCTTGACCTCAAACTCCGGCTGCAGCTTGGCCAGGCTGTCCTTGATGCGCAGCTCGATGTACTTGGCGTCGCCGGTCTTGTCGAACTTCAGCGTCGTCGCGCGCTTGTAGTCGCGCTCGTGCGGGCCGCGGCCGGTGAAGAACGCGTCGATGGCGTGCGTGCCGGTGCGCAGGTTGCCCAGGTACACCCGCTGCACGCCGCCGCGGTGCAGCGCCTGCACTTCCAGCGGCGTGTACAGGTGGTTGGCGACGACCTTGTCGTTGAGCTTGATCTGCACCGACTCCAGCTCGAAGAGCCGGCCCACGTCCATCGACACGAACAGCGCCACCTGCGTGCTGGCGGGGAACAGCAGTTCCTCCTCCAGCACCAGCAGGTCGCGGTTGAGGCGGATGACGTCGGCCTTCACGTCCTGGATGCGGTTGTCGAGGCTGGCGGCCGGTGCCGCGGCGGCGGCGGGCGGCTCGGCGGCCAGCGTGCCGCCGGCGCAGGCCAGGGCCAGCGCCAGCGCGGCCAGCGGACGGGAAAGCGCGCGGAAAAGCAGGTGGTGCATGGCGTACATCCGCAAAGGGGCTGGGATCAGAAGCTGCCCGAGACGAAGACCTGCAGCACGTGCGCGTTGTGCTGGTAGGCCTGGCCGGTGCGCAGGTCGGTGAAGTTCTTGAAGTCGAAGCGCTTGAACTCGTAGGCGCCGCTGAGCTTCGTGCCGTACTTCGCCGCCGCGCCGCCGAAGGTGTAGGTGGCCTTCAGGCTCAGGCCCAGGCTGTCGAAGGCGCCGAGCTGGCGGTTGCGCGTGACGTAGGTGTTCTGCTGCGGTGCGTTGTCGCTGAAGAACAGCGCCTGCGTCTGCGTGTACCAGCGCAGCGAGGCGTCGGCCAGCCACTGGCTGCCGAAGTAGCGCGCGGCGCCGAACTCCAGCGTCTGGGCGTTGATGTCCCAGGTGTCCCAGAAGTGCCGGAAATCGGCGCGCAGCACGGTGCGGCTGCCCGGCGCGCCGATCTCGCCGATGGTGCGCAGCTTGATCGCGCGGCTGCTGCGCGTGCGCGGCATGCGCTCGGGCACGAAGGCGCCGAACTCGACGGCGGCGCGGTATGGGTTGCCCAGGTAGCCCTCGTCGGAGACGACCTCGAAGTTCGCGCTCGCCAGCCAGCGCGGGCTCAGGATCTGCGTCAGCCCGGTGCGGTACTGCCAGTGCCGCGCGTGGTCGAAGAAGCCGATGTCCTTCTTGCCGACCTGGTCGCTGCCGCGGCCGAAGCCCACGCTGACGGTCGTCATGCCCGCGAACACGTCCTGCGAGACGTTGACGTTCAGGTTGTCGGCCACGTAGTCGGGCTCGCTGCTGCGCTCCAGCGACATCGAGACCACGGCGTCGCGCACCAGCAGGTCGGCGCCGAAGCCGTAGGCGTTGCGCGTCTCCTTGAACTTGCTGGCCGTGGTGACGACGTCGATGGACGCGTTGCTGACCGCATCCACGTAGTACTGCGCCGACAGCGAGACCCGCTCGGCCATGCTCTTGCGCACCAGGAAGGCCGGCCCGGTGGCCGTGACGCCGCCGCCTTCGTAGACGTGGAACAGCGCCTCGGCGCGGTCTTCGGGCAGCACGGCAGCCTGTGCCGTGGGATGCGAGAAGACAGCCAGCAGCGACCCGAGCACCCGGCCCAACCAAGCAAACGCCGCGGATCCGGCTATGCCGGTCCGCAGGCGTTGCCCCCCTGGGGGGGAGCGGCGCAGCCGCTGCGGGGGGGATTCAATTACATCCACAGCCGCCTCCCTGGACGCCTGTCGCGCCGCGTGCGCCTTCGCGCACCACGTGCACGTGCTCGCGGTGGCGGTCGGCCAGCGCGTCGCGCTGGAACTGCAGGATCGGGTCGGCCAGGCGCTCGCGCTCGTAAGGCTTGACCCAGGGCTCGATGGCGCAGCCGCCCACCAATGCGGCGGGCAGCAGCAGCACGGCCAGGCGGGGCAGGGTGCGCATCATTCCTTCACCAGCTCGCGGATCTGCCGCTCGTAGTCGGCCTCCATGCCGTCGCGGTAGCCGCGGTGCAGGTAACGCACGCGGCCGTCGCGGTCGATCAGCACCGTGGCCGGCATGCTCTGCAGGTCGTAGCGCTTGCTGACGAGCTTGTCGGCGTCGTGCAGCACCGGGAAGCGCACCGCCAGCTTGGCGGCGGCCGACTGCGCGGTGCGCACGTCCTCGTCGACGTTCACGCCCAGCAGCGTGACGCCGGCGGCGCGGTACTTGTCGTGCAGTTTGTTCAGGTGCGGCATCTCCACCTTGCACGGGCCGCACCAGCTGGCCCAGAAGTTCACCAGCACGACGTTGCCGCGCTGCTCGGCCAGGCGCAGGTTGCGGCCTTCCAGGCTGCGCAGCGTGAAGTCGGGTGCCGGCGCCTGCGCCGTGACGGCGGCGGCCTGCACCTGGCCGTAGAGCAGGGCGGCGAGCGCGGTGAGGGCGATGATGGCAAGGCGCTGCATGGTGGGGCGGGTTCAGAAGAAGACGGTGACGCCGAGCGTGACTTCCAGGTTCTGCGTGCTTTCGCGGCGGCCCAGGATGTCGAGCGAGAAGATGTGGTCGCGCACGTCGGCCTGCACCGCGACGCTGTCGTTGAACAGCAGCCGCGTGCCGAAGCCGACGTTGAAGGTCTGCCGGCGCTGGTCGATGAACTTCGTGCTGCCGATGCCGCCGATGACGTAGAAGGCCGAGGCCTTGGCCACGTTGCGGCCGAAGAACACCTCGCCCGGCAGCAGGTTGTAGCCGGCCGACAGGTTCACGTAGCTCAGCGTCTCGGTCGGGTTGACGAAGATGCCGCCTGGCAGCACCTGGCGGAAGGCCTCGTCGCTGACCTTGGTCTGGCCGAAGGCGCCTTCGACGAAGACGTCCTCGGTGATGTGGTAACCCAGGCGCAGCCCGTAGACGGCGCTGGAGCCGAAGTTCTGCGTCGAGAACGTGCCCGCGAACAGGCCGATCTCGAAGTCGTTGCTCGGGAAGCGCGGCGGCTGCACGGTGCGGCGCTCGACCTGCGGCACCACCACCTGCGTGTCGGCGGCCGCCGGCTGTGCCGCGGGCTGGGCCTGGGCCTGCACGAGACCCGGCGCGGCGGCGATCAGCAGGCTGGCGAGGACGCTCTTGACCATGGGACTCCTAGAAGAAGAAGGACAGGCCCAGCGTCACGGCGCGGTACTCGGTGCTGCGCGTGTCGGCGACGAAGGCGGTGTACAGGCTGTAGTCGATGCGGCCGACGAACCGCTCGCTCAGGTAGTAGCGCAGGCCCGCGCTGGCCACGGCCAGCTGCGCGTCGGTGCCGGCGGCGTCGACCAGGCTGCTGTTGGGGATGTTCTTGAAGCGGCCCAGCCCCACGCCGAGCGCCGGCGACAGGCGCTGGTCGGACCAGGGTTCGATGTTCAGGTTGACGTGCCAGTAGTCGGTGCCCGAGAACACGCCCTGCACCTGTCCGAAGGTGGCTTCCAGGCTCAGCGCGTCGGCCCAGCGGTAGGCCGTCCACACCTTGAGCATCGGCTCGCCCTTGAACTGGCCCCACGCGGCGCCGAGCTCGACGCGGCGCTTGAGGTAGTCGTCGACCAGCACGTCGCGGAAGCTCTTGGTGCCGCCGGCTTCGGTCACGGTCTTCTCCAGCTGCGCGCGCGGCACCCAGCCGATGCGGCCGTTCTCGGTGCGCACCTTGTACCAGTCGGTGCGGCGCATCTCGATCACGATCCACTCGTGGCGCGCCGCGACGTGGAACACCGGGTAGCCGCGGCCGGGCGCGGTGTGCAGCTCGATGTAGGGCTCGGCGATGCGCACGCGCTCGCTGTCGTCGGCGGCCGTGGCGGCGCCCGCGGGCGCCGCCGCCTGCGCGCGCGCTGCCACCGGCAGTGCGAGCAGGCAGCAGGTCAGCAGGGCGGCGGCGGTCCTCATGCCCTGCTTAATCGGCATTGCAGGCGCCGGTCTGTGGGTCCGCGGGCGTGAACATGTTGTTCGCCACGCCGCTGAACTCGTTCTGGCCTTCGGGCACGGGGCGGCCGATCCAGTACGCGATGCGTCGCGCGAAGAGTTCGTCGTCGCGGTCGAAGATGATGCCGCCGCCGTGCAGCGTGCCGCGCACGAGCGGCTTGTTCAGCAGCCGGCTCTGCGCCGGCTGGCCGACGACGGTGACGCCCTGCGACGAATAGAAGTTCTTGTACATCGCGCTCGTGCGCACCACGTCGGCGGTGTTGGCCGGGTTCGCCAGGTCCACCTCGGTGGCGCCCGGTTCCACGCGCAGCGCTCCGCCGGTGCCGGCGACGTTGTCGTGGCAGCCCGCGCTGGCGCAGCTGCTGGTGCCGCCGCTGCTGGTGATGGTGGCCAGCAGGATCGGGTTGATGCACTTCTGGAAGTACACGAACGACAGCGTGCGGCCGCCCGCGCCCGGCGGGTTCTGCACGCTGTTCGGGTTGTCCAGCGGGTTGTCGCCGCCGCCGCAGGCGGCGACCGTGGCGGTCAGTGCGGCGGCGATGGCGGCATGGGTCAGGCGCGAGGAATGGCGCGAGGAACGGCGGGCGCGCGGCGTCGGCGTCATGGAGTCGGGCAGCCTCTCTGGATCCAGGCCGCGATGGCGGCGTAGCCGGCGCTGCCCACGGGAAGCACCGCGGTGGTCTGCGTCACCGCGCCTGCCGGGTGCGGCACGGTGGACGGCGCGCTCAGCAGCAGGTTGCCGGCCGGGTTGCAGGTGTTGGAGATCATCGACAGCGTGGCGCCGTAGTCGCCTTCGGTGCTGCCGGTGAGCACGAAGCGGTTCTGGCGGAACGAGGTGCCGGCCGGCGTGTTCACGTCGCTGCCCACCGCCTGGTGGCACGACGACGCGCAGTTCGCGCGCAGCACCGGCTGCACCTCGGCTGCGAAGCTGGCCTCGCTGAGCGCGGTGACCGTGCGCACGCCGGCGCCGGGCGCGAACGGGTCGTTGTAGTACTGGCCGCCCAGGTCCATCCACTCGGCGAGCAGCCGCCGCTCGGCCTTGTTCAGCAGCGTCGCGTGGTCGGGGGCCGGCGCGGCGGGCGTCGGGTACTCGGTGCGGGCGGCGCTGCCGGCCAGCAGCGTCTGGCCCGACATCAGCTCCATCAGCCGGCTCTTGCGCGCCTGGCCGGCGGTGTTGGTGGAACCCGAGCTGGTGTTCACCAGCGCCGGGCCACGCACGATCATCGGCACGCCTTCTTCCAGGCGGAACACCGGCAGGCCGGTGGCGGCGTCGATGACCGGGTCGCCGAGCAGCAGTTCGTCGTACGACACCAGCCGGCCGGTGCCGCCCACGGTGCTGCGCAGGTCCAGCTTGGCGGGGTCGGCGTGGCAGTTGGTGCAGGTGTTGGCGCCGCCGGTGCCGCGGGCGCGTTCCCACAGCGGCTGGATGTGCTCGGGGTAGTTGATGACGCCGCGCGTGGGCACGGCCGTCTGCAGGTCGTCGGCGGCGCTGGCGTTGCCGGTGTAGCGCAGCGCGATCGGTGCGCGGGCGCTGACGCCCGTTTGCGTGGTGTCGGCCCAGATGTCGCTCATCACCGGGTCGGCCGCCAGGCGCAGTGCCGTCGGGTCCAGCCGGGTGCGCAGCGCGGCCATGGTCTCGCCGGTCTGGTGCTGGCCGCTGAGATCGGTGCGCAGCGCTGCCGGCTGCGTGTTGGCGACGTTGCCGGAGTTGAGCGACGCGCCGCGGCGCGGGCTGTGGCAACCGTCGCAGGTGCGGCGCTCGCCCGGGCGCACCTGGATCCAGTTGGTGTGGGTCTGGAAGGCGCGGCCCTCGGCGTCGATGATGGCCAGCGCCAGCGGCACGTCGGCCGGCACCTGCAGCTTGAACGAGCCGTCGGGTTCCACAGGCGCGTAGCCCAGGATCTGCTGCTGTTCGAAGTCGGTCTCGCCGATGGCCGCGCGCATGCCCATCGAGCTGGCGGGCGGTGCCACGGCGCGCGTGGCGCGCACGAAGCGCGCCGGGGCGCAGTGGTAGGCCGGATCGGCCGGGTTCTTCATCTTCACGAGGTCGGCCACGGCAGGCCGGGTGTCCATCGGGTCGAGCGGCGTGGTCGTCGCGATGCCCTTGCTGCAGCCCGCCGGCAGGTCGGCGGCGGTGAGCATCGGCTCGCCCATGCGCTGCAGGCCGTCGGTGTCGTAGACGCTGCGCACCTCGAGCAGCGCCAGGCCCTGCGAGGCCAGTGCCTCGTCGACCACGGTGTCCTGCGCGGCGTTCGGCTCGGGGCGGGCCTGCAGCGCGATCGGGTCGGTGTACATGAAGCCGGCCGGCGGTGCCGCCACGATCAGCCAGGTCTGCTTCAGCGGGTCGTACATGTAGATGGCGTAGGCCGCGGGCGCGTTGTCCTGCACCGCGGCCTGGGCGCGCTGGGCCGGCGTCATCGTGTTGTCTTCCAGCGAGGCCAGTTCCTCGGCCGTCAGCGTGGCGCAGGCGACGACGTTGCCGTTCTTCGTGACCTCGCACGGGCGGTAGCCCAGCAGCACGCGGTTGCTGCCATCCCACAGCGGGTAGGGCGTGGTGATGCGGCCGTAGGGCGACAGGCCGCGGTTCTGGTTCAGCGCCTGCGCCGTCACTTCCGACTGGCCGCCCAGCGGCTGTACCTGCGTGTTGGCCGGCGTGTTGTTCTCGGAGTAGTTGGCGGCGTCGATGAACATCAGCGAGCCGCCTTCCTGCGTGCGCGACAGCGCCATCAGCGAGCTCGCCACGTAGCCCTTGTAGGGGCCGTTCGGATCCATGTCGCGCGGGTGCAGGAAGCTGTTGCCCGGGCTTTGCGCACCGTACAGCACGAACATGTCGGTGCCGTCGGGCTTGACGCGGAAGATGGCGAAGCGGTTGCGGTCGCCCACGTGTTCCCAGCGCGAGAACATGATGTCGCCGTTCGGGCGCACCACCGGGTTGCGGTCGTGGCTCTGGTTGACCGAGATCTGCTTGATGGCGCCGCCGGTGGCGTCCATCGTGTGGATGTTGAGCACGCGCTCGCGTTCGTACTCGTCCAGCGCGTAGTAGCTGCGGCCGTCGATCTGCAGGTTCTTCGAGGTGGTCTGCCGGTTCGACGCGAACACGATGCCGCGGCCGTTGGGCAGGTACGCCGGGTCGACGTCGTCGTCGACGGTGCTGGCCGTCAGGCGCTTGAAGGTGCCGCCGGCGAAGCCGCCGCTGGTCATGTCGTATTCCCAGATGTTCCAGCGGCCGGTGCAGGCCGGCTGGCCGTCGATCTGAGCGGTGTTGCTGGTGGGGCAGCGCATCGAGAAGACGATCTTCTTGCCGTCGTACGACACCTCGGGGTCGGAGGCGTCGCCCACGCCCTGCGTGAAGCGTGCGGTGACGTTGTGCTCGGTGGCGCTGGCGCTGCTCTTCTCGCGCACGATGAGATCGCCGCCGGCCGCGAAGTTGGTGCCGTCGGTGGGGTTCATCGACAGCGTGGTCGAGCGCTTCACGTAGGCGATGGGCACGTCGCCGTTGACGACGACGGTGTCGCCGTCGCTGCTCTTGGAGCAGCCGGCGAGCAGGGCGGCGGCCAGCGCGGCGAGGCCGGCGAGCGCGGCGAGGCGGGGCAATCGATGCGGCGTGTGGTTCATCTTCAGTCCTCCCTGTGCTTGTCCCGTGCGGGGCGGCCGGCGGCCGTCACGCGCGCAGTGCCTGGCCGTCGAGCAGTCCGGCCGTGCGGTGCAGTTGTCCCTGCGCATCGACGACGACGGCGTCGGCGCCGGGCACCGACTCCACCAGCGCCAGGCCGCGGTCGACGCCGAGCACGAAGACGCACTTGCTCAGCGCCTCGGTGGTCAGGCCGTCGGCGGCCAGCACGGTGACGCTGTGCACGCTGCGCGGGCTGCGGCCGGTGGCGGGGTCGACGATGTGGTGGTGGCGCACGCCGTCGCGTTCGAAGAAACGCTCGTAGTCGCCCGAGGTCGAGATCGAGGTCTCTTCCAGCGGCAGCACGGCCACCACGCCGTCGGCGCGGCGCGGGTCGCGGATGGCCACCGTCCAGGGCCGGCCGTTGCGGTTGCCGAGCACGCGGCTGTCGCCGCCGGCGGCCACCATCGCATGGCGGATGCCGCGGCGCTGCAGGAGCGCGCAGGCACGGTCGACGGCGTGGCCCTTGGCGAAGCCGCCGAGGTCGATGCGCATGCCTTCGCGGCCGAAGCGCAGCGTGCGTGCACGCGGGTCGAGCACCAGGTGGCGCCAGCCGACCGCCGCGCGCGCCTGCGCCAGCGCGGCGTCGTCGGGCGCGATGCCGGCGCGGTAGTCGTAGAGCGCGCCGACGCTGGCGTAGGTGATGTCGAAGGCGCCGCCCGAGAGGTGCGAGAAGTACATCGCGCGCTCGACCAGACCCGCCATCTCGTTGCTCAGCGGCACGGCCCGGTGCGCGGCCTCGGCGTTGATGCGCGACAGCTCGGAGGTGGGCTTGTGCGGGCTCATCGCGGCGTCGATGCGGTGCATCTCGGCCATCACGGCGTCGATGGCGGCCTCGCCGGCGCGGGGGTCGTCGCTCCACAGCTCGACGCTGATCGCGGTGCCCATGATGGCCTCTTCCCGGCGCAGCCAGCTGCCCGCGGCCGCGGCCGGACGGCGTGCGAAGTCGAATCGGAACTGGCCGGGTTGGGTGGAAGCGAACAGCATGCGCAGCCTTCGTGGCCGGAACTTCCGGCGACTCGTGGGGTCAGGATGGGGGCCGACGGTAACGGCCGCCAGTGACGCCACGGGTGACGGCCCGTGCGGGGTTGCGAGCAGATGCATCCGGCCTGCTGCGGGCCGTTGTCGGGCGCCGCGGCGCGGTCAGCACTGGGTCACCAGCTCAGGCGTGAAGCGCGTCACGAACGACCCTGCGGACAACCCTGAGATGGCCGCGGTCAAGGTGCGATTCGGGAAAACTGTCCCAAGCGTCGGCAAACGGCCCTGGGGCGCCCGCGTTGCGTCTTGTCACGAGTTCGCACCGCGCACCCGCGGCAGCGGGCTCACATGCCCTTGAACAAGCCGGTGTAGCTGCGGCTGACCTCGAGCTTCTCGGGGTGGCCCTTGACGCTGACGATCTGGCGCCCGCGGAAGTCGCGCGTGACGCCGGCGATGGCCTTCACGTTCACCAGCGTGCTGCGGTGGATCTGCCAGAAGAGCTTGGGGTCGACCTCGTCGACCAGCTCCTTGATCGGCTTGCGGATCAGCGCCTCGACCTGGGCCGTCTGCACCCGCGTGTACTTCTCGTCGCTGACGAAGAACAGCACGTCCTCGACCGGGATCATCTGGATCGCGGGGCCCACCGTGGCCTGGATCCACTGCAGGTACTGCGGCGCGGCGCCCGGGGTCAGCTTGCCCGCCAGCGTGTGCAGGAGCTGCTGCAGCGGCGGGCTGGGCGGCACGCCGGCGGGGTCGCCGCCGTCGCGCCGGGCCGCCAGCCGCTTCTGGATGCGCTGCACGGTGACGAGCAGGCGGTCGCGCTCGGCGGGCTTCAGCACGTAGTCGGCCACCCCTTGCTCGAAGGCTTCCACCGCGTACTGGTCGTAGGCGGTGATGAAGACGATCTCGGGCAGCAGGTCGGCGTCGTCGTCGGCGCCCGCCCCGCTGCCGGGCCGCGGCGGCAGCTGCGCGATCTGGCGCGCGGCGTCCACGCCGGTCAGCCCGGGCATGCGGATGTCCAGGAATACGATGTCGGGCCGGTGCTCGTCGACCAGCGCCACGGCCTCCAGCCCGTTTTTCGCTTCGGCCACGATCTGCAGTTCAGGCCACACCTCGGCCAGCCGCGCACGCAGTTGGTCGCGCATCAGGCGTTCGTCATCGGCCAGCACGGCACGCGGAGCGGGGGAATCGGCGTCGGAGCGCATCGGAACCTAGGGGGTGGGAATCGGTGCCGGGCCACCCAAAGAGGGGGCACACCAGAGTGGCTTGACAGCCCGAAGACTGTACAGTCGTTTTCTTCATTCTGGCGCAGCCTGCGGAGGGTCGATTGGCGTTGCGATGGTCGTGGATCCCGGGCGCGCGCTGGCCTGCCGCCGTGCTGCCGGTGTTGGTGCCGATGCTGGTGCAGGCATTGCTGCTGGCCGTCGCAGGCGCGGCGCCGGCTCCGGCGCGGGCCCAGGATGCGGCCTCGCTGGTCTTCGACGTGCGCAGCCACACCGGGCCGGTGCGCCGCCTGGCCGTGGACGCCGCCGGGCAGCTGGCGGTGACGGCGTCGGACGACAAGACGGCGCTGGTCTGGGACGTTGCCAGCGGTGCCGCACTGCGCACACTGCGCGTGCCGGTGGGTGAAGACGAAGTCGGCCGCCTGTACGGCGCCGCCATCGCCCCCGACGGCCGCAGCGTCGCGCTGGCCGGCACCACGGCCGCCGCGGGCGGCGTGCACCGCATCTTCGTGTTCGACCTGCCTGGCGGGGCCTTCCGCGCTGCGTTCGATGCCCGTGGCGGCAGCGTGCGCCACCTCGCGTGGTCGCCCGATGGCAGCCTGCTGGCCGCCGCCTACGCCGGCGCCCCGGCGCTGCGCGTGTTCCGTGCCGACGGCGCGCTGGTGCACGAGACGGTGCTGCCCGCCGATGCCTACGGCCTGTCGATCTCGGCGCAGGGCCAGCTGGCCGTGCCGGCCTTCGACGGCCGGGTGCGCCTGTTCCGGCTGGCCGGCGGCAGCGTGCAGCCCGAGGGCGAGATCGCCACCACGCTGCGCGACCCCGTCGGCGTGCGCCACTCGCCCGACGGCCGCCTGTTGGCGGTGGGCTACTTCTCACGGGTGTCGCCCTCGCGGGTTGTGGTCGATGTCTTCGACACTGCCACGCGCGCGAAGGCGCGGGCGCTGGAGTTCGGCGACGTCGCGCTCGGCAACCTGATGACGGTGGGCTGGCAGGCCGATGGCGCTGCGCTGTACGCCGGCGGCACCGGCTACAGCGAGCCGGGCCGCTTCGTCGTGAAGCGCATCGCGTGGCCGGCGGGCACCGCAGAGACCGTGGTGGTGGCCACCGACACCGTGCTCGACCTCGCCCCGCTGCCCGCGGGCCGCATGGCCTTTGCCAGCTTCGACGCCACCTGGGGCGTGCTCGACGGCGCGCGCGTGGCGGCGCGCAGCGCCACGCCGGTGGCGCGTGTCGCGTCGGCGGCCGGGTTGCAGATCAGCGACGACGCCAGTGTCGTGCAGTGGCGCACCGCCGACGGCGCAACGCGGTCGTTCGCGCTGGGCGCACGCCGCGCCGGCGAGGGCGAGGCGGCCGCGTCGCGGCGGCCCGAGCCGTCGAGCCTGTTCCTGCGTGTCAGCGACTGGGAGAACACGCGCGTGCCCAAGGTCAACGGCACCAGCGTGGCGCTGCTGCCCAACGAGAGCGCGCGTGCCGCGGCCATCGTGCCCGAGGCCGGCGCCGTGGTGCTGGGCACCAGCCGCGCGCTGCGCCGCGTCGGCCGCGACGGCAGGCTGCAGTGGAGCGTGCCGCTGAACACCGAGGCGCGTGCGGTGAACGTGTCGGCCGACGGGCGCATCGTCGTGGCCGCGCTGGCCGACGGCACGCTGCGCTGGCGGCGTGCGGAAGACGGCGCCGCGCTGCTGTCGCTGCTGCCGCTGCGCGACGGCCGCTGGGTGCTGTGGACCGAGGCCGGCTACTTCGACACCGGCCCCGGCGCCGAGGACCTGGTGGGCTGGCTGGTGCCGCGGCCGGGCGGCGAGCGTGCTGACTACTTCGGTGTTTCGCGCTTCCGCGAGCGCTACCTGCGCCCCGACATCATCGACCAGGTGCTGCCGCAGCGCGACGCCGCCAAGGCCGTGGCGCAGGCCAACGCCAGCCGCGTGCAGCAGGCCGCCGAGCAGGCCGAGCCCGAAACCGTGAAGACCATCCAGGCCGGCCTGGCGCCGCTGCCGGTGTCGCAGGCGCTGCCGCCGGTGGTGACGTTGGCGCAGATGCCGCGCGTGGAGACGAGCAGCGCCGAACTGGCGATCGACTTCAAGCTGTTCGCGCCGCAGGGGCAGAAGGTCGACCGCATCACCGTGCGCATCGACGGCCGGCCGGTCGAGGCGACCGTGCAGCAGCTGCCCGGCGGCGCCGGCAGCGAGACCGGCGGCCGCATGATCGTCTCGCTGCCCAAGAGCGAGGGCAGGATCCAGATCTTCGCCGAGGGCGCCAACGGCACCTCGATGCCGGCCGAGCTCGACTTCCGCAGCAGCGCCCCGGCGCTGAAGCAGCTGGGCGAGCGCCGGCCGACGCTGTACCTGCTGGCCGTGGGCGTGAGCCAGTACGCCGACACCGCGTTCAACCTCGGCCTGGCGGCCAAGGACGCGCGCGACTTCGCGGCCAAGCTGCAGGGCCAGGAAGGTCTGTACTACAAGAAGGTCGAGGCGCGCGTGCTGGTGGACCAGCAGGCCACGCGTGCGGCCATGCTGCAGGGCATGCGCTGGCTGCAGAACGTGACCACGCCCGACGACATCGCGATCCTGTTCATCGCCGGCCATGGCGTGGCCGACGCCGCCGACCTGTACCACTTCCTGCCGCACGACATGCAGGAAACGCGCCTGGCGCAGACCGCGGTGTCCGAGACGCAGCTGCGCAGCACGCTGTCGGCCATCAAGGGGCGTGCGCTGTTCTTCGTCGACACCTGCTTCTCGGGCAAGTCGGTGGGCAAGTTCACGCGCCGCGAGCTCACGCGCATGGCCAACGGGCTGGCCAGTGCCGAGCTGGGCGTGATCGTGTTTTCCGGCAGTGCGCCGCGCCAGGAATCGCTGGAAGATCCGGCCTGGGGCAACGGTGCCTTCACGAAGGCGCTGCTCGAAGGCCTGGCCGGCCGCGCCGACTTCCGCCGCGAGGGCGTGGTCACCCACAAGGGGCTGGATTACTACGTCGCCCACGAGGTGCGAACATTGACGCAGGGGCGACAGACCCCGGTGACGGCGGTGCCCACCGGCATCTCCGACTTTCCGCTGGCCGCCATCTCGGCAGCCGCCACAGGACAGCAGCAAGGAGCGAAACGATGAACCATCACCCCGGGGCCGGCACGACCGGCTTGTTGCAGCGTGTGCTGCGCGGTGCCTTGCTGGCACTCACCGCCACGCTGGTCGCGTGCGGCGGTGGCGACGATGGCGAGGTCTCCAACCCCGTGCCGGTGGTCGAGCTGGAAGTCGTGGCCGGCGGCGACGCCTGCGGCGGTGGTGGCTGCGGCGGTGACGGTTCCGGCGGCGGCGGCCCGGGCGGCAGCGCCGACGGCAGTGCCGGCGACGGCGCCGGCGGCGGCCTGGGCGCGATGCGCAACGTGCGCGTCACCGCCCGCAAGCCCAGCGGTGCCGTGCTCGGCACCGCGCTGCTGCAGAACAACCTGGTCTCGCTGTACGACCGCACCTACAAGAACGCCTTCATCCTGGAGTTCGCAGACGATGGCTCGGGCAACGGCGAGTACTACGACGAAGCCACGAAGCAGTGGACGCGCCTGAACGGCCAGGCCCTGCACATCCTGGTGCCGCGCCTGACCCACCACGTCAGCGCCAACCCGCTGACCGAGGCCGCCTACCAGTGGGCGCTGTACAAGTACGGCACCGAGTCGGCGCTGAACACCGCGCGCATGGCCGAGGCCAACGAGGCGGTGCGCCAGGCCTTCAACGCCCGCGTGCCGGTGGCGTACCAGGTCAGCGACATCACCAACTACAACGTGGCGGTGTCCGACACCACCGTGCCGAACTCGCTGCCCAACACGCACGCGGGCCGCTACGGCACGCTGCTGGCGGCGCTGCCGCGGGCCGCGCGCCTGTTCCTCGGCTCGCTGCAGTCGCCGGCCCTGGCCTTCATGCGCCAGCTGGTGAAGGACATCCGCGACGACGGCATCGTCAATGCATCGATCGACGACGCCGAACCCAAGGCCTACGACGGCTCGCTGCCGCAGCTGCTGGCCGAGGCCATCCTCGACGCGCGTTCCGACTACGGCGTGGCCGAACAGCCGGCGCCCACGGCCGTGGCCAACGCCTGCTTCAACCCGGCCCTGTTCACGCTGGGCACGCAGTGGTCGCTGGAATACAACGTGCGCGAAGGCAGCGACCCGGTCGGGCAGACCAGCACGCTCGACCTGGAGGTCACCAGCAACACGGCCACGTTCGACAAGTACGGCCCCGCGCTCGAAGTGCGCCTGGTGCCGGGCGGCGTCACCGAGGCCGCCACCTTCTCGTACTTCGCGCCCGACCTGAGCGCCGGCCTCGTCAACTACGGCAGCCGCTTCACGTTCAACAGCGACGGCCTGTCGCTGAACTACGTCAGCGTCGTCGATCCGCCGGCCGTGAACCGCCAGTTCCTGCTCAAGCCGGGCGAGAGCGAGTCGGTGAACGAGCGCCGGCTGGACACCATCTACAACCCCGACGGGTCCGTGTTCTCGGCAACCACGGTCACCGGCGACACGCGCATCACCACCTTCATTGGCTACGAGACCGTCACGGTCCCGGCGGGCACGTTCAAGAACGCCTGCAAGTACGAGGTGGTCGATCGCACGGGCACGGCGGTGATCTGGATCACCTCGTCGGGCTCGGGCATCGAGGTGCGCAGCGACGTGACCGATGCCGACGGCCTCGTGACCCGCAACGTGCTGACCCGGGGCACGCTGAACGGCGTCGCCGTGCAGTGAAGCCCGCCAACTGGAGGACAACCACCATGCACCAGCCCACCCGCCTGTGGCTGCTGGTCGCCGGCCTGGCGATCAGCAGCGTGGCGACCGCCCAGACGCAGCCGCTGAAGACGAGCGAAGTCACCGAGTCGGCCATCGTCGATGCACTGGCACCGGGCGCGGCCGATGTCGGCGCCGCGCCGGCCAGCGGCCCCCGCAGCCGCGGCTTCGCGCCGACGCTGCGGCCGGCTGCCAAGAAGCCGGCGGCCAGCGCCGCCGTGCTGCTGACCTTCTCGACCGCGTCGGCCGAGCTGACGGCCGACTCCAAGTCGGCGCTCGACGTCGTGGCGCGTGCGATGCGCGGCGGCAAGCTCGCCAGCCTGTCGTTCGCCGTCGAAGGCCATGCCGACCCGCGCGGTGACGCGGACACCAACCTCGATCTCTCGCGCTCGCGCGCGGAGTCGGTGGTGGCCTACCTGGTCAACGAGCACGGCATCGATCGGCAGCGCCTGCTGCCGGTGGGCAAGGGCGCGGCCGAGCCGCTGAACAAGGCGCGGCCCGATGCGCCCGAGAACCGCCGGGTGACGTTCGTCACCCGGATGAACTGACGACCCCCCCGTAGCGCCTGCGGCGCTGCCCGGCTGCGCCGGCTTATGCGGTGGCCATGCCTTCGATGGTCTTGTAGGGGACCGTGACGGTGACGATGGTGCCGCCGCCGTTGGGGTTCTCGGTGACGGTCAGCGTCGCCTTGCTGCCGTAGAGCAGCTGCAGCCGTTCGCGGATGTTGGCCAGGCCGACGCCGGTGCCTGCGGTGGCGGCCTTGCCGAAGCCCAGGCCGGTGTCGGCCACGCTGACCTGCAGCTTGCCGTGCACGATCTCCGCGCGCACGGTGAGCGACCCGCCCTCGGGCTTGGGCTCCAGGCCGTGCTTGATGGCGTTCTCCACCAGCGTCTGGATCATCATCGGCGGGAACTCCGCCGACAGCAGGCCGTCGGGCACCTCGATGGCGGTGCGCAGCCGTTCCTCCATGCGCACCTTCAGGATCTCGAGGTAGGGCCGGATCACCGCGAGCTCGCGCCCCAGGTCGCGCACGCCGGAGCTGCCGGCGCCGTTGGCTTCGCGCATGGTCGGCATGCTGGCGCGCAGCAGCGCGATCAGGTTCTTCTGCATCTGGCTCGCACGCGGCGGGTCGACCTCGATCAGGTGGTCGATGGAGGCCAGCGTGTTGAACAGGAAGTGCGGCTCCACCTGCGCCTGCATCGCGGCCATGCGGGCCTCGACGACCTGGCGCTTCAGCGATTCGGCCTCGGCGGTCTCGGCGGCCTGCGCCGCCTTCACCTCGGCCTGGATGCGTCCCTTGTAGGTGGCCTTCACGATGGCCGACGCGATGATCCACAGCAGGGCCAGGTCGGTCAGGAAGTCGCCCCAGTGCACCTGGCGCACGCGGCGGATCTTGCCGACGGGGCCGGGAATGACGACGGCGTCGTCAGCCGCTTCACGGGCCGCCTGCGCAACTTCGCGCGCGGCTTCGGCGGCGTCCTGTGCGGCCTGCTTCTGATCCTGGATGGCTTCGAGGATGGCCTCGCGTGCGCCCTGCACGGCCTCGCGCACGTCGGCCGGGTCGATGTCGGCGGGCAGCTGGATGTGCAGGCTGTCCTCGGCGGCGGACGCGTCGGAGGCCGCCGCCGACGCCGGTGCCGCCGCGGCCGAGGCCGCCTTGCTGCGTGGCGTGATGCGGATGCCCTTCTCGTCGATCTGGATGTTGATGTCCATGCCGTCGCCGGCGCTGGCCGGCGGTGCAGGGGGCCTGGGCAGGTCGGTGGAGCGCGGCGGCTTGGGCGGCTTGGGGGGCGCAGGCTGGTCCTTGCCCGACGCGTCCTCGATGGTCTCGGTCACGCTCCAGCGGAAGGGCGGCAATTGCTGCAGGATCGACGACGCCACCAGCAGCAGCACCGACAGCACGATGAAGCGCTTCCAGCTGATGCCGACCAGCCAGTTGGCATAGGCGTGGAAGGCGCGCAGCGCGCTGGCGGACAGGCGCTGCCAGCGGTCGGCCCAGGGGGAGGCAGCGGGAACGGTCATGGGCGTGGCGCGGTGGCGGACAGGGGGCGTCGGGATGCCCGGACTGTACGCATGCACCCGCCCGCTCCTCCAGCGGCGGGCGACGCAGCGCGGTGCGCAGCAGACAGGCTGCGCCCATGGCAGACAGGCCGGCCGCCAACCCGGCGCCGCTGCGTGCGCCGTGCCCTACAGGCCCAGGCTGCTGGCCACCGCGAGCAGCAACGTGGCACCCGCCGCGCACAGCACCAGGCGCAGCAGCAGCCAGTCGGCGTGTTCTGCCAGGGCGAGCTGCTCGATCGGGTCGCCGGCATCGGACGCCACGGCCGGGCGGCGCGCGTCGGCGTCGCCCGGCGGCGAGACGGACGTCAGGGACAGGGACTGCAGTGCGGTCATGGCGGCTCTCCGGTGGGGCGCGCCGCGGGACGGCGCATCGGTGCCTGTTGTAGCCAGCGGGTCGTTACGCCGCCGTTATGCCGGCGGCGGGCCCCGGTGCGTCAGGCGCCCAGTGCCAGCAGCGCACGGTGCGCCGGGTTGCGCTGCAGGAACGATTCCCGGAACGGCGCGGGCACCTGCGCGGCGGCCGTGCTGCGCAGCCACAGTTGACCCGCCGCCACTGCCGGCGCTGCATCGTCGCCGGCGGCCCGCAGGCCCCGCGCGCAGTGCAGCCACAGCTCGGCCCGCGAGTGCAGGGCCGGCTCCACCTGTTCGGCCAGGGCCAGGGCGGCGCGCGCCGCGGCGCCGGCCTCGGTGGCGCCCGCAGCGGCATGGCATGCCGTCTCCTGCAGCAGCGCCGCCAGCGCAGCGCCGCGCAAGCCGAGCGACAAGGCCTGCTCGCGCACGCGTTGCAGCCGGGCGCACGCCTGGGCGTGGGGCAGCGCCGTGACGGCATGGATGTCGACCAGCAGCCGCAGCTCGGGCCAGCCGTTGGGCGGCACGGCCGCTGCGGCCTGCTGCAGCGTTGCCGCGGCGTTCTGGCCGAGGGCCAGCTGCACGCGGGCCAGCAGCAGCAGGCGGCGGGTCTCGAAGTGGCGCGGCAGGTGCTGCTCGCCGCCGGCGGCCTGCAGGTCGTGCTGCGCCCGGGCGTGCTGGCCCAGGTCGAGCCAGCAATGCGCGCGGTGCAGCGCCACCACCGGCACGCGCGCCGGGTTGCTGGCCTGCAGGATGCGTTCCGCGTGCCCGGCGCACTCCAGCGCCTCGGCGTAGTGGCCCTGCGCGCGCGCGCACTGCATCTGCAGCACCATGACGAAGCCGGCGCTGCTGCCGTCCAGGTTGTAGGCCGCCACCAGCTGCTGCGCCTGGTCGACGAGCTGGCGGGCCTGGCGCACGTCGCCTGCGTTGAGCCGGCTCACGGCGTGGTTGGCCAGCGCGGTGGCTCGCTGGGCATGGTCGTGGCTGGCCAGCGCGGTGCCCAGCACGCGCTCGTGGTGCTCGCGCGCGGCTTCCGGCAGGCCCAGGTTGTCCAGCACCACGGCGAAGTTGCCGTGGAACTCCGCCAGATCCTCGTCGGGCAGGTGCTGCTGCGCCCACGGCAGCATGGCCTGCAGGTGCGGCAGGGCGTCGTCGAAGCGTCCCAGCATGGCCAACGAGGTCGCCAGCCGCTGCCGGATCTGGCACACGAGCGACAGGGTGCCGGTGCTCTCGGCCAGCGCCAGTGCCTGCTCGCCGAAGCGCACGGCGCCGGCGTCGTCGGCCAGCTGGCTGCAGTACCAGGCGCGCTGGCCCAGCGCCGTCGCGGTCTGCGCCGGCCTGTCGGCGAGCGCATCCAGCCGGTCGAGCAGCGGGAACCCGCCCGCCTGCCGGATGGAGTTCATGTGCGTCTCCACCGCGCGCGCCACGCAGTCGAAGGCCACGCCCCGGTCCCCCGTGGTTTCGGCGATGTCGGCGGCGCGCAGCAGGAAGTCGATGCGCTCGCGCTCGCGCAGCGCCAGATGCGCGCGGTCGGCCGCGGCGCGCAGGTGCGGCAGGGCGCGGCTGCGCTGGCCGGCGGCTTCCCAGTGCGCGGCGACGTGCGCGGGCTCGGTGCCGGTGCCCTCCAGCCGGGCCGCGATCTCGCCGTGCAGGTGGCGCGCGATGACCGACGGCAGGCCCGCCAGCACGGCCTCGAACACCAGGTCGTGCGCGAAGTCGGTGCCGATCATCACCTGCTGGGTCTCCAGCTCCTGCCAGGCGTCGGCCAGCTGCAGCGCGTTCTGGCCCAGCACGCGCTCGGCCAGCGGCAGCGAGAAGTCGACGCCGGCCACCGCGGCCACGCGCACCAGCATCGTGGCCGCCGGCGACAGGCGTGCCAGCTGCTGGGCAATCAGCTGCGCCAGCGACTGCGGGCGGGGCAGGTCCGTGCCCTCGGCCAGCGTGCCGTCAGCCCAGGCGAGCTTCAGTGTTTCCAGCGCGAACAGCGGGTTGCCGCCGCTGCGCTGCAGCAGCGTGGGGGCGATCTCGGCGCCGCGCACACCGTGCAGCGCCAGCGAGTCGACCAGCTCGGCCATCTGCGCCACGTCGAGCGGCCGCATCGGCACCTGCACCAGCGGCGCCGCGGTCGCCAGCGCCTCCAGCAGGGCCTGCAGCCGCGAACCCGTCGCCGGCGGACGCAGGCCCAGGCACCAGCGCAGCGGCGAGGCGTCGCGGGGCGCGGCCAGCAGGGCCTGCAGCAGATCGATGCTGGCGTCGTCGGCGAAGTGCAGGTCGTCGAAGACCAGACCGTCGATGGCGGCCCGCGCACGTTGCAGCAGCGCACGCACCGGCTCGACCAGCGAGGCGCGGCGCGGGAGGGTCGTCGGTGCCGCGGCCATCCCGGGCAGCAGGGCCGCCAGGTGCTGGCGGCTGGCATCGTCGAACGCCTCCGGGACGTGGCTGGCCAGCTCGCGCAGCAGCCGCGCGAAGCTGCCGTAGGGCACCAGCGCATCGCCCGGGCGGCCCGAGGCGACGAGCACGCTGCCGGCGCCCGGGCCGCGCGCCGCGCCCAGCGCCTGCAGAAGCCGCGACTTGCCCATGCCGGCCTCGCCCACCACCAGGGCCACGCTGCCGGCCTGCCAGCTGCGGCGCAGCGCCGCGAGTTCTGCGTCGCGCCCGATCAGCCGCGGCGGCCGCAGCACCGAGGCCGGCAGGGCGCCCCGCCAGGCCGGCGCGGGCTCGGCCGCGACCAGCGTGCCGTCGATACTCGCCAGCAGCGCCAGCGTCTCCGCCGAGGGGCGCGCGCCGACGTCGTGCTTGAGCATCTGCTCGCAGCGGTCGAACGCGAGCATGGCCGCCGCGCGGTCGCCGCGCAGGTAGTGCAGCCGCATCACCCGGCGGTGCGCGGCTTCGCTCAGCGGTTCCTGCTCGAGCAGCGCCAGCGCCAGCGGCAGGGCGGCCGCCACGTCGCCGGCGGCTTCGAGCCGGGCGATGCGGGTCTCGGTGGCGTGCCGGGCGGCGGCGCCGTGCCGGGCACGGCGGGCCTGCAGCCAGGCGTCGAGCTCGGGACATTCCGGCACCTGCAGAGTGCCGAGCAGCGCGCCGCCGTCGTGCAGGTCGTGACCGACGCCGTCGGCCAGCGCCAGCGTGCCGTGCCCGGTGACGACCTCGATGCCGCCCTGCCGCAGCCGGTACAGGCGCTGACGCAGCGCATTGCGCGCGGCCTCGGGGCTGCTGCCCGGCCACAACAGCGCCGCCAGGCGCTCGCGCGGCGTCGGCCCTTCCAGCGCCAGCCAGGCCAGCAGCAGGGCGTCGGGTGTGCCCAGCAGGCCTGCGCTGCCGTCGCCGGCCTGCCACCGGGCCTGCTGGGCCAGATGCAGCTGCGGCGCGGGGGCGGTGGTGGGCGGCACGCGCGCAGGATAGCGCGCAGACCGGGGCGGTTGATCACCCTCCCGGTGGACCGAGGAAGCCGCGCCGCGCCGCCTGCGTGATGGCGGCCACGCAGGGGTGCGAGATGCGCCGTTCGACCGAGATCGCGAAGAAGTGCTCGACCAGTTCGTCGCTGCGCCCGATGACGCGCACGCCGTACTGCGCTTCGGTCTCGTCGTCGAGCACGCTGGCCGACAGGAAGACGCCGCGGCCCTCGCGGCCGAAGGCCTTGGTGAGCGCCCCGTCGTCGAATTCGCCCACGACGCGCGGCTTGATGTGGTGCCGGGTGAGCCACAGTTCCAGTTGCTGGCGCGTGGGCGATGCGGCGCCGGGCAGCAGCATCGGCGCGCCGTTCAGGCACTGCGGGAACGTGCCTTCCAGCTGCAGCGACTTCGCGGCGTAGAAGCTGATCGGGCTGGTGCCCAGCGGGTGGTTGAAGGCCTTGACGCTGATCTTGCGCGACAGCGGCTCGTCGGCCACCACCAGGTCCAGCCGGTGCAGCGCCAGCGCGCCCAGCAGGTCGCCGAACTTGCCTTCGCTGCAGATCATGCGCACGCGGTCGGGGCCGTTCAGCGCCGGCTCGATCAGGTGGTAGGCGACCGACTTCGCCACCGAATCGGCCACGCCGACGCGGAACTCGATGTCGCGCGGGCCATCGCGGGGCTGCTTCAGCGCCGATTCAAGCGCCGTGCCGAGCGCGAAGATCTCGTCGGCGTAGCCCAGCGCGACCCGGCCTTCGTCGGTCAGTTCGAGCGCGCGGCCACTCTTGCGGAACAAACGGCGCCCGAGACGGTCTTCCAATAGCTTGATCTGCGAAGACAGCGTCTGCGGCGTTGTATGTAACTGCTCACCTGCCTTGACGATGCCGCCAGCACGTGCTGCGACCCAGAAGTAATGCAGGTGCTTGAAGTTCATGCTTCGAGTTTACCGAAGTGTTTTTGTTGGAAGATCGCATTTACCCGAACTGACCCAGCGCCTACATTGGCAAGGTCAACTTCACTGAAGGGATCCATCATGCGCATGAGCACCAAGAGCCGTTTCGCCGTCAACGCGATGATCGACCTCGGCCTGCGCGAGGCCGGTGGCCCGGTGCCGCTGGCGGCCATCGCGGGGCGGCAGCAGATTTCGCTGTCCTACCTGGAGCAGCTGTTTTCGCGCCTGCGCCGTGCCGGCCTGGTCGAGAGCACGCGCGGCCCTGGAGGCGGCTACACGCTGGGGCGGCGCGCCGACGCGATCTCGCTGGAAGACATCGTGGTCGCCGTCGAGGACGAACTGGGTGCTGCCGCCAGCGGCGCACCGGCGCAGGACCTGTGGTCCAGCCTCGACGCGGTGATGCTGCGCCACATGGCCACCATCTCGCTGCACCACCTGCTGGAAGAGCAGCGCGCCAAGGGCGTGGCCGTCGACGTGAAGCCGGTGGCGCGCCGCGGCATCCTGCCCAAGCCGCCGGTGCAGCAGCCGCGCACGCGGGCGCCGAACTCGGTGTTCGCCTTCGCGCGCTCGCTGGCCGACTGACACCCGGGCCCGCAAGCGGCAACGCGCCCCGCAGGGCGCCTTGCCGTTGCCGCGTCTTCTGTGCCGGGCGACGCGCTCAGGGCGCCGTGGCGCCTGTCGTCACTTGTACAGCACCTGCGGCAGCCACAGCCCGATGGCCGGGAACTGGTACAGCAGCACGATGGCGACCACCTGGATGCCCATGAAGGGCAGCATGCCGGCGAAGATCTGGTTCAGCGTCACGTGCGGCGGGCTCACGCCCTTCAGGTAGAACGCCGCCATCGCCACCGGCGGGCTCAGGAAGGCCGTCTGCAGATTCAGCGCCACCAGCAGGCCGAAGAACAGCGGATCGACGCCGAAGTTGTCGAGCAGCGGGATGAAGATGGGCATGAAGATCACGATGATCTCGGTCCACTCCAGGGGCCAGCCCAGGATGAAGATGATGACCTGGCTGAGGATCAGGAACTCGGTCTTCGACAGGTTCATCGACAGCACCCAGCGCTCGACCAGTTCCTGACCGCCCAGCAGCGCGAACGCCGCCGAGAAGATGGCCGAGCCGACGAACAGCCAGCAGACCATCGCGCTGGTCTTGGCCGTGAGGTACACCGACTCGCGCAGCATCGTCAGGTTGAACTGCCGGTAGGCCAGCGCCAGGATGAAGCCCCCGAAGGCACCCACCGCGGCGGCCTCGGTCGGCGTGGCCAGGCCCATCACGATGGAGCCCAGCACGGCCAGGATCAGCACCACCAGCGGGAAGAAGCTGCCGAGCAGCATCTTGAAGATCTCCAGGCGCTGGAAGCTGAGCAGCGCGTAGAAGCCCAGCAGCGCCAGCGCACCGACGCCGGTGCCGATCCACCAGCCGCGCGTGGCCGGCGTGCGCTCGGCCGCGGCAGCCGGTGCGGCGGCGGCCCCCGGCGGTTCCTGGATGCCGGCGGATGCGCCGGGCGGCTCCTGCACGCCGGTCGATGCTGCGGGCGGCTCCTGCACGCCGGTGTCGGCAGCCGGAGGTTCCTGCACGCCCTCGTCGCTGGCCGGGGGCTCCTGCAGGCCCGCGGCCGCCGCGGGCGGCTCCTGCACGCCTTCATCGGCCGGCGGCTCGGCCAACCCGCCTTCCGCCGGCGCTTCCTGCACGTCGCCAGGCGCCGCCTGCAGGCCACCGCCGGCTGCGGCCGCCTTGGCCGATGCCGCCGTCTGCGCGCGCGCGGCCAGCGTCTCGGCATCGGGCGGCGCGGTGTTGCTGTTCCAGCTGAGCCCGGCCACCACCAGGAACAGGGCCAGAGGCAGCAGTGCCACGCCCAGCTGCTGCAGGATGTAGCCGGTGGGCACGTCGTGGTTGCGGCTGCCCTTCAGCGCGCGCAGCAGGCCCGGCAGCGCCGTGTTCGAGAACGCCTGGGACACCGTCTGCGTCATCGGCGGCAGCGGCACGAAACGGTCGGCCGCCGACAGCGGTGGCATCAGGTTGGGCTTGATCTTGGCCAGCAGCACGACGTACAGCACGTACAGGCCGGCCAGCATGAGGCCGGGAAAGAACGCGCCGGCGTACAGCTGCACCACCGAGACGCCGGCCGTGGCGCCGTAGACGATGAGCATCACGCTCGGCGGGATCAGGATGCCCAGGCAGCCGCCCGCGGTGATGGAGCCCGCCGAGACGCGCACGTCGTAGCCGCCGCGCAGCATCTGCGGCAGCGCCAGCAGGCCCATCAGCGTGACGACCGCGCCGACGATGCCGGTGGCGGTGGCGAACACCGCGCAGGTGAACAGCGTGGCCACCGCGAGCGAGCCGGGCACGCGCGCCAGCGCCAGGTGCAGGCTCTTGAACAACTTCTCGATCAGGTTCGCGCGTTCGACCAGGTAGCCCATGAACACGAACAGCGGGATCGAGATGAGCACGTCGTTGCCCATCACCTTGAACGCCGACTGCACCATCAGCGTCAGCGTCTTGCCGGTGTCTTCCTCGTAGGCGATCCAGGTGAAGATCATGCCCATGCCCATCAGCGTGAACGCCGTGGGAAAGCCCAGCATGATGGCCACCACCACCAGGCCCAGCATCATCAGTCCCAGGTGGCCGTTGGTGATGGTGTCGGCCGACAGCAGCATCACCGCCGTGCCGGCGATGATCAGCCCCATGATGATGAAGCCGAACCAGAGTTCCTTGCGCACCTTCACTTGGAACCTCCGTGCGGGGCCACGAACTTGTCGAGCGCCTGGATGTCTTCGTCCTTGACGTGCACCATCGCCTTCAGCTTGTCGACGTCGACCTCCTCCACGTCCTGCTCGCGCGAAGGCCAGGCACCCCGCTGGATGCACTGGATGCAGCGCACGATCTCCACGATGCCCTGCAGCAGCAGCATCGCGCCCGCGATCGGGATGACGAACTTGAACGGGTACACCGGCAGCGGCGTCGCCGAGAACGTGCTCTCGCGGATGGCGGCCGATTCATTGGCGAAGATCCAGCCGGCGTAGGTCATCGCGACGACGCCGGGCATGTAGAAGAGGAAGTACAGGATCAGGTCCAGCGTGGCCTGCGTGCGCGGCCGGAAGAAGCCGTAGAGCACGTCGCCGCGCACATGGCCGTTCTTGGCCAGCGTGTAGGCGCCGGCCATCATGAACAGCGTGCCGTAGAGCATGATCTGCACGTCCAGCGCCCAGTCGTGCGGGGCGTTCAGCACGTAGCGGGAGAAGACCTCCCAGGTGATCATCAGCGTGAGCGCGACGATGACCCAGGCGAAGATCTGCCCGAGCCAGGTCGAGACCCGGTCGACCAGCAGCAGCAGGCTTTGCATGGTGGGTGGACTTTCGACAGCAGTGAACGGAGGGCGATGCGCGGCGCAGGCCGACGCAAAAAAGGCCACCGGCGATGGTCGCCAGTGGCCCGATTGGAGCAGACCGACGCGGGGGTGTCAGCCCTTCTTGGCCGGGGCGCGGAAGTAGTGGTTCCAGGCCATCTTGAAGTCGACCATGTAGTCGTTCTGCCAGGCGCCGGCGCGTTGCGCGAACGCCTTCTGCGAGTCGAGGATCTTCTTGAACTGCGGGTTCTCGGCCGCCTTGGCTGCGGTGACCTTGTCCCAGGCGGCGAGCTGCGCGCGCAGGATCGCGTCGGGCGTCTTGTAGAAGTTGACCTTGGCGTTCTTCAGCTCGATGTAGTCCTGGCTGTTGCGCTGGATCGCCTTCCACGACATGTCGGCGCTGGCGGCCTGCACGGCGTAGTCGATGATGGCCTTCAGTTCGGCCGGCAGCGCGTCGTACTTGGCCTTGTTGAACAGGATCTCGAACTGCTCGCCGCTCTGGTGGAAGCTCTGCAGCATGCAGTTCTTGGCCACGTCGGCGAAGCCCAGGACGCGGTCCGAGCTGGCGTTGTTGAATTCGGCCGCGTCGATCAGGCCGCGGTCGAGCGCAGGCACGATCTCGCCGCCAGGCAGCGGGTTCACGGCCGTGCCGAGTTCCTTGAACACGTCGACCGCCAGGCCCACGGTGCGGAACTTCAGGCCCTTCAGGTCGGCGACCTTCGACACCGGCTTCTTGAACCACCCCAGCGGCTGCGTGGGCATGGGGCCGTACAGGAACGAGACGACGTCGATGTTCAGCGACTTGTAGATCTCGTCGAGCATGGCCTTGCCGCCACCGTAGTAGTGCCAGGCCAGCACCATGTTCGGGTCCATGCCGAAGGCCGGGCCCGAACCCCACAGCGCGAGTGCGTTGTTCTTGCCGTAGTGGTACGCGACGACGCCGTGGCCGCCGTCCAGCGTGCCCTTGTTGACGGCGTCCAGCAGCTGGAAGGGCGGCACCACCGCACCGGCGGGCAGCACCTCGATCTTCAGGCGGCCGCCGGCCATGTCGTTCACCTTCTTGGCGAAGTCGGTGGCGTACTCATGGAAGATGTCCTTCGCCGGCCAGGTGCTCTGGAAGCGGAAGCTCACGGTCTGCGCGTTGGCGATCATCGGCGCGGCCATCGCACCGGCACCAGCGGCACCGACGGCGGCGGACTTCAGGAACCGGCGGCGCAAGGCCGGCGTCTTGGATTCGGTCATGGGCTGTCTCCTGCAGGGTGGCATCGCGTCTGAAACGCAAACGGCAGAACTATTCAATCTGCGCGTGCAACCCGCAAGTCGGTGTAACCCCCGGCCCATCGCGGCCCAATCCGACAAGCTGGGCGACAGGGGGCGGCGCCGCTACTGCCGCAGGCCCTCGACCTGCACCACCAGCCGCACGCGGTTGGCCACCAGCGGCAGGCCGAAGGTGATGCCGAACTCGCTGCGCAGCAGTTCGCCCTCGAAGTCGCCGCCGCAGACCTCGCCTTCGGGCGCCGCCCGGCAGCCGAAGCGCAGTGCGCGCAGCGACAGCGGCTGGCTCACGCCGCGCAGCGTGAACTCGCCGCGCACCTCGGCCAGGCGGTCGCCGTCGAAGCGGAAGTTGCGCGCGACGAAGAAGGCTTCGGGGTGTTCCTCGGTGGCCAGCAGGTCGGCCTGGCGGATGCGGCTGTCGAAGATGCGCAGGCCGGTGTCGATGCTGCCGGTGGCCACGCGCAGCGCGGTCTCGCCGCGTCCGGCGGCGCGGTCGAGCACCACCGTGCCGGTGACGGGGCCGAAGCGGCCGCGCGAGGTGGAGGTGCCGAAGTGCAGCACCTCGAAGTGCACGAAGCTGTGCGTGGGGTCGAGCACGTAGGTCACGGGCTCGGCCCCGGCGGGCACGGCGGCGAGCGCCGCGATGCCCAGCGCCGACGCTGCGACAAGCCTGCCGAAGCGTCCGCGCGCGGCCATCACTGCTTGACGGCTTCCACCTGCACCAGCAGGCGCACGGCGTCGGGCATGCCGAAGTTCAGGCCCCAGCCCATGCCCCACTGGCTGCGCTGGATCGTGGTCTCGAAATCGCCGCCGCAGACTTCGCGCTTGAGCATCGGGTTGATGTAGCAGTTGAAGTTGGTCGCCTTCAGCACAACCGGCAGGACCTTGCCCAGCAGCGTCAGCGTGCCGCCGACTTCGCTGACCTTGTCGCCATTGAACACGAACTTGTCGCTGACGAACTTGGCGGTGGGGAATGCTGCCACGTTGAAGAAGTCGGCGCTCTGCAGGTGCTTGTTGAAGGCCTCGGTGCCGGTGTTGATCGACGCGGTGTCGATCGTGATCTCGACCTTGCCGGTCTTGCCGGCGCGGTCGAACTGCACCGAGCCGTCCTTCTTGTCGAAGCGGCCGCGGTTGGTGGAGGTGCCGAAGTGGCTGACCTCGAAGGTGACGAAGGTGTGCGTCGGGTCGACGGCGTAGCTGGCGCTCTGCGCCTGGACGTTGCCGAAGGCGATGAAGGCGAAGCCGGCGACGGCGGCGAGCAGGGTCTTTTTCATGGTGTGCGTGGAGCGAGGGTTGGAAAGGGGGAGGTTCACAGCGGCGCGATGCCGGTGAGCGCGAGCTTGAAGCGCACGGTGACGTCGTTGGCGAGCATCGAGGTGTCGGCCCATTCGCCTTCGCCGACCTTGAAGTCCAGGCGCTTGATGACGAAGGAACCGGTGGCGGTGCTGCTGGCGCCCGACTGCGCCAGCGCGACCGGCACGACGATGTCGCGCACCTGGCCCTTGATGCTGAGCTTGCCGGCCACCTCGAAGCGACCGGCGCCCGCCGCCTTGATCGTGCTGGACTGGAAGCTGGCCTGCGGGAACTTCAGCGCCGACAGCCAGGTGGGCTTGGGCACCTCGGCGTCGAGCTCGGGGCTGCCGAAGCGGGCGCTGCCGGTGTCGATGGTGAAGGCGACGCTGCCGGTCTCGGGCTTCTTCGGGTCCAGCGTGATCTGGGCCGCGAACTTGCCGAACTGGCCGTCCACCGGCACGCCCATCTGCCGGGTGGTGAAGCCGATCTCGCTGGCGGCTGCGTTCAGTTGCGCCGGTTTGGGCTGGGCGGCAGCGGCGCCGGCGGCCAGCAGGGCGGCAGCGAACAGGACGGAACGGAAGGACATGCGGATCTCCAGGAAGGCAACGAGGACGGAGGTGGCATCAGCGGCGCGCTGGCAGCATGCGCAGCAGCAGCCCGTCGCGGTCGACGAACTGGTGCTTCAGCGCGCCGGCCACGTGCAGCACGACCACGCCGGCCAGGCCGTAGGCCAGCCACTTGTGCAGGCCCTTGAGCGTTTCGGCCAGTGCGCGGTCGGGCGCCACGAAGTCGGGCAGCGGCAGCACGCCGAACAGCACGACGGGGAAGCCCGCGGCCGAGCTGTAGGCCCAGCCGGCCAGCGGCACGGCGAAGAACAGCAGGTACAGCGCGCCGTGCGCGGCATGGGCCGCGCGCCGCTGCCACGCGGGCATCGGCGCATCGGCCGGCGGGCGGTGCGTCAGGCGCCACAGCAGCCGCGCGGCCGACAGCAGCAGGATGCACACGCCGGCCCACTTGTGCCAGTTGTAGAGCTTCAGCCGCGTCGGCGAGAACGGCAGGCTGGTCATGGTCAGGCCGACAGCGAGCGCACCCAGGATCATCAGGGCCAGCAGCCAGTGCAGCGCGATGGCGGTGGGCGTGTAGCGGGTGGCGTTCGACATGGCCACGCAGTATCCCGGCCGCCCTGCCGCCCGCAGTTCAAGGCTTTTGACTGCGGCCGTCAGGCCGGACGAACGACGCGCAGGTGGCGGATGCGTTCTTCGACCGCTGCATCGTGCAGCAGCCCGTGGCGCAGCGCGAAGTCCAGCGTCACCAGCGCCGCGTCCACCGTCATCCGCGTGCCGGCGGCCAGGGCCAGTGCTTCGGCCACCGGCATCAGCGTGAAGGCGGCGACCTCGCCGTCCTGGTTGTGCGGTCGCAGGCCGGCGCGCATCGGCAGGTCGTAGCTGTGCAGCCACTCGTGCTGCAGGCCTTCGGGCACGTCGCGGTGCAGCCGCAGCACGCTGCCCGGCTGCACGCCGCCCAGTTGCGCGGGCAGCAGGCCGGCTTCCTCGAAGGCCTCGCGCACCAGCGCTTCCTCCGGGCTCTGGCCCCAGGGCACGCCGCCGCCGACCAGGTTGTCGTGCAGGCCGGGGTCGGTGGCCTTGGTGAAGCTGCGCTGCGCGATCCACAGCAGCTCGGGCCGCCCGTCCGGCCCGACGACATAACCCGTGGCGTGGGCGCCGAAGGTCAGCGTGCCCCAGAAGCGCGCCGCGGCGCGTTCGATGCGCGCCAGCACACGCAGGCTGTGCGGGTCGACGATGGCGAAGGGCTCGTCGCGCCAGGCGCGGACGAGGCCGGCGGCGCGCAGCCGGCGGTGCAGGCTGTCGAAGGCGCCGTCGCTGTCGCCGCCGCGGCCGCGCCAGACGACGCGCGCGGGCTGCACGTCGAGCAGCGCGGTCTCGGCCGCCAGCGCCGGCAGGTGCGCCACGGCCACCGAGCCGACCTCGAGGCCGTCCAGCACGAACGGCACCCGCGCTGTCGGGCACGCCGTGGCGGCCGCCAGCGCGTGCATGGCCTCAGCCCGCCGCGGCAGCGCCGCTGCGCCAGCGCTGCATCAGCGCGTCCCACTTGGTGCGCGCGGCCTGCAGGTGCCTCAGCTTCACGTGGCCGTAGCCGCGGATGTCTTCGGGGATGCGCGCGACCTCCAGCGCCAGCGGCAGCCGCGCGGCGTCCAGCGTGCGCAGCAGCTCCTCGATGCTCGCGCGGTACTCGGCGATCAGCGCGCGTTCGGTCCTGCGTTCCTCGCTGCGGCCGAACGGGTCGAGCGCCGTGCCGCGCAGGCCCTTCAGCCTGGCCAGCACGCCGAAGGCGCTGCGCATCCAGGGGCCGTAGGCCTGCTTCTGCAGCTCGCCCTTGTCGTTGGTCTTGGCCAGCAGCGGCGGCGCCAGGTGGTGCACCAGCTTGTAGTCGCCTTCGAACATGGCGCCCACCTTGGCCGTGAAGGACGGGTCGGTGTGCAGCCGCGCCACCTCGTACTCGTCCTTGTAGGCCATCAGCTTGAAGAGGTAGCGCGCCACGGCTTCGGCCAGCCGGGTGCTGCCCAGCGGCTGCTCGGCGGTGCGCACGCGCTCGACGAAGGCGCTGTACTGCGCGGCATAGGCGGCGTCCTGGTACTGCGTGAGGAACTCGACGCGCGTCTTCAGCAGCTCGTCCAGGCCCGGCTTCTTGACGATGCTGATGACCTGCTGCGCCGCGAACAGCGCCTGCACCGCCGCCAGGTCGTGCGCGCAGCGCCGGCCCCATTCGAAGGCGGCCTTGTTGTTGTCGACCTGCACGCCGTTCAGTTCGATGGCGCGCATCAGCGAGGCATGGTTCAGCGGGATGCGGCCCTGCTGCCACGCGTAGCCCAGCATCAGCGGGTTGGTGTAGATGCTGTCGCCGATCAGCTGCTCGGCCACGCGCTCGGCATCGAAGGCGCCCACCAGGTCGGCACCGACGCTGCCGCGCAGCGCCGTCTCGCAGTTGCTGCCCGGAGCCTGCCAGTCGGGGTTCCTCACGAAGGCCGCGGTGGGCGTGCCGTGCGTGTTCAGCGCGATGAAGGTGCGGCCCGGCTGCATCACCGTCATCGTGTACTTCGAGGCGCCGACGATGCTGTCGCAGGCGATCACGAGGTCGGCCTTGGCGGTGTCGACCTTGGTGGTGTGGATGGCGTCGGGGCGGTTGGCGATCTGGATGTGGCTCCAGGTCGCGCCGCCCTTCTGCGCCAGGCCGCCGGCGTCCTGCGTGACGACACCCTTGCCTTCCATGTGCGCGGCCATGCCCAGCAGCTGCCCGATGGTGATGACGCCGGTGCCCCCGACGCCGGCCACCACGATGCCCCAGGCGCTTTCCGCCAGCGGCAGCGCGGGTTCGGGGATCGGTGCCAGCCCGTCGAGCGCGCCCTTCTTCTCCTTCCTGGGCTTCTTCAGCGTGCCGCCCTCGACGGTGACGAAGCTGGGGCAGAAGCCCTTGGTGCAGCTGTAGTCGAGGTTGCAGCTGTTCTGGTTGATGCGGCGCTTGCGGCCGAACTCGGTCTCGACGGGCTCGACGCTCAGGCAGTTGCTCTGCACGCTGCAGTCGCCGCAGCCTTCGCACACCAGCTCGTTGATGACGACACGCTTGTCGGGCGTGGCGAGCTTGCCGCGCTTGCGGCGGCGGCGCTTCTCGGTGGCGCAGGTCTGGTCGTAGATGATGGCCGTGCAGCCGGGGATCTCGCGGAACTGGCGCTGGATGCGGTCGAGCTCGTCGCGGTGGTGCACGGTGACGCCGGGCTCCAGCGCCACGCCCTGGTACTTCTCGGGCTGGTCGGTGACGATCACCAGCTTCTTCACGCCCTCGGACAGCAGGCTCTTGTGGATCTGCAGCACCGAGTGGCCTTCGGGCCGCTCGCCGACCTGCTGGCCGCCGGTCATGGCCACGGCGTCGTTGTAGAGCACCTTGTAGGTGATGTTGACGCCGGCGGCGATGCTCTGCCGGATGGCGAGCAGGCCGCTGTGGAAGTAGGTGCCGTCGCCGAGGTTGGCGAACACGTGGCTGTCGGTCGTGAACGGCGCCTGGCCGACCCAGGCCACGCCTTCGCCGCCCATCTGGCTGAAGGTGCTGGTGCTGCGGTCCATCCACACCGCCATGTAGTGGCAGCCGATGCCGGCCAGCGCGCGGCTGCCCTCGGGCACGCGCGTGCTGGTGTTGTGCGGGCAGCCGCTGCAGAACCAGGGCGCGCGGTCGCCGGTGTCGACCTTCAGTGCCGTGAGCTGGCGCTCGCGGTCGGCCACGATGGCCAGGCGCTGGTCCATGCGCGCGGCGATGTCGGCGCTGACGCCGAGCTTCTTCAGCCGCTTCGCGATGGCCTTGGCGATGATGGCCGGCGTGAGGTCGGCCTTGGCGCGCAGCAGCCAGTTGTCGCTGGGGTTGGGCATGCTCCATTCGCCGCCCGTGGCATCGCCTTCGGGCTCGTCGAACTTGCCCAGCACGTGCGGGCGCACGTCGCTGCGCCAGTTGTAGAGCTCTTCCTTGACCTGGTACTCGATGACCTGGCGCTTTTCCTCGACGACCAGGATCTCCTGCAGCCCTTGCGCGAAGGCGCGCGTGATGGTGGCTTCCAGCGGCCACACCACGTTGACCTTGTGCAGGCGCACGCCGATTGAGCGGCAGGTGTCGTCGTCCAGCCCCAGGTCGGCCAGCGCCTGGCGCGTGTCGTTGAAGGCCTTGCCGCTGGCGATGATGCCGAAGCGGTCGTTCGGGCCTTCGATGACGTTGTGGTTGAGCTTGTTGGCACGCACGTAGGCCAGCGCCGCGTACCACTTGTAGTCCATCAGCCGCGCTTCCTGTTCCAGCGGCGCGTCGGGCCAGCGGATGTGCAGGCCGCCTGGCGGCATCAGGAAGTCCTCGGGCAGGACGATCTGCACGCGGTCGGGGTCGACGCTGACCGACGCCGAGCTCTCCACGACCTCCTGGATCGTCTTCATGCCGCTCCACACGCCCGAGAAGCGGCTCATCGCGAAGGCGTGCAGGCCCATGTCGAGGATGTCCTGCACGTTGCTCGGGAAGAACACCGGCAGGCCGCAGGCCTTGAAGATGTGGTCGCTCTGGTGCGCGGCCGTGCTGCTCTTGCTGACGTGGTCGTCGCCGGCGATCGCGATGACGCCGCCGTGCCGGGCGGTGCCGGCCATGTTGGCGTGCTTGAAGACGTCGGAGCACCGGTCCACGCCCGGGCCCTTGCCGTACCAGATGCCGAACACGCCGTCGTACTTCTTGCTCTGCGGGTACAGGTCGAGTTGCTGCGTGCCCCACACCGCGGTGGCACCGAGCTCCTCGTTCACGCCCGGCTGGAACACGATGTGCTGCGCCTGCAGGTGCTTCTTCGCGGCCCACAGCGCCTGGTCGTAGCCGCCCAGCGGGCTGCCCCGGTAGCCGCTGATGAAGCCGCCGGTGTTCAGGCCGGCGCGCGCGTCGCGCTGGCGCTGCAGCATCGGCAGCCGCACCAGCGCCTGCACGCCGCTCATGAAGGCACGGCCGGACTCCAGCGCGTACTTGTCGTCGAGGCTGACGGTTTCCAAGGCCTTGCGGACGGCGTCCGGCAGCGGTGCGTTCATGCGGTGTTCACTCCTGGCGACAAGCGGGGCAGTGTAGGGTGAAGGCCCGGGTATGTCTTTTCTTTTGATGCCCGCTCAGGCATGCTCTGCGCAACAAACCTGCATAGTAGAGAGCGGTGAAGAAAGAATGACGCCAAGAAAGCAGGAATCAGGGAAAACCACCAACGGCACCGACGCGGCCGCCGAAACCCACGGCGCGGCGCTGGACCGCTACGACATCGCGATCCTCGGCGCGCTGCAACAGGACGCGCGCCTGTCCAACACCGAACTGGCCGCGCGCATCGGGCTGTCGGCCGCGCCCACGTGGCGGCGCGTGAAGTGGCTGGAGCAGCAGGGCTACATCACCGGGTACAGGGCGGAAATCGACCGCCGCAAGATCGGCCTGGGCGTGCTGGCCTTCGTGCGCGTGGATGCCGAGCGCAACAACGCCGACGCCACGCAGGCGCTGGAGGCCGCCATCCGCGCGCTGCCCGAGGTGGTGGCCTGCCACTACATCAGCGGCGCCGGCACCTTCGAGCTGCAGGTGCTGGCCACCGACCTCGACGCCTTCTCGCGCTGGAGCATGCAGACGCTGTTCAAGCTGCCCAACGTGAAGGACCTGCACACCAGCTTCTCGCTCGGCGAGGTCAAGGCCGGTGCGGCGCTGCCGCTGTCGCACCTGGAGCCGGGCCGCTGAGCGGCGCCGCCGCGGGCTTCGGGACGCCGCCTGCGCGGCATGCGCTACGCTCGCGCTCTCACCGCTGGCAACAACGAGGCCGATGCACGCCCTGCTCGACGCCCTGCTGACCCGAGACCCGCTGCAGCGCGCACGCCTGTCGCAGGCGCTCTGGGCGATGCTGTTGATGTCGGCCGGCATCGTGGCGATGCACTACTTCGTGTGGATCGGCGCCGCCCCGGCGCGGGGCGTGGCGGCATGGACGCTGCTGGCCGTGGGTGGCATGGCCGGGGCCTACGCCCTGATCCGCAGCGGCTGGTCGCGCCGGCTCGCCGACCCCTCGATGACGGTGCTGCAGATGGGCTACGCCGTCACCTGCGGCGCCTGGGCCTACGCGCTGGTGGGCGCCGGCCGTGGCGGTGTCTTCCCCGTGGTGATGGTGATCCTGATGTTCGGCATGTTCATCGCGACGCCGCGCCAGATGGTCGGCGTGAGCCTCTACGCGGTGTCGGTGTTCGGCGCCACGATGGCGCTGATGGCCTGGTTGCAGCCGCAGGTCTACGCCCCCGCCATCGAGCTCGGCCACTTCCTGATGGTGGCCACGATGATGCCGGCCGTCAGCATCCTGGCGGCTCGGCTGGCGCGCATGCGCCAGCGCGCCCGCACGCAGCGTGCCGAGCTGACCGCGGCGCTGGCGCGCATCCGCGAGCTGGCCACGCGCGACGAGCTCACCGGCCTCATCAACCGCCGCCACCTGCAGGAACTGATGGAGCAGGAGCACCAGCGCTGCATCCGGTCGGGCCACACCTTCTGCATCGCGGTGCTGGAGATCGACGACTTCGACCGGCAGGCGGCCGGGCTGGGTGACCACGGCCGCGACGAGCTGCTGCACGGCGTGGCGGTGGAAGGTCAGCGCTACGTGCGCGTGGCCGACGTGCTGGCCTACTGGGGCGGCCAGCGCATGGTGCTGCTGATGTCCGACACGCGTGCACCGCTGGCGCGCGCCGGGCTCGACCGCCTGCGCGAGCGCGTCGCCGCGTCGCGCGTGGTGCCGCGCGCCGAGGGGCTGCGCGTCACGCTGTCGGCGGGGCTGGCCGAGCACCACGCCGGCGAGACCGTGGTGCAGACGCTGGCCCGCGCCGAAGCCTGCCTCGCCGAAGGCGCGGTCGAGCGTGGCGCCGGAGCGTCGTCAGCGCCGGCGGTCGCGGCTTGACGCTGCCGCCGCGGCGCTTCCTGCTCGCACTGGCCGTGGTGGCCGTGTGGGGCACGAACTTCGTCGTCATCAAGCTCGCGCTCGGCACGCTGCCGCCGCTGTTCTTCGCGGTGCTGCGCTTCACGTTCGCGCTGCTGCCGGCCGCGTTCTTCATCCCCCGCCCGGCGGTGCCGTGGCGGCTGCTGGCGGCCTACGGCGTGCTCATCGGCGCCGGGCAGTTCGGGCTGCTGTACGTCGCGATGGGCGCCTGGATCTCGCCCGGCCTGGCCTCGCTGGTGGTGCAGACGCAGGTCTTCTTCACGATCGGCCTGGCCATCGTGCTGGCGGGTGAACGTGTGCAGCGCTTCCAGTGGCTGGCGCTGGTGCTGGCGGTGGCTGGCCTGGGCGTGATCGCCGTCAACACCGACGCCAGCACCACGCCGCTCGGCCTGGCGCTGGTGCTGGCGGCGGCGCTGTCGTGGGCCGGCGGCAACCTGGTCGCGCGGCACAGCGGTCGCGTCGACATGCTGGGCTACGTGGTCTGGTCGAGCCTGTTCGCGCTGCCGCCGCTGCTGGTGCTGTCGCTGTGGCTGGAAGGCCCAGCGCGCATCGCCGACGGCCTGGCCCGCGCCGATGCCGCGGTCTGGGCCGCGGTGCTGTGGCAGTCGGTGGGCAACACCTTGTTCGGCTACGCCGCCTGGGGCTGGCTGCTCGCGCGCCACCCGGCAGCCACCGTGGTGCCGATGGCGCTGCTGGTGCCGGTGTTCGGCATGTCGGCGTCGGCGCTGGTGCTGGGCGAGCCGCTGCCGGCCTGGAAGCTGGCCGCCGCGGGCCTGGTGCTCGCGGGTCTGGCGCTGAACCTGCTGTGGCCGCGCCTGCGGCAGGCACTGGGCGGCTGACGCGCGCGCATCAGGGCGGCATCTGCCCCAGCGGCCACAGCGCCCACAGTTGCAGCGGCTGCTTCATGCGCCCGGCCTGGGCCTCGGCATCGCCTTCCCAGCCCCAGAAGAAGTCGGCACGCACGGCGCCGGTGATGGCACTGCCGGTGTCCTGCGCCACCACCAGGCGGCGCAGCGGCGTGGACGACAGCGGCTCGGTGGTGTCCAGCCACAGCGGCGTGCCGTAAGGCACGCTGCCGGGGTCGACCGCGACCGAACGCCCCGGCGTCAGCGGCACGCCCTGCGCGCCACGCGGGCCGACCGTGGGGTCGGGCAGGGCTTCCTCGCGGAAGAAGACCACGCGCGGGTTGGCCCACAGCATCTCCTGCACGCGTCGCGGGTTGGCCTGGGCCCAGGCCTTGATGGCGGGCCACGAGGCGGCCTCCAGGGTCATCTCGCCGCGCTCGATGAGCCAGCGGCCGACCGACTTGTAGGGCTGCTCGTTGTGGCCGGCGAAGGCCAGCCGCACGACGTGGACGCGGCCGTCGGGCTCGGTCACGCGCAGCCGGCCCGAGCCCTGGATCTGCAGCACCAGCGCGTCCAGCGGGTCGGCCACGAACGCGATCTCGCGCCCGCGCAGCGTGGCCTGCGCGGCGGGCAGCGTGTCGAGCTGCTGGCGCGTGAAGAAGGGCCGCGCCGGCTGCAGCGCAGGCGGCACGCTGTGCAGCGGCACGCGGAAGCTGCCCTGCGCCCGCCGCGAGGCGTCGATCAGGGGTTCGTAGTAGCCGGTGATCAGGCCTTCGGTGGCGCCCTCCGGGGTTTCCACGCGCCAGGGTTGCAGCCAGCGCTGCAGCCAGTCGCGCGTGGCCGCATCGCCGTCGGGCGGCTCGAGCTGCAGCCGGGCGCAGGTCTCGGCCCAGCCTGCCGCCGGCCGCGTGCAGCTGGCGCGCAGCGCCGGCCACACCTGGGCCACGCGGTCGTCGGCCCAGCCGGGCAGCGCCGTCCACTCGGTGCGCACCCAGCGTGCGCGCGGGCGCTGCGCCGTCACGCCGATGGCCAGCGGTGCGGCCGCAGGCGCCAGCACCGGCGGCGCGCCGGCGGGCACGGCGGGCGGGCCTGCCTGCGGTGGTGGCACAGGAGTCGGCAGCCCGGCGCAGCTGGCCAGCACACCTAGAATCGCCGCGCCCGCAGGCAGCCGGCAGCGCTGTGCTGCCGACGCAGCAAACCCCGAGGACCCGAACATGTGGTTGATTGTGCTGGAGGCGATGGCGGCCCTGGCCCTGCTGGTGCTGATCGTCTGGTGGACGATGTTCTCGGGCCGCCGCCGCGGCGAGCCGCCGTCGTCCGATGGCGATGGCGACAAGAACTGACTGTTGCAGCCAAGCCGCTGACGCGGCGGAACTTCGAGGCGCCGCGCCGGGTCTGTCCCCACCTACAACGACAACGAGGAGGCCGCGATGGTGGCAGAACTGGCCGACTTCCTGCAGATCGTGCCCTGGCCGCCCGCGCCCGGCGTGGCCTTCTGGGCGGCGCTGGCCCTGGTGGCGGGCGCCCTGCTGGGCGAACTGGTGCGGCGTGTCTTTTCCGTGCCGCGCATCGTGGGCTACGGCATCGTCGGCGGTGTCATCGGCTTTGCCGGATTCGGCGCCGGCACGCTGACGGGCACGGCCCGGCTCATCGTCGACCTGGCGTTGGCGCTCCTGTTGTTCGAGCTGGGCAGCCGCGTCAACCTGCGCTGGCTGCGCGCCAACCCGGCACTGCTGCTGACCAGCGCGGCCGAGGCGCTGGGCAGCTTCGTGGCCATCTACTTCGCGCTGCGCTTGTTCGGCCAGCCGGTGAACGTGGCGCTGACCTGTGCCGCGATGGGCAGCTGCGCCTCGGGCGCGGTGATCGCCCGCGTGGCTGGCGAGCTGAAGGCGGCCGGCCAGGTGAGCGAACGCATGATCGTGCTGACCTCGCTGAACACGCTGTTCGCGGTGCTGGCCTTCAAGCTGGTCTCGGGCTGGCTGCACCTCGACGTGGCCGGCGACTGGGTGCGCGCGGTCTCGCAGCCGTTGTGGGCCTTCGCCGGCTCGGTGGGCGTGGCGGCGCTGCTGGCCGCGCTGGTGGCCTGGATCGCGCGCCGGCTCGACCTGCGCGACGAGAACGCCGCGCTGCTGCTGCTGGGCCTGGTGGTGCTGGCACTGATGGTGGCCAAGCAGTTCAACCTGTCGACGCTGCTGGTGCCGCTGCTGGCGGGGGTGCTGCTGCGCAACAGCAGCGAGCGCCCGTGGGTCTGGCCGCGCCACTTCGGCACCGCGGGCGGCGTGCTGGTGCTGATGCTGTTCGTGATCGTCGGCAGCGCGGGCTCGGTGCCGGCGCTGCTGGCGGGCGGTGTCACGGCGCTGGTGCTGCTGGCCGCGCGTGCCGCGGCGAAGACGGCCGTGGTGGTGGTGCTGGCACGACCGAGCGGACTGCGCATGCGGCAGGCGCTGGGACTGTCGCTGGCGCTGACGCCGATGTCGGGCACGGCGCTGGTGTTGCTGGCCGACCTGCAGGCGGGCCACGCGGCCTTCGCGCCGCTGGTGGCCCCCATCATCGTGTCGGCCATCGCCTTCACCGAGGTGCTGGGGCCGCTGCTGGTGCAGTGGGGCCTGCACCTGGCCGGTGAACAGCAGCCGCAGGCCAAGCCTGCCGACTACCGCGTGGTGACGGCATGAGCGCGCCGGGCCGCTCCCAAGCGCTCGTCCCGGCGCACGCCGTGCGGAGGGTCGTCCGATGAGTCTCGAGAACTTCCACCATTCGCGCGCGCTGACGCTGGGCGTCGAGCTCGAACTGCAGATCGTCGGCACGCACGACTACGACCTCACCCCGGCAGCCGCCGACCTGCTGCGCGTGCTGGGCAAGAAGAAGCTGCCCGGCGCCGTGGTGCCCGAGATCACCGACAGCATGATCGAGCTGTCCACCGGCATCTGCGAGGACCACGCCGACGTGCTGGCGCAGCTGACGCAGATCCGCGACGCGCTGGTGCAGGCCGCCGACAAGCTGGGCGTGGCGCTGGCCGGGGGCGGCACGCACCCGTTCCAGGACTGGAGCCAGCGGCGCATCTTCGACAAGCCGCGCTTCCAGGAGGTGAGCGCGCTGTACGGCTACCTGTCCAAGCAGTTCACGATCTTCGGCCAGCACGTGCACATCGGCTGCCCCAGCGCCGACGAGGCGCTGCTGCTGCTGCACGGCATCAGCCGCTTCATGCCGCACCTGATCGCGCTGTCGGCCTCGTCGCCCTTCATCCAGGGCACCGACACGGCCTTCCATTCGGCGCGGCTGAACTCGGTCTTCGCCTTCCCGCTGTCGGGCCGTGCGCCCTTCGTGCTGACCTGGGACGACTTCGGCACCTACTTCGGCAAGATGGCGCGCACCGGCGTCGTCAAGAGCATGAAGGACTTCTATTGGGACATCCGCCCCAAGCCCGAGTTCGGCACGATCGAGGTGCGCGTGCTCGACACGCCGCTCACGATCGAGAAGGCCGCGGCGATGGCCGGGCTGATCCAGTGCCTGGCGCGCTGGCTGCGCGAAGAGAAGCCTTATGTGCCGGTGGAGGACGACTACCTGCCCTACACCTTCAACCGCTTCCAGGCCTGCCGTTTCGGGCTCGACGCGATCTTCATCGACCCGCGCAGCGGCGAACACCGCACGCTGCGCGACGACCTCGTGGTGATGCTCGACAAGCTGGCGCCGCACGCGCAGGTGCTGCGCGCGGAAGGGGCGCTGGCCTACATCCGCGGCGAGCTCAACGGCCTGGGCAACGACGCCACGTGGATCCGCGCCACGCAGGACCGCGAGCGGCTGCTGCCGGAGGTGGTGCGGCAGCAGACGCTGCGCTGGGCAGGAAGGGCCTAGGCCCCAGGGGACCCGGGATCGAACCGCTGGCCCTTCGGCGGCAGCAGGAACGACAGCGGCGCGGTGCGCAGCCGCCGCCGCAGCGCCACGCCGATGCGCTGGCGCTCCTTCAGCTGGATGCCGCGCGAGCGCAGCGCCACCTTGAAGGCCAGTGCGAAGCTCACCACCAGGTTCAGCACGCCGGTGGCGGCGATGGCCGCCACGCAGAGCCAGAACTCGGGCCGCTGCAGCACAGGCAGGCCCATCGCGCCGGCCGCCGCGGCCAACTGCCCGGTGCTCAGCGTCACGTGGCGCACGTCCAGCGGCAGCGCGAAGAAGCTGGCCACGACCGGCACCAGGCCCAGCATCAGGCCCAGCGACACGTTGGCCGCCAAGCCCGAGATGTTGGCGCGCCACCAGCGCGCCCAGCGCTGCGCGCGTGCCGCGCCCAGCCGGGCCACGAAGCGCGGATTCCAGGCGATGGCGCTGTCGAGCCGGTGGAAGACGAACCAGTTCTCGGCCCAGCCGGCGATCAGGCTGCTGGCGAACAGCAGCACGCCGGTGAAGGCGGCAAAGAAGACGGTCGGCCCCAGCAGGGTCAGCGACTCCAGCACGTGCTCGCCCTCCTTCGCACTCACCAGCGGGCTGCCGAACGCGGCCTGCCACAGCAGCTGCACCGCCAGCACCAGCGGGCCGCAGACCGCCAGGTTGCCGACGATGCCCGCCATCTGCGAACGGATCAGCTGCGCCACGCGGTCGACGAAGCCTTCGATGCGCGTGTCGTCCAGCGTGCCCTGCAGCGTGGCTGCCATCGCCGGCGCCGTCATCGCCGGCTGCTTGGTCGCCACCGTCCAGTGCAGCAGCATGATCAGCACGAAGCTGCCGGCGTAGTTGATGCCGGCCCAGAAGCCCGACCAGAAGGCCGTCAGGCCGATGGCATACAGCGCGAACTTGATGAAGGTGGTGCCCGCGATCACCGCGCCGCCGCCGGCCGCGCGGCGCAGCATGGCGCGGTACTCGCTGCGGTCGCGCGTGATGTAGTGGTCGCCGGTCTCGGCATTGCGCTCGGCCACCTGGCGCGCCAGCAGCTGGTAGTGCTGCGCCAGCAGCGCACGCAGCCCGCGCTGGTCGGCCGCCACCTGCAGCAGCTGCAGCGTCAGGCCCTGCAGGTCGGGCAGCGGCGAGCGCGCCAGCACGCAGTTCAGCAGCAGTTCGATGCGCTGCGCGCGCTGCTGCAGCTGGTCCAGCTCGTAGACGATGTCGACCGAGACGCCGAATTCCTCCAGGTGCTGCGTCACGCTGTCGGCGGCGCGGCGGCAGGCGTCGAGCAGCGCGCGCAGGTAGGCCGCCTCGCGCAGCGCGTCGTCGTGGCGGCCTTCCAGCACCGCGGCACGCACGTTCTCGGCCGCGCGCGCGAGCTGGCGGAAGGGTTCGTCGGACAGCCGCGCCGGGTCCATGCGGCGGCGCAGTGCCGGGGCATAACCGCCGGCATGCACGGCGCTCACCAGGATCGTGATGGCGTCGAGCATCGCCGCGCGCCAGGGCGCGTCTTCGCCGGGCGCCAGCAGCACGGCCAGGCGCTGCAGCGTGGGGGCGTCGATCTGCGCGATCCAGGCGGCATCGCCGGGTTCGAACAGCAGCTGGAACAGCTCGGCGAGGTCGGGTGTCTGCGGCGTGCCCGGCAGCAGCCGCAGACGCAGCCGGCGGCCGATCTCGCTGAACAGCGACTGCCGGTTGCCGAGCCCGAAGTCGGCAAACAGCGCCGGCGCGTCCACCTCGCGCCAGAAGCGCTGCACCATCGCACGCAGCTTCTGCTGGAAGGCGGGCTGGCCGTCGAGCAGCTTCAGCACGTGGCGCAGGCGCACCAGCGGCAGCGGGGTGCGCGGCTCGGCCGTGGCCGTGGCGGCGGGCGTGGGGGCGTGGCGCAGCCACTCCATCAGCCGCACCCACCACAGGTGCCGTTCGCCCAGCGACGCCTTGGGGTCGGCCGCGTTGACCAGCGCGGTCAGGTCCCAGGGGCTGCTGGCCATCAGTGCAGCAACCCGGGGAAGACGAGCTGGAATTCGGGCACCGGCGCGTCGAAGGCGTCGGCGGCCTCGGTCATGCAGAAGAAGGTGCCGCGCATGCTGCCGTGCGGCGTGGCGATGCGGGTCCAGCTGGTGTATTCGAAGGTCTCGCCCGGCTTCAGCAGCGGCTGGTGGCCCACCACCGCGAGGCCGCGCACTTCCTCGGTCTGGCCGTTGGCGTCGCTGACCAGCCACTGCCGCGCCACCAGCTGCGCCGCGATGTCACCGCTGTTGCGGATGCTGACGGTGTAGGCGAAGGCGTACGGGCCGTCGGGCGGCTGCGACTGTTCGGCGAGGTACTGCACCTTCACCTCGCAGGTGAACTGGGGGTTGGCCATGCGCGGCATTCTAGGAGGGCACAGACTCCTAGAATGACCCCATGACGACCTACCGCATCGCCCCCAGCCTGTTGTCCGCCGACTTCGCCCGGCTCGGCGAGGAAGTGAAGAACGTCATCGCCGCCGGCGCCGACTGGATCCACTTCGACGTGATGGACAACCACTACGTGCCGAACCTGACCTTCGGCCCGATGGTGTGCCAGGCCCTGCGCAAGCACAGCACGGTGCCGATCGACGTGCACCTGATGGTGCAGCCGGTGGACGCGCTGGCGCAGGCCTTCGCCAAGGCCGGGGCCGACCTCATCAGCTTCCACCCCGAGGCCAGCGCGCACGTGGACCGCACGCTGCAGCTGATCCAGGCCGAAGGCAAGCAGGCCGGCCTGGTGTTCAACCCGGCCACGCCGCTGGACGTGCTGGAGCACGTGATCGAGCGCGTGGACCTGATCCTGATCATGAGCGTGAACCCGGGCTTCGGCGGCCAGAGCTTCATCGACAGCGCGCTGCGCAAGATCGAGAAGGCGCGCAAGCTGATCGACAGCACCGGGCGCGACATCCGGCTCGAGGTGGACGGCGGCATCAAGGTCGACAACATCCGCCGCGTGGCCGACGCCGGCGCCGACACGTTTGTCGCCGGCAGCGCCATCTTCGGCCAGCCCGACTACAAGGGCGTCATCGACGCGATGCGCGCTGCACTGGCGCGCTGACGCCGGCGCCCGGCTGCTCGACCACCACGTCGCTCAGCGCCTCGGCCACGCAGGGCAGGATGCAGCCCTGCTGCTTCTCCTCGGCGCTGAGGCCGGGCCAGTCGATGGTGTGGCGCACGCTGCCGCTGCGCAGCTGGCTGAAGCAGGTGCGGCAGGTGCCGTTGCGGCACGAGCTCGGCAGCCGCACGCCGGCCTGCAGCGCCGCCTGCAGCAGCGTCTGGCCGGCGCGGGCCTCGAACTGCAGGCCTGCCGGCTCCACGCGCACCGTGAACGCCGCCGTCATGCCGTGCGGTCCACGCGCAGCGCCAGCACCACCGAGGTGGTGGTCTTCATGACGCCGTCGATCTCGCCGATGCTGTCGAGCAGCCCGTCCAGCCGGGCCGTGGACTCCGCGCGCAGCAGCGCGATGTAGTCGAACTCGCCGCTCACCGAGCACAGCATGCGCAGTTCGGGCAGGCGGGCCAGCTGCGCGGTGACGTCGCGCGCCATCTTCGGGCTGACGGTGATGCCCACGTAGGCCTGCACGCCGCGGTCGCCGCTGTCGGCCCCCAGCCGCGCGGTGTAGCCGACGATGGCGCCGCTGCGCTCGAGCCGGTCCAGCCGCGCCAGCACCGTGGTGCGCGCCACGCCCAGCCGCCGCGCCAGGTTGGCCGTGCTCTCGCGGGCGTTGGCCTGCAGCAGGGTGATGAGCTGGCGGTCGAGATCGTCGCGGGGCATGCGCCATTATGGCGAGATGAGCCGACGCTTCGTCGAAACCAGCCACCAGTTCGACGAATTCGTGCTTTCTTTCGTCACCAGGCCTTCCTAGACTCGCCGCAGCTCAGGGAGACCCACATGATGAAGATCACGCTGCTCGGCGCCGGCCACATCGGCCAGACCATTGCCCGCTGGCTGTCGGCCACCGGCGACTACCACGTCACCGTGGTCGACCGCAGCGCCCCGGCACTGGCGCGGCTGGCCGGCGACGCCGCCGCCACGCTGCAGGTGGACACCAGCGATGCCGCCGCGCTGCAGCGCGCGCTGCGCGGGCAGCATGCGGTGATCAACGCGCTGCCTTACCACCTGGCGACGCTGGCGGCGACCGCGGCGCGCGAGGCGCAGTGCCACTACTTCGACCTCACCGAGGACGTGGCCGCCACGCGCGCGATCCAGCAGCTGGCCGTGGGGGCGTCCACCGCCTTCATGCCGCAGTGCGGGCTGGCGCCTGGCTTCATCGGCATCGTCGCGCACCACCTGGCGCAGGGCTTCGACACCTTGCATGAAGTGAAGATGCGCGTCGGCGCGCTGCCGGCGTTTCCGACCAACAGCCTGAAATACAACCTGACCTGGAGCGTGGACGGCCTCATCAACGAGTACTGCCACCCCTGCGAGGCCATCCGCGGCGGCCAGCGCATCGAGGTGCTGCCGCTCGAGGGCATGGAGCACTTCAGCCTCGACGGCACCGAGTACGAGGCCTTCAACACCAGCGGCGGCCTGGGCACGCTGTGCGAGACGCTGGCCGGGCGCGTGCAGACGCTCGACTACAAGAGCGTGCGCTACCCCGGCCACCGCGACCTGATGAAGATGCTGCTCGAGGAACTGCAGCTGAACCAGGACACCGAGACGCTCAAGGCCATCATGCGCAAGAGCATCCCCAGCACGATGCAGGACGTGGTGCTGGTGTTCGTCACCGTCAGCGGCCTGCGCGACGGCGCGCTGGTGCAGGAGGTGTTCGCCCGCAAGATCTTCGCCGACCGCGACAGCGCGGCGCCGCTGAGCGCGATCCAGATCACCACCGCCGCCGGCATCTGCGCCGCGGTCGACCTGTTCCGCGAAGGCCGGCTGCCGCAGCGTGGCTTCATCCGCCAGGAGCAGGTGGCGCTGCCCGACTTCCTGGCCAACCGCTTCGGCCGCGCGTACCAGCAGAGCCGGCAGGTCGAGAGCATCGGCTGAACGCCGCGTTGCAGCGACACTCGCGGGCATGAAGAACGCCCGCAGCGCCCGCGCCAGAACCACCACCCCCCGCCCGCTCGACGTCGACACGCTGTGGCAACTGCAGCGTGTGGGCAGCGTGGCGCTCGCGCCCGACGGCCGCCGCGCCGTGTGCGCGGTGACCACGCCCGACATGGAGAAGAACACCAGCAGCACCGCGCTGTGGCTGCTGGACACCACCCGCGCCGCGCCGCGGGCGCTGACGCGCTGCGGCGACAAGGATGGCCAGCCCGCGTGGTCGCCGCGCGGCGACGCCATCGCCTTCGTCGCGCGCCGCGGGCAGCAAGGGCAGCAGGACAAGACGCCGCAGCTCTACCGCATCGCCCCCGACGGCGGCGAGGCCGAGCGCATCAGCGACCACGCGCCCGGCATCGAGCACTTCCGCTGGCTGCCCGACGGCCGCCGCATCGTGTTCGCGGCCTGGGTCTGGCCCGAGCTGCGCGGTGCCGCGGCCCAGGCCCGGCGCTGGAAGACGTTCTCCGAGCGCAAGGAGACCGGCTACGCCACCAGCGAGGCCTACTACCGCTACTGGGACCACGAAGTGCCGATGGGGCGCGTGCTGCACCTGCTGCTGCTGGACACGCGCACGGGCCGCGTCACCGACCTGTTCGAGGGCACGGCGCTGCAGCTGCCGCGCGACACCGGCGACTGCACGGCCTACGCGGTGCATCCCGACGGCCGCCGCGTCGCCTTCCAGCACGACCCGGCGCCCGTGCAGCGGCTGGGCAACCGGCTGGCGCTGTCGGAGATCGAGATCGGCACGCGCCGCGTGCGCGCGCTGGTGGACGACGCGGCCTGGGACTGCAGCGCTCCGGCCTACAGCCCCGACGGCCGCCGGCTCGCCTTCCTGGCCGCACACGTGGGCGCGCACCACACGGCGCCGCAGCAGCTGGCGCTGCGCCCGGACGACGGGGGCCGCTGGCAGCTGCTGGACGCCGCCTGGGACCACGAGGCGCAGGCGCCGCTGCGCTGGTCGGCCGACGGCAGCGCCGTGCACTTCGCGGCCGAGGCGCGTGGCCGCTGCCACCTGTGGCGCGCCACCCCCGCCGACCGCCGCATCGTGCAGGCACACGCGGGCGGCTGGGTGCAGGGCTTCGACCTGGCCGGCGACACGCTGCTGCTCGCCGCCGACGCCGCGCTGCACCCGACGCGCGTGTACGCGCGCCACGGCGGCGGCGCGACAGTGCGCCTGGAGCGCTTCAACGACACCGTGCTGGCCGGCGTGGCGCTGGGCGACGTGCGCGAGGTCGAGGTGACCGGCGCGCTCGGCGAGCCAGTGCAGCTGTGGCTGACGTTCCCGCCCGGCTTCGACGCGAAGAAACGGCACCCGGTGCAGCACGTGATCCACGGCGGCCCGTTCACCGCCGCCGGCGACAGCTTCGGCTGGCGCTGGAACCCGCACGTGTTCGCCTCGGCGGGGCAGGTGGTGGCGCAGGTGAACTTCCACGGCTCCAGCGGCTTCGGCTGGGCCTTCAAGCGCAGCCTGATCGGCCGCCAGGGCATGCTGGAGCTGCAGGACATCGAGGCCGCCACCGACTGGCTGCTGCGCCAGCGCTGGGTCGATGGCCGGCGCATCACCGCCAGCGGCGGCAGCTATGGCGGCTTCCTGGTGGCCTGGATGAACGGCCACGTGGCGGCCGGCCGCTACCAGGGCTACGTGTGCCATGCCGGGGTGTACGACCGCATCGCCACCTTCAGCGCCGACTCCTACCCGGTGCGCCCGAAGGACCTGGGCGCGCTGTACTGGGAGGACATGGGCCACGTGCTGGCGCAGAGCCCGCACGCGCACGCCGCGCACATGCACACGCCCACGCTGGTGATCCACGGCGCACGCGACTACCGCGTGCCCGACTGCAACGGCCTGGCCTACTACAACACGCTGCAGGCGCGGGGCGTGCGGTCGCGCCTGCTGTGGTTCCCCGACGAGAACCACTGGGTGCTGAAGCCGCGCAACTCGAGGCTCTGGTACACCGAGTTCATGGCCTGGATCGCGGCGTGCTCGGCGCCGGCGAAGCCCGGCCGGTCCGGGGCCCGGGCCTGAGCCCGCGCCCGGGGGTGTCCGTTCAGACCATGCGCACGCGCAGCTCGGGCAGTCCGGCCACGCTGCCCACCAGCAGGTCGCCCGCCACCACCGCGGCCACGCCCTCGGGCGTGCCGGTGTAGATCAGGTCGCCGGGCTGCAGCTCCCAGGCCGCCGACAGGTGCTCGATGGTCTCGGCGATGTTCCAGATCAGCTTGCCGACGTTGCTGCGCTGGCGGTCGGCGCCGTTGACCTGCAGCGCGATCTCGGCGTGCAGCACGTCGCCGGCCTGCGCGGCCGGCACGATCGGGCCGATCGGGGCGCTGTGGTCGAAGCCCTTGCCGATGCACCAGGGGCGGCCCTGCTTCTTCGCGTCGTTCTGCAGGTCGCGGCGCGTCATGTCCAGGCCCACGGCGTAGCCCCACACGTGGGCCATCGCGTCGGCCGCGGCGATGTTCTTGCCGCCCTTGCCGATGGCCGCCACCAGCTCGATCTCGTGGTGCAGGTTCTTCGTCAGCGTGGGGTAGGGCATGTCGCCGGTCTCGCCGGCGTTCACCACCAGCAGCGCGTCGGCCGGCTTCAGGAAGAAGAACGGCGGCTCGCGGCCGGTGAAGCCCATCTCCTTGGCGTGGTCCTCGTAGTTGCGGCCGACGCAGTAGATGCGGTGCACCGGAAAGCGCTCGGCGCGGCCGACGACGGGCACGCTGACGGTGGCGGGGGGGGCGAAGAGGTAGCTCATGGCGGACTCGAAGTGAGGGGGAAGGAAACGCGGGTTCAGGTGGTGGCGTCGCCACCTTCGACGATGACGTTCTCCACGATACCCGCGCCGCCGCGGCGGAAGGATGCGGCCTCCACGTACTCGGGCGACTCGAAGCACGCGGCGCCGGCCTCCAGCGTGGGGAACTCGATCACGACGAAGCGGTGGAAGACCTCGGGGCCCTCCATGATGCGGTAGCGGCCGCCGCGGGCCAGCACGCGCCCGCCGTGTGCGGCGATGATGGCCGGCACGCGGTCGGTGTATTTCTTGTACTGCACCGGGTCGTGCACGACGCAGCGCGACAGCCAGTAGGCGGCCATGGGCAATGTCTCCAGGTTACTTCGGGGGCAGGGCCGTGCCCAGGTTGGGCAGCCAGGTGGCGGCCTCGGGCACGGCGACGATCACGAGGATGGCCGCCAGCAGGCACATCCAGTACGGCAGCGCGCCGCGGAAGATCTCGCCGTTCTTCAGCCCGGGCTCGTCCGGTAATGCGGCCTTCACCGTGAACACCAGGATGCCGAAGGGCGGCGTCAGCAGGCCGGTCTCGATGGCCAGGATGCCGATGATGGCGAACGCCACCGGGTCGAAGCCCATCGCCACCGCCACCGGCGCGAACACCGGCACCGTGAGCAGGATGATCGAGATCGAGTCGATCAGCGCGCCGAGCACGAACCAGATCAGGATCATCAGCGCCAGCACCGCGTAGGGCGACATGCCCGAGTCGACGAAGAAGTCCTTGGCCATGCCGGTGACGCCGGTCATCGACAGCACGCGCGAGTACAGCTGCGCCGTCACCAGCAGCAGCAGCAGCGGCGCCGAGGTGCGGCCGACCGAGATGATGGCCTGCACCATCTCGCGCGGCTTCATGCCGCGCGCGATGGCCAGCAGCAGCGCCAGCGTGGCGCCGACGCCGGCGCCCTCGGTGGGCGTGAAGAAGCCGAACCAGATGCCGCCGAGCACGACGACCACCAGCGCCAGGATGCCCACCGTGCTCCAGAGGATGGTGCGCAGGTCGGTCTCGGGTGCGGCATCGATCTCGGCGCGCGCCAGGCGCTGCGCCTCGGGCAGGTCGACACCCTCGCCGACGCGGTACGGCTGCGTCCTGGCCACCCACAGGATGTAGCCGATGTACAGCAGCACCACCACCAGGCCCGGGATGATGCCGGCGATGAAGAGCTTGCCGATCGCCATCTCGGTGAGCACGCCCCACACGATCATCAGCACCGACGGCGGGATCAGCATGCCCAGACAGGCGCTGCCCGCGATGCAGCCGAGCGCGAACTTGCGCTCGTAGCCGTGGCGCTTCATCTCCGGGTAGGCGATCTTCGAGAACGCCGCGGCGGCGGCGATCGACACGCCGGTGATGAAGGCGAAGACCGCGTTCGACAGCACCGTCGCCACGCCCAGCCGCCCGGGGATGCGGCGCGTGCTGCGGTTGATCAGCGCGAACAGGTCGCTCGCCGCGCCGCACTTCGACAGGAACTCGCCCATCAGCAGGAACAGCGGGATCACCGCGAAGATGTAGTCGCGCAGCGCCTCGTAGGCGGTGTTCGAGGCGAAGCTCAGCATGGCCTGCGGGTCCTGCGTCAGCAGGTACAGGCCCAGCATGCTGGTCAGCCCCAGCGCGACCGCGATGTGGATGCCGCCGAAGACCAGGGCCAGCAGGGTGCCGACCAGGATCAGCATGTCGGTGGTTTCGTACATCGCGGCCTCAGTGCGAGACGCCGGTGGCGCCAGGGCCGACACCGCGCGCGGTGCCGACGAGGTGCTGCAGCAGCAGCAGCAGGTAGCTGAAGGCGGCCACGCCGGTGCCCAGGATCAGCACGAAGCGCGCCGGCCACACCGGCACGCGCAGCGCGCCTTCGCCTTCGTATTCGTTCGAGGACCAGGCGTGCGCCGCGCCCTCGAAGCTGCCCCAGCAGATGGCGGCGAAGAACACCAGCCCGGCCAGCGCCGCCAGCGCCGCGAAGGCGCTCTGCGTGCGCGGGCCGCCGCGGCTGACGAACATGTCCACGTGCAGCATGCCGCCGGAGCGGATGGCGAAGCCCGCCTGCAGATAGCAGATGACGACGATGGACAGCGAGACGATCTCGGTCGTGCCCTTCACCGGGCTGTTGAAGACCACGCGGCCGACCACGTCGGCCACGACCAGGAAACACAGCAGGAAGGCCAGCACCGCGGCCAGCACCAGCAGTGCGCGCGTGACCTGGTCGTTCAACCGTCTCAGGATGTCCATCGCCGCCTCGAGCGCTCAGCCGGTCACTTGATCTCGTAGCGCACGGGCCACTTGTGGCCCAGCTTCTCGGCTTCTTCCAGTGCCAGCTTCAGCACCTGCGAGGCCGGCAGGCCCTGCTTGTCGAGGTCGGCGGCATGCGCCTGCGGCCAGGCCTTCAGCGAGTTGGCCCACTCCAGGCGCACCGCGTCGGGCACCGACTTGACGTTCACGCCCAGCGTCTTCAGCTGCGCCAGCTGCTTGGGGTAGTTCTCCTCGTTGACGCTGCCGGTCCTGGCCTCGTACTCCTTGGCGACCTCGACGATGATGGCCTGCACGTCCTTGGGCAGCCGGTTGAAGCGGTTCTTGTTGATCGTCAGGCCGTGCCAGCTGATCGAGCCGAAGCCGATCTCGGTGTAGTGCTTGGCCACCTCGTTGAGCTTGAAGTTGACCCAGCCCGACGGGAACATGATCCAGCCGAAGTACACGCCGGTCTGCATCGACGTGTAGGCCTCGGGCAGCGACGACTGCACCGGCACCGCGCCCGCGTACTCCAGCCACTTCAGGTTCAGGCCGGCGCCGGCGAGCTTCCTGCCCTTCAGCTCGGCCACGGTGTTCCACTCGAAGGTGGTGCCCAGGTTGTAGCCGTTGTCGGCGATCAGCGACAGCAGCACCTGGTTGTACTTGTCCTCGAACACCTTGCTCATGTACGGCACCTTGTCGTACACGGCGCGCGCCATCTTCACGCTCTTCTCCGGGCTCATGGTGCCGAAGGGCAGCATCACCTGGAACGCATGCAGCGGCAGGTTCGAGGGCTCGAAGCAGAAGCAGTAGCCGCCGATGTCGACGATGCCCGACTGCACGCCCTCCAGCGTGTCTGCCACCTTCACCATGGCGCCGCCGTAGGCCTCGACGAACTCCACCTTGTGCTGGGTGCGCGCGGCCACGCGCTTGGTCACCTCGGGCACGAAGAAGCTCTGCATCAGGTTGACGTAGGTGTTCGCCGCGGGGTGGCCCGAGGCGATGCGCAGCCGGATGTCTTCGGCCTGCGCGGCGCCGATGCCGCTGGCGGCCAGGGCGGCGGCGACCAGGGTGGTCTTGAAGTGCTTGAACATGCTTGTCTCCTAGGTGTTGCAAGGGCACGCTGGCCCGGTGATGCGCGAAGCGCGCTGGCCGCGGCCTCTTGGCGGGCCGTCGGCAGGACGTGGTGGGTGGTCAGGGCACGATGACGCTGGACCCCGTGGTGCGGCCGCTCTCCAGGTCGGCGTGGGCGCGGGCGATGTCGGCCATCGCGTAGCGCTGGTTCACGCTGACCTTCAGCACGCCCTGGCGGAACATCTCGAAGACGGCGGCGGCCGAGGCGCGCAGGTCCTCGGTGGACGCGGTGTAGGTCACCAGCGTCGGCCGCGTGAAGTACAGCGAGCCGGCCTTCTGCAGCGTGCTGGCGGCCACCGGCGGCGGCGCGCCGGTGGTGGTGCCGAAGCTGACGAAGTAGCCGCGCGGCGCCAGGCTGGCGAGCGAGGCGTCGAAGCTGTTCTTGCCCACCGAGTCGTAGACCACGGGCACGCCGGCGCCGCCGGTGATCTCCTTCACGCGCGCGGCGATGTCCTCGCCGAGGCGGTCGATGCAGTGTTCGTAGCCGTTGGCCAGCGCCAGCGCCACCTTCTCGGGGCCGGCGGCCACGCCGATCATGTGCGCGCCCAGGTGGCGCCCCCACTGGCCCGCGAGCAGGCCCACGCCGCCGGCGGCGGCGTGCATCAGCACGTGCTGCCCGCGCTGCACGGGGTAGCAGCGCTGCATCAGGTACTCCACCGTCATGCCCTTGAGCAGCGACGCGGCGATGGTCTCGTCGTCCATGTGCGCCGGCGCGTGCAGCAGCCGTGCGGCCGGGTAGTTGCGGTGCGTGGCGCAGGCGCCCAGCACCGGGCCGCTGGCGTAGCAGACGCGGTCGCCGACGCGGAAGTCGGTGACGCCTGCGCCCAGGGCCTCGACCACGCCCACGGCCTCGGTGCCCAGGCCGCTGGGCATGGGCGCGGGGTACTGGCCCGAGCGGGTGTAGATGTCCTGGAAGTTGAAGCCGATCGCGGTGTGGCGGATGCGGACTTCGCCGGCACCGGGCTCGGGCAGGTCGAGGGTCTCGATCTGCAGCACCTCGGGGCCACCGGCGGCGTGGATGCGGACTGCTGTCGTTTTCATGGAAGAGGCGGCTGGTGAAGTTGAAGAAGGGGGTGTGTTCAGTGCTGCGGCGGCAGGTAGGCCGCCAGCAGCTCGGGCGCGAGGCTGCTGCACTGCGCGGCGTGCAGCGGCTCGGCAGCGGCGCGCCAGGCGGGCAGGTCGATGTCCTGCGGGCCCAGCACCTGCACGCCGTGCGCGCGCAGTTGCGCCAGGGCCTCGCCGTCCTGCGCGGCGGCCAGGCGGCGCTGCAGCGTGGTGGCGCTGTGCACGGCCTCTTGCAGCGCGCTGCGCTGGCGCGGCGCCAGGCGCGCGTGCCAGGCGCGCGGGCACACCAGCAGCAGCACGCCGAAGAGGTGGCTGGTCAGGCTGACGTGCGGGTGGTGCCGCCACAGGCCGAAGCTGATCAGGTTGGTGAGCGGGTTCTCCTGCGCCTGCACCGCGCCGCTGGCAACGGCCTGCACCAGGTCCTTCACGTCGGTGGTGACGGCGCGGAAGCCCAGCGCGTCGAGCAGCGTGCGGTACAGCGTGTTGTCCAGCGTGCGGATCACGAGCCCGGTGCAGTCGGCCGGCGTGCGCAGCGGGCGCAGCGCGTTCGAGACATGGCGGAAGCCGTTGTCCCAGAAGCCCAGCACGTGCAGGCCGGTGTTCTGCGCCACGGCCTCGCGCAGCAGCGCGCCGGCGCGGCCGTCCAGCGCGGCCAGCGCCCGGGCGCGGTCGTGCACGCTGAAGGGCAGGTCCAGCACGCCGAGCGCCGGCACGCGCGCCGAGAGGTAGCTCGACGCCATGTAGCCGATCTGCCGCGTGCCGTCCTCGAGCGACGCGAACAGCGCCGTGGCCTTCTCGCCGCTGGCGGTGACGTCGGCCTCGAAGGTGACCGGCGGCCGCCAGCCGGCCGCGTCCAGCTGCTCGGCCAGGTGGCGCAGCGCGGCGGTCAGGATCGAGCCACCGCCCTGGTAGCCCGCCAGACGCACGCTGTCGGTGGCGGCCAGGGTGTCAGGCACTGGGGATGCCGGCGTCCTGGATGATCTGCTTCCAGCGCTGGAAGTCCTGGTCGACCACAAGCGCGAGCTGCTCGGGGCTGCGCACCCACGGGTCCAGGCCCGAGCGGATCAGCTGCACCTGGAACTCGCGGTCGCCGGCCACGGCCTGCGCCGTGCTGCGCAGCGCCTGCAGCACCTCGGCGGGTGCGTCCTTGTGCAGGAACAGGCCCAGCCACGACGAGTAGTCGTAGTTCTTCACGCCTTGCTCCTGCAGCGTGGGCACGTCGCGGAACAGGCCGTGGCGCTCGCCGCCGCAGAAGCCGATCAGGCGCACGCGCTGGTCCTGCAGGAAGGGCTGTGCCAGCGACAGCGCCATCGACATCACGTCGACCTCGCCCGAGGCCACCGCCAGCGCGGCCTGGCTCGCGCCGCGGTAGGGCACGTGGTCGAGCTTGACGCCGGTGTAGGCGTTGAACATCTCGGTGGCCAGGTGCTGCGGGCTGCCGACGCCGCCCGACGAGTAGGTGACGCGGCCGCGGCGCGCGCGCTGCACCAGGTCCTGCACCGTGCGCACCGGCGAGGCCGCCGGCACCGCGAAGAAGGTCGGGATGTTGGCGACGCCGGCGATCGGCAGGTAGTCGCGCCGCGGCTCGCCCTTCATCTTGCTGGCCTGCAGGTGCGGCAGGATGGTCAGGATGCTGTTGTTCAGTGCCGCCACGGTGCGGCCGTCGGGGCGCGCGCGCGCCAGCCGTTCCAGGCCCACCAGGCCGGCGGCGGCCGCCACGTTCTCGACCACGAAGGCGCCGCCCAGGCGCTGGCCCAGACGCTCGGTCATGTGGCGCAGCGCCACGTCGGACGCGCTGCCGGCCTGCAGCGGCAGGATCACCGTCACCGGGCCGTCCGGGTACTTCTGGGCCCGCGCGGGCAGGCCCGCCAGGGCGCCGAGCACACCGGCCGCGCCGGCTCCCACCAACGATCGTCTCCGCATGGTCTTGTCCTTGTTGTCGTGGGCCGTCAGAACGTCGACGCCTTCACCGGCGCCTCGGCGGCCATGACCTCGGTGGCCGGCTTCTCGTTGGCGCCGGCGTCGGTCCAGGCCGGCACGCGGCCGATGCGGGCCGCCTCGTGCCAGGCGAAGTTGAGTTCGACCTTGATGCCGTTGATGGGCTCGCGCATGAACAGCTGGTACAGGTTGCTGTTGTGGGCCTTGCGCTCGCTGAATTCCACGCCGTTGGCGGTCAGGCGCTCGATGAATTCCTCGATGCCTTCGCAGTTCAGGCACAGGTGGTCGATGCGGCCCGAGCCCATGGCACCGGCGGCCGAGAAGTCCTTGTCGCCGTCGGTGGGCGTCTTCAGATAGGTGTCCTGGTGGTTCGAGTAGCGCGCCTTGCCGATGTGGATGACGTCCTGCTCGCCGATGTAGAGCCAGTACACCGGGAAGCCGAACTCCGGGTGGTAGCCGTTGCGGAAGCCCAGGTTGTTCACGAACCAGTCGCGCGTGCCTTCGGGGTCGTGGGTCAGGATCAGCAAGTGCTCGAGGAAGCGCAGTCCCATCGCGGTCTCCTTGTTCAGCGGGCGTGTTCGGCGGCCACCGGGCGCGTCTCGCCGGTGTCCACCAGCGTGCGCGTGGCGTTCACCGAGGCGTAGATCCACAGGATCTTCATCGGCGCGGTGTCCGACTTGTTGCGGAAGCGGTGCGGCACGTTGGGCGGGATGAACGTGGTGTCCAGCGGCTTCAGTTCGTGCACCTCGCCGGCGATGTCCATGTAGGCATGGCCTTCCAGCAGCACCACGCTCTCTTCGCAGTTGTGGCTGTGAAAGGGGATCTTGGTGCCGGGTGCGAACTCGGTGATGCCGTTGATGAAGGTGGTCGCACCCACCGAGGGCAGCACCAGCGGCGTCGTGCGCGCGCCGCCGCCGCGGTCGTGGCTCTTCAGTTCGTCGGGGCGCAGCACGCAGTGTTTCGCGTCGGTCATGGGGGTGTCCTTGCTGAAAAGGTGGCGTCAGGTCCGGACCGGGCCGGTCCAGACGGTTTTCGCGTTCATGAACTCGTGCAGGCCCAGCATGCCGAGCTCGCGTCCGTAGCCCGATTCCTTGCTGCCGCCGAACGGCAGGCGCGGGTCCGAGGCCACCATGCCGTTGACGAACACGGCGCCGGCCTCGATGGCATGCACCAGCCGCGCGGCGCGGTCGAGGTCGGCGGTCCACAGTGCGGCACCCAGGCCGAAGGGCGTGTCGTTGGCGATGCGCACGGCCTCGGCGGCGTCGCGCACGCGCAGGATCGCGGCGGCCGGGCCGAAGGTCTCTTCGCGGGCCACCGTCATGCCGGGCGTCACGTGGTCGAACACGGTCGGCTGGTAGAAGGCGCCGGGCCCGGCCACCGGGCCGCCGCCCAGCAGCAGCTTCGCACCTTCGTGGATGCTGGCCTGCACCTGTGCATGCAGTTCGTCGCGCAGGCTGGTGCGCGCCATCGAGCCCTGGGTGCTGCCCGCTGCCAGCGGGTCGCCCACGACGAGCTGCCGCGTGATGTCGCAGAAGGCCTCGACGAAGCGGTCGGCCACCGGCGCCTCGACGATGAAGCGCTTGGCCGCGATGCAGCTCTGCCCGGTGTTCTGGAAGCGCGCCTTCACGGCCACGGTGGCTGCGGCCTGCACGTCGGCGTCGGCCAGCACGATGAAGGGGTCGGAGCCGCCGAGCTCCAGCACCTGCTTCTTCAGCGCCTGGCCCGCGGCGGCTGCGATGCTGCGGCCGGCCGGCGTGGAGCCGGTGAAGGTGACGGCTGCGATGCGGCGGTCGGCGATCAGCGAGGGCACCGCGGCCGCGCCCACCAGCAGTGTCGTCACCAGGCCTTCGGGCAGGCCGGCGCGCACGAACACCTGCTCGATCGCCAAGGCGCACTGCGGCACGTTGCTCGCGTGCTTGAGCACGAGGCCGTTGCCGCCGGCCAGCACCGGGGCGGCCGCGCGCATCACCTGCCACAGCGGGTAGTTCCAGGGCATCACCGCCAGCACGAGGCCGATCGGGTCGTAGACGATGCGGCTGTCGCTGGCGCTGCTGGCCACCACCTGGTCGGCCAGAAAGCCCGGCGCGGCCTCGGCGTAGAAGTCGAAGTTCCAGGCGCACTTCTCGACCTCGCCCACGGCCTCGGCCAGCGGCTTGCCCATCTCCAGCGTGATGGTGCGGGCCAGGGTGTGCTTGTCGGCGCGCAGCTGCGCGGCCACGCGACGCAGCAGTGGCAGGCGGTCGGCCAGCGGCGTCTGCGCCCAGGTGCGCTGGGCCTGGGTGGCGAGCGCCAGGCGCTGCGCGATGGCGTCGCCGGCGTGGTCTTCGAAACGCGCCAGCTCTTCGCCGGTGGCGGGGTTGATGGAGACGATCATGCGGTCACCTCGGGGTTCAATGGGGCCAGGGGCGTCAGCGGGGCGATGCCCAGGTCGGCCGCCAGCGTGTTCAGCTCGTCCAGCAGCACGGCCGAGACGGGGATGCCGTCGCGGGCGTAGCGCTGGCGCTTGTCGTGGCTTTGTTCGCCGGGCAGCCAGATGCGCTCGACCCCCGGCAGGCGTTCGCTGCCGCGGATGTCGCGCACCAGCTTGTCCACCTGCGCCTTGAACCGCGCCGGGTCGCCAAAGGCCGCCAGGTCGATGACCAGGATGGCCTGGCCCGTGTTGGTCACCGAGACGTGGTCGGCGTTGAAGTCGATGACGTCGCGGCCCATCGCCGCGCCGCCCAGCGTGCCTGCCAGCAGGCCGACGATCAGCGCCAGGCCGTAGCCCTTGTGCTCGCCGATGGGCAGCAGGAACCCCTCGCCCGCCCGCGTGGGGTCGAGCAGCGGCCGGCCCTGGCGGTCGATCATCCAGCCCTCGGGCATGGGCTCGCCGCGCTTGGCCTTGGCCTTGACCTTGCCGTAGGCCGCCACCGTGGTCGCCATGTCGAGCACCACCGGCGGCTCGTCGCCGCCCGGGATGCCGGCGGCGATCGGGTTGGTCGACAGCAGCATCTCGGCGCCGCCCCAGGGCGGCAGGTGGTTGGCGTTGCCGACGGCGAAGTACAGCCCGAGCATGTCGTGCTGCAGCGGCTTGCGCGCATACAGCGACGCCGGCCCGGCATGGTTGCTGTAGCGCGTGCCGACCCAGGCGACGCCGGCGCTGCGCGCCTTCTCGATCGCGATGTCGACCGCCTTCGACACCACCAGGTGGCCCATGCCGTTGTCGCCGTGCACCACCGCCATCGCCGCGCGCTCGTGCACGACGCGGATGTCGGGGTGCTTGTTGATGCCGCCGGCGCGGATGCGCTTGATGTACTGCGGCAGCCGGATCACGCCGTGGCCGTCGCTGCCCTGCAGGTCGGCGTCGGCCATCAGCTGTGCCACCTGCCCGGCGTCTGCCGCGGGCAGGCCCTGGCTGACGAAGGCGCTGGCGATGAAGCGGCGCAGCGCGTCGTGGGGCACGTGGCGTGCGGTCATGGCGGGGTCCCGGTGGTTCTCGTTGTGCGGCGGGGCATGCCTGCGGCGGCATGTTCCAGGCGTCGCAGCGTAGGCCGCGCCCGGGGCCGTGTCCAATGCCGGATTCGCGCAGTGCCATATCATCCTGCGATCGTTACAAGGGTTTCCACGGGCTTCAGCATGCACTTGCGCACCCTGCGTTACTTCGTGGCCGTTGCCGATGCCGGCAGCCTGACCGCAGCGGCGGCTGCCATACCACTTGCGCAACCCGCGTTGACGCGCCAGATGCGCGAACTGGAGTCCGAACTGGGCGTGCAGCTGCTGCAGCGCCTGCCGCGCGGCGTGCGCCTGACCAAGGCCGGCATCACGGTGTACGAGTCGGCGCAGCGCATGCTGGCCGAGGCCGCGCGGCTGGGCCAGAAGCTCGCGCGCAGCCAGCAGGTCGACCAGGCCACCGTGGTGCTGGGTGCGTCGCCCACGCTGGCGCGGCTGCTGCTGCCGGGACTGTTCGAGAACTGCGCCAACATGCTGGAAGGCGTCACGCTGCGCACGCGCGAGGCCTTCACGCCGGCGCTGCTGGACTGGCTGGAGCGCGGCATCATCGACATGGCCGTCGTCACCAACCCCGAGTCGGGGCGCGCGCTGTCGCTGCAGCCGCTGCTGGCCGAGCCGTTCGCGCTGGTCTCGCACGAGCGCATGCGCATCGGGCCGGTGGTGCTGGTGCACCAGCTCGCGCGCATCCCGCTGCTGATGACGAGCCTGCACCGCGGCATCGTCGAGCGCCAGCTGCTGTCGCTGGGCAAGGAGCTGAACGTGCACTCCGAGATCGACTCGGTCGACTCGATCCGCGAGCTGGTGCTGCGCGGGCGCTGGGCCACCATCATGCCGGTGTCGGTGTTCAAGGAAGCCGTGCCGCCGGCGGGCATCGTGATGTCGGAGATCTCGGGCGTGCAGCTCAACCGCCAGCTCGTGCTGGCCACGCGGCTGGACCCGCGGCCGAATCCGGCGCTGTCGCTGGTGCAGGAGCTGGTGGACGCCGAGTTCGCCCGCCTGGCGCGCAGCGGCGCCTTCAGCTTCGGCGCCGGCCAGCGGCCCGGCCCGGCGCAGCCGGGCCCCTGATCGGCCTGCGGCCGAGTCCGGCGCCTGATCAGCCGCGCAGGAACGCCAGCACCGCGGCGTTGAAGTCGGCAGCCTGCTCGATGTTGGGCAGGTGCGCCGCGCCGTCGATCACCTGCAGCCGGGCGCCCGGCCAGTGCGCCGCGATGGCGGCGGCCGCGGCCGGCGGCGTGGCCTCGTCCTGCGCGCCCACCAGCACCAGCGCCGGGTGCGCCAGCGCGCGCAGGCCGTCCAGCGTGTCGGTGGCGGCCAGCGCGGCGCAGCAGCCGGCGTAGCCCTCGACTGGCGTGGCCGCGATCATCGCGCCGATGTCCGCCACCACCGTGGGCTGCGCGGCATGGAAAGGCGGCGTGAACCAGCGCGCCAGCGTCGGCTGCACCAGCGCCTGCATGCCGGCGCTGCGCGCGATGGCGGCGCGTTCGGCCCACAGCGCGGCACCGGCCGGCGGCACGCGGCCGGTGGTGTCGGCCAGCACCACGCGGTCGAGCACGGCCGGGTGGCGCAGTGCGAGCATCTGCCCGACCATGCCGCCCATCGACAGGCCCAGCCAGTGCGTGCGCTGCACGCCCAGGTGCAGCAGCAACGCGTGCGCGTCGTCGGCCAGCTGCTCCAGCGTGTACGGGCCGGGCGGCGCGCTGCTGCCGCCGTGGCCGCGCGTGTCGACGCGCAGCACGGTGAAGTGCGGCTCCAGCGCCGCCAGTTGCGGCGCCCACATGCCGCTGTGCGCGGCCAGCGAATGCGACAGCGTCAGCCACGGGCCCCGGCCCGAGACTGCGTAGTGCACGGTGTGGCCGTGGACGGTGGCCTGCATCGCCGCGCCGCCTTCAGGCCGGTGCGCCGGTGTCGGCGACCAGGCCCGTGGCCTGCACGCCGGCGACCGCCGCGAGTTCGTCGTTGGGCGAGGTCTCGCCGCTGATGCCCACCGCGCCGAGCAGGGTGCCCTGCGCGTCGCGCACCAGCACGCCGCCGCGCACCGGCACCAGGTTGCCGCCTGTGAGCTGGCCCACGGCCTGGATGAAGCCCGGCACCAGGCCGTGCCGGCGCTCGATCTCCTGGCCGCCGAAGCCCATGCCCAGCGCGCCCAGCGCCTTGCCATGCGCGATCTCGAAGCGGTACAGGCTGGTGCCGTCCTCGGCGCCGTAGGCCTTCAGCGCGCCGCGGATGTCCAGCACCGTCACCGCCAGCGGCAGCATGCCGGCGCTGCGCGCGTGGGCGTGGGCGGCGGCGACGATCTGCTGCGCGCAGGGCAGGGTCAGGGTGTGCAGGGTGTGGCTGTGTTGCATGGTGGAGGGTGTCGTGTGGATGAAGTCAGGCGCCGATGGCCGCGTTCACGCGCGGCATCACTTCGGTGGCGAAGAGCTCCATCGAGCGCCTGCCGAGTGCCGGGTCCTGCCAGTCGTGGCAGGCGTAGACGAGGTTGCCGAAGTCGCCGACCTGTTCGCGGAAGGCGAGGATCTGGTCGACCACCGCGTTCACCGTGCCGGCCAGCACCAGGCGGCGTGTCACGTAGTCGGGCGTCACGTCGCTGTCGGGCATGGCCGGGTCGGTCTTGAACAGGTTGCCGCGGCCGCCGCCCAGCAGCTTGCGCGAGAGCTGCTTGAAGTAGAAGTGGTACGGGCCGCCGGCTTCCAGCGCGTAGCGGCGCGCGGTGGCGTCGTCGTCGGCGACGAAGATGCTCTTGGCCACGCGCCACTCGGCCGGCTGCGCCACCGCGCCCACCGCGGCGCGGCCTTCCACGTACTTGGGCCAGTGCGTCTTCACCCACTCGGGCATCAGGAAGTTGGCCGAGATCGGCCCCCAGCCGCGCTTGGCCATTTCGGTCACGCCCTGCGAGAACGGCGCCACTGCGGTGCCCACGATGCGCGGGTGCGGGCGCTGGAAGGGTTTCATGATGACCCCCTGGCCGATCTCGGGGATCATGGTTTTGGCCACCGAGACGTTCCAGAACTGGCCCTCGATGTCGTACGGCGGCTCGGACTCCCAGATCTTCAGCACCGTGTTGATGGCCTCGACGAACATCGCGTTGCGGTCGCGGCCGAAGTTGCCGAAGACCTCGGCGTCGGACATCAGCCCGCCCGGGCTGATGCCCATGATGAAGCGGCCCTGCAGCAGGTGGTCGAGCATGGCCGCCTGCGCCGCCACCGCCGCCGGGTGGTTGTTCGGCATGTTGATGGTGCCGGTGCCCAGCACGATGTTCTTCGTGGCAAAGGCCAGCGAGGCCAGGAACATCATGCTGGAGGTGACGGTCTCGGCCGCATCGGTGACGTGTTCGCCGACGAAGGCCTCGGCGAAACCCAGGCGGTCGGCCAGCAGCACGGCCTCGCGGTCTTCCTGCAGCGTCTCGGTGACGTTGCGGCCCGGCGGGTGCAGGGGCATCATGAAGCAGCTGTATTGCACGGTGGCGCTCTCGCAGGTGGCGTGGGTGGGGCGGCGAAGGACTCAGGCGGCGTCGAGTTCCACGCCCTGGGCGTAGCGGCCCTGGCAGAACAGCAGCCCGGCGCCGGGCCGGTGCGCGTAGGCCTCGACCTGGCCCAGGTACAGCACGTGGTCGCCGACCTCGTGCCGCTGCACGGTGCGGCACTGGAAGCTGGCGGCGCAGCCGTCGATCAGCGGCAGGCCGGCCAGCCCCGCGTGGTGCGCCACGCCGTCGAACTTGTCGGGCAGCGGGCTCGCGAAGCGGCGCGACAGCGGCAGCTGCTCCAGCGCCAGCACGTTGATGACGAAGCGCCCGCAGCCGTCGAAGGCGGCCAGGCTGGGCGACCGGCACTGCAGGCTCCAGGCCACGATGGGCGGCACCAGCGACACCGAACTGAACGAGTTGACCGTCACGCCCACGCGGCGGCCGTCGGCGGCCAGCGTGCTGACCACGGTGACGCCGGTGCCGAAGCTGCCGAGCGCACGGCGCAGGTCGCGCGGGTCGAAGCCCGGCGTGGCTGGCGAGGGAGTGCAGGCGACGTCCATGGCCCGCACTGTAAAGTGATCGTTTGATCTACAACAGCCCGGGGTTTTCCCGGTCGGGGCGGCCGCTGCCGCCGCCGGCAGCGTTCAGGCGGGCGCGGCCGGTGCCAGCAGCCGCGGCAGCACGGCGCGCGCGCCGGCCAGGAAGTGCTCGACGGTCAGTGCGATCAGCGACTCCAGGCTGTCTTCCACCGGCACGTCGAAGATCCACTGCCGCTGGCCGAAGTAGAAGACGCGCGCGTTGATGCCCCAGACCAGTTCGATCTCGGCCGACTTCAGCGGCAGTGTCTCCACGCCCGGCAGGCCGAGCTCGTGCCGCAGCTCCACCGCGATCGGCTCCAGGATGCGCTGGCGCAGGATGGCCAGGTACTTGCGGTTGATGTCCTCGCCGCGCAGGCCCGAGAACATGAAGATGCGCACCCAGTCGCGCGTCAGCGCGGCCTTGGCGTATTCCACGTAGTGCCGCGTCAGCCGCTCCTGCAGCGGGATGCCGCGGTCGCGGATCACGCTCTCCCAGAACGGGTTCCAGCGCCCGAGGTAGACCTCCTCGAAGACGCGGTTGATCAGCGCCTCCTTGTTCGGGAAGTACTTGTACAGCAGCGACTGCGTCACGCCCAGGCGCTTGGCCAGCTCGCGCGTGTCGCCGCCGAAGCCGACGTCGGCGAAGAAGCGCACGGCCTCGCGCGTGATGTGCTGTTCGCGCTCGGCCGCGCTCAGCCGCTGGCGCGGCGGCGGCGCGGGCGCGGCGCGGGGCTTCTTCGCCGCCGGCGCGGCCTTGCGCGTGGCCACGCACTCAACCCCGCGCTGCCGCCACCGCCACCGGTGCGCGCTGCTGCACCGACTGCATGATGGCCTCCAGCGCCGCCACGTTGGCCAGCATCTCGGCCGCGGTGACCGGGTAGGGCTGCACGCCGCGGATGGCCTGCGCGAAGGCCTCCAGGTTGTGGCGCACCGACGGCGCCGGCTCGGCGAAGTGGCGCTGCACCGGCTGGCCGCGCAGCGCGATGGTGATGTCCCAGCCCGTGGGCTGCTCGGGGTGCGTGCGGTCGCGGATCTCGACCCAGCCCTGGCTGCCGTAGACCGCGAAGCGGCCCTCGAACGGAGTCGCCAGGATCGCGCTGACCAGCGCGTTGGCGCCGTTCGGGAAGGCCATCATCACGGCCAGCGTGTCGCCGTTCTCGAAGCCGGAGCCCAGCGTCGCCAGGCGCGCCCACACCGTCTCGCACGGCCCGAGCACGGCGATCGCCAGGTCCACCAGGTGGATGCCGGTGGCGGTGAGCGGCCCCACCGGCGCGTGCGCGTTCGAGAGCCGCCAGTTGTCCCTGGGCAGCGCGAAGAACTTGTCCTGGCTGAAGTTGGCCTCGATCTGCAGCACCGTGCCCAGCGTGCCTGCGGCGATCAGTTGCCACAGCGCCACCACCTCGGGTTCGAAGCGGCGTTCGTGGCCGATGCCCAGCACCCGGCCCCGTGCCTGGCAGGCGGCGACTGCGCGCTCGGCGTCGGCCAGCGTCAGGCACAGCGGCTTCTCGCAGAACACGTGCAGGCCGGCTTCGGCGGCGGCGACGATCTGCGCCGCGTGCTGCTGGTGCGGCGTGCACAGGACCACCGCCTCCAGCCCGGGCTGCGCCAGCAGCGCCTCGGCGCCGGCATGCACGGCGACACCGGCCAGCACCGGGTCGGTGGCCATCGCGGCGCGTGCGCCGGCGTCGACCTCGGCCACCGCGGCCAGCTGCAGCCAGGGCGAGGCCGCCAGCTGCCGCGCGATGGTCTTGCCCCACCAGCCGTAGCCGAGCAGGCCCACCTGCACGGGTGCGGGCCGCGGGTTCGAAGCAGGGGTGCTGGCCATGTCCGGGTCTCCATCGGGATGCGGGTTCTTGTTTTTCCAGTTTAATCGCGGCCTGCACCTGGAGATCAAATGAACACCAAGACTGCGACCCCCCGCGGCCAGCGGCCGCCGCTGCAGCACGTGGGCCTGCTCGGCCTGGGCATCATGGGCTCGGCGATGGCCGGCAACCTGCAGAAGGCGGGCTTCACGCTCTCGGGCTTCGACCCCAGCGCAGCGGCGCGCCGGCGCTTCCGGGCTGCGGGCGGGCGGGTGTGCAAGGACGCCGCCGTGCTGGCCGCCGGTGTCGACGTGGTCATCACCTCGCTGCCCGGCGGCGACGCGCTGCGCGACGTGGCGGCGCAGATTGCGGCCAGCGCGCCGCGCGGCCTGCTGGTGGTGGAGACCAGCACGCTCGACATCGCCGACAAGGAGGCCGCGCGCAAGCTGCTGGCCGCGCGCGGCGTGGTGCTGCTGGACTGCCCGCTCTCGGGCACCGGCGCGCAGGCGATGCGCAAGGACCTGACGGTCTACGCCAGCGGCCCGGCGGCGGCCATCCGGCGGCTGCAGCCGGTGTTCGAGGGCTTCACGAAGTCGCAGTTCAACGTCGGCGCCTTCGGCAACGGCATGAAGATGAAGCTGATGGCCAACCTGCTGGTGGCCATCCACAACGTCTCCACCGCCGAGGCCCTGCTGCTGGGGCGGCGCTGGGGCATCGCGCCGCGCACCGCCGTGCAGGTGCTGGCCGACGGCGCCGGCGGCTCGCGCATGCTGCAGGTGCGCGGCCCGCTGATGGAAGACCGCGGCTGGGAGGACGCGACGATGAAGGTGGAGGTGTGGCAGAAGGACATGCGGCTGATCGCCGAGGCGCTGCACGCGGCCGGCGTGCCGGCGCCGCTGTTCGCCGCCAGCGTGCCGGTGTACGACGCCGCGATGGCGCTGGGCCATGCGCAGCACGACACGGCCGCGGTGTTCGACGTGCTCGACCGCATGTCCGGCGGGGGCGGCGCCCGATGAGCCTGCCGAGCGCCGTGCGCGCCGCCATCGTCGACCTCGACGGCACGATGATCGACACGGTGGGCGACTTCGAGGTCGCGCTGCGCCTGGCGCTGGCGGACCTGGGCCTGCCGCCGGTGGGCCGCGCGTTCATCGCGCGCACCGTAGGCAAGGGCTCGCAGCACCTGCTGCGGCAGACGCTGGCGCAGGTGGGCGCGCCCGACAGCCTGATCGAGCACGCCTGGGCGCGCTACCAGCACCACTACCTGGCGATCAACGGCCAGCACGCGGAGGTGTACCCGGGTGTGCGCGAAGGACTGCAGGCGCTGCGGGATGGCGGCCTGCTGCTGGCCTGCCTGACCAACAAGCCCCTGGCCTTCGCGCTGCCGCTGCTGCGGGCCAAGGGGCTGGCCGGCTGCTTCGCGCACACCTTCGGCGGCGACAGCTTCGCGCGCCAGAAACCCGACCCGCTGCCGCTGCTGCAGACCTGCCGGGCGCTGGGCACCGCGCCGGCGCAGACGCTGATGGTGGGCGACAGCAGCAACGACGCGCAGGCCGCGCGCGCCGCGGGCTGTCCGGTGGTGCTGGTGTCCTACGGCTACAACCACGGCGAGCCGGCCGCGACCGCCGGCCCCGACGCCGTGATCGACCGGCTGGATGCGTTGCCGGGGTTGCTGGACGCAGCCTCGCGGCCTATTGCTGGCCGGGCGACGTGACCTGGCGCTGCTCGCGCCCCAGCAGCGCTTCCTTCAGCGCCCCGTCGGCCGGGTTCTTGCCCAGCCAGATGCGCAGCAGCGCATTGAAGAACTCCGGCTCGCGGATGGGCTCGGACGCCGGCTTGCCGTTGACCACCACGGTGGTGCCCTGGCCCGGCACGTAGTCGACGAAGAACACGTCGCCGGCCTTCAGGCGCTTGTAGGCGCTGAAGATCTCGCTCAGCTGGATGGTGCCCGGGATGAACTTGCTGAACTCGCCCTGCGGCGCGTTGTCCTGCATGCCGCGCGTGAACATCCGGCCGAGCTCGTTGGCATCGATCTCGCGCTGCATCACCACGTGGATGCGCCGTGCGCCGGCCTGCGCCAGCACCCCTTCGGGCGTGGCGCTCCTGGCGGGCACGTACAGGCCCGCGGTGTAGACCTTGACGACGAACTTGTAGCGCATGCCGGCGCCATTGAGCTGCAGCGTCTGGCCGCCGACCTGGGCCGTGGCCGGGTACTTGACGCCGCCGACGTCGGCCTGGGCCAGGGCCTGGGTGCCGGCCAGCGCCACGGCGGCGGCGGCCAGCAAGGATGCGAAACGACGTTGCATGGGGACCCCGCGCGGGCAGATTCTCGAAGGCGCGGAGTCTGCCACGCGGGTGTTCCGCGGGCATCGGGGCTGCTGCTAGACTCCGGCACATGTTCACGGCCCGCAAACTGACTGCAGGTTCCCGCGACCGGGGAGCCTGGCCCTGGCGTCGCTCGCCCAGTCTCGGCTGACGCTCCCGCGTCGGTCCTTGCCGCCGGGCGCCCCGCGCCCGCACCCCCACCTCCACGCAGACCGGGCCGCGCCGCGGCCGCTGCGACAAGGGCCAAGAAGTGATCACTGAACTCGAATTCAAGAGCCTCGCCGCGCAGGGCTTCAACCGCATTCCGCTGCTGCAGGAAGCCTTCGCCGACCTCGAGACGCCGCTCTCGCTGTACCTGAAGCTGGCGGGCGGCCTGCAAGCACAGCTTCCTGCTGGAATCGGTCGTCGGCGGCGAGCGCTTCGGCCGCTACTCCTTCATCGGACTGCCGGCGAAGACGCTGCTGCGCGCCAGCGGCATGCGCACCGAGGTCGTCACCGACGACGTGGTGGTCGAGACGCACGACGGCAACCCGCTGGACTTCATCGCCAGCTACCAGGCGCGCTTCAAGGTGGCGCTGCGCCCCGGGCTGCCGCGTTTCTGCGGCGGCCTGGCCGGCTACTTCGGCTACGACGCGGTGCGCTACATCGAGCCCAAGCTCGCCAAGACCTGGAAAGCCGGCGGCATCGACACGCCCGACATCCTGCTGCTGCAGACCGAGGAACTGGCCGTCATCGACAACCTCTCGGGGCGGCTGTACCTCATCGTCTATGCCGACCCGCGGGCGCCCGAGTCGTACTTCAACGCGAAGAAGCGCCTGTCGGAGCTGGGCGACCAACTGCGCTACAGCGTGACCGCGCCGCCGGTGAAGCGCGGTGCCAGCCATTCGGTGGAGCGCGAGTTCGCGAAGGCCGACTACCTGGCGGCCGTGGCGACGAGCAAGGAGTACATCGCCGCGGGCGACATGATGCAGGTGCAGATCGGCCAGCGCCTGAAGAAGCGCTTCACCGAGAGCCCGCTGAGCCTGTACCGCGCGCTGCGCTCGCTGAACCCGTCGCCGTACATGTACTTCTACGACATGGGCGATTTCCAGATCGTCGGCGCCAGCCCCGAGATCCTGGTGCGGCAGGAGCACACGCCCGAAGGCGACAAGGTGACGATCCGCCCGCTGGCCGGCACGCGCCCGCGCGGTGCCACGCCCGAGCAGGACAAGGCGCTGGAAGCCGAGCTGTCGGCCGACCCGAAGGAGCGTGCCGAGCATCTGATGCTGATCGACCTGGCGCGCAACGACATCGGCCGCATCGCCAAGACCGGCAGCGTGCGGGTGACCGATGCCTTCGTCATCGAGCGCTACTCGCACGTGATGCACATCGTCAGCAACGTCGAGGGCCTGCTGCAGGACGGCATGAGCAGCCTCGACGTGCTGAAGGCCACGTTCCCGGCCGGCACGCTGACCGGTGCGCCCAAGATCCGCGCGATGCAGATCATCGACGAGCTCGAACCCGTCAAGCGCGGCATCTACGGCGGCGCCTGCGGCTACCTCAGCTTCGCCGGCGACATGGACCTGGCGATCGCCATCCGCACCGGCATCGTCAAGGACAACATGCTGTACGTGCAGGCCGCCGCCGGCGTGGTCGCCGACTCGGTGCCCGAGATGGAGTGGAAGGAAACCGAGCACAAGGCGCGCGCGCTGATCCGCGCGGCCGAGCTGGTCGAGGAGGGGTTCTGAGATGCTCCTCATGATCGACAACTACGACAGCTTCACCTTCAACCTGGTGCAGTACTTCGGCGAGCTGGGGGAGACGGTGCGCGTGGTGCGCAACGACGAGATCGACGTCGCCGGCATCGCCGAGTTGCGGCCGGACCGGCTGGTGCTGTCGCCCGGCCCGTGCAGCCCGGCCGAGGCGGGTGTCTGCGTCGAGGCCATCCGCCACTTCGCCGGCAGGCTGCCGTTGCTGGGCGTGTGCCTGGGCCACCAGGCCATCGGTGCCGCGCTCGGCGGCAGGGTCGTGCGCGCGCAGGTGCAGATGCACGGCAAGGCCAGCACCCTCACCACCGACGGGCGCGGGGTGTACGAGGGCCTGCCGCGCCATTTCAGCGTCATCCGCTACCACTCGCTGGCCATCGAGCGCGCCTCGCTGCCGGCGGTGCTGGAAGTCACGTCGACGTCGGAAGACGGCGAGATCATGGGCGTGCGCCACAAGGAACTGGCCGGTGGCCCGGCGCCGCTGGAAGGCGTGCAGTTCCACCCCGAGTCCATCCTCAGCGAGCACGGCCACGCGATGCTGAGGAACTTCCTGCAGATGGGAACCCCGAGATGATCGACCTGCGCAGCGACACCGTCACGAAGCCGACCGCGGCGATGCGCGCGGCGATGGCCGCCGCCGAGCTCGGCGACGACGTGTTCGGGGACGACCCCACCGTGAACGCGCTGCAGCAGCGCATCGCCGACCTGCTGGGCAAGGAAGCCGCGCTGTTCACGCCCACCGGCACGCAGAGCAACCTGTGCGGCCTGATGGCGCACTGCGCGCGCGGCGAGGAATACATCGTCGGCCAGATGGCGCACACCTACCGCTGGGAAGGCGGCGGTGCCGCGGTGCTGGGCAGCATCCAGCCGCAGCCGCTGCACCAGGCGGCCGACGGCACGATGGCGCTGGCCGAGATCGAAGCCGCCATCAAGCCCGACGACGCGCATTTCGCCATCACGCGGCTGCTGGCGCTGGAGAACACCTGGGGCGGCAAGGTGCTGCCGGCAGCCTACGTCGAGCAGGCCACCGCCCTGGCGCGGCGGCGCGGCCTGGCCACGCATCTCGACGGCGCGCGGCTGTTCAACGCCGCCGTGGCTTCCGGCGTGCCGGCACTGCAGATCGCGCAGCACTTCGACAGCGTCTCGGTCTGCTTCAGCAAGGGCCTGGGCACGCCGGCCGGCTCGGCGCTGGTCGGCTCGAAGGCGCTGATCGCGCGGGCCCACCGCGTGCGCAAGATGCTGGGCGGCGGCATGCGCCAGGCCGGCGTGCTGGCCGCCGCGGCGCTGCACGCGCTGGACCACCACGTCGAGCGCCTGGCCGAGGACCACGCCAACGCGAAGCTGCTGGCCGAAGGGCTGCAGGGGCTGCCCGGCGTGACGCTGGAGATGCCGCAGACCAACATCGTCTTCGTCGACCTGGCGCCCGAGAAGGCTGCCGGCGTCGTCGATCGCCTGCGCGCCGCCGGCGTGCTGTGCACCGGCCTGTACAAGCTGCGTTTCGTGACCCACCTGGACGTCAGCCGCGCCGACATCGAGCGCGCCGTGCAGGTGCTGCGCGCCACCCTTTGAGGAGCCTGCCATGCCCATCGGCAACACCGAGGCGCTGACGCGCGCCATCGAGCACCGCGAGATCTTCCACGACGAGATGCTGGCGCTGATGCGCCGCATCATGAGCGGCGAGATGTCGCCGGTGATGATGGCGGCGCTGCTGGTCGGCCTGCGCGTGAAGAAGGAGACCATCGGCGAGATCACCGCCGCCGCGCAGGTGATGCGCGAGTTCTCGACCAAGGTCGACGTCGCCGACCGCACGCACCTGGTCGACATCGTCGGCACCGGCGGCGACGGCTCGCACACCTTCAACATCAGCACCTGCAGCATGTTCGTCGCGGCCGCGGCCGGCGCACGCGTCAGCAAGCACGGCAACCGCGGCGTCAGCAGCAAGAGCGGCAGCGCCGACGTGCTGGAGGCGCTGGGCGTGCCGATGACCCTCACGCCGGCGGCCATCTCGCGCAGCATCGCCGAGACCGGCATCGGCTTCATGTTCGCACCCAACCACCACCCGGCGATGAAGAACGTCGCGCCGGTGCGGCGCGAGCTGGGCGTGCGCACCATCTTCAACATCCTGGGCCCGCTGACCAACCCGGCCGACGCGCCCAACATCCTGATGGGCGTGTTCCACCCCGACCTGGTGGGCATCCAGGTGCGTGCGCTGCAGCGCCTGGGCGCCGAGCACGCGGTGGTGGTCTACGGCCGCGACGGCATGGACGAGGTCTCTCTGGGGGCTGCCACGATGGTGGGCGAATACAAGGACGGCGGCATCCGCGAGTACGAGATCCACCCCGAGGACTTCGGCCTCACGATGGCCAGCAGCCGCGCCTTCAAGGTCGAGACGCCCGAGCAGTCGCGTGTGCTGCTGCAGGCGGTGCTGGACAACGAGATCGGGCCCGCGCGCGACATCGTGATCCTGAACGCCGGCGTGGCGCTGTATGCCGCCAACGTCGCGCCCAGCATGGCCGACGGCGTGGCGCTGGCGCGCGAGGCCATCGCCTCCGGCCGTGCGCTGGCGAAGATGCACCAGTTCGTCGCGCGCACGAAGGAACTCGCGGCACAGCCATGAGCGACATCCTCGACAAGATCGTCGCCGTCAAGCGCGAGGAAGTGGCGGCCGGCCAGGCCCGGCGCAGCCTGGCCAGCTGGCGCGCGGACGCCGAGGCGCGGCGCGACCTGCGCGGCTTCGAGGCCGCGCTGCGTGCGAAGCTCGCCGCCGGCCAGCCGGCCGTCATCGCCGAGGTCAAGAAGGCCAGTCCCAGCAAGGGCGTGCTGCGCGCGCACTTCGTGCCGACCCAGATCGCCGCCAGCTACGCGGCGCACGGCGCGGCCTGCCTCAGCGTGCTGACCGACGAACGCTTCTTCCAGGGCGCGGCGGCCTTCCTGGAGCAGGCGCGCGCTGCCTGCAGCCTGCCGGCGCTGCGCAAGGACTTCATGATCGACGCCTACCAGGTGGTCGAGGCGCGCGCGCTGGGGGCCGACTGCATCCTGCTGATCGCTGCCTGCCTGGACGACGCGCAGATGGCCGACCTGGAGGCTTGCGCGCTGGACCTGGGCATGGACGTGCTGGTCGAAGTGCACGACGCAGCCGAGCTCGAGCGCGCGCTGCGGCTGAAGACATCGCTGCTGGGCATCAACAACCGCAACCTGAAGACCTTCGAGGTCACGCTCGACACCACGCTGGCGCTGCTGCCGCAGGTGCCGGCGGACAGGCTGCTGGTCACCGAGTCGGGCATCCTGGCGCCGGCCGACGTGCGGCGCATGCGTGCGGCCGGCGTCCACGCCTTCCTGGTCGGTGAAGCCTTCATGCGCGCGCCCGAGCCCGGCGTGGCGCTGGCGACGCTGTTTGCATGACGGCCGACGACCTGCCGGCGGCCTTCGCGTCGCTGCCTGCGGCGTGGCGCGCCGTGCTGCCGGGCTGGACGCCGGCGGCCCAGCAGCGCGTGGTCGACGGCGTGCGTGCGGTCTCGGCCGACCGCCCCATCGCGCCGGCCGACCCGTTTCGCGCACTGCGGCTGGTGGCGCCGGACGCGGTGCGGGTGGTGGTCTTCGGCCAGGACCCGTACCCGCGCCCGGGCCATGCCGACGGCCTGGCCTTCTCTGCCGGCCACGGCAAACCCCACTCGCTGCGTCGGGTGTTCGACGTGCTGGAGGCCGACCGCCCGGGCTGGAAGCGCCCCGCCGTGTGGGCGCTGGATGGCTGGGCCGCGCGCGGCGTGCTGCTGCTGAACCCGGTGCTGACGGTGGAGGTGGGGCTGGCCGGCAGCCACATGGGTTGCGGTTGGCAAACGCTCACATCCGAAATCGTCCAGGCGCTCTGCAGACGCACGCAGCCGCCGACGTTCTCGCTCTGGGGCAAGCCGGCCAACGCCTTCTTCGACGCCGCCTGTCCGCCGGATGCCCGGCCGCGGGTGCTGCGCACGCGCCACCCCTCGCACGACATGCAGCGGCAGTTCATGGCCGACGGCAGCCACTTCGCGGCGACGGCCTCTGCCGTCGACTGGTGGGCGGGGGCTAGCCTGCTGGATTGAACATGCTATACTCGCCGGCTCTCCGGAGGGGTGCCCGAGTGGCTAAAGGGGGCAGACTGTAAATCTGTTGGCTTACGCCTACGCTGGTTCGAATCCAGCCTCCTCCACCAAGAGATGTTCGCCAAGTTCAGCGGTTGTGCCAGGCGGGAGTAGTTCAATGGCAGAACCTTAGCCTTCCAAGCTAATGACGCGGGTTCGATTCCCGTCTCCCGCTCCACGGAAGGTGGCTGTTCTCGGCGGCAGGCGCTTGGTCAGCGGAGAGCAGACGTCGTTACGGGTGTGGGGATCGCGGACAGGCGCGGCAGCGGCCGCAGGCGGTCCCCAGGCCCGTAACGATGCCCATGTGGCTCAGTGGTAGAGCACTCCCTTGGTAAGGGAGAGGTCGCGGGTCCGATTCCCGCCATGGGCACCAAGAATCTCGTCATCCATCGACTCGCTTGAGTTCTTCAGCCAGGAGCACCGGAAATGGCAAAAGGTAAGTTTGAACGCACGAAGCCGCACGTGAACGTGGGCACGATTGGTCACGTGGACCACGGCAAGACGACGCTGACGGCGGCGATCACGACGATCCTGGCGAAGAAGTTCGGTGGCGAGGCGAAGGCCTACGACCAGATCGACGCGGCGCCGGAAGAGAAGGCGCGCGGCATCACGATCAACACCGCGCACGTCGAGTACGAGACGGCCAACCGGCACTACGCGCACGTGGACTGCCCGGGCCACGCCGACTACGTGAAGAACATGATCACGGGTGCGGCGCAGATGGACGGCGCGATCCTGGTGTGCTCGGCCGCTGACGGCCCGATGCCGCAGACCCGCGAGCACATCCTGCTGGCGCGCCAGGTCGGCGTGCCGTACATCATCGTGTTCCTGAACAAGTGCGACATGGTGGACGACGCCGAGCTGCTCGAGCTGGTGGAGATGGAAGTCCGCGAACTGCTGAGCAAGTACGACTTCCCCGGCGACGACACCCCGATCGTCAAGGGCAGCGCCAAGCTGGCCATGGAAGGCGACACCGGCGACCTGGGCGAGCAGGCCATCATGCGCCTGGCCGACGCGCTGGACAGCTACATCCCCACGCCCGAGCGCGCGGTGGACGGCGCGTTCCTGATGCCGGTGGAAGACGTGTTCTCGATCTCGGGCCGTGGCACGGTCGTGACCGGCCGCGTCGAGCGCGGCGTGGTCAAGGTCGGTGAGGAAATCGAGATCGTGGGCATCCGCCCGACGGTCAAGACCACCTGCACGGGCGTGGAGATGTTCCGCAAGCTGCTGGACCAGGGCCAGGCGGGCGACAACGTGGGCATCCTGCTGCGCGGCACGAAGCGCGAAGACGTCGAGCGCGGCCAGGTGCTGTGCAAGCCGGGTTCGGTGAAGCCGCACACGCACTTCACGGCCGAGATCTACGTGCTGAGCAAGGAAGAAGGCGGCCGGCACACGCCGTTCTTCAACAACTACCGGCCGCAGTTCTACTTCCGCACGACGGACGTGACGGGCGCGGTGGAGCTGCCGAAGGACAAGGAAATGGTGATGCCTGGCGACAACGTGAGCATCACGGTGAAGCTGATCAACCCGATCGCGATGGAAGAAGGCCTGCGCTTCGCCATCCGTGAAGGCGGCCGCACCGTCGGCGCCGGCGTCGTGGCCAAGATCATCGAGTAAGCCGGCGCATCAACGAGTTCGAACAGCAGGGGCATAGCTCAACTGGCAGAGCGTCGGTCTCCAAAACCGAAGGTCGGGGGTTCGATCCCCTCTGCCCCTGCCACCACCCGGTGGCGAATTCACCAGCCCGCAGCGATGCGGGCTTTGCTGCTGAATGGCGGCCACGGAACATCTGAACTTCATGTCCACCCAACCCCCAGTCGAAACCGTCTCCACGGGCGCCGACAAGGCCAAGCTGGCCGTTGCCGTGCTGCTGCTCGTGGGGGGCATCGTCGCCTTCTACGCGCTCGGTCAGCAAGACCTGTGGATGCGTGTCGTCGCGCTGCTGGTGCTGCTCGCGGCCTCGGTGGCCACCTTCTTCACCGCCGAATCGGGCAAGCAGCTGATCGCCTTCGGCCGCGACTCGGTGAAGGAAGTCAAGAAGGTCGTCTGGCCCACCCGCAAGGAAGCCACGCAGATGACGCTGTACGTCTTCGCGTTCGTGGTGGTGATGGCGCTGTTCATGTTCCTCACCGACAAGACGCTCGAGTGGGTGTTGTACGACCTGATCCTGGGCTGGAAGGGCTGAGGTGCCTGACATGAGCGAACCCGAAGTCACCCCCGTGCCCGCTGCTGCCGAAGCCGTGCCTGCCGCGGCGCCCAGCACCAAGCGCTGGTACGTCGTGCACGCGTACTCCGGCATGGAAAAGGCCGTCGAGCGCAACCTGCGCGAGCGCATCGACCGCGCCGGCATGCAGGACAAGTTCGGCCGCATCCTGGTGCCGACCGAAGAGGTCGTCGAGCTGAAGAACGGCAAGAAGGCCGTCACCGAGCGCCGCTTCTTTCCCGGCTACGTGCTGGTCGAGATGGACATGGCCGACGACACCTGGCACCTGGTGAAGCACACCAGCAAGGTCACGGGCTTCGTTGGTGGTGCCCGCAACCGCCCGGCACCCATCTCCGAAGCCGAGGTGATGAAGATCGTCAACCAGATGCAGGAAGGCGTCGACAAGCCCCGGCCGAAGGTCGAGTGGACGGTCGGCGAGCTGGTTCGCGTCAAGGAAGGCCCCTTCACCGACTTCAACGGCGCCGTCGAGGACGTCAACTACGAGAAGAGCAAGGTCAAGGTCTCGGTCACGATCTTCGGCCGCGCCACCGGCGTCGAGCTCGACTTCGGCCAGGTCGAGAAGATCTGAGTTTCCAGCGCTGGCCGAGGCAGCCCCGGCCAGCGTGTTGTTGTTTGGGCTGAGTGACGAGGAGCCGACCGGGCATGTGCCCGCCGGCGTTTGAACTCGAAAGGAGCCAGTCATGGCAAAGAAGATCGTCGGCTTCATCAAGCTGCAAGTACCGGCCGGCAAGGCCAACCCGTCGCCCCCGATCGGCCCGGCCCTGGGCCAGCGCGGCCTGAACATCATGGAGTTCTGCAAGGCGTTCAACGCCCAGACGCAGGGCTACGAGCCGGGCCTGAAGCTGCCCGTGGTGATCACGGCCTTCGCCGACAAGTCGTTCACCTTCATCCTGAAGTCGCCCCCGGCGACCGTGCTGCTGAAGAAGGCCGCGAAGATCGAGAAGGGCTCGGGCAAGGCGCACCTGGACAAGGTGGGCAAGGTCACGCGCGCGCAGCTCGAGGAAATCGCCAAGACCAAGATGAAGGACCTCACCGCCGCCGACATGGACGCCGCGGTGAAGACCATTGCTGGCTCGGCCCGCTCGATGGGCCTGATCGTGGAAGGGGTCTGACGCCATGACCAAGCTGACCAAGAAGGCCAAGGCCCTGCAGGGCAAGGTCGACAGCACCAAGCTGTATCCGCTGGCCGATGCGCTGAACCTCGTGAAGAGCGCCGCCACCGCCAAGTTCGACGAGTCCATCGACGTCGCCGTGCAGCTGGGCATCGACGCCAAGAAGTCCGACCAGGTCGTGCGTGGCGCCGTCGTGATGCCCAACGGCACCGGCAAGACCAAGCGCGTCGCCGTGTTCGCCCAGGGCGCCAAGGCCGAGGAAGCCAAGGCTGCCGGCGCCGACGTCGTCGGCATGGACGATCTGGCTGCCGAGATCAAGGCCGGCAAGATGGACTTCGACGTCGTCATCGCCAGCCCCGACACGATGCGCATCGTCGGCACGCTGGGCCAGATCCTGGGCCCGCGCGGCCTGATGCCGAACCCGAAGGTCGGCACCGTGACGCCCGACGTCGCGCAAGCCGTGCGCAACGCGAAGGCCGGCCAGGTGCAGTTCCGCGTCGACAAGGCCGGCATCGTGCACGGCACGATCGGCCGCCGCTCGTTCGACGACGAGAAGCTGGTCGGCAACCTGCGCGCGCTGATCGAAGCCCTGAACAAGGCCAAGCCGGCCAGCAGCAAGGGCATCTACCTGCGCAAGGTGGCCGTGTCGTCGACGATGGGTGTGGGCGTGCGCGTCGACACGCAGTCCATCGCCGCGCAGGCTGCCTGACGTGAACATCGGGCGGCGCGCGGGTCTGGCGCGCCGCTCTCGCATTGGTGGGCTGCCCGCAGGCGCGCAAGCGTTCGGCGGGCAGGTCATCCAAGACCGCTGGTGGGGTGTGGTGACGCGCTCCTTAATCGCCAGCGCAGATGGCGGTCCCGCTGCAAAGGTGCTCAGTGAAATGGGTGTCGGAAACAGTCGGTCGCTGAATCCCGGTGTGCCGGCGCGGCAACGCAATGGCACGTTTTGTGTGAGGAGCAGACCTTGAGTCTCAATCGCAACGAGAAGGCAGCCGTGGTCACGGATGTGTCGGCGCAGGCCGCACGTTCGCAGACGCTCGCGCTGGCCGAGTACCGTGGCCTCACCGTGGCTCACCTCGATACGCTGCGCCGCCAGGCGCGCGACAAGGGCGTTTATCTTCACGTGCTGAAGAACACGCTCGCCCGTCGCGCCGTCACCGGCACGCCGTTCGAAGTGGCCTCGGATGCCATGGTCGGCCCGCTGATCTACGGCTTTTCCGAGGATGCCGTTGCCGCCGCGAAAGTCATTGCCGACTTCGCCAAGGGCAACGACAAACTCGTCATCAAGGGCGGCGCCTACGCAGGCAAGGCACTGAACGCAGACGGTGTGAAGGCCCTGGCCGCCATCCCGAGCCGCGAAGTGCTGATCGCCCAGGTCGCCGGCCTGCTGAAGTCGCCGATCCAGCGCATGGCTGGCGTGCTGGCTGCAGTGGCCGAGAAGAAGGGCGGTGGCGCCGAAGCCGCAGCCCCGGCCGAGGCCCCCGCGGCCTGATGCATCCCATTCATTGATCTGAACTGTTTCCGAGGTAATTCAAATGGCATTCGACAAAGACGCTTTCCTGTCCGCGATGGACAGCATGTCGGTGATGGAACTCAATGACCTGGTGAAGGCCATTGAAGAGAAGTTCGGCGTGTCCGCCGCCGCGATGGCCGCTCCGGCCGCCGGTGGTGGTGGTGCCGCCGCTGCCGTGGTCGAAGAGAAGACCGAGTTCAACGTCGTGCTGCTCGAAGCCGGCGCGAACAAGGTGTCGGTCATCAAGGCCGTGCGCGAACTGACGGGCCTGGGCCTGAAGGAAGCCAAGGACCTGGTGGACGGCGCTCCGAAGCCCGTCAAGGAAGCGATCCCCAAGGCCGACGCCGAAGCCGCGCTGAAGAAGCTGGTGGAAGCCGGCGCCAAGGCCGAGATCAAGTAAGCCAGTCGCTCCCGAAGCACCGCAAGGTGCCCAGGGAGCACTTCTGAGGGCAGCGTGCTGCCTTCAGAAGTGTTCTCTGATCCGACTGCAGAGAACCGGTTTGGTCGGACTCCGGTGCAACGCCGGGGTTGTCCGCCAGCGGTTGGTAGTGGCCAACCACCAAGCATTCAGGCGCAACGCCTGAGCAGCCAGTCGCCGACGAAATCCGTCCCAAGGCCAGGGGTGGGTTTTCGACACGGAGAGTTCAATGGCGCAAGCAACCCCCTACACGTTCACCGAGCGCAAGCGTATCCGCAAGAGCTTCGGCAAACGCGCAAGTGTCCTCAACGTCCCGTATCTGCTGACCATGCAGCGGGAGTCCTACGTCGCGTTCCTGCAGAAGGACGTGCCGCCGGCCAAACGCAAGCCAGAGGGGCTGCAGGCAGCCTTCCTGTCGGCTTTCCCCATCGTCTCCCACAACGGTTTCGTGGAGATGAAGTTCCTGGAATTCAACATCGCGAAGCCTCCCTTCGACGTGCGTGAATGCCAGCAACGTGGTCTGACCTTCGCTGCCGCCGTGCGCGCGAAGCTGCAGATGATCATCTACGACCGCGAGTCGCACCCGGCGAAGGTGGTCAAGGAAATCAAGGAACAAGAGGTCTACATGGGCGAAGTGCCCCTGATGACCGACTACGGTTCCTTCGTCGTCAACGGCACCGAGCGTGTCATCGTCAGCCAGCTGCACCGCAGCCCGGGCGTGTTCTTCGAGCACGACAAGGGCAAGACGCACAGCTCGGGCAAGCTGCTGTTCAGCGCTCGCATCATCCCGTACCGCGGCTCGTGGCTCGACTTCGAGTTCGACCCGAAGGACATCCTGTTCTTCCGCGTCGACCGCCGCCGCAAGATGCCGGTGACGATCCTGCTGAAGGCCATCGGCCTGAACCCGGAAAGCATCCTCGCCCACTTCTTCGTCAACGACAACTTCCGCCTGATGGACTCGGGCGCGCAGATGGAGTTCGTCGCCGAGCGCCTGAAGGGCGAAGTGGCGCGCTTCGACCTGACCGACAAGGACGGCAACGTCATCGTCGAGAAGGACAAGCGCATCACCGCGCGCCACGTGAAGCAGCTGGAGCAGACGGGCACCGGCTTCGTCAGCGTGCCGGAAGACTTCCTGGTGGGCCGCGTCATCGCACGCAACATGGTCGACCCCGACACCGGTGAGATCGTCGCCAAGGCCAACGACGAGCTGACCGAAGCGCTGCTGAAGAAGCTGCGCGCCGCGGGCATCAAGGACGTGCAGTGCCTGTACACGAACGAGCTCAACCAGGGCGCCTACATCAGCCAGACGCTGGCCTCTGACGAGACCGCCGACCAGCTGGCCGCGCGCGTGGCCATCTACCGCATGATGCGCCCCGGCGAGCCGCCGACCGAAGACGCCGTCGAGGCACTGTTCCACCGCCTGTTCTACAGCGAGGACACCTACGACCTGAGCCGCGTCGGCCGCATGAAGTTCAACGCCCGCGTGGGCCGCGACGTGCCCGAAGGCAAGATGACGCTGAGCAACGACGACATCCTCGATGTCGTCAAGATCCTCGTCGACCTGCGCAACGGCAATGGCGACGTCGACGACATCGACCACCTCGGCAACCGCCGTGTGCGCTGCGTCGGCGAACTGGCCGAGAACCAGTACCGCTCGGGCCTGGCGCGCATCGAGAAGGCCGTGAAGGAGCGTCTGGGCCAGGCCGAGACCGAGGCCCTGATGCCGCACGACCTCATCAACTCGAAGCCCATCAGCGCCGCGCTGAAGGAGTTCTTCGGGGCGAGCCAGCTGTCGCAGTTCATGGACCAGACCAACCCGTTGTCCGAGATCACGCACAAGCGGCGTGTCTCGGCCCTGGGCCCGGGCGGTCTGACGCGCGAGCGCGCCGGCTTCGAGGTGCGCGACGTGCACCCCACGCACTACGGCCGGGTCTGCCCGATCGAGACGCCGGAAGGCCCGAACATCGGCCTGATCAACTCGCTGGCGCTGTACGCGCAGCTCAACGAGTACGGCTTCCTCGAGACGCCGTACCGCCGCGTGGTCGATGGCAAGGTCACCGACCAGATCGACTACCTGTCGGCCATCGAGGAAGGCAAGTACGTCATCGCCCAGGCCAACGCCAGCCTGGACAAGGAAGGCAAGCTGGTCGACGAGCTGGTCTCGGCCCGCGAGAACGGCGAATCGGTGCTGCTGAGCCCCGAGCGCGTGCAGTACATGGACGTGGCGCCGGCGCAGATCGTCTCGGTGGCGGCATCGCTGGTGCCGTTCCTCGAGCACGACGACGCGAACCGCGCGCTGATGGGCGCCAACATGCAGCGCCAGGCCGTGCCGGTGCTGCGCCCGGAGAAGGCGCTGGTCGGCACCGGTGTCGAGCGCGTCGCCGCGGTCGACTCGGGCACGGTCGTCACGGCCCGCCGTGGCGGCATCGTGGACTACGTCGACACCAACCGCATCGTCATCCGCGTCAACGACGACGAGACGGTGGCCGGTGAAGTCGGCGTCGACATCTACAACCTGATCAAGTACCAGCGTTCGAACCAGAACACGAACATCCACCAGCGTCCCATCGTCAAGCGCGGCGACCATGTCGCCAGCGGCGACGTGGTGGCCGACGGTGCCAGCACCGACATCGGCGAGCTGGCGCTGGGCCAGAACATGCTGGTCGCGTTCATGCCCTGGAACGGCTACAACTTCGAGGACTCGATCCTCATCAGCGAACGCGTCGTCGCCGAAGACCGCTACACCTCGATCCACATCGAGGAACTGGTGGTGATGGCGCGCGACACCAAGCTGGGCTCGGAAGAGATCACGCGCGACATCCCGAACCTGAGCGAGCAGCAACTGGCCCGCCTGGACGAGAGCGGCATCGTCTACATCGGCGCCGAGGTCAACCCCGGCGACGTGCTGGTGGGCAAGGTCACGCCGAAGGGCGAGACCACGCTGACGCCGGAAGAGAAGCTGCTGCGCGCGATCTTCGGCGAGAAGGCGTCCGACGTGAAGGACACCTCGCTGCGCGTGGACCAGGGCACCAACGGCACCGTCATCGACGTGCAGGTCTTCACCCGTGAAGGCATCCAGCGCGACAAGCGTGCGCAGCAGATCATCGACGACGAGCTCAAGCGCTTCCGCCTCGACCTGAACGACCAGCTGCGCATCGTCGAGGCCGACGCCTTCGACCGGATCGAGAAGCTGCTGGCCGGCAAGATCGCCAACGGCGGCCCGAACAAGCTGGCCAAGGGCACGGCGCTCGACAAGGCCTACCTCGCCAGCATCGAGAAGTACCACTGGTTCGACATCCGCCCAGCGGACGACGACGTGGCCAACCAGCTCGAGAGCATCAAGAACAGCCTGGAGCAGACGCGCCACAGCTTCGACCTCGCGTTCGAAGAGAAGCGCAAGAAGCTGACGCAGGGCGACGAGCTGCCGGCCGGCGTGCTGAAGATGGTGAAGGTGTACCTCGCCGTCAAGCGCCGCCTGCAACCCGGCGACAAGATGGCCGGCCGCCACGGCAACAAGGGCGTGGTGTCGAAGATCACCGCGGTCGAGGACATGCCCTACATGGCCGACGGCACGCCGTGCGACATCGTGCTGAACCCGCTGGGCGTGCCTTCGCGCATGAACGTGGGCCAGGTGCTCGAGGTGCACCTGGGCTGGGCCGGCAAGGGCATCGGCCAGCGCATCGGCAACCTGCTGCAGGAGCAGGCCCGTGCCGCCGAGATCCGCGCCTTCCTCGACGAGTTGTACAACAAGTCGGGTGGCAAGTCGGAAGACCTCAGCGCGCTGAGCGACGCCGAGGTCGTGGAGATGGCGCAGAACCTGCAGCACGGCGTTCCGTTCGCCACGCCCGTCTTCGACGGCGCGGCCGAGGAAGAGATCCGCGGCATGCTGAAGCTGGCCTACCCGGACGACATCGCGAAGAAGAAGGGCCTCACCGCCACGCGCACGCAGGCCATCCTGCACGACGGCCGCACCGGCGACGCCTTCGAGCGTCCGGTGACCGTGGGCTACATGCACGTGCTGAAGCTGCACCACCTGGTGGACGACAAGATGCACGCGCGTTCCACCGGCCCGTACAGCCTGGTGACGCAGCAGCCGCTGGGCGGCAAGGCGCAGTTCGGCGGCCAGCGCTTCGGCGAGATGGAAGTCTGGGCGCTGGAAGCCTACGGCGCGTCGTACATCCTGCAGGAAATGCTGACCGTGAAGTCCGACGACGTGAACGGCCGCACCAAGGTGTACGAGAGCATCGTCAAGGGCGAGCACGCGATCGAGGCCGGCATGCCGGAATCGTTCAACGTGCTGGTGAAGGAAATTCGTTCGCTCGGTATCGACATCGAGCTCGAGCGCAACTAAAGGAGAAAAGGCATGAAGGGACTACTCGACCTTTTCAAGCAATTCACGCCCGACGAACACTTCGACGCGATCAAGATCGGCCTGGCCTCGCCAGAGAAGATCCGCTCGTGGTCGTTCGGCGAGGTGAAGAAGCCCGAGACGATCAACTACCGCACGTTCAAGCCCGAGCGTGACGGCCTGTTCTGCGCCAAGATCTTCGGCCCGATCAAGGACTACGAGTGCCTGTGCGGCAAGTACAAGCGCCTGAAGCACCGTGGCGTGATCTGCGAGAAGTGCGGCGTCGAGGTCACGCAGACCAAGGTGCGCCGCGAGCGCATGGGTCACATCGACCTGGCCGCGCCCTGCGCGCACATCTGGTTCCTGAAGAGCCTGCCGAGCCGCCTGGGCCTGGTGCTCGACATGACGCTGCGCGACATCGAGCGCGTGCTGTACTTCGAAGCCTACGTGGTCGTCGACCCCGGCATGACGCCGCTGAAGAAGTTCAGCATCATGTCCGAGGACGACTACGAGGCCAAGCAGGCCGAGTTCGGCGACGAGTTCGTTGCGCTGATGGGTGCCGAGGGCATCAAGAAGCTGCTCGAGGAGATGGACCTGGACGTTGAGATCGACAAGATCCGCAACGACATGACCGGCTCCGAGCTGAAGATCAAGAAGAACAGCAAGCGTCTGAAGGTGATGGAAGCCTTCAAGAAGAGCGGAATCCGTCCCCACTGGATGGTGATGGAAGTGCTGCCGGTGCTGCCGCCGGACCTGCGTCCGCTGGTGCCGCTGGACGGTGGCCGCTTCGCGACCAGCGACCTGAACGACCTGTACCGCCGCGTCATCAACCGCAACAACCGCCTCGCTCGGCTGCTGGAGCTGAAGGCGCCGGAAATCATCGTGCGCAACGAGAAGCGCATGCTGCAGGAAGCGGTGGACTCGCTGCTCGACAACGGCCGCCGCGGCAAGGCGATGACCGGTGCCAACAAGCGTGCGCTGAAGTCGCTGGCCGACATGATCAAGGGCAAGAGCGGTCGCTTCCGCCAGAACCTGCTGGGCAAGCGCGTCGACTACTCGGGCCGTTCGGTCATCGTGGTCGGCCCGACGCTGAAGCTGCACCAGTGCGGCCTGCCCAAGCTGATGGCCATCGAGCTGTTCAAGCCGTTCATCTTCAGCCGCCTGGAAGCGATGGGCATCGCGACCACGATCAAGGCCGCGAAGAAGGAAGTCGAGAGCGGCACGCCGGTGGTGTGGGACATCCTGGAAGAGGTGATCAAGGAGCACCCCGTCCTGCTGAACCGCGCGCCGACGCTGCACCGCCTGGGCATCCAGGCCTTCGAGCCGGTGCTGATCGAAGGCAAGGCGATCCAGCTGCATCCGCTGGTCTGCTCGGCCTTCAACGCCGACTTCGACGGCGACCAGATGGCCGTGCACGTGCCGCTGAGCATCGAGGCGCAGATGGAAGCCCGCACGCTGATGCTGGCGTCCAACAACGTGCTGTTCCCGGCCAACGGCGAACCGTCGATCGTGCCGTCGCAGGACGTGGTGCTGGGTCTGTACTACGCCACCCGCGAGCGCATCAACGGCCGCGGCGAAGGCATGATCTTCAGCGACCTGAAGGAACTGCAGCGCGCGCTGGAGAACGGTGTCGTCGAGATCACCGCGAAGATCAACGTGCGCCTGGTGGAGTGGACCAAGGACAAGGACAGCGGCGAATTCGTGCCGCAGACCAACCTGGTCGCCACCACCGTGGGCCGTGCGCTGCTGAGCGAGATCCTGCCCAAGGGCCTGCCGTTCGCGAACATCAACAAGGCGCTGAAGAAGAAGGAGATCTCGCGCCTGATCAACACCAGCTTCCGCAAGTGCGGCCTGAAGGAGACCGTGGTCTTCGCCGACAAGCTGCTGCAGAGCGGCTTCCGGCTGGCCACGCGCGCCGGCATCTCGATCGCCATCGACGACATGCTGGTGCCCAAGCAGAAGCCGGGCCTGATCGAGCGCGCCGAGAAGGAAGTCAAGGAGATCGAGCAGCAGTACGTCTCGGGTCTCGTGACTGCCGGCGAGCGCTACAACAAGGTCGTGGACATCTGGGGCAAGACCGGCGACGAGGTCGGCAAGGTCATGATGAGCCAGCTGGCCAAGGAAAAGGTCATCGACCGCCACGGCAAGGAAGTCGACCAGGAGTCGTTCAACTCCATCTACATGATGGCCGACTCGGGCGCGCGCGGTTCCGCCGCGCAGATCCGCCAGCTGGCCGGCATGCGCGGCCTGATGGCCAAGCCCGACGGCAGCATCATCGAGACGCCCATCACGGCCAACTTCCGTGAAGGCCTGAACGTGCTGCAGTACTTCATCTCCACCCACGGCGCCCGCAAGGGCCTGGCGGACACGGCGCTGAAGACCGCGAACTCGGGCTACCTCACGCGCCGTCTGGTCGACGTGACGCAGGACCTGGTGGTGACCGAGGAAGACTGCGGCACCGCGAACGGCATGAACCGCCGCGCGCTGGTGGAAGGCGGCGAGGTCATCGAGTCGCTGCGCGACCGCATCCTGGGCCGTGTCACGGCCACCGAGGTGCTGCATCCCGAGACCCAGGAGATGATGGTCGCGGCCGGCACGATGCTGGACGAGGACCTGATCGACACCCTGGAGGCCGCGGGCGTCGACGAGGTGAAGGTGCGCACGGCGCTGACCTGCGACACGCGCTTCGGCATCTGCGCCAAGTGCTACGGCCGCGACCTCGGCCGCGGCGGCGTGGTCAACGTCGGCGAGGCGATCGGCGTCATCGCCGCGCAGTCGATCGGCGAACCCGGCACGCAGCTGACGATGCGCACGTTCCACATCGGTGGCGCGGCGTCGCGTGCGGCGGTGGCCAGCAGCGTCGACGCGAAGAGCGACGGCATCATCGGCTTCAACGCCACGATGCGCTACGTGACCAACGGCAAGGGCGAACTGGTGGTGATCTCGCGTTCCGGCGAGATCGTCATCAGCGACCAGCACGGCCGCGAGCGCGAACGCCACAAGCTGCCGTACGGCGCGATCCTGAACATCAAGCCCGACCAGGCCGTCAAGGCCGGCACGGTGCTGGCGAACTGGGACCCGCTGACCCGCCCCATCATCACGGAATTCGCCGGCAAGGCGAAGTTCGAGAACGTGGAAGAGGGCGTCACGGTGGCCAAGCAGGTCGACGAGGTCACGGGCCTGTCGACGCTGGTGGTGATCGACAGCAAGCGCCGCGGCGCCATCAAGGTGGTGCGCCCGCAGGTCAAGCTGCTCGACGCCGCCGGTGTCGAAGTGAAGATCCCGGGCACGGACCACGCGGTGACGATCGGCTTCCCGGTCGGCTCGCTGATCCAGATCCGCGACGGCCAGGACCTCGCCCCGGGTGAAGTGCTGGCGCGCATCCCGATGGAAGGCCAGAAGACGCGCGACATCACCGGCGGTCTGCCGCGGGTGGCCGAGCTGTTCGAAGCCCGCAGCCCGAAGGACGTGGGCACGCTGGCCGAGATCACCGGCACGGTGTCGTTCGGCAAGGAGACCAAGGGCAAGGTGCGCCTGCAGATCACCGACCCCGAAGGCAAGGTCTACGAAGAGCTGGTGCCCAAGGAGAAGAACATCCTGGTGCACGAAGGCCAGGTGGTGAACCGCGGCGAGCTGATCGTCGACGGCGCGGCGGATCCGCAGGACATCCTGCGCCTGCTGGGCATCGAGGAACTGGCGCGCTACATCGTCGACGAGGTGCAGGACGTCTACCGTCTGCAGGGCGTGAAGATCAACGACAAGCACATCGAGGTGATCGTGCGCCAGATGCTGCGTCGCGTGCAGATCGTCAACGTCGGCGACACCAGCTACATCGCCGGCGAGCAGGTCGAGCGCTCGGAGCTGCTGGACACCAACGACCGCATGCGCGCCGAAGGCAAGATGATCGCCACGCACGCCGACGTGCTGCTGGGCATCACCAAGGCCTCGCTGTCGACCGACTCGTTCATCTCGGCCGCGTCCTTCCAGGAAACGACCCGGGTGCTGACCGAGGCGGCGATCATGGGCAAGCGCGACGAGCTGCGCGGCCTGAAGGAAAACGTCATCGTCGGCCGCCTGATCCCCGCGGGCACCGGCATGGCCTTCCACCAGGCACGCAAGGCCAAGGAAGCCATGGACGAGACCGAGCGCCGCGCCATCGCGATGCAGGAAGCCGAAGAGCTGGCGGCCGTGCAGATGGCCAACGTCGATGCGGCCACGGCCGCAGCGGCCGGAGGCGACACGCCCGAGTGACCCGCTGGGTCTTTCGTGCGACCAGGGCGGCTTCGGCCGCCCTTTTTCATGGCCCGACGGTCGTGGGCGCCGTGCTCCAGACCGCAGGCGTCGCCACCTGCACCCCGTGCAGGCGGGCGCGTCGCGCCAGCTTCAGCAGTGCGCGGTCGTGTGTGAGCAACCACTGCGCACTCTGTGCGACGGCCAGATCGATGAAGACCTGGTCGTCGGCATCGGTGCAGTGCAGCCGGCAACGCGGGGCAGGGGGCAGCAGTTGCACGAGGTTGTCGAAGACAGTGAGCGCCTGCTCCTTGTTTGCTTGCCAGCGTGCAAGGCTGCCGTGCGCCAGCATGTGCGCCAGCTCGTCGCGCATCCAGCCGGTGGCCAGCCAGCGCAGGCGGCGCGCCAGCAGCGCGTCGGCCAGCGGCGCGGTGCGGGCGTCGCGGAACACCAGCCAGTCCAGCACGACGTTGGTGTCCAGCACCGCCGCCGGTGTCTCCGGAATGATCACGGCCCGCTCGCTTGCCCCATTTGCCCGGGCCGAATATACTAGAAGGCTTTTCGGCAGACTTTGCCGCGTGTGCCTATGGGCGCCCGAACCCGCAGTGCCCCTTCAGTTGACGACGGCGCTGCCGCGACCGGGGGCTTGTCGAGGTCCCGCAGACCCGCTGTTGCACCCGCGCGGTTTCCCGAAAAGAACATGTCGCTTCAAACGGGAACAAGCAACAAATGCCAACCATCAACCAGCTCGTGCGCCACGGCCGTGAGGTCGAAGCCACCAAGAGCAAATCGCCGGCGATGCAGAACTCGCCGCAGCGCCGCGGGGTCTGCACCCGCGTCTACACCACCACCCCCAAGAAGCCGAACTCGGCCCTGCGGAAGGTCGCCAAGGTGCGCCTGACCAACGGTTTCGAGATCATCAGCTACATCGGCGGTGAAGGTCACAACCTGCAAGAGCACAGCGTCGTGCTGGTGCGCGGCGGCCGGGTCAAGGACCTGCCGGGCGTGCGCTACCACATCGTGCGCGGCTCGCTCGACCTGCAGGGCGTGAAGGACCGCAAGCAGTCGCGTTCGAAGTACGGCGCGAAGCGCCCGAAGAAGGCCTGATCAGCCGCTCCATGTGCGGCGGGCTCCCGGTGGGCCGGCCGAGTAAGTGAAAAGTCCTGATGGCTTTTCGCGGTGCGCAGTGAACTGCGTGCACCAACTGAAACGATAGAAGGAAGACTCCCATGCCACGTCGTCGCGAAGTACCCAAGCGCGAGATCCTGCCGGACCCGAAGTTCGGTTCCGTCGACCTGTCCAAGTTCATGAACGTGATCATGGAATCGGGTAAGAAGGCCATCGCCGAGCGCATCATCTACGGCGCGCTCGACCAGGTCGAGAACAAGTCGGGCAAGGACCCGCTGGAAATCTTCCTCACCGCGCTGAACAACATCAAGCCGATGGTCGAAGTGAAGTCCCGCCGCGTCGGCGGTGCGAACTACCAAGTTCCCGTGGAAGTTCGCCCCGTGCGCCGGCAGGCTCTGGCCATGCGCTGGCTGAAGGAATCGGCGCGCAAGCGCGGCGAGAAGTCGATGGCCGCACGCCTGGCCAACGAGCTGCTGGAAGCAGCCGAAGGCCGCGGCGGCGCGATGAAGAAGCGCGACGAAGTGCACCGCATGGCTGAAGCGAACAAGGCGTTCTCGCACTTCCGCTTCTAAACCCCTGCTTCCGGCCGCCTCTACGGGTTCCTACCAACCCGGGGGCGGCTCCTGTCTTTGGAGATTGACCATGGCCCGCAAGACCCCCATCGAGCGCTACCGCAACATCGGCATCAGCGCGCACATCGATGCCGGCAAGACCACCACCACCGAGCGCATCCTGTTCTACACGGGTGTGAACCACAAGATCGGCGAGGTGCACGACGGCGCAGCCACGATGGACTGGATGGAGCAGGAGCAGGAGCGCGGCATCACGATCACGTCGGCCGCGACGACCTGCTTCTGGAAGGGCATGGACATGTCCTATCCGGAGCACCGCTTCAACATCATCGACACCCCGGGCCACGTCGACTTCACCATCGAGGTCGAGCGTTCGATGCGCGTGCTCGACGGCGCCTGCATGGTGTACTGCGCCGTGGGCGGCGTGCAGCCGCAGTCGGAAACCGTCTGGCGCCAGGCCAACAAGTACAAGGTGCCGCGCCTGGCGTTTGTCAACAAGATGGACCGCACGGGTGCCAACTTCTTCAAGGTCCACGACCAGATGAAGGCGCGCCTGAAGGCCAACCCGGTGCCGATCGTCATCCCCATCGGTTCCGAAGAGAACTTCACCGGTGTGATCGACCTCATCAAGATGAAGGCGATCATCTGGGACGAGGCCTCGCAGGGCATGAAGTTCGACTTCAAGGACATCCCTGCCGAGCTGCAGGCCGATGCCCAGAAGTGGCGCGAGAACATGATCGAGGCCGCCGCCGAGTCGAGCGAAGACCTGATGAACAAGTACCTCGAGTCGGGCGAGCTGACCGAGGCCGAGATCAAGACCGGCATCCGTGCACGCACGCTGGCCGCCGAGATCCAGCCGATGTTCTGCGGCACCGCCTTCAAGAACAAGGGCGTGCAGCGCATGCTCGACGGCGTCATCGACTTCCTGCCGTCGCCGATCGACGTGCCGCCCGTGCCGGGCACCGACGACGACGACAAGCCCGTCTCGCGCCGTGCCGACGACAGCGAGAAGTTCGCTGCGCTCGCGTTCAAGCTGATGACCGACCCGTACGTCGGTCAGCTGACGTTCGTCCGCGTGTACTCGGGCGTGCTGAAGTCGGGTGACTCGGTCTACAACCCGATCCGCGGCAAGAAGGAACGCATCGGCCGGATCCTGCAGATGCACGCCAACCAGCGTGAGGAGATCAAGGAGATCCTGGCCGGCGACATCGCCGCCTGCGTGGGCCTGAAGGACGTCACCACGGGCGAAACCCTGTGCGACCCGGAAAGCATCATCACGCTGGAAAAGATGATCTTCCCCGAGCCCGTGATCTCGCAGGCCGTCGAGCCCAAGACCAAGGCCGACCAGGAAAAGATGGGCATCGCGCTGGGCCGCCTGGCTGCCGAAGACCCGTCGTTCCGCATGCGCACCGACGAGGAAAGCGGCCAGACCATCATCTCGGGCATGGGCGAGCTGCACCTGGAAATCATCGTCGACCGCATGAAGCGCGAATTCGGCGTGGAAGCCAACGTCGGCAAGCCGCAGGTGGCGTACCGCGAGACCATCCGCAAGGGTGTCAGCGACGTCGAAGGCAAGTTCGTGCGCCAGTCGGGCGGCAAGGGCCAGTACGGCCATGTCGTGCTGACGGTCGAGCCGCAGGAGCCGGGCAAGGGCTTCGAGTTCGTCGACGCCATCAAGGGTGGTGTCGTGCCGCGCGAGTTCATTCCCGCGGTGAAGAAGGGCATCGAAGACACGCTGCCGAACGGCGTGCTCGCCGGCTACCCGGTGGTGGACGTGAAGGTCACGCTGACCTTCGGTTCGTACCACGAGGTGGACTCGAATGAAAACGCGTTCAAGATGGCCGCGTCGATGGGCTTCAAGGACGGCTGCCGCAAGGCCCAGCCGGTGATCCTGGAGCCGATGATGGCCGTGGAAGTGGAGACGCCGGAAGACTACGCCGGCGGCGTGATGGGCGACCTGTCCAGCCGCCGCGGCATGGTGCAGGGCATGGACGACATGCCCGGTGGCGGCAAGGTCATCAAGGCCGAGGTGCCGCTGTCCGAGATGTTCGGCTACAGCACGACGCTGCGCTCGATGAGCCAGGGCCGCGCGACGTACACGATGGAGTTCAAGCACTACAGCGAAGCTCCGAAGAACGTCGCCGACGCGATCATCACCGCACGCGGCAAGTAAACCCGCTTCAATCAAGCCGGTCTTCGAGAGGGTGGCGCGCGCTGCCAGTGGCGAGCGAACCATCACCCTGTCGGAAACCTAAAACCTCAACACTGGCAACGCTCTTTTCTGGAGAAAAGCGACATGGCAAAAGGTAAGTTTGAACGCACGAAGCCGCACGTGAACGTGGGCACGATTGGTCACGTGGACCACGGCAAGACGACGCTGACGGCGGCGATCACGACGATCCTGGCGAAGAAGTTCGGTGGCGAGGCGAAGGCCTACGACCAGATCGACGCGGCGCCGGAAGAGAAGGCGCGCGGCATCACGATCAACACCGCGCACGTCGAGTACGAGACGGCCAACCGGCACTACGCGCACGTGGACTGCCCGGGCCACGCCGACTACGTGAAGAACATGATCACGGGTGCGGCGCAGATGGACGGCGCGATCCTGGTGTGCTCGGCCGCTGACGGCCCGATGCCGCAGACCCGCGAGCACATCCTGCTGGCGCGCCAGGTCGGCGTGCCGTACATCATCGTGTTCCTGAACAAGTGCGACATGGTGGACGACGCCGAGCTGCTCGAGCTGGTGGAGATGGAAGTCCGCGAACTGCTGAGCAAATACGACTTCCCCGGCGACGACACCCCGATCGTCAAGGGCAGCGCGAAGCTGGCCATGGAAGGCGACACCGGCGACCTGGGCGAGCAGGCCATCATGCGCCTGGCCGACGCGCTGGACAGCTACATCCCCACGCCCGAGCGCGCGGTGGACGGCGCGTTCCTGATGCCGGTGGAAGACGTGTTCTCGATCTCGGGCCGTGGCACGGTCGTGACCGGCCGCGTCGAGCGCGGCGTGGTCAAGGTCGGTGAGGAAATCGAGATCGTGGGCATCCGCCCGACGGTCAAGACCACCTGCACGGGCGTGGAGATGTTCCGCAAGCTGCTGGACCAGGGCCAGGCGGGCGACAACGTGGGCATCCTGCTGCGCGGCACGAAGCGCGAAGACGTCGAGCGCGGCCAGGTGCTGTGCAAGCCGGGTTCGGTGAAGCCGCACACGCACTTCACGGCCGAGATCTACGTGCTGAGCAAGGAAGAAGGCGGCCGGCACACGCCGTTCTTCAACAACTACCGGCCGCAGTTCTACTTCCGCACGACGGACGTGACGGGCGCGGTGGAGCTGCCGAAGGACAAGGAAATGGTGATGCCTGGCGACAACGTGAGCATCACGGTGAAGCTGATCAACCCGATCGCGATGGAAGAAGGCCTGCGCTTCGCCATCCGTGAAGGCGGCCGCACCGTCGGCGCCGGCGTCGTGGCCAAGATCATCGAGTAAGGATCGGCCATGAGCAGCAAGCAAAAGATCCGCATCCGCCTGAAGGCCTTCGACTACAAGCTGATCGACCAGTCCGCCCAGGAGATCGTCGAGACCGCCAAGCGCACTGGCGCCATCGTCAAGGGCCCCGTGCCCCTGCCGACGCGCATGCAGCGTTTCGACATCCTGCGCTCGCCGCACGTCAACAAGACGAGCCGCGACCAGTTCGAGATCCGCACGCACCAGCGCCTGATGGACATCGTCGACCCCACCGACAAGACCGTGGACGCGCTGATGAAGCTCGACCTGCCGGCCGGCGTGGACGTCGAGATCAAGCTGCAGTAAGCCGCTGCCGCGACGGCGTGGCAGTTGCGGGTTCGCCCGCTGCTGCTACAATCGCGGGCTTTCCCCGAGCTGCCTCTTGGCGGCCCGGGGATTTGTTGTTCGACTCCCCTCGGGGTGCGGGCAGCACAACAACCACCCCGGCCAATCGATGTCGGGATCGTGAACAAAGGCGCCTTCAAACCGCGCTGGAGAAATGACCATGAGCATGAGCGAACAGCTCGGCTTGCTGGGCCGCAAGGTGGGCATGATGCGCATCTTCACGGACGATGGCGATGCCATCCCCGTGACGGTGCTCGACGTGTCCAACAACCGCGTCACGCAAGTCAAGACGGCTGCCACCGACGGCTACAACGCGCTGCAAGTCGCGTTCGGCGCCCGCAAGGCCAGCCGCGTCAGCAAGCCCGAAGCCGGGCACCTGGCGAAGGCCGGCGTCGAAGCCGGCACCATCCTGAAGGAATTCCGCGTCACCGCCGAGATCGCTGGCCAGTACAAGGCTGGTGCGGTCGTGCCCGTGGCCCTGTTTGCCGCCGGCCAGAAGGTCGACGTGCAGGGCACGTCGCACGGCAAGGGCTACGCCGGCACCATCAAGCGCCACAACTTCAGCTCGCAGCGCGCGTCGCACGGCAACAGCCGTTCGCACAACGTGCCGGGCTCGATCTCGATGGCGCAGGACCCGGGCCGTGTGTTCCCGGGCAAGAAGATGACCGGCCACATGGGCGACGAGACGGTCAGCGTGCAGAACCTCGACATCATCCGCATCGACGAAGCGCGTTCGCTGCTGCTGGTGCGTGGCGCTGTCCCGGGCGCGAAGAACGGCCACGTGGTCGTGCGTCCCGCCGTCAAGGCCAAGCTGAAGAAGGGAGCTTGAGAATGCAGCTCGAACTCCTGAACGAACAAGGCCAGGCCACGGCCAAGGTCGACGCGCCGGACACCGTGTTCGCGCGTGACTACAACGAGGCCCTGGTGCACCAGGTCGTCGTCGCCTTCCAGGCCAACGCGCGCCAGGGCACCCGTGCCCAGATGGACCGCGGCGAGGTCAAGCACTCGACCAAGAAGCCGTTCCGCCAGAAGGGCACCGGCCGCGCACGCGCCGGCATGACCTCCAGCCCGCTGTGGCGTGGCGGCGGCCGCATCTTCCCGAACCGCCCTGACGAGAACTTCTCGCACAAGGTCAACAAGAAGATGTACCGCGCCGGCATGGCCGCGATCCTGTCGCAGCTGGCCCGTGACGGCCGTCTGGCGGTGGTCGACAGCGTCAGCGTCGACGCCCCCAAGACCAAGCTGCTGGCTGCCAAGCTCAAGGCCATGGGCCTGGAGTCGGTGATGGTCATCACCGACCAGATCGACGACAACCTGGCGCTGGCCTCGCGCAACCTGGCCAACGTGCTGGTCGTCGAGCCGCGTTATGCCGATCCGCTGTCGCTCGTCTTCTACAAGAAGGTGCTGGTGACCAAGGGCGCGATCGAGCAGCTCAAGGAGATGTACGCATGAGCCGCATCAATCCCACGGGCCTGAAGTTCGACGAAGGTCGGCTGGCCACGATCCTGGTCGCTCCGATCATCTCCGAGAAGGCCACGCGCATGGCCGAGAAGCAGAACCAGGTTCTGTTCAAGGTGCTGCGCGACGCCACGAAGCCGGAAATCAAGGCTGCGGTCGAACTGATGTTCAAGGTCGAGGTGGCTTCGGTCACGACCACCGTGCAAAAGGGCAAGGTCAAGCGCTTCGGTCGTTCCATTGGCCGCCGCGACCACGTCAAGAAGGCGTACGTCGCGTTGAAGCCGGGCCAGGAGCTCAACTTCTCCGGGGAGGCCGCGTAATGGCTGTCGTCAAGGTCAAACCGACATCGCCCGGCCGCCGTGCCGTGGTGAAGGTGGTGCACAAGCACCTGCACAAGGGCGCTCCCGAAGCGTCGCTGCTGGAACCGCAGAAGCAGAACTCGGGCCGCAACAACAACGGCCACATCACGATGCGGCACAAGGGTGGTGGCCACAAGCACCACTACCGCGTCGTCGACTTCGTGCGCAACAAGGACGGCATCCCGGCGAAGGTCGAGCGCATCGAGTACGACCCGAACCGCACGGCGCATATTGCGCTGGTGGTGTATGCCGACGGCGAGCGCCGCTACATCATCGCCCCGCGCGGTGTCGAGGCCGGTGCCACGCTGATGAGCGGCGCCGAGGCGCCGATCAAGGCCGGCAACACGCTGCCCATCCGCAACATCCCGGTCGGCTCCATCATCCACTGCGTGGAGATGATGCCTGGCAAGGGTGCGCAGATCGCGCGTTCGGCCGGCACCAGCGTCACGCTGATGGCCCGCGAAGGCATCTACGCGCAGGTCCGCCTGCGCTCGGGTGAAGTGCGCAAGATCCACATCGACTGCCGCGCCACCATCGGCGAAGTCAGCAACGAAGAGCACAGCCTGCGCCAGTACGGCAAGGCGGGTGCGATCCGTTGGAAGGGCATCCGCCCGACCGTGCGCGGTACCGCCATGAACCCGGTCGACCACCCGCACGGTGGTGGCGAGGGCAAGACGGGCGAAGGCCAGCCGCAGGTGTCGCCGTGGAACACCCTGACGAAGGGCTACCGCACCCGCAACAACAAGCGCACGCAGACGATGATCGTCTCGCGTCGCAAGAAGTGAGGTCGTAGAACATGACCCGTTCACTCAAGAAGGGTCCCTTCGTGGACCACCACCTGCTGGCCAAGGTCGAGAAGGCCGCCGCCATCAAGGACAAGAAGCCGATCAAGACCTGGTCGCGCCGCTCGACGATCCTGCCCGAGTTCATCGGCCTGACCGTCGCCGTGCACAACGGCAAGCAGCACGTTCCCGTCTACGTGACCGACCAGATGGTCGGCCACAAGCTCGGCGAATTCGCCCTCACCCGCTTGTTCAAGGGTCACCCCGCGGACAAGAAGGCCAAGAAGTAAGGAGCGCGAGCGATGGAAACCAAAGCAAGCGTGCGCGGTGTGCGCCTCTCCGTGGACAAGGGCCGCCTCGTGGCCGACATGATCCGCGGCAAGAAGGTCGACCAGGCGCTGAACATCCTGTCCTTCACGCAGAAGAAGGCCGCCGGCATCATCAAGAAGGCCGTCGACTCTGCCGTGGCCAACGCCGAGCACAACGACGGTGCCGACATCGACGAGTTGAAGATCACCTCGATCTACGTCGAGCAGGGCGCCACGCTGAAGCGCTTCTCCGCGCGCGCCAAGGGCCGCGGCAACCGCATCAGCAAGGGCACCTGCCACATCTTCGTGACGGTCGGCAACTGAGGCACCAGGAAGAACCATGGGACAGAAAATCCACCCGACCGGCTTCCGCCTCAGCGTCACACGCGCCTGGGGCTCGCGCTGGTTCGCCACCAACCGCAACTTCGCCGGCATGCTGGCCGAAGACCTGCAGGTGCGTGACTACCTCAAGGGCAAGCTGAAGAATGCGGCGGTGTCGCGCATCCTCATCGAGCGCCCTGCCAAGAACGCGCGCATCACGATCTACTCGGCACGTCCGGGCGTCGTGATCGGCAAGAAGGGCGAGGACATCGAGAACCTGAAGGCCGAACTGGGCCGTCGCCTGGGCGTGCCGGTGGCAGTGAACATCGAGGAAGTGCGCAAGCCCGAAATCGATGCCCAGCTGATCGCCGACAGCATCACGCAGCAGCTCGAGAAGCGCATCATGTTCCGTCGTGCGATGAAGCGCGCGATGCAGAACGCGATGCGTCTGGGCGCCCAGGGCATCAAGATCATGTCGTCGGGCCGCCTGAACGGCATCGAGATCGCCCGCTGCGAGTGGTACCGCGAAGGTCGCGTGCCGCTCCACACGCTCAAGGCCGACATCGACTACGGTTTCTCGGAAGCCAAGACCACCTACGGCGTCATCGGCGTCAAGGTCTGGGTCTACCGCGGCGACCGCCTCGCCAATGGCGAAGCGCCCGCGATCCCGAAGACCGAAGGCGACGACGACCGTCGCAACCGCCGCCCGCCGCGCGGTGACCGTCCGGGCGGTGACCGCCCGGGTGCCGGCCGTGGCCGCCCTGGTGGCGACCGTGGTCCGCGTGCCGACGGCGCTCCGGCGCCGGCTGCCGCCGCCCCCGCGGGCGACGCCCCGAAGGGCCCGGCCGTCAAGCGCGTGCGCCGCGCGGCCCCGGCCGCCGGTGGCGAGAGCAAAGGAGAATAACGATGCTGCAACCCTCACGCCGCAAGTTCCGCAAGGAACACAAGGGCCGCAACACCGGCATCGCCACGCGTGGCGCGGCCGTGTCGTTCGGCGACTTCGGCCTCAAGGCCACCGAGCGCGGCCGCATCACGGCGCGCCAGATCGAAGCTGCGCGTCGTGCGATCAGCCGCCACATCAAGCGCGGCGGCCGCATCTTCATCCGCATCTTCCCGGACAAGCCGATCTCGCAGAAGCCCGCTGAAGTCCGCATGGGCAACGGCAAGGGCAACCCCGAGTACTACGTGGCCGAGATCCAGCCGGGCAAGGTGCTGTACGAAATCAACGGCGTGCCCGAGCAACTGGCCCGCGAGGCGTTCACGCTGGCGGCCGCGAAGCTGCCGCTGCGTTGCACCTTCGTCGCCCGCCAGGTCGGCGCTTGAGCACGGAAAGACAAGCACCATGAAAGCATCCGAACTGCGCACCAAGGACGTGGCCGCGCTGGAGAAGGAAGTCACTGACCTGCTCAAGGCCCACTTCGGCCTGCGCATGCAGAAGGCGACCCAACAGCTGACCAACAACGCGCAACTGGGCGACACGCGCCGCGACATCGCACGCGTGAAGACCATCATCGCCGAGAAGAAGCGTCAACAAGGGGCCGCGAAATGACCGAAGCTCAAGCCACCCCGGTCACGAACACCCGCACGTTCGTCGGCCGCATCGTCAGCGACAAGCGCGCGAAGACGGTCACCGTCCTGGTCGAGCGCCGCACCGCGCACGAGCTGTACGGCAAGATCGTCGCCCGCTCGCGCAAGTACCACGCGCACGACGAGAAGGGCGAGTACAAGATGGGCGACCTGGTCGAGATCGCCGAAGGCCGTCCGATCAGCAAGACCAAGAGCTGGGTCGTGACCCGCCTCATCGAGAAGGCCAAGCTGGTCTAAGCACCTGCGTCAGCCTGGAACGGCCGGAAGCTGGATACTCCAGCCCCGGCCGTTTTGCATGGCGGCTGCCCCACACACTGTTCCACACGAGGAGAACGCGATGCTGAAAGTCGGAGACAAGCTGCCCGCAGGCAGCCTGCAGGAATACGTGGAGGTCGAAGGCAACGGCTGCTCGATCGGACCCAACAGCTTCGACATCGAGAAGTCGACCGCCGGCAAGACCATCGCGATCTTCGCGCTGCCGGGAGCCTACACGCCCACCTGCTCGGCCAAGCACGTGCCGGGCTACGTTGCGCAGGCCGACGCGCTGAAGGCCGCCGGTGTCGACGAGATCTGGTGCGTGTCGGTCAACGACGCCTTCGTGATGGGTGCCTGGGGCCGCGATCAGCAGACCGCCGGCAAGGTGCGCATGATGGGCGACGGCAGCGCCACCTTCACGCAGGCCACCGGCCTGACGCTGGACCTCACCGCGCGTGGCATGGGCCTGCGGTCGAACCGCTACTCGATGCTGGTGGTCGACGGTGTCGTCAAGACGCTCAACGTCGAGGCGCCCGGCAAGTTCGAGGTCAGCGATGCCGACACGATGCTGAAGCAGGTCCAGGCGCTGGCCTGAAAACTTTCCCCCGGGTTGCTTGACGCGGCCCGGCTTTGCCCCGCATAATGCAAGGCTTCGCCGGAATGGCGCGTTTCTTTATGGGGCGCGGCGTTTCCGGTATCTGCCCAAAGTTCCTCCCAGACTCGGGCCCAAGACTGCTGCACGGCGCCTCACGGCAACGCGCGGACAAGTTGGGGACAAAACATGATCCAAATGCAATCGCGGCTCGACGTGGCCGACAACACGGGCGCGAAGTCCGTCATGTGCATCAAGGTGCTCGGTGGCTCCAAGCGCCGCTATGCCGGCATCGGTGATGTCATCAAGGTCAGCATCAAGGAAGCTGCGCCGCGTGGTCGCGTCAAGAAGGGCGAGGTCTACAGTGCCGTCGTCGTTCGCACCGCCAAGGGCGTGCGCCGCCAGGATGGCTCGCTGATCAAGTTCGACGGCAATGCCGCCGTCCTGCTGAACGCCAAGCTGGAGCCGATCGGCACCCGCATCTTCGGGCCGGTGACGCGCGAGCTGCGCACCGAGCGCTTCATGAAGATCGTGTCGCTGGCGCCGGAAGTGCTCTGACGCGCACAGATCGAGGACCGACCATGAACAAACTCCGCAAAGGCGACCAGGTCATCGTGCTGACCGGCCGCGACAAGGGCAAGCGCGGCGCCATCGCGCAGCGCGTCGATGCCGACCACGTGATCGTCGAAGGCGTGAACGTCGTCAAGAAGCACGTCAAGCCGAACCCGCTCAAGGGCACCACCGGCGGCGTGATCGACAAGACCATGCCCATCCACCAGTCGAACGTGGCGATCTACAACGCCGCCACCGGCAAGGCCGATCGCGTCGGCATCAAGATCGACGGCGACAAGAAGACGCGTGTCTTCAAGTCGAGCGGCGCCGAGATCAAGGCCTGAAGGTAGAAGACACCATGGCAAAGACTCAAGCAGCCCCGGCCGCAGCCCCCGCGCAAGCGCGCCTGCAGGCCATCTACCGCGACAAGATCGTGCCCGAGCTGATGGCCAAGTTCGGCTACACCTCGATCATGCAGGTGCCGCGCCTGGAAAAGATCACGCTGAACATGGGCGTGAGCGAGGCCGTCTCCGACAAGAAGGTCATGGACAACGCCGTCGGCGACCTGACCAAGATCGCCGGCCAGAAGCCCGTCGTCACGAAGAGCAAGAAGCCGATCGCCGGCTTCAAGATCCGTGAGGGCGTGCCCATCGGCTGCATGGTCACGCTGCGTGGCGTGCGCATGTACGAATTCCTCGACCGCTTCGTCACCGTGGCCCTGCCGCGCGTGCGTGACTTCCGCGGCATCAGCGGGCGTTCGTTCGATGGCCGTGGCAACTACAACATCGGCGTCAAAGAGCAGATCATCTTCCCGGAAATCGAGTACGACAAGATCGACGCGATCCGTGGCATGAACATCAGCATCACGACCAGCGCAAAGAACGACGACGAGTGCAAGGCACTGCTCGCCGCGTTCAAGTTCCCGTTCAAGAACTGAAGGCAAGAGATGGCAAAGACATCCCTGATCCAGCGCGAAGAAAAGCGCGAGAAGCTGGTCGCCAAGTACGCCAAGAAGTACGCCGAGCTGAAGGCCGTCTCCAACGACGCGCAGCGCTCGGACGAAGAACGTTACGCTGCCCGCCTGGAGCTGCAGAAGCTGCCGCGCAATGCGAACCCGACCCGTCTGCGCAACCGCTGCGCCCTGACCGGTCGTCCGCGCGGCACGTTCCGCATGTTCGGCCTCGGCCGCAACAAGATCCGCGAACTCGCCTTCAAGGGCGACATCCCCGGTCTGGTCAAGGCCAGCTGGTGAGCCCGGCGAGAAGCGAAGGAGATTTGTTATGAGCATGAGTGATCCCATCGCGGACATGCTGACCCGCATCCGCAACGCGCAGATCGTCCAGAAGGCTGCCGTGACGATGCCGTCGTCGAAGCTGAAGGTCGCGATCGCGCAGGTGCTGAAGGACGAGGGCTACATCGACGGTTTCGCGGTCAAGGCCGACGGCGCCAAGAGCGAGCTCGAGATCGCGCTGAAGTACTACGCCGGCCGCCCGGTGATCGAGCGCATCGAGCGCGTGAGCCGCCCCGGCCTGCGCATCTACAAGGGCCGCGACGCCATTCCGCAGGTCATGAATGGCCTCGGCGTCGCCATCGTCACCACGCCCAAGGGCGTGATGACCGACCGCAAGGCGCGCCAGACCGGTGTCGGTGGCGAAGTCCTCTGCTACGTCGCCTAAGGAAGGACGAATCACATGTCCCGCGTAGGAAAGATGCTGATCGAGGTGCCGAAGGGCGTTGACGTCTCGATCACGGCAGACCAGATCACCGTCAAGGGTGGCAACGGCACGCTGGTGCGCGCCATGAACCCGCTCGTCAGCATCAAGAACGATGCCGGCAAGCTGAGCTTCACGCCTGCCAATGACAGCACCGAGGCCGATGCGATGAGCGGCACGATGCGTGCGCTCGTCAACAACATGGTCAACGGTGTCGGCAAGGGCTTCGAGAAGAAGCTGACGCTGGTGGGCGTGGGCTTCCGTGCCCAGGCCGCCGGCTCCAAGCTGAACCTGCAGATCGGCTTCTCGCATCCGGTGGTCAAGGACATGCCGGAAGGCGTGAAGGTGGCCTGCCCGACCCAGACCGAGATCGTCATCTCCGGTGCCGACCGCCAGCGCGTCGGCCAGGTGGCGGCCGAGGTGCGAGCCTTCCGTCCCCCCGAGCCGTACAAGGGCAAGGGGATCCGTTACGCCGATGAGCGCGTGACCCTCAAAGAGACGAAGAAGAAGTAAGGAGCGACGACATGATCACCAAGAAAGAACAGCGTCTTCGCCGTTCGCGCCAGACCCGGCTGCGCATCGCGCAGCAGCGCGTCGCGCGTCTGACCGTGTTCCGCTCCAACCTGCACATCTACGCCAGCATCGTCTCCGACGACGGCTCGCAGATCCTGGCCAGCGCCTCCACGGCCGAGAAGGAAGTGCGCGACCAGCTGGGTGCCGCGGGCAAGGGCGGCAATGCCGCAGCTGCCACGATCATCGGCAAGCGCATCGCCGAGAAGGCCAAGGCCGCCGGCGTCGAGAAGGTCGCGTTCGACCGTTCGGGTTTTGCGTACCACGGCCGCGTGAAGGCGCTGGCCGAGGCGGCGCGCGAAGCCGGCCTCCAGTTCTGACGGGCGCAAAGGAACACATCAAATGGCAAAGTTCACTCCCCGCCAGCAGACCGAAGGCAACGACGACGGCCTGAAGGAAAAGATGATCGCGGTCAACCGCGTCACCAAGGTCGTCAAGGGCGGCCGCACGCTCAGCTTCGCTGCGCTCACCGTCGTCGGCGACGGCGATGGCCGCATCGGCATGGGCAAGGGCAAGGCCAAGGAAGTGCCGGTCGCGGTGCAGAAGGCGATGGAATCGGCGCGCCGCAACATGGTCAAGGTGCAATTGCGCAACGGCACCATCCACCACAACGTGCGCGGCGAGCACGGCGCGGCCAAGGTGCTGATGGCGCCGGCCAAGCCGGGTGACGGCATCATTGCCGGCGGCCCGATGCGTGCCGTGTTCGAAGTGATGGGCGTGACCGACATCGTGGCCAAGAGCCTCGGTTCGAGCAACCCGTACAACATGGTTCGCGCCACGCTCGACGCGCTGAAGCGCTCGACGACGGCTGCCGAAGTGGCGGCCAAGCGCGGCAAGTCGGTCGAAGACCTCTTCAACTGACACCGGCTCGGAGAACTCTCATGTCCGACAAGAAAACCCTGACCGTCACGCTCGTCAAGAGCGTCGCCGGCACGCGCCAGTCGCACCGTGACACGGTGCGCGGCCTGGGCCTGCGCAAGATCAACAGCCAGCGTGTGCTCGAAGACACGCCGGCGGTGCGCGGCATGATCAACAAGGTCGCGTACCTGGTGAAGGTGCTGTGATGGAAATCAACACGATCAAACCTGCCGAAGGCAGCAAGAAGGCGCGTCGCCGCGTCGGCCGGGGCATCGGTTCGGGCCTGGGCAAGACCGCAGGTCGCGGCCACAAGGGCCAGAAGTCGCGTGCGGGCGGCTACCACAAGGTGGGCTTCGAAGGCGGCCAGATGCCGCTGCAGCGTCGCCTGCCCAAGCGCGGCTTCAAGTCGGCGCAGCTGAAGTACAACGGCGAAGTGACGCTGGCCGACCTGCAGGCGCTGGACGCCGCTGAAGTCGACCTGCTGACGCTGAAGGCCGCCGGCCTGGTGCGGCAGCTGATCAAGACCGTCAAGGTCATCAAGTCGGGCGAGCTGACGCGTGCCGTGGTGCTCAAGGGCATCGGCGCGACCGCGGGTGCCAAGGCAGCCATCGAGGCCGCCGGCGGCTCCATCGCCTAAGAGGACCCGGGAAGCTCGTGGCAACCTCCGCGAACCAGCTGGCCAAGAGCGGGAAGTTCGGCGACCTGCGTCGCCGCATCGTCTTCCTGCTGCTGGCCCTGGTGGTCTACCGCATCGGTGCGCACATTCCGGTGCCGGGCATCGACCCCAACCAGCTGCAGCAGCTTTTCAAGAGCCAGGGCGGCGGCATCCTGAACCTGTTCAACATGTTCAGCGGTGGAGCGCTGTCGCGCTTCACGGTGTTCGCCCTGGGCATCATGCCGTACATCTCGGCGTCGATCATCATGCAGTTGATGACCTACGTCGTGCCGTCGCTCGAGGCGCTGAAGAAGGAAGGCGAGTCCGGTCGTCGCAAGATCACCCAGTACACGCGCTACGGCACGCTGTTCCTGGCGATCTTCCAGTCGCTCGGCATCGCGCTGGCGCTCGAAGGCTCGGCGGGCCTGGTGCTGAACCCGGGGTTCGGGTTCCGCATGACGGCCGTGGTGAGCCTCGTGGCCGGCACGATGTTCCTGATGTGGCTGGGTGAGCAGATCACCGAGCGCGGTCTGGGCAACGGCATCTCGATCATCATTTTCGCGGGCATCGTCGCGGGCCTGCCCAGTGCCATCGGCGGTCTGTTCGAGTTGGTGCGCACGGGTGCGATGAGCATCATCGCCAGCCTGTTCATCATCGCCCTGGTCATCGGCGTGACCTACGTGGTGGTGTTCGTCGAGCGCGGTCAGCGCAAGATCCTGGTCAACTACGCCAAGCGCCAGGTCGGCAACAAGGTGTACGGCGGCCAGTCGTCGCACCTGCCGCTGAAGCTGAACATGTCGGGCGTGATCCCGCCGATCTTCGCGTCGTCGATCATCCTGCTGCCTGCCACGATCGTGGGCTGGTTCGCCACGGGTGACGGCCTGCGCTGGCTGAAGGACCTGTCGGGTGCGTTGTCGCCGGGCCAGCCGGTGTACGTGCTGCTGTATGCGGCGATGATCGTGTTCTTCTGCTTCTTCTACACCGCGCTGGTGTTCAACAGCCGCGAGACCGCGGACAACCTGAAGAAGAGCGGCGCGTTCATTCCCGGCATCCGTCCGGGCGAGCAGACCGCCAAGCACATCGACCGCATCCTGGGCCGCCTGACGCTCGCCGGTGCCGTGTACATCACGGCGGTGTGCCTGCTGCCCGAGTTCCTGGTGCTGAAGTACAACGTGCCGTTCTATTTCGGCGGCACGTCACTGTTGATCATCGTCGTCGTCACGATGGACTTCTGGGCCCAGGTCCAGAGCTACGTGATGAGCCAGCAATATGAAAGTCTTTTGAAGAAAGCCAACTTCAAGGCCACCTAGAAGATGTCCAAGGACGACGTCATCCAGATGCAGGGTGAGATTCTTGAGAATTTGCCCAACGCGACCTTTCGCGTGAAGTTGGAGAACGGACACGTGGTGCTCGGCCACATTTCAGGAAAGATGCGCATGCACTACATCCGCATCCTTCCGGGTGACAAGGTCACCGTCGAGCTCACGCCATACGATTTGAGTCGCGCGCGGATCGTGTTCCGCGCCAAGTAGGTCAAGGAGAAGACCATGAAAGTCGCCGCTTCGGTCAAGAAGATGTGCCGCAATTGCAAAGTCATCCGCCGCAAGGGCGTGGTCCGCGTCATCTGCACCGACCCGCGCCACAAGCAGCGTCAAGGTTGATTGAAGGAAGAACATGGCACGCATCGCTGGCATCAACATCCCGCCGCACAAGCACGCTGAAATCGGCTTGACGGCGATCTACGGCATCGGCCGCACGACGGCGCAGAAGATCTGCGACACCGCCGGCATTCCGTACAGCAAGAAGATCAAGGACCTGTCCGACACCGATCTGGAGAAGATCCGTGACGAGATCGGCCGCATGACGATCGAAGGCGACCTGCGCCGCGAGCTGTCGATCAACATCAAGCGTCTGATGGACCTCGGCTGCTACCGCGGCTTCCGTCACCGCCGCGGCCTGCCCGTGCGCGGCCAGCGTACCCGCACCAACGCCCGCACCCGCAAGGGTCCGCGCAAGGGCGCCGCTGCGCTGAAGAAGTAAGCTGCGTCGCGTAAGTTAAAGAGAGCAAGACATGGCCAAAGCACCCGTCAACACCGCCGCCCGGCGCGTGAGCAAGAAGATCCGCAAGAACATCGCGGACGGCATTGCGCACGTGCACGCGTCGTTCAACAACACCATCATCACGATCACCGACCGCCAGGGCGGCGCGCTGGCGTGGGCGTCGAGCGGCGGCCAGGGCTTCAAGGGCTCGCGCAAGAGCACGCCGTTCGCCGCACAGGTGGCTGCCGAAGTGGCCGGCCGTGCAGCGCAGGAGCAGGGCATCAAGAACCTCGACGTGCGCATCAAGGGCCCCGGCCCCGGGCGCGAGTCCAGCGTGCGTGCCCTGGCGTCGCTGGGCATCCGCATCAACTCGATCAGCGACGTCACGCCGATCCCGCACAACGGCTGCCGCCCGCAGAAGCGCCGCCGCATCTGAGCCCCGTCTGCAGGGCCCGCTGGGCACTGCTACAATCAAGGGTTTTTCCGCAAGCCGGCCAGCACGTCGTGTGCGAGCCGGCTGTTTTCCTGAGGCGGTCGTGGATGCGCCGAGCATCCGCCGCTGTTTCGTAAGCCCACCGTCTGAGCGCCGCCGGGATCCGATCCCAACAGAGCAGCCGCCAGACTCGCGCGGGGTGAACTGGTCCGCCAGCCCACCTGCCGCGTCAGACACAAGCACAAGGACCCACCGTGGCACGTTACCTCGGCCCCAAGGCCAAACTCTCCCGCCGTGAAGGCACCGACCTGTTCCTGAAGAGCGCCCGTCGCTCGATCGGTGACAAGGCCAAGTTCGACAGCAAGCCCGGCCAGCACGGCCGCACGAGTGGCTCGCGCACCAGCGACTACGGCATCCAGCTGCGCGAGAAGCAGAAGGTCAAGCGGATGTACGGCGTGCTCGAGCGCCAGTTCCGCCGCTACTTCGCCGAAGCCGAACGCCGCAAGGGCAACACCGGCACCACGCTGCTGGCGCTGCTCGAATGCCGCCTGGACAACGTCGTCTACCGCATGGGCTTCGGCTCGACGCGCGCCGAAGCGCGCCAGCTGGTCTCGCACAAGGCCGTCACGGTCAACGGCCAGGTCGTGAACATCCCGTCGTACGCCGTCAAGGCCGGCGACGTGGTCGCCCTGCGCGAGAAGTCCAAGAACCAGCTGCGCGTGCAGGACGCCCTGAAGCTCGCGCAGAGCGTCGGCCTGTGCGACTGGGTCTCCGTGGACGCGACCAAGATGGAAGGCACCTTCAAGAAGGTCCCCGATCGCGATCAGTTCGGCGCCGAGATCAAGGAAGCGCTGATCGTGGAACTCTATTCGCGCTAAGGACACGAGCCGCGGCAGGCCGCCCATCGGCCGCCTACCGCGCTTGCCGGACGTTTCGCCAGCCGGGCGCGACACGGACCCATCACCCAGCCCGGCGCGGTCCATCAGCCTTATCGGTGTAACGAGCCGAGGGTATTGACAGGAACAAACGAATCCATGCAAACCACACTTCTGAAGCCCAAGGCCATCCACGTCGAGCCGCTCGGCGGCTACCGCGCCAAGGCCACGCTCGAGCCCTTCGAGCGCGGTTACGGCCACACCCTCGGCAATGCGCTGCGTCGCGTGCTGTTGTCGTCGATGGTGGGCTATGCGCCGACGGAGGTCACGATCGCCGGCGTGCTGCACGAGTACTCGGCCATCGACGGCGTGCAGGAAGACGTCGTCCACATCATGCTGAACCTCAAGGGCGTGGTGTTCCGTCTGCACAACCGCGATGAAGTCACGCTGGTGCTGCGCAAGGAAGGCGAAGGCCCCGTCACGGCCGGCGACATCCAGACCCCGCACGACGTCGAGATCATCAACCCCGAGCACGTCATCGCCCACCTGGCGCAAGGCGGCAAGCTCGACATGCAGATCAAGGTCGAGAAGGGCCGCGGCTACGTGCCGGGCAACATGCGCCGCTTCGGCGACGAGCCGACCAAGAGCATCGGCCGCATCGTGCTCGACGCCAGCTTCTCGCCGGTCAAGCGCGTCAGCTACGCCGTGGAGAACGCGCGCGTCGAGCAGCGCACCGACCTCGACAAGCTGGTGATGGAGATCGAGACCAACGGCGCCATCCCGCCGGAAGAGGCGATCCGCCAGTCGGCCAAGATCCTGGTCGAGCAGCTGGCCGTGTTCGCGCAGCTGGAAGGCCAGGTCAGCGACATCTTCGAAGCCCCGCAGCAGCGCACGCCGAACTTCGACCCGATCCTGCTGCGTCCGGTGGACGAGCTGGAGCTGACGGTGCGTTCGGCCAACTGCCTGAAGGCCGAGAACATCTACTACATCGGCGACCTGATCCAGCGCACCGAGACCGAGCTGCTGAAGACGCCGAACCTGGGCCGCAAGTCGCTCAACGAGATCAAGGAAGTGCTGGCTTCGCGCGGGCTCACGCTCGGCGCGCGGCTGGAGAACTGGCCGCCCCAAGGCCTCGACAAGCGTTAAGACCACGCCTGTCACCGTGCAACCTCCGGTACCTGACACGGCCGGAGTTCAATAAGGAAAGACACGCACCATGCGCCACCGCAACGGACTCCGCAAGCTCAACCGCACCAGCAGCCATCGTCTCGCGATGCTGCGCAACATGTGCAATTCGCTGATCACGCACGAAGCCATCAAGACCACGGTCCCCAAGGCCAAGGAACTGCGCATGGCCGTCGAGCCGCTGATCACGCTGGCCAAGAACCCGACGCTGGCCAACCGCCGCCTCGCGTTCGACCGCACGCGCGACCGCGACGTCGTCAGCAAGCTGTTCAACGTGCTCGGCCCGCGCTACAACACGCGCCCGGGCGGCTACACGCGCATCCTGAAGATGGGCTTCCGCGTCGGCGACAACGCGCCGATGGCCTTCGTCGAACTGGTGGACCGTCCGGAGCCCGTGGCTGCCGACGAAGCCACCACCGAAAAGGCGGAATAAGCCTGGCGCACTGCGCCGAAACCGGTATATACTTGAAGGCTCAGTCGCGGGGTGGAGCAGCCTGGTAGCTCGTTGGGCTCATAACCCAAAGGTCGCAAGTTCAAATCTTGCCCCCGCAACCAAATTCTCGAACAACAAGAACAACGACGGAATTGGCAGACGCCGCCCCAGTGGGCGGCGTTTTGTTTTGTGGCGCCGGCCGGGGCGCCCCCCCATGTCCGCCGCGGCGCAGCGTGAAAACGTCCCGCGGCGCGGCTGCAAACTTTGGTCCAATGGCGGCCTATGAAAATCCTGCTCACCGGCGCTGCCGGCTTCATCGGCAGCACCGCCGCGCACCGTCTGCTCGCCCGTGGTGACGAGGTCGTCGGTCTCGACAACCTGAACGACTACTACGACGTCCGCCTGAAGCAGGACCGGCTGGCCCGCCTGACCCCGCACGAGCGCTTCCGCTTCGTGAAGATGGACGTCGCCGACCGCGCCGGCACCGAGCGGCTGTTCGCCGAAGAGCGCTTCGACCGCGTGATCCACCTCGCGGCGCAGGCCGGGGTGCGGTACTCGCTGCAGAACCCGCACGCCTACATCGACAGCAACGTCGTCGGCTTCATGAACGTCCTCGAAGGCTGCCGCCACACGCAGGTGCAGCACCTGGTCTACGCGTCGAGTTCCAGCGTCTACGGTGGCAACACCAAGATGCCGTTCTCCGAGCACGACAGCGTGGACCATCCGGTCAGCATGTACGCGGCCACGAAGAAGGCCAACGAGCTGATGGCGCACACCTACAGCCATCTGTTCCGCCTGCCCACGACCGGGCTGCGCTTCTTCACGGTCTACGGCCCCTGGGGACGGCCCGACATGGCGCTGTTCCTGTTCACGAAGGCCATCCTGGAGGGGCGACCGATCGACGTGTTCAACCACGGCAACATGCTGCGGGACTTCACGTTCGTGGACGACATCGTCGAAGGCGTGATCCGGGTGCTCGACCGCGTGGCGACGCCGAACCCGGACTACCGATCGGAGACGGCCGACCCGGCCACCAGCGACGCGCCCTACCGCGTCTTCAACATCGGCAACCACGATCCGGTGCCGCTGCTGGACTTCGTGGCCGCGATCGAGGAAGCGCTCGGCATGCCGGCCCAGAAGAACCTGCTGCCGCTGCAGGACGGGGACGTGCCGGCCACGTACGCCGACGTCGACGCCCTCACGGAATGGACCGGTTTCAAGCCCGGCACCGACATCCGGACAGGCATCCGCCGTTTCGTGGCCTGGTACCGCGACTACTACAAGGTCTGACGCCGCGCAACGCGGCCCGGTGCGTCTCAGCGCGGCGCTGCTGCCGGCTGTTCGGCCAGCAGTGCCAGCAGGTGCCGCACCGGAATGGCATAGCTGATGCCGGTGGGCTGCGACAGCGCGGACTCCCGGCTGCTCTTCACCAGCACCATGTTCAGCACCGCCAGCACGACGCCGCTGTCGGCGTCGAACACCGGTCCGCCGCTGTTGCCGGGATAGGCGGTGGCGTCGAGCTGCAGCACCTCGAAGTTGCCGCCGCGCAGCCGGCTGATGGCCCGGGGGTCGAGCTGCTGGGCTGTCGGCGCCTGCAGCGCGATCTGGGTCACCGAGGCGACGATGCCGCGGTGCGTGACTGGCGAGAAGCCCAGCGCTCCACCGATCGGGTAGCCCATCAGCGCGATCGACTGCCCCTCGCGCGCGCTGCCCGCACCGTCCAGCGCCACCGGCACCAGCGGCGGGCCGTCGATGCGCAGCAGCGCCAGGTCGCGCGCCCGGTCGCTGCCGACCAGCGTGGCCATGCGCAGCTGGCCCAGGTCGCCGCTGCGGCCGGCCATGACCGCCAGGCGCGCACCGGTGGCTGTCTCGGCGGCCGGCGGCAGCACGTGGAAGTTGGTGGCCACCAGGTTGCCGTCGCCGACGACGAAGCAGGTGCCACGAAAGCCGAACCGGGGACTGTCGGTCGGGCTGTAGGTGCCCACCGGCAGGACAGATCCCCGCAGGCGAGCGATCACTTCCGGCAAAGTGGCGGCCGCAGGCCCGCTGCCGAGCACGCAGGCCGGCAGCACGCTGCAGGCTGCCGCCTGCAGCCAGCGCCGCCGCGCCGGCCCGTTGGTCACTGCACGGTCTTCAGCAGGTCGGCGACCTCGCCCTGGCCGCGGAACTTGTCGCCCAACTTGGCCAGTGCCTCGAGTTCGCCGCGCGCCTGCACCTTGTCGCCCGACTGGATGTAGATGCGCGCCAGGCCCAGTTGCAGCCCCGGGTCCTGCGGGTTGCGGGCGATGGCCCGCTTCTGCGTCTCGATGGCCCGCGGGAACTGCTTGTCGGCCGCCAGGGCCGTGGCCAGCGTGTCGAGCAGCGGCGCGCGGTCGGGCATCAGCGTGTTGGCGTCCTCGGCCAGCTTCACCGCACCGGGTTTGTTCTGCTGCACCAGCAACCAGGCCAGGTTGTTCATGGCCAGCGCATTGCGCGGCTGCATCTCGAGCACCGCCTTGTAGTGGCCTTCCGCCACCGCGTAGTCCTTGCGATTCAGCGCCTGGTCGCCCAGGTAGAAGCGGAAGGCCGCGTCGTTCGGCTGTTCGCGCTGCCACTCCGCCGCCAGGCGGTCGGCCTCGCCGCGCTGGCCCGTGCCGACCAGCGCGGCGTGCAGCCCCATCACCGCTTCGGGCGTCTTCTGCCGCTGCATCGATGCCCGGTAGGCCGCCGCGGCCGCCGGCCAGTTCCTGCGGCTGCTCTCGATCTCGCCTTCGAGCAGGAAGCCGCCCATCTCCTTCGGCGCCTTGCGCTGGAGCTCGCGGGCGACCAGCACGGCGTCGTCGGGCCGCTTGTCCGCCATCGCGATGCTGACCAGGCCCCGGTGCGCCTGCAGCAGCTTCGGGTCGATCTCCAGCGCGCGCTTCAGGCTGACCTTGGCGCCGTCGGTGTCCTTCACCGCCACCTGGGCTTCGGCCAGGCTCATCTGGTGGAAGGCGTTGGTGGGCTGCGCCGCGGCGAGCTTCTTGAAGGTGGACACGGCTTGCTGCCCGTCGCCCGAGGCCAGCTGGGCACGGCCCAGCGCGTTCATCACCTCGAAGTTGTTCGGCAGCGTGGCGCTGGCGTCCTGCGCGGCCACCAGCGCGGCCTTGGCGTCCCCCTGTCGCAGCAGGTGGTTGACCAGCAACAGCCGCGGCTGCGCTTCGCCCGGTGCTGCCTTCACGGCCTCGCTCACCATGCGCGTGATCTCGGCACCCGGTGCGTTCGCCCGGCTCGCGATCTCGGCCAGCGCCAGGTGTGCGCGGTGGTTGCGCGGGTCGGCCTGGATCAGCGCCTGGAAGCGCTGCTTGGCCTGGTCGGTGCGGCCCGCCTCCAGGTCCATGGCCGCCAGGCTGGACACCGCCGGGAAGTACTTGGCGTCCTTGGCCAGTGCAGCCTGGAAGGCCGCCGCCGCCGCCGTGGTGTTCTTCTGCAGCACCAGCACGCGCCCTTGCAGCAGATCGGGCAGCGGGCTGTCGGGCATCTTCTTGCGCAGGCCTTCCACGGCCCTCAGCGCGCCGGGCAGGTCCTTCTGCCGCAGGCGGCCGCTGACCAGGGCCAGGTCGGCACGCGGGCTGCTGTCGTCGACGGTCAGGCTCTCGAGCTCGGCGATGGCCCCGCCGGCATTGCCGCGCACCACCTGCGCCATCGCGACCGAGGTGCGCACGCGCGCGTCCTGCGGCGCGGCCTTGGCGGCCCGCTGGAACGCCGCGTCCGAGCGTGCGATGTCGCCGGACTGCAGGTAGGCCTCGCCGGCCAGCGCGAGCGTCACGCCGTCGGCCTGCGGGCTGTCGATCGCGGGTTGCAGCACTTCGATGGCGCGCACGGGCTGCCCGCCACGGACGTGGATCTGCGCCAGCAGGTGGCGCGGCAGCAGGCGGTTCGGCGCCAGCTTGACGGCCCGCGACAGCAGCACCTCGGCCTGCACGTCCGACTTGAGGCGGAACTCCGCGGCCCCGGCCAGCTCCAGCGCGGGCACGTTGTCGGGCAGCACCTTCAGCAGGCGTTCGGTGATCTCGCGCGTGGCCGTGTAGTCCGATTTCAGGAATGCCGAGCGTGCCTCCAGGAACAGCGTGTCCGGATGGTTGGGCGCCACCTTCGAGAGTTCGGCGAGCTCGGTGCGCGACTCGTCGAACTTCTGCTGCTCGACCAGGATGCTGACGATGGCGGCCCGCGCCGCCACCGACTTCGGGTGGCCCGCCGCCACCTTGCGGTACGCCGCCAGCGCCCCGTCGCGGTCGCGCTTGCCCTGCCAGAGCATCTCGCCCTTGAGCAGACCGGCCCGCATGTTGCCGGGCTCCTTCGCCAGCACGTCGTCGAGCAGGAAGAGCGCGCCGTCGACGTCGTTGTCGCTGGCCTTCAGCTGCGCCTGCAGCACGATCGCCGGCGCGAACCCCGGCACGGCCTGCAGCGCGCGGGTGGAGTTTTCGAGCGCCTGCGCCTTGTTGCCCTGCACCGCGAAGGCCTGCGCCACGCTCACGGCCAGGTCGGCATGGGCCCGGGGCTCGCTCAGCTCGGTGCCGGCGTACTGGCCGGCCACCTTGCTGAACTCGCCGGCCAGCAGCATCGTGCGGGCCAGCTCGGGCAGCAGCTGTGCGTCGGGCACGCCGAGCTCCTGCGCCTTGCGCAGCTCCAGCAGCCCGCCGGCAGGGTCGCCGCTCTCGCGCAGCGCAATGCCCAGCATCAGCCGCGCCTCGCCCGACTTCGGGTTCTGCTGCAGCGCACTCTTGAGCTGGATGATGGCGGACTTGTTGTCGTTCTGTGCCACGAAGTCCTTGGCCGACGCCATCAGCTTCTCTTCGGACTCGCCGCCGCAGCCTGCCAGGGTGAGCGTCAGGCCGGCGATGCAGGACGCGATCAGGGTGTGCTTCAGTGTCATGGCGGTGCGTGCGGTTACAGCGTCTTCAGCAGACGCGAGACTTCTGCGTGGTAGGTGAGCCGGGTGCCCTGCGCGGCCAGCCGCTCGAGTTCGGTGCGGGCCAGCGCCTTGTCGCCGGCCTGCAGCGCCAGCTTGGCCAGGTTCAGGCGCAGGCCCATGTCGCCGGGGGCGATCTCGATGGCCTTGCGCTGCATCTCCAGCGCCTTGGGCAGCTGCTTGTCGGCGGCCAGCGCGAGCGCCAGCGTGTCCAGCAGCGCAGGACGGTTGGGCAGCAGGTCCACGGCGCGCTGCGCGTGGATCAGCGCCCCCGGCTTGCCGCGCGTGGCCATCACCCAGGCCAGGTTGTTCAGCGCCATCGGGTGGTTGGGCAGCAGCGACAGCACGCGCGTCAGCAGCGTCTCCGCCTTGTCGAGCTCGTTGCGCAGGATCGCGACCGTGGCGAGGTGGTACTCGAACTGCACGTCGCTCGGCTGCTGCTTCATCCAGCCGGCCGCGAAGCGATCGGCCTCGGCCGTGCTGCCGCGCAGCAGGAGCGCCTTGTGCAATGCCACGGCCAGCTCGCTGCTGGCGGCGGCCTTGGCGATGCCGTTGCGGTAGGCCTCGATCGCGGCGTCGGTGGCCTTCACGCGCTGGTGGATGGCGCCTTCGAGCAGGTAGCCCGTGGCCACCGCAGGCATGCGCTGCTGCATGCCGCGCGCCATCTCCAGGGCGTCCTTGGGCTTGCCGTCGGTGATCAACAGGTCCATCAGACGCACCTGCGCGGCATCGTTGCCCGGCTCGATCTCCAGCGCGCGCCGCAGCGCCGAGACGGCGCCTTCGCGGTTGCCCGTGGACTTCATCAGGTCGGCGATGCGCAACTGCGCACGCGCCGAACGTGTCTCGACGCCGGCCAGCTGCCGGAAGGTGCTGAGCGCCTGCTGCGTGTCGCCCGCCAGCGACTGCGCCCGTCCGACCGCGTCGAGCACGTTGGCATCGTTGGGCAGCGCGGCACGCGCTTCCTGCGCCACCGACAGCGCCTCCTTGTACTGCTTGCGCTGCAGCAGCAGCTCGATCAGCTGCAGGCGCGGCGCGGGCTCGGTGGGCTCGGCCTGGATGCCGTCGGCCAGCGTCTTCTGGATCGTGGCCAGCGGCAGGTTCTGGCGCTGCTGCAGGCTGGCCAGCGCCATGCGTGCGACGTGGTTGCGCGGGTCGCTGGCGATCACCTTGTCCAGGCGCTGCTGGGCCTGGTCGGGCTTGCCTTCCAGCACGTCCAGCGTCGCCAGGCTGTACACGGCGCTGAAGCGGCTGGGCTCCAGCGACAGCGCCTGCTCGTAGGCCTTGCGTGCAGCGGCGTAGTCGCGCTGCGCCACGTAGACCGAGCCGCGCAGTTCGGGCACCGTGGCGCTCTGCGGCTGCTTCCGGGCCAGGCCGTCCAGCGCCTGCAGCGCGGCAGGGTACTCCTTGCGCTTCAGCCGCGCGCTCACGATCGCCAGGTCGGACGCGCTGTCCTGCGTCTGCGCCGAGATGGCTTCGAGCTGCGAGAACGCCGCGGAGGCGTCGCCGCGCGACAGCGTCATCAGCGCCAGCGCGGTGCGCAGCTTGGGATCTTCCGGCGCCAGCTTGGCCGCACGCAGGAACAGCTGCTCGGCCGCGCGTGCGTCGCCGAGCTGCAGCTGCGCCTCGCCGGCGACGGCCAGCGCCTCGGCGTCCGGTGTCTGCTTGCCGTCGATCACCGGGGCCAGCGTGGCCAGCGCCTTCACCGCCTGGCCCTGGCGCAGTTGCACCTTGGCCAGGCTGCGCCTGGCGCCGATGAGGCCAGGTTCGAGCTGCAGCGCCTTGGCATAGTGGCTCTCGGCGACGACCAGCTGGCCGGACATGCCCTCGACGGTGCCCGCGAGCTGGAGCACGCCGATGTTGTCGGGCGCGATGCGCAGCAGCTGCTGCGTCAGTTCGCGGGCCTTCTTCAGGTCCTTGTCCAGCAGCGCCAGCCGGGCGTCGATGAACAGGGTCTGCGGGTGCTTGGGCAGCAGCGCGTGCAGCTTCGCCGCCTGCGCCTTGGCGCCGGGCACGTCGCCGGCACGCAGGCGCAGGCTGATCAGCGCCAGGTGCGAAGCGATGTAGGCCGGTTCGGCCACCAGCGCCTGCGTGAACGCTGCCTCGCCGCCGGCGGCATCGTTCTTGGCATGCAGCAGGATCTCGCCCTTCAGGTGCAGCGCCTCGGCATGCGTGCCGTTGCGCGCCAGCACCTGCTCCACCGTGGCCAGCGCCGCGTCGTACTGGCGTTCGTCGGCCTTCAGGCGTGCCTGCAGGATCAGCACGGCCGGGTAGTCGGGCACCGACGCCGCAGCGGCGCTCAGGGCCTCGAGCGCGCGCGCCTTGTCGCCGATCACGCCCCAGGCGTTGGCCACCGACGACTTCAGCGATGCGTTGGCGGTCTTGTCGCTGAGCGTCACGGCGCCGTACAGCGTCGTCAGCTTCTTGGCGCCGCCGGCCATCAGCAGCGCACGCCCCAGCGCCGGCATGACCTGGTTGTCGTCGTGGCGCTGGTCCAGCGCCTTGGTCAGCTCGACCACGGCACTGAACGGGTCGCCGGCCTCCAGCAGGGCCAGGCCCAGCAGGTAACGGGCTTCGGCCGAATCGGGCTCCTTCTGCAAGGCCGACTTGAACTGGATCAGCGCGGTGCGCGGGTCCTTCTTGGCCAGCGACTCCTTGCCGGCGGCGATGAGCGAGGGCGCTGAATCACCGCCGCAGGCGCCCAGGGCCAGCGCACAGGCGAGCACGACGGCAGCCATGCGGCCACGGTGTAGGGGCGGGGCGATGGGCATGGCGCGTTCGTGCATGGCGTGGTGGTTGGGTCGGCGCCCGCGGCTTCAGCGGATCGCCAGGCGTTTCATCAGGTCGTACAGCGTGGGCCGGCTGACCCCCAGGATCTCCGAGGCCTTCACGATGTTGTCGTTGGCGCGGGCCAGCGCCGCCAGGATGGCCTGGCGCTCGGCGGTCTCGCGCACGGTGCGCAGGTCGAGGTCGGTGCGCTCGCCGCTGCTGTTGTCGCTGGGCGAAGGCAGCCCGAGGTCGTCGGGCGTGATGCGGTCGCCGTCGCTCATGATGACGGCTCGCTTCATCGCGTTCAGCAGCTCGCGCACGTTGCCCGGCCACGGGTGCAGCTCGATGGCCCGCACCGCGTCCTCCGACAGGGCCAGGCCGTTGCGGCGCTGCTCCTGTGCGAAGCGGCGCACGAAGGCGTGGGCCAGCAGCACGGCGTCGCCGGTGCGCTGGCGCAGCGGCGGGATCGTGACCACGATCTCGGCCAGCCGGTAGTACAGGTCTTCGCGGAAGCGGCCTTCGGCGCTGAGCTTCTTCAGGTCCTGGTGCGTGGCGCAGACCACGCGCACGTCGACCGGAATCTCGTTGCGGCCGCCCAGGCGCTCGATCGTGCGCTGCTCCAGGAAGCGCAGCAGCTTGGCCTGCAGCGAATGCGGCAGGTCGCCGATCTCGTCGAGCATCAGCGTGCCCTTGTCGGCGGTCTCGATCTTGCCGAGCGTCTGCTTCGCGGCGCCGGTGAAGGCGCCCTTCTCGTAGCCGAAGAGCTCGCTCTCCAGCAGGTTCTCGGGGATGGCGGCGCAGTTGATCGCGACGAAGCGGCCGCTGCGCTTGCTGGCCACGTGCAGTCCCTGCGACAGCACTTCCTTGCCGGTGCCGCTTTCGCCCAGCAGCATCACGGTGGCGTTGCTGGAAGCCACGCGGTCGATCGTGCGCGCGATGCGCATCATGTCGGGGTCGCGCGTGATCAGGCTGCCCAGTGCGTCGGGCTGCGCCAGCGTCTGCAGGCGGCGGTTCTCGGCCTGCAGTTCGGCCAGCCGGTAGGCGCGTTCGATCGTCAGCTTCAGCACGTCGGGGTCGAACGGCTTGGCCAGGAAGTCGTAGGCGCCCAGCGCCACCGCGCGCAGCGCGTTCGACTGCTCGTTCTGGCCCGTCAGCACGATGACCTTCACGGCCGGGTCGATGTCGAGCATCTGCGCCAGCAGCTTGAAGCCTTCGGACGTGGAGTCCGGGTCGGGCGGCAGGCCCAGGTCCATCGTCACCACGGCGGGCTGGTGGCGGCGGAACTGCAGCAGCGCGCTCTCGCGGTCGCTGGCGGTGACGGACTCGAAGCTGTCGAGCGACCACTTGATCTGCTTCTGCAGCGCGAGGTCGTCCTCGACGATCAGCAGGGGCGACGCGCTGTGGTCGCTCATGGGCGTGCCTGCGGCAGCAGGTCGGAGCCGTGCTGGCGCTCGAACAGCGGCAGCAGCACCGTGACCAGCGTGCCTTCGCCGACGCGGCTGTGCACGCCGATGCTGCCGCCGAGTTCGCGGATGTACTGGTGGCTCTCGTAACTGCCCACGCCCATGCCGCTGCGCTTGGTGGTGTTGAAGGGCTTGAACAGTTTCGTCTGCACGAATTCCTCGGTCATTCCTGCTCCGGTGTCGCCGATCTCGATCTTGACCTGCCCACTGTAGCGCTCGACACGCAGCCAGACGCGGCCATCCTGGGGGGTCGCGTCCAGGGCGTTCTGCACCAGGTGCCCGAGCACACGCTCCAGGCGGTCGTCGTGGCCGCGCGTGGCCAGCCGGTCGACTTGCTCCACGTCAAGTCTGCGGCCCTGGGCCCGCGCGGCGCCTTCGAGCCGGGCCACGATGGGCGCGAGTTCGACGCCGCTGCTGCCGCCGGGCGGTGTCGCGCCTTCGCGCAGCTGCAGCATCAGCCGTCGCATCTTCTCCAGCGAACTTTCCACCGTCAACAGCATGTCCTGCTGGAATTCCGGGTTGGCGTGCAGACGTTCCGCGTTCTTCAGCATCAGCGAGAGCTGGGTGACGATGTTCTTCAGGTCGTGCACCACGAAGGCCGACATGCGGTTGAAGGCATCGAACTTGCGCGCTTCCAGCAGGGCCTCGGTGGCGCGCATCTGCGCCAGGTAGCCCGCGGCCTGCCGGCTGGCGGTCTTCAGCAGGTCCAGCACCTCCCAGTCGATCTCGATGGCGGTGCGCGGCCGGGCCAGCAGCACGAAGCCCAGGAGTTCGTCGCCCACCAGCAGCGGCACCACCAGCCAGGGGTTGGGGATGCCCAGCAGCCAGCTCGGCAGCGCGAGTTCCTCGTAGCGGCGCGGCGAGGCCCGGAACTCGTCGAGGTCGACCACCCAGGCCGTCTCGCGCAGGAAGCCGCAGAAGGGCGAGTCGGCAGGTTCCTCGGCCGTGATCTGCGGCATGTTCCAGCGCGCCGTCTGCGTGAACGGGCTGCTGGCGTCGGCGCGTGTCCACAGGCTGCCGGCGGGGCACTCCACCATGTTCGCCAGGCCGCGGACGACGTGCGAGCCGACCTCGCTGGGCGAACCCTGCGTCGACAGCATGGCGGTGAAGCGCAGCCATTCCTCGCGGTAGTCGAAGCGGTAGCTGAAGAAGTGCTTGCCGACGAAGACCTTGAGCTTGGCCCGCAGCGAGCCCGACACCACCACGGCCACCAGCAGTGCCACGGCGGCGAACATGATGTTCAGCTGCAGCGCCCGGCCCCAGTCGCCGCCGAAGTAGCGAACGTAGTACCCGATGCTCGACATGAACAGCAGGTACACGCCCACCAGCACGAGCGTTGCCGAGTGGAAGGCCGCCGCGCGCGAGACCTGCATGCGCGCCACCCAGTCGCTGCGGCGGCGCGCGGCCACGAACAGGAAGGGCACGGCCAGCAGGTGCACGGCACCGCGCGCGGTGAGCGCGTCGGGGTCGAAGCCGCCGAACATCAGCGCCGTGGAATACAGGTAGATGTCGAACGAGAAGACGCAAGCCAGCCCCAGGCACACCGGCTTGGCGTTCCAGCGCGAGCCGTCGCCGAGATTGCGGAACAGCTGCTCGATCAGCAGTGCCCCGCCCAGTGGCAGCGCCAGCAGGCAGGCGATGACCAGGCGCGAGGGCGGCGCGTCGATGTGGCCGCCTGCGATGCGCAGCGCCTGCAGCAAGGCCGCAGCGACGACGAAGCACAGCAGCACCCAGCGCAGCCGCGACAGCACGGTCTGGCCGCTGCCGGTGTTGCCGCGGCGCACGCCGATGGACACCAGCAGGAAGGCGAACCAGGCGGCGTAGCGCGCGAGGTCGAAGAACGCGGCCATCGCCGGCCACAGCAACGGCTGGTAGACGGCGGCGATGGCCGAGGTGCCTGCCCAGGCGGCGCTGGTCAGCACGGCAGCCAGCAGCAGCGCCGAGGCCAGCGCGCCTTCGCGCTGCAGCCGCCCGGACAGCGCCAGGTAGGCGGCAAACAGCAGATGCACGGCGGCGGCGGTGCCGTAGCCGATCACAGCCATGTCATCCACGCGGTGCACTCATGGTCGACGCGCTGCTGCGCAACACGACGCGCGGGCGCCGCGGCGGACGCACCCGATGCGGCGCGCCGGGTGTCTCAGCGGGCGCCCTTGCCGGTCAGCACGACGCCGACGGTTTCGAGCAGCACCACGAGGTCCAGGAACAGCGTGTGGTTCTTCACGTAGTACAGATCGTACTGGAGCTTCTCCTGCGAATCCTCGACGGTGGAGCCGTAGTGGTAGCGCACCTGGGCCCAGCCCGTGACCCCGGGCTTGACGCTGTGGCGCACGGCGTAGAACGGGATCTCCTGCGTCAGCTGCTCGACGAAGAACGGGCGCTCCGGGCGCGGGCCGACCATGCTCATCTCGCCCTTGAGCACGTTGAACAGCTGCGGCAGCTCGTCGATCCGCAGCCGGCGGATGACGTTGCCCACGCGCGTGACGCGGCTGTCGTTGGTGGTGGCCCAGCGCGGCTTGCCGTCCTTCTCGGCGTCGGTGCGCATGCTGCGGAACTTCGTGACGTTGAAGCTCTTGCCGAGCTGGCCGGTGCGCTCCTGCCGGTACAGCACGGGCCCGGGGCTCTCGAGCTTGATCAGGATCGCCGTGATCACCATGATGGGCGCCGACAGCACGATCAGCACCAGTGCCGAGAGGATGTCGAAGACGCGCTTGACAGCCGTGCGCCACGCACCCTGGTTGAAGCCGTCGCCGAAGATCAGCCAGCTGGCGCTGAGGTAGTCGATGCGGATCTGGCCCAGCGTCTTCTCGAAGTGGCTGTTGAGGTCGTACACCTTGATGCCGGCGAGCTTGCAGTCGAGCAGTTGCCGCAGCGGCATGCTGCCGGCGCGGCGCTCGGTGAGCGCGACCACGATCTCGTCGACGTTCAGCCGCTCCACGGTCTCGGTCAGCGAGCCGGTCAGGCTGAGCAGTTCGTCTGCCGGCACGGCGGTCTCGAGCTCGTTCGGGCCGGCGACGTAGCCGACGATGTGCGCGTTGGGGTCCGACGCCTTCAGCGTCTTGCCCACCACCACGGCGGCCGCGCCGGCACCGAAGATCAGAATGCGGGTGCGGGCCGTGCGGGCCGTGCCCCAATGCGAGACGTAGACGCGGCGCATGACCAGCGCCGAGACGCCCGCCATCACGGTGAACTGGATCGCGCCGCGGCTGACCATCTCGGCCGGCAGCAGGCCGAAAATCGCGTAGGCCAGCGGCAGGGCCACCAGCAGGACCAGCAGCGCCTTCGCGCAGGCGCGGCTGAACGAGCCCAGCGGCGCCACTTCATACAGGCCGGAGGCGCTGTTGATGACGAACAGCCCGGCGGCGAACGACACCACGTGCGTGCCGGCCATCGGCATGGCGTGGTCGATGCCGCCGACCTGGAAGGCGATGGCGCCGATGGCCACCAGCAGCGCCAGCGTCAGATCGAAGAACATGCTGCGCAGCGAGGCGCGGTGCACGTAGTGATTGAAGATGCGGATCATGGGAGTTTCGCAACGAGGGACAGCGGACAACCCGAAAGCGGCAGATGCGCCTTGCCGGGCGACGTCGGCGCCCGTGCGCGCCGCGCCCCCATCGATGCCGGGCTCTTCGACCCCTAGGCGGCTCGCACTGTAAGCAGCCGTTGGTGGCACCAACAATCCCCGCCTTGAGGGGTCGAGCCGGCCTGTCATCTGCCTGGAGGATGCAGCGTCAAGCAGGTGTTGGCAGGGGGTTGACGAGCCCGCATTCGCCAGGGAACACGGGGTGATCTGCAATCGGGAACCGCGTGCCGGCAAGATGGCCGAGCAACGGCGCCGAGCATACGGACGCGGCGCATGGCCGGGCGCGTCCGGCCGCCGGTGCGGCGGGTGTTCGCGCAGTCCTGCACACACTCTGTTGCAGGGGCGTGGCCTGCAGGCGCGCTGCTCAGCGGGGGGCGTCGGCAGCGGTCTGGCGTTCGCCGTCTGCGCCGGCCCGGCCGTCCCGGTCGCCACGCTGGTGCAGGCGCAGCGCCTTCACCGTCAGGTGGCGGGCCAGCATCACCGGCGGCATGCGCAGCCAGTGGCCGCGCAGGTACAGCGCGCCGAGCGCTGCCGCCCGCCCCGGCGGTGCCGCCTCGGGATGCGGCGAGCGCAGCGCGCGGTGCCAGATGGCGTCCATCAACGCCAGCAGCGCCGGGCCGGGTGCCGCGCCGCGCAGCGCACGGCGCGCTTCGGCGGGCACCGGCGTGCCGAGCAGTCGTGCCGTGTAGCGCAGCCCGTAGAACAGCGGCCGCCGCAGCTGGTGCCAGCCCGCGTGTTCCACCAGGCGCTGCCAGAAGTCGGGACCCCCGGCGCCGCCGTCGCCGAAGTGGCGCAGCAGCAGGTCCAGGTCGGACAGGTCGCGCAGCGCGTGGCCCATGTCGTCGTTCATGAACAGGTGCGTCATGCTGTGCAGCACCATGTCGGCGGGGCAGAGCATGCGCAGGCCGGCCACGCCCGGCACCGGCACGCTGGCCCCGATGAGCCGGGCGGCGTCGGGCCGCAGCCGCGAGGTCTCGGGCAGGATGGTGTGGTGCACGTCGACCACCGTGTTGCGCTGCAGGTGCTGCAGTGGCGGCAGCTCGTGCATCCACTGGCGGTAGTAGCGCTGGTCGTAGGCGGTGTGGTGGGTGTTCATCCAGCCGCCCAGCATCAGCAGCGACTCGGTCTGCGGCAGCGCGGCCTTGGGCACCAGCAGGTCGATGTCCGAGAAGACGCGGCCATGCGCGGCCGGCAGCCCGCCCATCACGTAGGCGGCGCCCTTCAGCAGGATCACCGGCGCATCGAGCGTGGCCAGCGCGTGCAGCAGGAACCGCACCTCGCGGCGGATCTCGCTGTGCTGGGCGCGGGACACCCGCATGGCAGCCTCGGCGTGCGCGGCGATGGCGGCGGCGTTGCGGTGGCCGCGCGAAGCATCGTCCTGCACCGGCACCGGGCCGTCGGTGGCCACTAGCACCTGCTGCCCCACCCGTCCCAGCAGACCGGCGGCACGGGCCTGGCGCACCAGGGCCGCGAGCTGCACGCCATCGTCGGCGTGCGGGCGCAGCCGGCCGGCCAGCGCGTCGGCCGCCAGGTCGGCGGGCCAGCTCATGACGGCGACCCGCGGTCGGCCAGCGCCGCGAACAGTGCGGCGGCCTCGTGCACGTCGCTGTACGTGAAGCTGTAGCAGGCGCTGCGGTCGATCACGCTGCCCAGCAGCTGAAAGCCTTCGACGCCGAAGACGTCGTAGTTGAAGGCGTTCTCGACCAGCTGCATGAAGGCCTGCGCGCGGTCGATGCGCTGCAGCGTGGCCGGTGCGCCGGCCGCGTACTTCGGCAGCACCACCCAGCCGGGCAGCGCCGGCTCGTGCGCGCGGCGCAAGGCCTGCGCGGGGGCGGCGAAGTGGCCCACGACGCCTTTGGCCGTGTCGTGCACGATCGAGCCGAAACGGACCTCGGGCGCAAAGCGCCGGATGACGTCGATGGACGCGTTCTTCAGGCTCACCGGTCGGGGATTGGGCACCACGTGCCCGTGCCGCGGACACAGCAGCGTGAGTTCGTCGGACAGCAGCCGCCAGCCGCTGAACAGCAGCGTGGCGCACAGCGTGCTCTTGCCCGAGCCCGATGGCGCGGGAAGGATCAGCGCGCGGCCGTTGCGCTCGAGCACGGCGGCGTGCAGGATCAGGTACTGGTGGCACATCCCGTACACACACCAGTTCAGGCCCCACTCCAGCAATGGGAAGCCCTGGTCGCCCGGCAGGGGATTGAAGGGCTCTTCGCCTTCGAAGCGGAACACCACCTGCGGCTGCCACCATCGGCGCCAGCCGCGCGGGCGGTGCACGGCGACGTCGAAGTCGAGGAAGTCGCCCTCGTCGGCCACGGCGTGGTCGGCATACAGCGCGCTGACCGCGCGACCGACCTCGGCCAGCGGCGTGGCGACCTGGACGACGAAGGGACCCGTGCGCAGGCGCAGGCCGCGGCCGCTGCGCATGCGTTCGGCGACGGTCGGCGGCGCCAGGTCGCGCAGCAGCATGGTCATGGTGCGCGCTGCAGCAGGCCGACGCGCAGCAGGCCGTCGAGCAGCGCCGGATCGGCGGCGTCCAGCAGCGGGCCCGGCGGATCGCCGGCGGCCAGGGCCCGCAGCAGGTCTGCCGCGTCCGCAGAGACCCAGTGCGTCTGCGCCGCGGACGGCGCGTAGACCACGGCGGTGTCTTCTCCCCAGTCCTTCAGCAGGAGTCCGGGCGCGGCCACGATCTGCCGACCGCCGGCCGGGGAGCCGTCCAAGATGGTCAGGTCAGATGCTGATCGGGTACATCTGCACCCGCAGCCAGGTGATCAGCTGGCTCGAATCCCAGCTGATGCCTGCCGCCGTGGCCTTGTAGATGTTGCCGTTCGCCTTGTAGTTGGTCCAGATGCCCTGCAGGTAGGTCTTGTTAATGCCCCCGGGCGAAGGTGCGAAGCCCTGAGTGACGTTCATGCAGAGCGCGATCAGGTGCTGCAGGACGCCAAGTTCACCACTCGTCGTGATGCCTGCACCGCCGTTCTTCAAAACATCGTAGCACTTCCAGCTCTTGTAGGTAGAAGATGTGGCACCAAACAGGCCGTCCACCGTGACATCCAGGCAAGCGGGCCGGCTGGGAGTGCCGCTGGTGGGCAAGCTGGCTTGCGCATACCAATCCTCGCAGGTGCGCGTGGTGCACTTGATCGAGGTGGTCGTCGGGTTGCGACTCTTGAATGTGGCCACCGAGACGAAGGAGGACGCCACCACGCAGCTCGTCGTGGCCGAAACGGGGCTGCTGGCCAGCGTCAGCAGCACGGGCGACGCCGAGGCTCCGGCGCGAAGCAGGCGGCGCCGTGCCAAGCCCTTGGCTTGCAGTACCGCAGTCGCCTCATAGGGGGTGGCCGCCGATCCGGGGTCCTGGGGGGTGTGTTCCATGCCTGCGCTCCGAGCGGTGATCTCGCGTCTGTGTCGATTGTAGGAAGCGCTTCGTCCTCCGAGGTTCAATCGCTTCCCCACGACCCCGGGGGGGGGGTCGCGGCATTCTTTCGCGCCGAGCCCGTATGCGGACCCGGCAGGCAAAGAAAAGCCCCGACAAAGCGGGGCAATCCAAAGCCCGGGCCGCTGTGGCCCGGTGTGTCCCGTCGCGGGATTCAGGCCTTGCGGCGGCGCGAGGCCACGCCGGCACCCAGCAGCGCCAGGCTGATCAGGGCCAGGCTGGTCGGCTCGGGGATGGAGCCGCTGAAGTCGAAGCTGGTCGTGCCGCCCGAAGCGCCGTGGGTGATGTCGACCACCAGGGTCAGCGCGAACGGGTCGGTGGCCGTCAGGTACGAAGCACCAGTGTTCGCGAATGCGCCAGGGGCGGCGGTTGCGCCACTCATCGCCACCGTGCCAACACCATAACCGCCGACGTTGTTGTCGTCGACCAGCAGCGACCAAGACACATTGCCCGTGGTCGTGCCGCCAATCAGGCCGTTGAACAGCAGGCTGCTCGCGGCAGGCGCCCCGAAGTTCAGGTCGGTTTCGGTCAGCGTCAGGCGCAGCGTACCGGCGGCCAGGCTGGTGTTGACCGAGTTCAGGTCCAGGCCGAACAGCGCCGGCGTGGCGGCGTCGCCCAGACCGGTCGACACGTTGATGTTGAAACTGCCGGCCGAGCCGATGTACGTGATGACGTCGGCCAGGGCGAACGCGTCACCGGCGCCGTTGTCGAGGACGATGACGTCGACACCGCCGGTCGCCAGGTCGTCGAGGGTCAGCGTCAGCGCGGCTTGCGAGGCCATCGGGGCGAAGGCCAGCATCGAAGCTGCGCCAGCCGCGAGAAGAGACTTCAGGAACTTCATGCTTTTCTCCTTGAGAGGTGGACGCCACCGTGGCGACTTGGCTTCCACTAAGCAACACCGGTGCCAACCCAATGAATCAACAACTTAGCCTGATTCCGGGGCGGCTCTGTCAAGGATCTCGACACGCCGGGATCCATGCCCGCCGGGCCCGGGGCGGACCCGGCGGGCGTCGGCGGCCCGCCGCGGGCGCCGGCCTGCCAACCTGGGGGTGGCGGGCGAATGTCACTGAACGTGAAAATTGCGCGCTCGCACGGAAGCCAGCGGCGGCGTGCCGGGCTGTCGGCCCGAGGTGCTGTGCCATCATCCCAGTCCTTCGCGGCCGGGGACACGTCCCGCCACAGCGATCGTCCGTCGTTGTCCGCGCCATGGCCAGGCCTTGCTGGCCGTGCAGCGTCCTCCTAGACCAGTGACCGGAGCTCTTGCCGACCATGAGACCTGCCTTCTTCCTCGCCGCCGCCCGGCGCGCTACGCTGCTCGCGGCGGCGCTCGTCCTGGCCGCCTGCGGCAGCACCCCGCTCGGGGGCCTGCCGCCCGCACCCGCGGCGCCGCAAGGGTCGGACTACAGCTACGTGGTGGGTGCGGGCGACACCCTGAACATCACCGTCTGGCGCAATCCCGAGCTCTCGATGAGCGTGCCGGTGCGGCCCGACGGCAAGATCTCGACACCGCTGATCGACGAGCTCGTGGCCCAGGGCAAGACCTCGACCGAGATCGCGCGCGAGATCGAGAAGAAGCTCGGCGCCTTCGTGCGCGATCCCATCGTCACGGTCATCGTCACCAGCTTCGTCGGCCCCTACAGCGAGCAGATCCGCGTCGTCGGCCAGGCCGCGCGGCCGCAGTTCCTGCCCTACAAGCAGAAGATGACGGTGCTCGACGTGATGATCGCGGTGGGCGGGCTCACCGACTTCGCCGACGGCAACGGCGCCAGCATCCTGCGCACGTCCGACGGCAACAAGCAGTATTCGGTGCGCCTGAACGACCTGATCAAGCGTGGCGACGTCTCGGCCAACGTCGAGATGCGCCCCGGCGACATCCTGATCATCCCGCAGAGCTTCTTCTGACCGCGCTTCTGCGCCCGGCACCAAGGTCGGACTGGCGTCGGGGCGGCGTGGCGCTGCTCCTGCCGGGTCCGATGGCCTTCCGCACTGGCATACGCCGCTAAATTCGCATGCAAGAGCTCCTTCAACAGATCACAGCCACGGCACGCGGTATGTGGCGATTTCGCTGGATCGGGTTGGCGACGGCCTGGATCATGGCGGCCGTGTGTGCGCTTGCGGTCTGGAAGATCCCTGATCAATATGAGGCGTCCGCACGGGTCTACGTCGATACCGACTCCATCCTGAAGCCGCTGATGAGCGGCCTGGCGGTGCAGCCCAACGTCGAGCAGCAGATCCAGATGCTCAGTCGAACGCTGATCAGTCGCCCGAACCTGGAAAAGCTGGTGCGCATGGCCGACCTGGACCTGAAAGAACAGTCCAAGGGTGGCCAGGAGCGCCTGATCGAACGCCTGCAGAAGGGCATCGAGATCCGCACCGCGGGCGGCGTCAACCTGTATTCGATGGCATACCGCGACCCGGAGCCGGACAAGGCCAAGCGCGTCATCCAGTCGATGGTGTCGATCTTCGTCGAGTCGGGCCTGGGGGCCAGCCGCAAGGACACCGATTCCGCCAAGACCTTCCTGAACGAGCAGATCAAGATCTTCGAGACCAAGCTCGAAGAAGCCGAAGCGCGGCTGAAGGAGTTCCGGCTGAGGAATATCGACCGGCAGGGCGCGGAGGGCAAGGACCTGACGACACGCATTGGGGAAGTGTCCAGCCAGTTGGAAGCCGCCAGACTGCAACTGCGCGAGGCCGAGCGGGCGCGTGATGCGGCCAAACGCCAGCTTGCTGAGGTGCGGGGCCAGGCTCCAAGCATGGCACTGCCCAACTTGCTGAAGGAAAGCAGCATCGCGGTGTCGACGCCCGAGATCGATTCGCGGATTGATGCGCAGAAGCGCAACCTCGATGCGCTGTTGCAGCGCTACACCGAACAGCATCCCGATGTCATCAGTACGCAGCGCCTCATCAGGGACCTAGAGGCGCAGAAGCGTAAGGAAGTCCAGGAACTGCAGAAGGCCGCTGCGGCGAAGGCCGCAGCGACGCCGCAGACCAACGCACCGGTGGAAAGTCTGGCCCAGCAGGAACTCGGCCGCATGCTGGCGACGGCGGAAGTGCAGGTGGCGGCGATGCAGGCACGCGTCGACGAATACGCGGGCCGGATGGCACAGATTCGCGAGAACCTGAAGACTGCGCCGCAGATCGAGGCCGAGGCCTCGCAACTCAACCGCGACTACGCTGTGACGCGCAAGAACTATGAAGACCTTGTGGCGCGCCGGCAGTCGGCGGTGATGTCCGGAGAACTGGACGTGGCCTCGGGCGTTGCAGAGTTCCGACTCATCGATCCACCACGTGTCACGCCCAAACCTGTGTCGCCGAACCGTCTGATTCTGTTCCCGGTAGCCTTCGTGGCGGCACTGGCCATTGGTTTGGCTGCAGCGTTCGCCGCTGCGCAGCTGCGCCCGACGTATGGTGATGGCAACGAACTTCGCCTGCGCACTGGGCTGCCGCTCTTAGGTGTTGTGACCCTGCTCAGCAGCGAGGTCGACCGGCGCCGTGCCCGAATGAGCACGTTGCGGTTTGCAGGCGCTTCGGGAGCCCTTGTGCTGATGATGGTGACAGGCCTCGCGGCCCTGATTGTCATGAATCGCTACGGGGCCTGACGCCATGAGCAGCCTGATCGAACAAGCCGCGCAGCGCCTGGCCCAACTGCGCGAGGCCGGGATCGTCGTACCCGAGATCGCGACAGCAGAGCCTGCCACCGCGCCCTTGACGCCGGCTGCGGCAGGCCGACCGGCGGCCGTGGTCGCGCCGGTCGACGCGCCGACGCCACGGCAAGACCCCGCCTCGCTGTCGCGTCGCGTAGACCTGAATCTGGACGTCATTGCGTCGATGGGTATCGTGACGCCCAACGCGCCGCGCACGCGGCTGGCCGACCAATACCGGGTCATCAAGCGGCCGCTGATCCTCAACGCTACCGGGCGCGGAGCCACCACGGTGACGCACGGCAACCTCATCATGGTGACGAGCGCAGTGGCCGGCGAGGGAAAGAGCTTTACGTCGATCAACCTGGCCATGAGCATCGCCGCGGAGCTCGACCACACCGTCATGCTGGTCGACGCCGACGTGGCGCGCCCCTCGGTGCTGCGCGTGCTAGGCCTGCCGCCGGGCCCCGGCCTGCTGGAAGTGCTGGAAGGCAAGATCGACATGGCCAGCGCGCTGCTGCGCACCAACGTCGACAAGCTAACAATCCTACCCAGCGGCTCGCCCCACCCGAAGGCCACCGAACTGCTGGCCAGCGAAGCCATGTCGGCGCTGCTCGACGACATGGCCACGCGCTACCCTGACCGCATCATCATCTTCGATTCGCCGCCGCTGCTGCTGACGACCGAATCGCGGGTGCTGGCCACGCACATGGGGCAGATCGTCGTCGTCGTGCGTGCCGACAGCACGCTGCAGTCGATGGTGCAGAGCGCGCTGGCCACCATCGAGGCCTGCCCGGTCAAGATGATGGTGCTGAACCAGGCCCGTGGCGATGCCGGTGGTGCCTACGGCACGGGGCACGGCTACGGGTATGGCTACGGGGAAGGTTATGGGTACGGACACCAGTCCGCAGCCGAGCCGGCACCGCAGGCCAAGACCTGATGCGAACCGCCGTCGGCATGCAGACCCGTTCCGCCGCGCCCGCTGCGCGCAGTTCCCCGCTGCACCGCCAGGTGCCCTGGCTGGGTGCGGCCTTGCTGATGCTGACCGGGTCCGTGCAGGCGCAGGATGCCGCCGGCCGGGGGCTGGTCCTGACCCCCACATTCGCCGCGGAGACCGGCTTCTACGAGACACGCGGCCGCACCGTCGGCGAGAACGGGCGCGAGGGCATCGTGCGCCTGTCGCCCGGGTTCCGGCTCGACAGCCGCAGCGGCCGCGTGCGCGGCTCGATGGACTACGCCGGCAGCCTGCTGTACCGGGCCGGCCGCGCGGAAAGCGCCGGCCGCGAGTTCCAGAACACGCTGAGCGCCAACTTCCTGGCCGAGGCCGTCACCAACCTGCTGTACTTGGACGCACGGGCGTCGATCTCGCAGCAGGCGATCTCCGCCTTCGGCCAGCAGTCCGTCAGCGGCAGCCTGCAGAGCAACGACAACCGCACCGAGGTCTCCACCGTCAGCCTGACGCCGTACCTGCGCGGCTCGCTCGGCATCATGGTCGACTACGAGGCCCGCGTGAACGTGTCGGCCACCGACAGCCGGGCCGACGGAGCGACGAACTCGCAGGCCAGCGGCGGCGCGCTGACACTGCAATCGCCGCGCAGCGGCGCCATGTTCGGCTGGGCGCTCAGCGCGACGCAGCAGCGGGTCGAGTACTCCAGCAGCACCGACGCCGGCACCGACAACAGCCAGGTCAGTGCCACCGTGGTCTTCGCGCCCGGGCCGGACCTGCGCTGGTCCCTCAGCGGCGGGCGCGAGTCGGCCGACGACGGCGTGCTGGCCGAGCGCCGCGAGGCCAGCACCGCCAGCCTCGGGTTCCAGTGGACGCCGTCGCCCCGCACCAGCTTCAGCGCCGACGTGGGCGAGCGCTACTTCGGGCGCACCAACCGCATCGCGTTTTCGCACCGCAGCGCGCGCACGATCTGGTCCTACGCGCTGGTGCGCGACACCACCACCGGCGCCGACGGCCTGCTGTTCGGCCAGCCGATGACGCTGTTCCAGCTCTACTACGACCAGGCAGCGTCGGCGTACCCCGATCCCGCCGTGCGCGAGCAGGTGGTGCTCGACCAGATCGCGGCGCAGGGGCAGGACCCCAACCAGCTGGTGGCGCCCAGCTTCCAGACCTCGTCGTACTCGCTGCAGCGCCGGCAGGACCTGTCGGTGGTCTGGCTGGGCCGGCGCACGAACATGTCGTTGCAGGCCTACACGATCTCGCAGAGCCAGATAGTCACCATCGGCGACGCCGACCCCCTCTTCGGCGAGCCCGTGCGCCAGCACGGCTATGCGTCGAGCGTGTCGTACCGGCTCACGCCGACGACCTCGGTCTCTGCCGGCGGCTCGCGGCTGATGACCTACCCGACCACCACCCAGGCCCGCACCGACCTGAAGTCGGCAAACCTGGGCCTGACGAGCCAACTCGGGCGGCGCACGAGCGGCCAGCTGGGCGCGCGGTACACCGTGTTCAACAGCTCCACCGATCCTTACCGCGAGACCTCGGTGACGGCTTCCCTCAACCTGCGGTTCTAGAACCATGTACGAAGCGTTCTACGGGTTGAGCAGCAAGCCGTTCCAGCTCAACCCGGACCCCAATTTCTATTTCGCCAGCAAGCAGCACCGGCGCGCCAAGGCCTACCTCGAGTACGGCGTCTCGCGCAACGAAGGCTTCATCGTCATCACCGGCGAGATCGGTGCCGGCAAGACGATGGTGCTGCGTTCGCTGATCGAAAGCCTGAACGGCAGCAACGTCATCACCGGCCACCTGGTGACGACACAGCTGGGCGCCGAGGACACCTTGCGCATGGTCGGTGCTGCCTTCGGCTTCCGCGTCAAGGACGTGCCCAAGAGCGAACTGCTGATCACGCTGGAAGCCTTCCTCATCAGCCAGACCAGCAAGGGCAAGCGCTGCCTGCTGGTGGTCGACGAGGCGCAGAACCTGACCCCGCGCGCGGTGGAAGAGCTGCGCATGCTCAGCAACTTCCAGTTCGGCAACCAGGCGCTGCTGCAGAGCTTTCTGGTCGGCCAGCCCGAGTTCCGCGAGATCCTGCAGCGGCCCGAGATGGAACAGTTCCGCCAGCGCGTGGCGGCGACCTGCCACATCGGCCCGCTCGACCAGGAAGAGACCAAGGGCTACATCGAGCACCGCCTGAAGTGCGCGGGCGCCAATGGCAAGCCCAGCTTCGACCCGGCGGTCTTCGAAGGCATCTTCAAGGCCAGCGGCGGCATCCCGCGCCGCATCAACGCCATCGCCGACCGCCTGCTGCTGGCCGGTTTCCTGGGTGGCCGCACGCACCTGAGCGCCGACGACCTGACCGAGGTCGTGCGCGAGTTCCAGCAGGAAAACGGCAGCCCCTCGCGGCCGATGGCGCTGGCTGCCGGCGGCAAGGGCGACAGCGGCGCCGTGCCGTTGTCGCGCGGCGACATGGTGCTCGACCTCGACCTCAGCAAGCTCAAGGTCGAGCCCGAGGAAGCCGAAGGCATGTCGCGCCAGCTCGCGCAGCTGGCCGCCGACCAGCGCGGCGACCAGCTCCAGCGCCTGGAACGCAGCCTGCTGCGGCTGGAGCGCATCAACGTGCAGACGCTGGCGATGCTGCAGAAGCTGGTGGGCGCGCTGAAGAAGCCTGAAGAGGGGAGCAACTGATGCTGGCGCCGGCCATCACCAACGCACTGACCATCGACGTCGAGGACTACTTCCAGGTCTCGGCCTTCGCGCCGTACATCCGGCGCGACGAATGGGATGCCCGCGAGTGCCGTGTCGAGCACAACGTCGACCGCATCCTCGCGCTGCTGGCGGCGCACGACACCCGGGCCACGTTCTTCACGCTGGGCTGGATCGCCGAGCGCTACCCGCAGCTGGTGCGGCGCATCGTCGCGCAGGGCCACGAGCTGGCCAGCCACGGCTACGGCCACCAGCGCGCCAGCGACCTGAGCCAGGCCGAGTTCCGCCAGGACATCACGCGCGCCAAGGGGCTGCTGGAAGACCTCTCCGGCACGCCAGTGCTGGGCTACCGCGCGCCGAGCTTCTCCATCGGCACCGGCAACCTGTGGGCGCTGGACGCGCTGGCCCACACCGGCCACCGCTACAGCAGCAGCATCTACCCGATCAAGCACGACCACTACGGCATGCCCGACTCGCCGCGCTTCGCCTACAAGCTGGCCAGCGGCCTGCTGGAGGTGCCGGTGACCACGGTGCGCATGCTCAACCGCAACCTGCCGTCCAGCGGCGGCGGCTACTTCCGGCTGCTTCCGTACTCGGTGTCGCGCTGGCTGCTGCGCCGCGTGAACCAGCAGGACCGCGAAGCCGCGGTCTTCTACTTCCACCCCTGGGAGATCGACGTCGGCCAGCCGCGCATCGCCGGCATCGACGCCAAGACGCGTTTCCGCCACTACGTGAACATCCCGCGCATGGACGCCCGCCTGCAGCAGCTGCTGGCCGACTTCCGCTGGGGCCGCATGGACGAGATCTTCCTCGCTCGAACGACATCGCCGATCCCGGCCGCTGCCTGACTTCCCCCGACGTGCCCACCATCGAACGTCTTGACCCGAGAGACGCGCGCAGCGCTGCGTCGTGGGATGCCTACGTCCAGGCCTGCCCGCAGGCCACGTTCTTCCACCGCGCGGGCTGGCAGCGCATCCTGCAGGACGTGTTCCGGCACCAGACGCACTACCTGCTGGCGCGCACCGAGGGCCGCATCACCGGCGTGCTGCCGCTGGCGCACGTGAGCAGCCTGCTCTTCGGCAACGCGCTGACCAGCATCCCGTTCGCCGTCTACGGCGGCGTGGCGGCCGACGATGCCGCCAGCGCCGCGGCGCTGGAAGCCGAGGCCGAGAAGATCGCGCAGTCGCTGGGCGTGCAGCACCTGGAACTGCGCCACACCGAGCGCCGCCACCCCGACTGGCCCGAGCAGGACCTGTACGTCACCTTCCGCAAGGCCATCCTGCCCGAGGAAGAAGCGAACATGCTGGCCATCCCGCGCAAGCAGCGCGCGATGGTGCGCAAGGGCATCAAGAACGAACTCCGCAGCGAGATCGACGCCAGCGTCGACCGCTTCTTCGCGCTGTACGCCGACAACGTGCACCGCCACGGCACCCCGGCGTTGCCGCGGCGCTACTTCCAGGCGCTGCAGCAGGAATTCGGCAGCGACGTCGAAGTGCTCACCGTGACCGCCCCCGACGGCCGGCCGCTCAGCAGCGTGCTGAGCTTCTACTTCCGCAACGAGGTGCTGCCGTACTACGCCGGCGACGACGTCGCAGCGCGCGATCTGGCGGCCAACGACTTCAAGTACTGGGAGCTGATGCGCCGCGCCTGCGCACGCGGCATCCAGGTCTTCGACTACGGGCGCAGCAAGCAGGGCACGGGCCCCTACAACTTCAAGAAGAACTGGGGCTTCGAGCCGACGCCGCTGCACTACGAGTACCGGCTGTACAAGCGCGACGCCGTGCCGCAGAACAACCCGGCCAACGCCAAGTACAAGCTGATGATCGCCACCTGGCGCCGGCTGCCGCTGGGCGTGGCGAACTGGCTCGGGCCTTTCGTGGTACGGAGCCTGGGTTGACACGCACCGACATGGCCAATCTGTTGTTCCTGTCGCACCGCTTGCCTTACCCGCCGAACAAGGGCGACAAGGTGCGTTCGTACCATGTGCTGCGGCACTTGGCAGCCCGCCACCGTGTGATGCTGGGCACCTTCGTTGACCACCCCGACGACGAGCAACATGTGCCCACAGTCAGGGCGATGTGCGCCGACCTGCACGTCGCGCGTCTGCATCCCACACTGGCGCGCTTGCGCGCAACGCGTGGGCTGCTGACGCGCGAACCGCTGTCGTTGGCGTATTACCGCGACCGCCATCTGGGCGACTGGGTGCGCCAGTTGTCCCGCGGCGCTGCCATCGATGGCCTGCTCGTGTTCTCTGCGCCAATGCTGCAATATTGCGCAGACTACACCGGGCCGCTCGTGGTTGACTTCGCGGATGTGGAATCAGAGAAGTGGTCGGAGTACGGACGCACGCGGGGCTGGCCGATGTCTTGGATCTACCGGCGGGAAGGCCGCACGCTGCGCGGTGTCGAGCGCCAGGCTGCGGCACGTGCACGTTGGTCAGTGTTCGCTACTGACATCGAGGCCGCGCTCTTCCGTCGCATCGCCCCTGAAGCGACGACACGGATCGAAGTACTGGGCAATGGTGTCGACGCCGAGTACTTTGCCCCTTGCGCGGACCGCCCCTCCCCCTACGACGAGGGCGAACTGCCACTCGTGTTCATCGGGACCATGGACTACTGGCCCAACGTGGACGCCGTGATGTGGCTGGTACAGGAGATGTTGCCCCGGCTGCGCCAGCGTTGGCCGGCGCTGCGTTTGACCATCGTCGGTCGCAATCCCGCCCCCGCTGTGCAGCGTCTGGCCGGAGACGCGGTGCGCATCACCGGTACCGTGCCTGACGTGCGGCCGTACGTGCAGCACGCACGCGCTGTGGCTGCACCGGTGCGGTTGGCGCGTGGTATCCAGAACAAGGTGCTCGAGGCGATGGCGATGGGCCGACCTGTGGTGGCCACGTCGCGCTGCGTGCAGGCCATTGACGCGCAGGTGAACGAACACCTGCTGGCCGCGGACAACGCTGACGCCTTCGTTCGTGAGCTCGGCGATCTGCTCGACTTCCCGGCGCGCGCCGAGCACATCGGCCAGGCTGCGCGTGAGCGAGTCGTAGCCCGCTATGGGTGGACGGCCCGCTTGCGCGGATTGGACCGCTACTTCCCCATCGACATGACCGCCGGAGTGCCAGCATGAGCGCGTTGATGCACCCGGCTCCTGACGCTGGCTGGCGGCAGTTGCTGCCAGGCCTGGTGTTGGCCCTGCTGGTGCTGGTGGTGTTTCACGAGACCACGCAAGCCATGGTGTCCATCTGGCACCGCTCGGACACCTACGCGCACGCCTTCCTGGTGCCGCCGATCTCGGCCTGGCTGATCTGGCGCCGTCGCGCGCTGCTGGTCGGGTTGCCGGCTCGCCCGCAGCCATGGATGCTGCTGCCACTGTCGTTGCTGTGTCTGCTTTGGCTCATCGGTGAGCTGGCGGCAGCGAATTCGGTGACACAGTTCGCGCTGGTGGCGATACTGGTCACCTGCGTTCCGCTGGCGCTGGGCCTGCAGGTCACGCGGGTCCTCATGTTCCCGCTGGCGTTCCTGTTCTTCGCCGTGCCGCTGGGGGAGTCGCTGGTGCCGCTGATGATGGAGTGGACGGCCGACTTCACCGTGGCCGCGGTGCGGCTGTCTGGCGTGCCGGTTTACCGCGAAGGTCTCCAGTTTGTCGTGCCGACCGGGCGTTGGTCGGTCGTCGAGGCCTGCAGCGGCGTTCGCTACCTGATCGCATCGTTCATGGTCGGTACTTTGTACGCCTACCTGAACTACAGCTCCTGGCGGCGCCGCGTCGCCTTCATCAGCTTGGCATTGGTGGTGCCGCTGCTGGCGAACTGGCTGCGTGCCTACTTCATCGTGATGCTCGGTCACCTGAGCAACAACGAACTCGCCGCCGGCGTCGACCACATTCTGTATGGCTGGGTGTTCTTCGGCATCGTGATCGGTCTGATGTTCTTCATCGGCGCTCGCTGGTCGCAGCCCCCTCAGGAACTGCCGACGCACGTGCCTGGCCCAGAGGCTACGCTGCCTCGCCTGTGGACTTCCGGCGCGATCGTGTTGGCCGTTGCGGTCGTGGCCATGACGGGCACACAGCAGGTTGCCCGACAGTTGAACCTGGGCGTGGTCGCGGCCAAGGCGCCAATGCTGGAACTACCGACGGAATGGGTCGGTGGCTGGGTGCTGGAGACGCCGCCGATTGCTGATTGGGTCCCTGCCTTCAGCAACCCGCGCGTCGCAGTGCAACGCACCTACCGCCGTGGCAACGATGTGGTCGGTGTCTGGATCGGCTATTACCGCAACCAGACTTATGACAACAAGCTTGTGAATTCATCCAATGTGCTCGCGCAGTCGACCATTGGGTCTGCGTGGGCACAGGCCAACCGTGGTCAGCGCCGCGTCGCAGATTCCGGCAACGCCTTCGACGTGCGTGTCGCTGATGTGCACACCGCGCTGGCGGGCGGCAGCCTCGGTACCCAGCGCATGCGCGCCTGGCAGGTCTACTGGGTAGGCGGCCAGTTCATCGCTGGAGACGCGCGTGCTCGATTGCAGTTTGCGCTGAACCGGCTAGTCGGCCGCGGCGATGACGGTGCCGTCGTCGTGTTCTACACGGCTGGCGAGCCGCCTGAGGCTGCCGACGCAAGGCTTGACGGCTTTGTCAATGCCGGCGTACAGGCGCTGGCCGACCGCCTGGCAGCCACCCAGGCAGCACGCTGAGGAGCTGCTTCGCAGCCTTCAACTGCATCTTCCATCGACTCCCGATCATCACCAACATGCAAACACTCGCAGTTATTGGACTGGGCTACGTCGGCCTGCCGCTTGTCGTCGAATTCGGCAAGCAGATTCGCACCATCGGTTTCGACATCGCTCAGCACAAGGTGGATGCCTGCCGGCGCGGAACCGATCCATCCCGCGAGCTCAGCGACGCGGAGGTGCAAGCGGCCCATCACGCCGTCTACTCCAGCGACCCGAAGACGCTTGCCGAAGCAGACGTCATCATCGTCGCCGTGCCCACGCCGGTGGACGAGGCCCACATCCCCGACTTCCGCCCGCTGATCGGCTCGTCCACCAGCGTCGGCCGCCACATGAAGAAGGGTGCCATCGTCGTGTACGAGAGCACCGTGTACCCGGGCGCCACGGAAGAGGTGTGCATCCCCGTGCTCGAGCGCGAGTCCGGCATGAAGTGGAAGCAGGATTTCTTCGTCGGCTACAGCCCCGAGCGCATCAACCCGGGCGACAAGGAACACACGCTCACCAAGATCCTGAAGATCGTCAGCGGCGACACGCCCGAGACGCTGGAGAAGGTGGCGCAGGTCTACGAGAAGATCATCGTCCCGGGCGTGCACCGCGCCAGTTCCATCAAGGCCGCCGAAGCCGCCAAGGTCATCGAGAACACGCAGCGCGACCTGAACATCGCGCTGATGAACGAACTCGCCATCATCTTCGACAAGCTGGGCATCGACACCAGCGAGGTGCTGCAAGCAGCTGGCACGAAGTGGAACTTCCTGAAGTTCAAGCCGGGTCTGGTGGGTGGCCACTGCATCGGCGTGGACCCGTACTACCTGACGCACAAGGCCGAGATGCTTGGCTACCACCCGCAGGTCATCCTGGCCGGGCGCCGCATCAACGACGGCATGGGCAAGTTCATTGCCGAGCAGACGATCAAGAACATGATCGCCTCCGGAAGCACGATCAAGGGCGCGAAGGTCAACGTCCTGGGTCTGACGTTCAAGGAGAACTGCGGTGACCTGCGCAACAGCCGCGTGATCGACATCATCCACGAGTTGCGGAGCTATGGCGTGGACGTGCATGTCACCGATCCCCAGGCAGAAGCCGACGAGGCACTGCAGGAGTATGGCGTTCAGCTGGAGGACTGGGACACATTGCCTTGTGCCGATGCCGTTGTGGCGGCGGTGGCGCACCGCGAGTTCGCGGCGCTGGCGCCCAGTGCTATGGCTCGCAAGCTGGTGCGGGGCGGCACGTTTGTCGACGTGAAAGCGATGTTCGATGCTCAGGCACTACGTGACGCCGGTTTCCGTGTCTGGCGCCTATGAAGTGCGTGGGGCTGGGTCCAGCATGCTGAGCCCCCGGTGAATGCTGACCCGCGACCGCTGGTGCTGCACGTGGTTCACCGCTTCGACACCGGCGGCCTCGAGAACGGCTTGGCCAACCTCATCAACCACATGCCGGCCTCGGCCTACCGGCATGCGGTGGTGGCGCTGACCGAAGTCACTGCCTTTCGCAGCCGCATCGTGCGCGACGACGTCACCTTCGTCTCGATGCGCAAGGCGCCCGGACACGGCCTGCGCCAGTACGTCCCGTTCTGGCGGCTGTTGCGCCAGCTGCGTCCGGCGGTCGTGCACACGCGCAACCTCGGGCCGCTGGAGATGCAGGTGCCGGCAGCTGTCGCGCGTGTGCCCGTGCGGGTGCATGGCGAGCATGGCCGCGAGCTCAACGACCTGGACGGCAGCAACCGCCGGCTGCAGCGCGTGCGGCGTCTGTACGCGCCGTTCGTGCACCGCTACGTGGCGCTGTCGTGCGACCTGGAGCAGTACCTGGTCTCCCGCGTCGGCATAGCGCCCGGCCGCATCAGCCAGATCTACAACGGCGTCGACGCCGAGCGGTTCCGGCCGGCAGCAGGTCCGCAGCCGGCGATTTCCGGCTGTCCCTTCGGCGCGCCGCAGCACTGGCTGCTGGGCACCGTGGGCCGTATGCAGGGGGTGAAGGACCAGACGCTGCTGGCACACGCCTTCGTGCAGGCCCTGCAGCAGCACCCCGCGCTACGCGCGCGGCTGCGGCTGCTGATGGTGGGCGACGGGCCGCTGCGCGCGCAGGCGCAGGCGGTGCTGCACGCCGCCGGCGTAGCCGATCTGGCTTGGCTGCCGGGCGAGCGCAGCGACGTGGCAGATGTCATGCGCGGCTTGAATTGTTTCGTGTTGCCGTCTCTGGCCGAGGGCATCTCCAATACCATTCTCGAGGCGATGGCCTGTGGTCAGCCCGTGATCGCCACCGCGGTAGGCGGCAACGTCGAATTGGTGGATCATGGCCGCACCGGCTTGCATGTGCCGGCCGCCGATGCCGCAGCGATGGCGCAGGCCATCGCCGCGATGGCGCTCGAGCCCGGGCGTGCGGTGGCGTTCGGCGCGGCGGGGCGCCTCGACGTCGAGCGCCGCTTCAGCCTGGCTTCAATGGTAGGCGCTTACCAGGCGCTCTACGACCGGCAGCTCGCGGCCGTGCACTACGACAGAAGGAACGCCTGAACCATGTGTGGCATCACCGGCATCTTCGACACGGTCTCGGCGCGCCCGATCGCGCAGGCAGTGCTTCAGCGCATGAACGAGTCGCAGCACCACCGTGGCCCGGACGAAGGCAGCCTGCACATCGAGCCCGGCGTTGGCCTCGGCCACAAGCGGCTCTCGATCATCGACGTCGCCACCGGCCAGCAGCCGCTGTTCAATGAAGACGGCTCGGTCGTCGTCGTCTTCAACGGCGAGATCTACAACTATCAGGAGCTGATCCCGGAACTGCAGGCGCTGGGACACGTGTTCCACACGCGCAGCGACACCGAGTGCATCGTGCATGCCTGGGAGTCCTGGGGCGAGGACTGTGTCAAGCGCTTCCGCGGCATGTTCGCGTTTGCACTTTGGGACCGCAACCGCCAGTCGTTCTTCCTGGCGCGCGACCGCCTGGGCGTGAAGCCGATGTTCTACGCGCTGCTGGACGACGGCACGCTGCTGTTCGGCTCGGAGCTGAAGTCGCTCCTGGCCCATGGCGGCGTGCATCGTGACATCGACCCCTACGCGGTGGAAGAGTACTTCGCGCTCGGCTACGTGCCCGAGCCGCGCACGATCTTCAAGCAGGCCAAGAAGCTGCCGCCGGCGCACACGCTGGTCATCCGTCGTGGCCAGCCAATACAGGTACCACGCGAGTACTGGGACGTGCGCTTCTCACTGGACAACCGCATCAGCGAGACCGATGCGCAGCATGAACTGATCGCACGCCTGGACGAATCGGTGCGACTGCGCATGATCGCCGAGGTGCCGCTGGGCGCCTTTCTCTCGGGCGGTGTCGATTCGAGTGCGGTGGTCGCGTCGATGGCGCGGTTGTCCGACGGCGCCGTGAACACCTGCTCGATCGGCTTCGACGACCCTGCCTTCAACGAGTCCGAGTACGCGCAGATGGTTGCCGATCGCTACCAGACGCGGCACTTCCAGAAGACCGTGCGCAGCGACGACGTCGACCTCATCGACACGCTGGCGCACCTGTACGACGAGCCCTTCGCAGACAGTTCGGCGATCCCGACCTACCGCGTCAGCGAGCTCACGCGCCAGCGCGTCACCGTGGCCTTGTCGGGCGACGGCGGCGACGAGACCTTCGGCGGTTACCGCCGCTACCGCCTGCACATGATGGAAGAGGGCATGCGCAGCGCACTGCCCGACAGCCTGCGTCGGCCTTTGTTCGGTCTGCTCGGTCGTGTGTACCCGAAGGCCGATTGGGCGCCGCGCATGTTCCGCGCCAAGACCACGTTCGAAGGCATGGCACGCACCTCGGTCGAGGCCTACTTCCACAGCATGAGCTTCGTGCGCGGGTCGATCCGCAGCCAGCTCTTCAGCAAGGCGCTGAAGTCGCAGCTGGCGGGCTACAGCGCCGAGGAGGTGTTCCATCATCACGCGCGCAAGGCTGGTACCGACGACCCGCTGGCGTTGATCCAGTACATCGACACCCACACCTACCTCGTGGGGGACATCAACACCAAGGTCGACCGCGCCAGCATGGCGCACTCGCTCGAAGTGCGCGAGCCGCTGATGGACCACCAGCTCGTCGAATGGGTGGCGACGCTGCCGTCGTCGTACAAACTGCGCGGCCCGGTGGGTAAGGTGCTGCTGAAGAAGGCCAACGAACCCTACCTGCCCGCCGACGTGCTGTACCGCCAGAAGATGGGCTTCGCGGTGCCGCTGGCGCGCTGGTTCCGCGGCCCGCTGCGCGAGCGCGTGCGCGAGGCGCTGCTGGAGGGGCCGATGCTCGACTGCGGCCTGTTCGAGCCGACTGCCATCCGCGACCTCGTCGACCAGCACCAGGCGGGCAAGCGCGACTTCGCCACGCCGATCTGGACGCTGTTGATGTTCGACGCCTTCCTGCGCTGCACCATGGGCCAGACACGCACGGCCCTGGCCGCCTGATTCCCCCGCATGGCCGGCGACGTCCGCATCCTGCTGTTCTCGTCGCTGTATCCCAGCAGCGCGCGGCCGCTGCATGGCATCTTCGTCGAGACGCGGCTGCGCGAACTGCTGCGCAACGGCGGCGTGCAGGCGCGCGTGGTGGCGCCAGTGCCGTGGTTCTGGTCGACCGACCTGCGGCATGGCCGCTACGCCGACCTCGCTCGCACGCCGCGGCGCGAAGTGCACAACGGTATCGAGGTGAGCCACCCGCGCTACCCGACGCTGCCCAAGATCGGCATGACGCTGGCGCCCTTTTTCATGGCCCTGGGCGCGCGTGCAGCGCTGCGCGAGGTCCAGCGCGAAGGCTTCGACTTCGACCTCATCGACGCACACTACTACTACCCCGACGGCGTCGCCGCTGCGATTCTTGCCTGGTGGTTCGCCAAGCCACTGGTCGTCACCGCACGTGGCACCGACGTCAATCTCATTCCCAACCACCGCCTGCCGCGGCTGCTGATCCAGTGGGCGGCGCGGCGAGCGGGCGCTTCGATCGGCGTCTCGGCGGCGCTGGTCGAGCGCATGCGCGAGCTGCACATGGACGCCGACCGGCTGCACGTGATGCGCAACGGCGTCGACGCGCAGCGTTTCCGCCCGCTGCCGATGGCGCAGGCACGCGCCACGCTCGGGCTGGCCGGCGACCCCGTGCTGCTGGGCGTGGGCAACTTGTACGAGCACAAGGGCCAGCGGCTGGTGGTAGAGGCTTTCGCGCGGCTTGCGCAGCGGCGGCCGCAGGCGACTCTGCTGCTGGTCGGCGACGGGCCCGACCGCGAACTGCTGCGCCAGTCGGCCGTGCGCCTGGGACTTGGCGACCGCGTGCGCCTGGTCGGCACGGTCCCCAACACGGATCTGGCGGCCTGGTACAGCGCGGCCGACGTGATGGTGCTCGGCTCCAGCCGCGAGGGCTGGCCCAATGTGCTGCTCGAAGCCATGGCCTGCGGCACGCCTGTGGTGGCCAGCGCGGTCGGAGGCATTCCCGAGGTGGTTGCGTCGGCCGAGGTCGGCCGCGTCGTCGCCGAGCGCACGGCCGCGGCCTTCGAAGCCGCGATCGAGGAACTCCTGGAGGCCCGCCCCGACCGCACCCAGGTGCGTCGCTACGCAGAAGGCTTCGGCTGGGACCGCACCAGCCAGCAGCAGCTGCAACTCTTCAACACGCTGGTCGCCGCGGCATGAACATCCTCTACCTCTGCCACCGCTTCCCGTTCCCGCCCAAGCGCGGCGGCAAGATCCGGCCCTTCAACATGATCCGCCACCTCGGCGAGGCCGGGCACCGCGTGACGGTGTGTTCGCTGGCGCGTTCGCCGGCCGAAGCCGAGGAAGGCCGCGGCATCGCACCGCACTGCGCCGCCTTCGAGATGGGCATGGTGCGCGAGCCGCTGCAGTACGCGCGCATGGTGGCGCGACTGCCGCTGACGACGCCCTCGTCGATGGGCTACTTCTACTCGCCCGACCTCGCGCGGCGCGTGCGGCAACTGCTGCAGGCGCAGCGCTGGGACCTGATCTTCGTGCACTGCTCGTCGGTGGCGCAGTACGTCGCCGACGTGCAGGGCATCCCGAAGATCCTGGACTTCGGCGACATGGACTCGCAGAAGTGGCTGGAGTACGCGCACTACAAGCCGTTCCCGCTGTCGCTGGGCTATACGCTCGAAGGCCGCAAGATGCTGGCGGCCGAAAAGCGCCTGGCACGCCGCTTCGACCTCTGCACCGCGACCACGCGCGCCGAGTGGGAGACGCTGAACAGCTACGGCACCGGGGCCGCCACCGACTGGTTCCCGAACGGCGTCGATGCCGCGTTCTTCAGCCCCACCGATGGCGCCTACGACGCCGACACCATCAGCTTCATCGGCCGCATGGACTACTACCCGAACCAGGAGTGCATGGCGCGCTTCTGCCAGCAGGTGTGGCCGCTGCTGAAGCAGCGGCGGCCGACCATGAAGCTGCTGATCGTCGGGGCCGACCCCTCGCCGGCGATGCGCGCGCTCGGCGCGCTCGACGGCGTCACGGTCACCGGCTCAGTGCCCGACGTGCGGCCGTATATCCGCGGCTCGGCGCTGATGGTGGCCCCGCTGGCGATTGCACGCGGCACGCAGAACAAGATCCTGGAGGCCATGGCGATGGGCGTGCCGGTCGTCACCAGCACGGCTGCGGCGGGCGGCGTCGACGCCGAGGCGGAGCAGCACTTCCTGGTGGCTGACAGCCCGCCGGACATCGCCGCAGCTGTGCTGCGCATCGTCGAGCAGCCCGGCGAGCGCGCCCGCCTGGCCGCAGCCGGCCGCGAACGCATGCTCAGCCACCATGCCTGGTCACGGTCGATGCAGCGCCTGGACGCCATCATCGAACGTTGTCGCCAAGCCAGCGCCCCACAAGTTGTACAACGTATCGGAAGCATCGCATGAAAGTCAGCATCTTCGGCCTGGGCTATGTCGGCGCGGTGTCGCTGGCCTGCCTGTCGCGCGACGGCCACCAGGTGATCGGTGTCGACATCGACGCCTCCAAGCTCGAACTCATCCAGTCCGGCAGGACCCCGGTGGTCGAGGAGGGCATGGTCGAGCTGATGCAGAGCGTGGCTGCCAGCGGCCGTGTCAGCGTCACCACCGACACCGAACGCGCGGTGCTGGACAGCGAGATCTCGCTGGTCTGCGTCGGCACGCCCTCAGCCGCCAACGGCAGCCAGGACCAGGGCGCCGTGCTGCGCCTGGCCGAAGCCATGGGCCGCGCGCTGGCCAGGAAGACCGAGCCGCACGTTGTCGTGTTCCGCTCGACACTGGTGCCCGGCACCGTCGAAGACGTGCTGCGGCCGATCATCGAGAAGCACTCGGGCAAGAAGGACGGCGTCGACTTCCACCTGTGCTTCCAGCCCGAGTTCCTGCGCGAGGGCTCGTCGATCCGCGACTACGACAAGCCGCCCTTCACCGTGGTCGGCGCCAACCATCCGCAAGCCGCCGAGCGCCTGCGCGCGCTGTTCGGCCACCTGCCGTGCAAGTTCATCGAGACCTCGGTGCGCAGCGCCGAGATGATGAAGTACTGCTGCAACAACTTCCACGCGCTGAAGATCACCTTCGCCAACGAGACCGCACGCCTGTGCGGCGCGCTGGGCGTCGACGCCTTCGAGGTGATGGACTTGGTGTGCCAAGACACGCAGCTGAACATCTCGCGCGCCTACCTGAAGCCGGGCTTCGCGTTCGGCGGCTCGTGCCTGCCCAAGGACCTGCGTGCCACCAGCTACCTGGCCAAGACGCGCGACGTCGAGCTGCCGATGCTGTCGAGCATCCTGGCGTCCAACCAGGCGCACCTGCAGCAGGCTCTCGACAAGGTGCTGGCCAGCGGCTGCAAGCGGGTCGGCTTCATCGGCCTGTCGTTCAAGACCGGCACCGACGATCTGCGCGAGAGCCCGCTCGTGATGCTGGCCGAGCAGCTCATCGGCAAGGGCATCCAGCTGGCCGTGTATGACCCCGAGGTGCACCTGGCGCAGCTCTTGGGCGCCAACAAGCGCTACGTCGACCAGCACCTGCCGCACATCGGGCAGCTGGTGCGCGCCGACATCGCCTCGGTGATCGCGGACTCCGAGCTCGTGGTGGTGGGCCTGAGCGGCGCGGCGATCGAGGTCGCGCTGGTGCAGCACCTGCGGCCCGACCACCAGGTGCTCGACCTCGTGCGCCTGTCGGCGAGAGACCAGATCGCGGCCAAGGTGCAAGGCCTGTGCTGGTAGGCTCGCGCGCCACCGCCGCCCTGCACTGACACCGCCCCATGCGCGACATCGTCCTGGCCCTGTTCATCGCCGGTCTGCTGCCGATGATCGTCGCGCGCCCGTACCTGGGCGCGCTGGCCTGGGCCTGGATCTCGATGATGAACCCGCACACGCTGACCTACGGGTTCGCGCGCGGCGTGCCCTGGGCCATGATCATCGCGATCGCGACGCTGCTCGGCTTCCTGTTCACCAAGCACAAGAAGTCGTTGCCGCTGAACGGCGGCACGCTGCTCATCGGGCTTCTCATGGTGTGGATGAGCGTCACCAGTTTGTACGCGCTCAATCCTGACACTGGGGAGGTCTTGGATCGCTGGGTCTTCGCCTTCAAGGTCCTGTTCATGCTGTTCGTCACTTTCATGCTGCTGCGCGGGCGCCAGCAGATTGAATGGCTGATATGGACGATGGTGGTCTCAGTTGGGTTTTACGGGGCAAAGGGAGGACTGTGGACCGTACTGACAGGTGGCGGAGGGCGCGTGTGGGGCCCCCCCGGAGGGACGCTTGCTGGCAACAATGAACTGGCCATCGGCTTGATCATCTTGTTGCCTTGGATGTACTACTTGCGCCAAGTATCGAAGAACAGATGGTCGCGTCGGGCTACAACTGTGGCCATGCTGCTTGTGGCATTTGGCATTCTTGGCTCGCAGTCGCGGGGGGCTTTGTTGGCCGTGCTGGCTGTCGCCGTAACACTGGGCTGGAAGAGCAAGAACTTCATTCGTACGTCTCTTGCGCTGTTGGTCGTGGGTTCAGCCGCCATCGCGTTCATGCCCGAGTCTTGGACTTCGCGCATGGATACGATCAGCACCTATCAGGCAGATACGTCTGCAATGTCGCGCATCTGGACTTGGCATACCCTTTTCAATGTGGCGATTGATCGGCCATTGGTTGGTGCAGGATTTCGTGCTGACAATCTTGCGGTGTTCTCGGCCTATGCGCCCTTTGATGGCTACGAGATCGTTCAAGGCACGGTCTACGTGGCACACAGCATCTATTTCCAGGCTCTGGGCGAACATGGCTTCGTTGGTCTTGGGCTCTATCTGTTGCTCGGAGCGTGGACCTGGTTCGCCGCTGGTCGACTCGCCCGCACGACACAGAAGGAACCCGATCTGGGCGAGTGGGTGCCGCTGCTGATGCGCATGACGCAGGCCAGCCTGGTCGGCTTCGCCGTCGGCGGCGCATTCCTGTCCATGATGCTGACCGATCTGACGTACTACATCCCCGGGGTCGTGATCCTCGTGCACGCAACGGTGGCGGAGCACCGCAAGCGCGCGGCTGCACGCGCCGTGGCGGCGCCCCCCATGTCCCCACTTGAAGGAGCGAGGTCCCATGTCCTCCCTGGCCGTTCGTCTGCGTGACCGCTTCTACGCGAACGATGCGCATCCTTACCGCATCTTCGAACGGACGGTAGCCGCCGCGCTGCGCAGCCCGCAGGACACGCTGCTCGATGCTGGCTGCGGCCGCACGGTGCCGGTGCTGCGGCGCTTTGCCGGCCGTGCCGGCCGGCTCATCGGCGTGGAGCTGGTGGACTTCACCGAGGTGCCCCCGGGCATCGAGACCTACAAGACCGATCTCGCGCACCTGCCGCTGCCGGATGCCTGCGTGGACCTGATCATGTCGCGCAGCGTCTTCGAGCACCTCACCGATCCCGATGCGGTCTACCGCGAACTGGCGCGCGTGCTCAAGCCTGGCGGGCGCATCGTGTTCCTCACCGCCAACCTGTGGGACTACGGCACGATGGTCGCGCGGCTGGTGCCCAACCGCCACCATGCCAAGGTGGTGAAGACGGTCGAGGGACGTGCCGAGGAAGACACCTTCCCCACCGCCTACCGCACCAACACCCGGCGCGATGTCTGTCGCCTGTCGGCCGCGGCCGGCCTGCGCGTGACCGGGTTCGAGTACCTCAGCCAGTACCCGAACTACCTGATGTTCAACGGCGTGCTGTTCTTCCTGGGCATGTGCTACGAGAAGCTGATCGCACGCTTCGATGCGCTGCGGCTGCTGCGGGGCTGGATCCTGGTGACGCTGGAAAAGCCGGCGCAGCCGCAATGAGCATGGGCCTGCAGGACCGCGGCGTCGCCGGCGCCGCGCGCGCGTTGGCCTGGGCGGCCGGTGCCGCGCGCGGCGCGCGGCTGTCGACCCTCATCTTCCACCGCGTGCTGCGCGAGCCGGACCCGATCTTCCCGCTGGAGCTCGACGCCCGGCGCTTCGAGCGGCTGATGCGCATCGTCGCCGCTGCGTTCGACGTGCTGCCGCTGCACGCAGCCACGGCCCGCCTGGCGTCCGGCGACCTGCCGCCGCGTGCGCTGACGATCAGCTTCGACGACGGCTACGCCGACAACCACGACGTGGCGCTGCCCATCCTGCAGCGCCTGGGCTTGCCGGCCACCATCTTCATCGCGACGTCGTTCCTCGACGGCGGCCGCATGTGGAACGACACCGTCATCGAGTGCGTGCGCCGCACCCGGCTGGAGCGTCTGGACCTGGCCGAGTTCGGCCTGCCGGTGCTGCCCTGCGGCTCGGCGGCAGAGCGCCGGCGTGTCATCGACCAGCTTCTGCCGGTGGTGAAGTACCGCCCGCCGGCCGATCGCGAGCCGCTGCTGCAGCGGCTGTGGGTGCTGTGCGGGCAGCCTGCGCTGCCGCAGGACCTGATGATGCGCAGCGACCAGGTGCGTGCTCTGCCGAAGGCCGGCATCGACGTCGGCGCGCACACGGTGCACCACCCCATCCTGCGCACCTTGCCCGACGACGAGGCCCGGGCCGAGATGCGGGGCAGCCGCGAACGCCTGCAGCAGATCCTCGATGCGCCGGTGGCGCTGTTCGCCTACCCCAACGGCCGGCCGGGCACCGACTACGACGACCGCCACGCGGCGATGGCGCGCAGCCTGGGGTTTGCTGCCGCGGTCTCCACCCGCCCCGGTGTCGCGAAGGCTGGCGACGATCTGTTCCAGTTGCCGCGCTTCACGCCCTGGGAGCCGAACCCAAGGCGCTGGGCAATCAGTCTCGCGCTGAGCCATGTGCGCGGATAGAGAGAGCATAGCCAGTGGTCTTTCACCTTCGTTTGGCGCCGAGAGTGCGCTTCAAAGGCAGTCTGGCCTCACGATTGAAGGCTGCATCGCCGGATGCTGGAGCACGTTTGCCACTGCTCGGCGGCGGTGAGAGTGCGATGAAACAGAGAATCCAACCCGAACAGCACAGCTCTTACACGATGCGCATCCTGTATCACCACCGCATAGCGTCGAAGGACGGTCAGATTACTCACATCGAGGAGATGGTGGAGGCGATGCGTGCGCTGGGGCACGATGTCCGCCTTGTCGGGCCCGAGGTACACCACTCCGACACTGGACAGGGTGGAAGTGCGGGATGGGTCGGAAGGCTGAAGAAGGCGCTGCCTGGGGCTGCATATGAGCTCGCGGAAGCTGCGTATTCACTTGTGGCATATCGGCGCTTGTGCCGTGCCATTGCCGATTTTCGTCCGGATGTCATCTACGAGCGCTACTCGCTCTACCAACCTGCAGGCGTTTGGGCCAGCAAGAGTACGGGGAAACCGCTCCTTTTGGAGGTGAACGCTCCCTATGCGATTGCCCGCCGGAAGTATGGCAACCTGAAACTTGGTTGGCTCGCTGATCGTTTTGAGCGCTACACATTTCGAGGCGCGGAGCGCGTCTTTCCTGTCACGCAGGTCCTTGGCGAGTTTCTTCAGTCCATGGGCGTCGAAGCGAGTCGTATTCGGGTTGTTCCGAACGGGATCAATCCAAAGGACTTCGAGGCGCTCCCCACCGCCGAGGCTGCGAAGGCCAAGCTTGGTCTTTCGGGCAAGACGGTCATTGGCTTCATCGGCTTTGTTCGTGAGTGGGATCAATTGGATCGAATCGTCGATTGGTTGGCGCAACGGCCAGTGGATGATCGGGTCGTGTTGTTGGTCGTTGGCGACGGGCCAGTTCGCCCTGCTCTAGAGGCCCAGGCTCGGCGCCTGGGAGTCGTCGACAAACTGCACTTCACTGGTGTGGTGGCTCGCGCTGATGTGCCGGCGGCGGCCATGGCCTTTGACGTGGCTCTGCAGACTGCACTCGTGCCATACGCTTCGCCGCTGTGCCTCTTCGAGTACATGGCTCTGGGTAAAGCCATCCTGGCGCCAGATCAGCCGAATCACCATGAGGTGCTCACTCGCGGTGTCGATTGTGAAATGTACGAGCCTGCTGTTATGGGCAGCATCGAAGCCAAATTGAATGAAATGGTCAGCGATCGTGAGCGCTGCCTCGCGCTAGGCGTAGCGGCAGGTCAGACGCTTCGAACCCGGCAATTCGTCTGGGAAGGGAACGCTCGCAAGGTAATCGCCGAGGCTGCCGCACTCATTCCGGTGCGAGGTAGTGGGCGCTAGCAGCAGGTTCCTTCGGAGCAAAGCGCTCAGAAGTTCACGCTTTGTGCGCAAGTTGCGTTGCTGGTACGGCAGCCGAACGGCAGTGAGACGTTCGATCGGAGTTATGTCGAATCCAGCGCTGTGAATGAGTTCTAAGGAAGAAAGGCGATAACGCTTCGCGCTGCTGGCCACTCGATGTGGCGCGCGTTCACATTGCTGTGGATTTGGCGCTGAAGTTGGCGCTGGATCTCTACAGCAGTTTCATCGGTCCGATGTACTCCTTGGCCCAGACCAGACCCGTGTAGAAGCTGGTGCGGTCAACTGAAGTGAGCGTCTTGCCGCCGTGGAACCAGTTCAGCCAGATGCCGCGCACGCCGAGTTCGCGACACGGGCGTGTCCGGTTCTCGATGTACGGATAGTTGCTCAGCGGCAGTGTTCGGAAGACCATGCCGGTACGCTCGTACACCATGCGGCCGTCGATCCAAGCTCGGAGCTCGCCGTCGGGCAAGTAACCCGGCGCACCGGTCATCACAGTGTTGAGCTTCAATTCGGTTTCGACGCAGTACCACTGCCCTGCGTACAGCATGCCGCCGAGGCCGCCGCGCTGGCCCCAGTTCTGGGTTGCAGCAGACTGACTGCCATAGTTATGCCCCGCCGGATTCTTGTAATTGAAGTCGTACAGGTGGAAGCCAGCTGCCCAGCCGCCTTCGTCGGGGCCCGCCGTCCCGGCATCGCAGTCGTACCAGGAGTGGCGCATCTGCCAGCCGTCGCCACCACCGGACGAGCCGCTGACGCCGCCGTAGTAGGTCGAGTGGTCTGGCGCGATGCCGAACTTGCCCGCCATCGTCGTCCAGTCGGCCTTGCCGGCCTCGTTGTAGACGTGGTACCGCTTGGCCGCTGTCGTGGCGTACGGCGTGCCCAACCGGAAGTAGTAGCGCACGAAGATGCGGCCGAGGCGGCCGAACAGGTCCTCGGGCAGGAAGATCATGCTGTTGGCCGCGCCCGAACCCGAGTAGCCCACGACGCTGCCGTCGCGCACGCCGGCTTCTGCCGGCAGCGGGATGCGCAGCGCGCCCAGGCCTGGCGCCAGCGGCTCGAAGCCGTCGCCGCGGTAGGACGAATCCACCACGCTCCAGCTGCTGTCGGCGTTGATCCACTTGCCCAGACCGACGTGCGGGAACTTGCTCAGGTCGGTCGGGCCGGTGCCGTAGATGGCGGGGTCGTAGTTGCGTTCGGCGCTGTGGGTGCTGAGACCGGTGTGCACAAAGTCCGACAGCGGCAGGCCGTCCAGGTAGCGGTGCGCGCCGATCACTGCCGCGTGGCTCTCGATGCCCTGGTCCAGTACGCCGACGCTGGCGGCCAGGCCGGCCTGGCCGACATCGGGCGTGACCGGCGGGTCGAGCAAGAAGCCTTCGACGACCGGGTTCGCGCCGCTCCAGTGCTGCGTGATGACGAAGTGCAGCGTCGCCGAGGCGACCGCGGCGGAGGGCCGTTCGAACTCGACGAAGGCCGGCAGCGTGAACTCGGGGTTCGTGGTGTTGGGGCCGGTGGTGCTGCTGCTGTTGAGCGCCACCAGCCGGCAGGCCAACGTGGCCTTGCTGCCATCGCTGTAGGTGACCTCGATCTTCGGCGCCGCCTGGGTGGTGTTGAAGGGGCCCGCCAACACCCGCGGTGCGTTCCTGGCATCGAGCAGGAAGGCGTTCCAGCGGCCCGTGCTCTGCACGAACTGCAGCGCGGCCGTCACGTCGCCGTCGTAGCTGGCCGCGGCAGCGCCGCCCTGTACCTTGTCGACTGGCACCGAGAACCAGGGCCGGTTGCCGAACCGCACCTGGTCGCTGTCGAGCCAGTCGCCGCCCAGGCGCGTCCAGGCCCAGCCGGTCTGGTAGTCGACGTACTGGTGCGTGGGGCCGTAGCGGTCCCAGTAGAAGTCGTCGCCTTCGGGCAAGCGCTTGGGAATCACCTTCGCCGGCACGGACTGGAACAGGTAGGCCTGCGTCGTGCGGTACTTGCCCGTCGTGGCCGGAGGTAGCGGCACCGGGGTACCTCCCGTGCCGGAGCCCGGGATCGAACCACCCCCGCCGGCAGGTGGCGCTGGCGCTGGTGCCGGCGTCGAGGCCTCCGATGCGCCGCCACCACCACAGCCTGCGAGCCAGCTGCAACCCAGGGCCACGGCCGTCTTCAGGGCCTTGCGTCTTTCGATGGTGGTCATGTCGGTGTGTTCGCGGAAATGGGTTCGGCCGCAGGGCGCACCCCGCGCCGGCGGGCCGTCAGCCGTAGCGGAAGAAGAAGCCGGCCTCGTCGACGCTGTTGATGACGCCGCACACCCGTGCCGCGTCCCAGACGAAGAAGCGGCCGTAGGTGCCGTTGAGCGTCGCCGTGCTGGGCGTCACGGCGTTCGTCGCGCTGACCGGCAGCTCGTCGATGGTCCAGGTGCCGGTGCGCGGGTCGCCCGACGCCGGCGGCGTGACGCGCATCACCCGCGTGGTGGTGCCGGCGACGCTGTTATCCCAGGCCAGCACGGCGCCAAGCGACGCCGCCCAGCGCGGCTGGCACAGGCCGGGCCACAGGCCGGTGTCGAAGCCGGCCGGCGCCACCGTCGGCGCACCGGCGAAGGTGGGGAACGTGGTCGTCATGCCCTTGGCATACAGCACGCCGGTCTTCGGGTCGAACACGCCCCAGCCGCCGACGATGGACTGCGCACCCGAGTCGCGGCCGCCGTTGCCGACCAGGATCAGGTCGAGGCCGGGGATGTAGCACAGCGAGACGCTGCCCGAGAAGTAGACGGTGTCGCCGACGTCGGTCCAGTTGTCGTTGTCCGGGCCGCCCCAGCGCGAGAAGCGCGTGCTGCTGCTTGTGGGCATTTTCCAGACGCAGTTGCGCACCGGGTCGTAGACCGCCGCCGACCAGCCACCCGACGGTTCGTTGGCCTTGCTGCTGCCGACCACCGTGCGCTCGCCCGTGCTCTCGCTGACGATGTAGGGGCGCAGAAGGCCCGAGGTGGACGCGCCGCCGTGCGGGCTGAGCAGGATCTCGGTGGCCTGGCCGGGGCCGCGGCCGGGCCAGAAGAACTGGGCGTTGACGGTGTGCTTGGCACGCGGCCGGCCGTCGGAGTAATCGGCCTGCTGCGGCCCGGCGTGTTCCGCCGCGTAGTCCACGGGTGCCGTTCCAATGGCGCCGCTGGGTTTGCGCACGCGGCTGTAGGCCGGTATTGCGCGCTCCAGCGACAGCTTGTAGACGCCATTGGCGTAGTTGTCGTTGTGGCCGCCGGCGTCGACCCACCACATGGTGCCGGATTGCTCGTCCCAGGCCGCGCCGCACCAGGCGGTGATCATGCCAGCATGATTGCCAGCGATGCGCCAGGGAGCCGTGGCCGGGTGGTTGGGGTTGACCAGCGGATCGTTGTCGGGGTTCAGCGCCGCCAGCGTGTTGCTGGCCGGGATCACGCCCCAGCTGCCGATGCCGATGGCGCTCGGCCAGGTCACGACGATGGCCGAGAAGCCGAGCGCGGCCGGGTTGGCGAGGCCGCCGTTGTTAGTCAGCGCGATGGTCTTCGTGCCGGCGCTGGCTGCGGTGTACTGGAAGCTGGCCGTGCCCGTGCCGGGCGTCAGCGTGACGCTGGCCGGCATGAAGCTTCCACCGGCGCCCCCGTCGTTGGGTGTGACGGTGACGCTGCCCTGCAGCGGTGCATCGCTGCTGACGAAGAAGGGTGCCGACAGCCGGCCGGCGGCGGCCGAGCCCGGGCCGGTGATCGTCACGCGCGTGGCGGCCGCGGCGGTCACCACCAGCAGGCTGCTGCGGATTCCGGTGTCGGTGCCGCCAGGGCCGGTGACCGTCAGTCGCACGGTGTAGGTGCCGGCGGCCGTGTAGGTGTGGGTCGGTTTGCGCTGCGTGCTGCTGCTGCCGTCACCGAAGTCCCAGTTCCAGCTGTCGATGCTGCCCATGCTGCGATCGGCGAACGCGACGGCGAGCGGGGAGGTGCCGCTGGTGCGGTCGGCGCTGAAGTCGGCGACCGGTGCCGACGACGGCGGGGGCGGGGGTGAGCCCTGGGGCGTGGCCGGCACTTCACTGGCCGAGCTGCCACCTCCTCCGCATCCAGCCAGCGCTGTCGTCGCAGCCGCAGCCGCGGCATGCAGGATGTTCCTGCGCGTCACCGAATGCATCTTGAAGTCTCTCCCTCGGGTGGACATGCGCTGTGCGGTGCCCGGCTCGACAGCCAGGTCCACGCGTCACGCGGCATGTTCCATTCATCGGCACGATATGCGCCGGCGTGAGCGCCGAACCCGGCGATGTCGTCACAGAGTGTGAAAGCCGCAGGCTGCGCATGGGCGCCCCGACCGTTCGGCCGCGTGGCTCGGGCTGCAGCGGGTGCCAAGCACGCCGCGGGCCAGGCCCGGCGTGCACCGCGCAATAACCCGGCACGATGTCACGTTTCGACGCGGAACGTAGGTGCGTGCACCTGCAGCCACTGCTCGAGCATCATCAGCACCCAGACGATGCCGCCGTAGTAGTGCGGCGCCGAGGGCAGATGTTCGTGCAGCAGGCGCTGCACGAACTGCGGCTGCACCACCCCTCGTTGCGTTACGGCTTGTAGCGACTCGCTCGCCAGCCGGCGCAGCGGCTCGTCGCGCAGCAGCCACACGCCGAAGGGCAGGCCGAAGCCCTGCTTCTTCTTCGTGATGATCTCGTCGGGCAGGAAGCCGCGCAGCGCTTCCTTGAAGAACCAGCGCAGCGTGAAGCCCTTGAGCTTGTAGGCCGGCGGCAGCCGCATCGAGAACGCCAGCAGGTCGTCGTCGAGCAGCGGAAAGCCCACGTCCACGCCCGCCAGCGCCGCCGTGCCCACCACCTTGGGCAGGTCGTTCTCGGCCAGCGTGTAGCGCCAGTCGAAAGCCAGGTGCTGGTCGATCTCGTCGACGTGGCCGGTGGCGTCCCACACGGCCTGCTGTTGCGTCATCACGTTGGCGGGGTCGACTTGCGCCAGGAAGGCCGGCGTCAGCACTTCGCCGAAGCCCAGCCGGCGCAGCAGGTTGAAGGCCTGCATGCGCCCAGGAAGTGGCGTGTTGGCCTGGCGGATGTAGCCCGTGCCGCGCTTGAGCAGCGGCATGCGCCCCACCGCGCCGATCGAGAAGAACGGCTCCAGCAGGCCGCGGCGCACCACCTGCGGCACCTGCTGGTAGAAGCCGAACAGGCGCTGCGTCGCGTAGCGCGTGTTGCCCCCGAACAGTTCGTCGCCACCGTCGCCGGCGAGCAGCCGCGTGACGCCGTCGCCGGCGGCGTTCAGTGCGCAGTGGTAAGCCGGCACGGCCGACGAATTGCCGAACGGCTGGTCGTACGACGCCGCGACCTTGCCGATGCTGGCCACCAGGTCGGCCGGCGTCACGTAGTACTCGTGGTGCTCGGTGCGGTAGCGCTGCGCGGCGATGCGCGCGTAGGCCATTTCGTCGTAGCCCTCGGCCTCGAAGCCGATCGAGTAGGTGGCCGCCGGCTGGCCGGCCACTTCGCCGATCAGTCCGGCCACGGTGGAGCTGTCGGTGCCGCCGCTGAGGAAGCAGGCCGGCCGGCTGCCGTCGAGCTGGCGCCGCACGGCCTGGTGCAGCAGGCCGCGGAACTCCTCGCGCAGGTCATCGAACGACGGCCGCCGCTGCGGGGCGAAGGTGGGTGTCCAGTACGGCGCCACCGTGAGCCGGCCGTCGCGGAACAGCGCGTAGTGGCCCGGCGGCAGCCGGTGCACGCCCTGGTGCACGGTGCGCGGCGACGGGATGACGTGAAAGTACAGGTAATCGAACAGCGCCTGCGGATCGAGCTGCGCCGTGCCACCGCCCAAGCCGTCGGCCCGCGGTGCCACGCGCAGGGCCGTGCCCTCCACGCGGTAGCACAGCGACCGCGCCGCGAAGCGGTCGACCGCCAGGAAGACACTGCCGTCGTCCAGCGTCAGCGCGACGGAGAAGTCGCCGTCCACATGGCGGGCCGCCTGGGCCGGGCCGTGCAACTGCAGCAGACGGCGCCAGCGGTGTTCGGCGCTGTCGGTGGCGGCTCCGGCTTCGGCCGGGAACCGGGGTCGGCCCGCGGTCAGCGTCGGGACGCGGGCTGCGGTGGGCGCGAGCGTCGCACGCGCGTCGTGGTTGAGCATGGGTTCGGGTCTCAGGGTGTTGCGCTGGCGGCCGATGCGGCGGCGCGGGGGGACCTGGCGAACCGCGCGTGGTTTCCGCCCAGGCGTTCGTAGGCCTCTATCAGCGCGCGCTCAGTCGGCATGCGCTGCAGGCCTTCTTCCAGGTGGGCCAGAGCCTCCGTGCGCTTGCCCAGGCGTGCCAGAACGTCTGCCCAGCGCACGTAGGGTGGCCAGTAGTCGGGTTTGATCCTGCGCGCTGCTCCAAAGGCCTCAAACGCCGAACCGTTTGCGCCCAAGAGCACATACGCTTCACCCATCCGCGTCCAAACCTCCGGTAGCAGGACGAAATCAGGAGTGGAGTGCTGCACTACGTACCTGTAATCATTGATGGCCCAGCGATAGAGGGCTTCTCGCTCTTGCGGTCGCAAGCCCGCTGCCTTCGCTCGGTTGATGTAGATCAGCGCCCAACAGTAGTGGTGATGCGCCCAGAAGCTCTTTCCCATCAACCCGACCCAGTACGCGGCCCTAGGCGACGTGTTGTAGTGTTGGTCGCCGTATTGGAAGCCCTGTGTGTCTGGGCAGTACTCTGGCAGCAGTGCCATCTCGCCCGCTGTCACGTTCTGGGGTTTGAAGTCGGCGGATGCCGCCTCACAGAACAGCATTGCGCACACAAGGAAGAAGCTGGGGCGGATCATGAAGGCATGCAGCGAGGCGCTAGAGACTGGATCTGACAGTATTGTGGTGTGTGGACGCTTGAAGTCGTCGTGAGATTTGCGCTGTTTGCTCTCACTCCGGCTAAGGCCCTGCTCGCAGAGCAGAGTCAAGTCGCCGGCGTACGGTCTGCAGGACTCGCTGAACTTCAATCCACAGCGGATGGCGCAACCACCGCAAGCCAAGCAACCAGAGCAGCGTTGTCGCGGAGACGCCCAATACGACGTAGCGGACATAGTTCTGCTCATTGATTGGCCAGAGCGTGCTACACGCTGCCAAAGGACCTATCGCAAGCATCGTCAGGCGCAGGCTTGGACCAACGGCCCTCAGCACATGGGTCGGGCCAAGTCCGACATGACGCTGCAGTGCTGCATGCGCTAGCAGTGCGCCCGCCATTGCTGCGCCGACAAGGCCCCAGGCGGCACCGGCCAAACCAAATGGGATCACGCAAAGCACGCCCACGATACGAAGGCTTTGCGTCAGGATCTGAAGGGTGTTGCACTCCTTTACCTTGCCCAGTGAAAGTAGCGCCTCCTTGGCGGGGTAGTAGAGCAGTTCAATCGCTCCGGCAAGACACAGGAGTTGGGCAAGAGCGATGGCCGCTAGCCATTGCGTACCGTACATAACGCGAATCACGGCGAAAGCTGCCACTGCCATAAAGCCTAGGAACACCCATCCCACGGCTGTCAGGTACGACATGGTTCGCAGCAGTCCCTGCAATGGGCTGCCCTGCTCTCGCACAGATTGTGCAAAGTAGGGTAAGCAAATTGGTAGAACGGACCGGAGGACAAGGCGATTGAATATCTCCACTAGTCCCGATGCTCGACTGAAGATGCCGACTGCTGACATGTCGAGTACGCGACCGATCACCATCTCTGGTGCGCCTTTGCCAAGCTGCCCAAAGATGTAGATGCCACTTGCGAACTTTCCGAAGTCAATGACACGTCTAACGCCTCGAAGGCCTGGCCACCTAGGGAAATCGATAGGACGCACAAGTAAGGCGGTCGCGACCGTCACGGCAACCCCAGCAAGCGCTGCCCAAGCCATGCTCATGTAGCTGAATCCGCTGAGTGCCAAGCTGACGACCACAACAAACGAAACAATATTTGCCAGAAGGCCGCTAACGAGAATCGGTCGAAAGTTCATCTGGCGACGGAACCATGCCATCGTCACCGCGCCGAAAGGGATGAGCAGGAAAGTAAGCGCTTGAACGCGCATGACTTCGCCGACTCCATTGATACGATAAAAGTCTGCGATGATTGGCGAAAGGGCAAAGAGCAGAGTAGCCATTCCCCATGAGACAACGATATTGACCGTAAATGCGGCACGAATCGCATCGCTGCTCAACTCGCGTTCCTGGATCAAATACTCTGCTACACCAAAGTCACGAAAAGTACTCGCTAGGGCGGCAAAAACAGCCGCAACAGCGAAAACTCCAACCTCCTCTGGTGTCAATATTCGAGCAATAATTACTGTACTGGCGATCTGCAGCAACAAGCCGAGATAGCTATCCAAGGCAGAAAGTAACAATGACTTGCGTACGCTACCCATGGGGAACACGTCGCGTTTGGTCAGGAGTCGGGCCTCGCACCGAATGTCTTCGCGCCGGGACAGCTGGCGAGATAGTTTTGTCGGTAGCTGGCCTCACAACGACGAAATGAATGATACAACAACGGTCGGCACTACCCTCAATCGTAACGGGCTGCGGCCGCTGAGCGAGCGGATATTCTGGGGTATCATGGTACGAGCATTGCAGTGCGTACGTCAGCGATAAATCAGGCAGCGTATCGATCATCAATTGAGTTTCAACTGGGCAAGAACTGTCGGGTCCGGAGCCATTCCTGATTTGGACTGCTGGCAGTAGATGCTTGAGCACTGTGCAGGTTGATCGGTCGGTTATTGCAGACAGAATTCAATGTTAATCGAGTGGGGCTGAGTGTTGTAGCGTGCTTGGCCACTCCGCACCGAAACACTTCCGAGTGGCATCGCCCGAGCGCCACGCCTGTGCTGCGAGCGTACGTGCTTGTGACGTGGATGCCCATACTCCCTCGATGCTGGCGCTCCCGATTGCGTTGGCTGCCGCCGATGGCGCACCCATTGTGGCTAAAAGATTGGGCAAATTTACCAGGGAACTGAGTTGTGATCATCAATCAGTCGCTCATATCGCGTTTGGCGATGCATCCTTGCAATTGATAAATGCACCCACTATGACTGCTCAGTTCGAATTCGATGACTCTTCAACCCGCTGCGTATGGAGTCGGTTAAGAAGCTGCTTCAGCCGACGCATTATCTCCACTGCCTTCATCCAGCCTTTGGATCTGAACGCCGAGAAGTAGTAGAGTGTCCGTTCTTGATCTGTCCAACGCTTTGTCCACTCCATTGTTCGACCGTAAAACTCAATACGTTTTATCAATGAATCCCCCCACAGCCAGCGGAGTTGATCCTGACGCATCAGTGCGGCAGGCGATAATCCTTCCATCGATTCGTCGTAGGTGATCTTGAGGACGATGAGTTCGCGCTCATTACGAATGCATAAATCGATGGCCACTGGTCGCCCACCAATGCGGTACCTGAACACAATGGCTTGCCCGAGTTCACAGAGACCTTCAAGCATCCTCTCATAGAACCTGCCTTGTGGCGTACCCGCTCGAATTGCGGTGCCCGCCTTGCCTTTCCATCCGCTTGTTTCGAGTTGACCATACTCGAGGAGTGCTTGCATGATGTCTGCTCGCTCTGTCAGGCACTCTAGGGCAGCATCTGTTGCGCTGCTCCGTAGGCGATTTCTCTGCGTTCTGCAGTTCTGACGCAAGCTCTTGCTGCGCGAGTTCCAATAATCCTCGTAGGTTCCTTGTATTTCGATGTGAGATGTGATGATGTGGCTTTGTGTCTGCCAATATGGTCCTTGTGGCAATCTTGCCATCAATCGTGGATCGAGTGGCCCGATATCAAGCTTCAATGCAATCCCCGGCAGCGTACGCAATAGCGTGAGCGTCAGTTCAGGTAACACATCACCGGAATCACTCAACCACGCACCCAGTGGCAACTGGGACGGTTTGAATGTTTTCCAAAACCCGAAACGGGGCTGATACAATATTGCTCCGGCGATCAAGCGATCGCCTTGCCGGCACAGCGCGAGGATCTCGTCACCGTTGCCGAGTTCGTCTATCAAAGGAAGCAGAAATGACGAACTCATAAACACAACATCGCAGTACTGCCGTGCCAAGCCATCCCACACATTAACGTGGGAGACTAGGTTGCTCGCGGGTGCGAAGGTCCAGTTCATGGTGTCGAGGTGCTTCGCGTATCAAGCGTAAATCGTTTGTCCTCTGTGAATACCTCCAAGAGTACGCGAACCATCCATGTCAACTCACGCTCACCAATGTCTTGGTGGCAAGGAATCTGCAAGACATGGTGTGCCCAAGTCGTACCGTAATCACCTGCATCCTGACTGGCTCCAGCCCAAAGGCGATCCCAGCGAAATACAGGAATACCCTGAGCGCGAAGTCGCTCACAACCCGGGTCAGGTTGATCCACCCAAAGAGGAAACATGTATGGTACTACTCCTTCAGGCAGGTCGGGGAAAAGAGGTCGCAAAACAGATGAATGCCTTAGTTCCTCAGAAAGCCGTCTGTAATTGGCTCGGCGGCGATCCACTACGCGGGCGCGCGGTAAGCTCTTGGCAACCCATCGGCTAGGTGCGGTAGATTGGCGTTTCGCTAGGCTCGAATCGAAATACTTGGTGTTGCTGCGCGCACTGGCCTTGGGAAAAGGAGATTCGATGTCGCTAGATCCAGATTCAGGCCGGGCGCCAGTTCCGCGGATCCACCGAATCAGGCTTGAACCACCCATCAGCATCTGGTTCAATCCGGGTAATGCACCGGCCATCGCGCCGATCTCGGCGATATCCTTTATTGCGTGAAGAGTTGCTTTGAAGGTGCGACTGCTCAGCCGAGGTGGTTGTGCAGGGCCATTGAGCAGCAGGATGCCACCGTCTGCTGCAGGAAGGAATTTAGGCAGACTGGCGATCGAGGCATCGCCCCAGTTTCCGATAGGCCTTCCGTCAACAAGACCAAACATTGCGTGGGCACAATCCTCCAGTAGCGCGATGTTCCGTTGGTCGCACCAGCGGCGCAGTTCAGCCATTGGAGTAGGAAAGCCAAACAAGTGTGTGGCGTGCAGCACGCGCACTCGAGATATGTCCAACCTATTCAAGATCTCAAACTTGGGGTGGCCTCGACTATCTATGGGGTAGAAGGCCAGTCGCGCACCCAATGTTGCTGCAGGCGAAATCATCGTTGGGCAATGATAGTTTGGTAGCAATACACCATCGCCCCGTTCTACTCCGAGCGCAAGCAACGCGTGAAAAATGGCGGCGCTGCCGCTGCTTGTGAAAATTGCATCTGACCGGTCAAGGATGCTGCTGACGCCTGCATCTTTGGGCCCTAGCATCGAACGCCAGCCAAAAACGGGCAGCCTCGGTACGCTCGTGATCGCGTTTGTGATCACGGCGACTTCGCAGTTCGTAGCGCAGTAAGCCAGTCAATCGTCGCTTGTTCCACGACAGCCTTCGATCCTGGTGCTGAGCAGGTATGGTCAGCTCCAAGGACTATTTTGGTCTCCGCAGGATGCGCTTGAATTGCCTTCTGCCAATTCTCACTGCTGGCTGTGAAATTTTGAAACTCTCGACCAGTGAAGTCGTTTTCACTGAGAAGCAAGAGAACAGGTCCGCGAAAATTGGCCCAGCCGTTAGCCATTTTGTCTTGAAAGCTGAGAATGGCAGTACTCAGCCTCTTTGGTGATCGAAAAGTGGCATGTAGGCTATGCAAAAAATGATTCAGAGCGCTCCATGCCACCTTGCCGCTAAACAACTTGCGCCAAAAGGTGCCTTGCACCAAACGTTCAAAGTAGTAGTGTCTGATACGCGTACGTGCCTCGCTGCTGGTGGAGCGGATCCATGGGTTAAGTAGTGCGATGCCTGCTACCCGAGGATCGCTACGTTCATGGACATACAGCAAGGCCGCACTGGCGGCATCGCAAAGGCCCCATAGCGCGACGCGCCGCAAGCTAGGTCGCGCCTCTTGAAATGCCGTCACCGCTGCGGCTATGTCTTCGCTAATTTGCTGAAACGTATGCAAATCGCCGGTACTGTCACCCATCCCACGCACATCAAAGCGCAAGACTGGGACGCCGCTCATAGCCACTTTGCGAGCCAACTGTACAAACTGCCGGTGACTGCCGACGCGGTACTGTGGCCCACCAACAATGATCAACAAACCGAGATCTGTCGTGGCGCATGCATGTGCATCGTCAGAAACGATGCCGATCAACACTTCGCCTTGGCACTCAATCTTCAGTGCATACTCGGTGGGGCTCATACTGTCATTCGCCAGACTTCAAACCGGCAGGAGACAGCAGCGCACGAACAGTGGTGTAAACCAGCACAGGAGCGTCCTCAATCTCTTGCGTTTGCCAAAAGGCAGGGCCCGACACCGCCCAAGTCTGCGCATCGCACATGTCCGCATTCCACTTGTCTACTTGCGCGAGCGACGCCGGCAAGAGTTCTGCCGGTTCCCGCGCGACGACTTCCAGCCACCGCACCGTCCGCACACGCTCCGGCAACTGAAGCACAGCCTGCTCCAAGCCAACGGCGACAGCTGCGGGTAGGCGGTAGCCAGCAACCCCGACGTCATCGCCCGCAGCGAGAGCTTGGCGGCTTCGGGCCATTGCCTCTTTGGCCGATCCGTCCAGCAGACCCGCTGCCGCCGCGTTAAGGCGCAGGAACTGATTTAGAAGCAGCTTCCCGGAGAGCGCGGGTTGCCAAAGCAGGAGGCTGGAAGCCCTCGGACACATCTGTGCCGCTTGTGACGCTACCAATGCACCTGCGCGCAGGCCCCACCACCACATGGGTAGTCCAGGGTATCGGTTCATCAACCAATCTGCTCCAAGGAGGGCGTCCTCGATCCAGTCTGACCATCCGGCGTCTGAGAGCTCACCACTGCTGTCGCCGCATCCGAGCAAGTCGATCTGAAGGACCGCAAATCCGGCTTGGGCCATGGCCCGCGATGCCATGGCCGCCATGCGCCGGGACTTGTTTAGCTCCTCTGCAAACGGGTGAACGTATAGCACTACTCCCCGCGCAGGCAATCCTCGTGGCGCATGGTGCACACAAAACCGCTGCCCGCCAGACCTGCTAGCAGCACGGATGTAGAAGGCATCGAAAGCGGTTGCCACAGCGGCTCTCAGCCGCCTCGCTTGGACAGAACAAGATCCACCAATGAGCCAACGCTTGCGAAGGTCTCACCATCGATGTCGTCGTCGTCAATCACAATGTCGAACCGCTCCTCGAGGGAAGTGATCAGCGTAACGACTGCCATTGAGTCAAGCTCAGGGAGCGCACCCAACAGTTGGGTCTCGCGCGAGAACCCCAATCCGCGCCCTCCAAGGCTCAGCACCTCGTCCAATACGCGCGATACGCCTTTTTCTAGGTCGAGAGTCATAGTCCAGATGAAGCGTGTGGTCCTGGTGATTCTAGGCGCCGGAGCGGCCGTGGCCTGCAGGCCACCTGCCTGCAGTCGCAAACAACATCACGGCCCCGGAATCGTCGCTGTCGCAGGCTCTGTAGTCGCGAAAACCCTGTGCCATACTCATTTTCGCGACCTACGGGGAGCGTGCAACTAGGCCGCGATGCCACCATGCCTGAAGCCACACTACTCCACGATCTCATCCTCGCATCCGCCTTCCGATCCGCCGCAGCACCTGCGTTGACTGACGGGCGATCCACGCTTAGTTACGCCGATTTGCTTGAGGCCACAACGTCCTTCGCGAGCGGCTTGATGCAACTCGGAATAGCGCGCGGTGCTCGGGTTGGCATCTACCTGGAGAAGCGATCTGAGACCGTGATCGCAAGCTTTGGTTCGACTTCGGCGGGAGCCGTCTTTGTGCCCCTCAACCCAGTGCTGAAGCCTGATCAAGTGGGCTACATCCTGCGGGACTGCGACGTGCAGGTGCTTGTCACCTCCCCCGAGCGCGCGGTCATGCTCGCTCCGATTCTTCCGGCGTGTCCCTCGCTGAAGCACCTCGTGGTGACAGATTCCGGCCCGTTAGATCTGGATTGCATTCGTTGGGCGACAGTGCTTAATGCAGATCCCATCGCAGGCCACCGTGTCATTGACACCGACATGGCGGCAATTCTGTATACGTCCGGAAGCACCGGTCGTCCGAAAGGAGTGGTTCTCTCCCATCGCAACATGGTCGCTGGTGCCAAGAGCGTGGCCGGCTACCTTGAGAACGAAGCGTCTGACACGCTGCTGGCGGCCCTGCCGCTGTCGTTCGACGCCGGCTTCAGCCAGCTGACCACCGGCTTCCATGCCGGCGCACGCGTGGTGCTGCTGAACTACCTGCTGCCCAACGACGTGCTGAAGGCGATGGCGCGCGAGCAGGTCACCGGCATCACGGCGGTGCCGCCGCTCTACATCCAGCTGACGCAGCTCGACTGGCCAGAGGCGATCGGCCAGCACCTGCGCTACTTCGCCAACACCGGCGGCCGCATGCCGCGCGAGACGCTGAACGCGCTGCGCCAGCGCGTGCCGCGCGCCCGGCCCTTCCTGATGTACGGCCTGACCGAGGCTTTCCGCTCGACCTACCTGCCCCCCGAGGAAGTGGACCGGCGCCCGGACTCGATCGGCAAGGCGATCCCGAACGCCGAGATCCTGGTGCTGCGCGAGGACGGCAGCGAGTGCGCGCCCGACGAGCCGGGCGAGCTGGTGCACCGCGGCGCGCTAGTCGGCCAGGGCTACTGGAACGACCCCGAGAAGACGGCCGAGCGCTACAAGCTGCTGCCCGGACGCCCTGGCGGGCTGCAGCTGCCCGAGTACGCGGTGTTCTCCGGCGACAACGTGCGCCGCGACGCCGAGGGCTTCCTGTACTTCATCGGCCGCCGCGACGAGATGATCAAGACCTCGGGCTACCGCGTCAGCCCGACCGAGGTGGAGGAGATCCTCTACGCGACGAAGCTCGTCGGCGAGTGCGCGGCCTTCGGGGTCGACCACCCGACGCTGGGGCAGGCGATCCAGGTCATCGCGACGCCGGCGGCCGACACGGCGCAGCTCGACGTCGCTGCACTGCTGGCCGCATGCCGGCTGCACATGCCGGCGTACATGGTGCCGGCCGGCGTGCAGGCCGTGCCCGGCCCGCTGCCGCGCAACCCCAACGGCAAGATCGACCGCAAGCGCCTGGCCACCGAATGGACGGAACAGCAAGCATGACAGCCAAGCCCGTGCACGACACGATGGACCAGTTCGCGCTGCAGGGCGACGAGCTCAGCGTCGGCGGCGTGCCGCTGACGCTGCTGGCGCAGCGCGTGGGCCAGACGCCGTTCTACGCCTACGACCGCGGTCTGCTGCGCGCCCGCGTGGCTGCGCTGCGCCACGCGCTGCCGGCGGGCGTAAAGCTGCACTATGCGATGAAGGCCAACCCGATGCCGGCCGTGGTGGGGCTGATGGCCGGCCTGGTCGACGGCATCGACGTCGCCTCGGCCGGCGAGCTGAAGGTGGCGCTGGACGCCGGCGCCGACCCGGCGGAGATCAGCTTCGCCGGCCCGGGCAAGCGCGACGCCGAGATCCGCCAGTCGGTGGCGGCCGGCGTGCTGGTGAACGTCGAGTCCGAACGCGAGCTGCCCGTGCTGGCGCAGGCCGCGGCCGACATCGGCCGCAGCGCGCGCGTCGCGGTGCGCGTGAACCCCGACTTCGAGCTGAAGGGCTCGGGCATGAAGATGGGCGGCGGGCCCAAGCAGTTCGGCGTCGATGCCGAACGCGTGCCGGCGCTGCTGGCGCAGGTCGGCGCGCTCGGTCTCGACTTCGAAGGCTTCCACCTCTTTGCCGGCTCGCAGAACCTGCGGGCCGAGTCAATTTGCGAGGCGCAGCAGAAGAGCTACGAACTGGCGCTGCGGCTGGCCGACGCCGCGCCCTCGGCTGTGCGTTTCCTGAATCTGGGCGGTGGCTTCGGCATCCCGTACTTTCCTGGCGAGCGGCGCCTGGACCTGGCGCCCATCGGCGCCAACCTGGCGGCGCTGCAGGAACGGGCGCGGCGCGAGATGCCGGCCGCGGCCTTCGTGATCGAGCTCGGGCGCTACCTGGTCGGCGAGGCCGGTGTGTACGTGGCCCGCGTCGTCGACCGCAAGGTCTCGCGCGGCCACGTCTACCTGGTGACCGACGGCGGCCTGCACCACCACCTGTCGGCCTCGGGCAACTTCGGCCAGGTCGTGCGCAAGAACTACCCGGTCACGGTGGGCAACCGCGCCGCGGCCGCCGAGCGCGAGCTGGTGTCGGTGGTGGGCCCTTTGTGCACGCCGCTGGACCTGCTGGCCGACCGCATGGAGCTGCCAACGGCCGCCATCGGCGACCTGGTCGTCGTGTTCCAGTCGGGCGCCTACGGCGCGAGCGCCAGCCCGCAGGCGTTCCTGGGTCACCCCGGCTGCGTCGAAGTCCTGGTCTGAGGCGGTGCGGCGCGCACGCGGGCTGCTGGCCGGGCTGCTGCTGGCAGCGGGAGTGGCGGCTGCGGCGCTGATCGCCTGGCAGCAGATCGGCCGCAGCGCCGCCGACGTCGTCGAGCACGCCCGGCAGCGGCTGCAGGGGCATCCCGTGCTGGCGTCCTGGGCCACGCCGGTGCTGGACGCCGCGGCGGCCTGGCTCGACCTGCCCGACACCCGGGACGGCGGGCCGCCGTTCGTCGTGCCACCGCTGCCGCCCAACCCGGCCACGGCGCCGGCGGCGCCGTCTGCCGCTGCGGACCCGCGCATCCTCCGGGTCGGCCCGACCCGCGCGCTGCAGCGCATCGAGGCCGCAGCGCGGATCGCGGTGGACGGCAGCGTGATCGAGATCGATCCCGGCGACTACGTGGCGGACGTGGCCGTCTGGACGCAGGCCGACCTGGTGCTGCGCGGCCTGGGCGACCGCGTGCGCCTGATCGCCGCCGGCGCCCACGCCGAGGGCAAGGCGATCTGGGTCTTCCGCGGCCGCAATGCCACCGTCGAGAACATCAGCTTCGTCGGCGCGCGCGTGCCCGACCGCAATGGCGCCGGCATCCGGCTCGAACGCGGGCGGCTCACCGTGCGCGGCTGCAGCTTCCTCGACAACGAGACCGGGCTGCTCACCAGCGACGCGCCCGGCACGCAGCTGGAGGTGGTGCAGTCCGAGTTCGGCCACAACGGCCACGGGGACGGGTTCACGCACGGCCTGTACGTGGGGCGCATCGACAGCCTGCGGCTGACAGGCAACCACTTCCACCATGCCAACGTGGGCCACCTGGTGAAGAGCCGGGCCCGCTGGAACCGCATTGAGTACAACCGCATCACCGACGGCCCCGGCGGCCGCGCCAGCTACGAGCTGGAATTGCCGAACGGCGGCGTGGCCGAGATCGTCGGCAACCTGGTGCAGCAGGCGCGAAGCACGCGCAATTCGGTCCTCGTCTCCTACGGCGCCGAGGGCTACACCTGGCCGCAGAACACCCTGCACATGGCCCACAACACGCTCGTGAACGATGCCGCCTGGGGTGGCACGTTCGTGCGCGTGGCGTCTGGCGCGACCGAAGTGGTGCTGCGCAACAATCTTTACGTGGGCAGCGGCAGGACGACAGCGGGCGCCGCGGCCGATACCGCCGGCGACCGGCGCGCGCACCGTGCCGACTTCCTCGACCCTGGCGGTCTGGACTACCGGCTCAGCGCCCGCGGCGTGGGGACCGCCGGCACCCCGGCCCCAGCGCCGCTGGCCGCCGGATTGCTGCCGCGCTTCGAGCCCGCCCCGGTGCCCGGCGCCTTGCCGCTATGGCAGGCGCCGCGCTTCGCCGGCGCCCTGCAGACGGTCCCGCCTTGAGCCCCGGCTGTTGCCAGCGCACCCGGATCTGGCGGGGCCACCGGCGGGCACTTTAGAATGACGGGTTCGCCTGCATAGGCTGCAAACCACCGACAGGACCCCCACCGTGTTCATTTCCAACGCCTACGCCCAGACCGCCGCCGCAGGCGGCGCCGAATCCAGCCTGATGAGCCTGCTGCCGCTGGTGCTGATGTTCGTGGTGCTGTACTTCATCATGATCCGGCCGCAGATGAAGAAGCAGAAGGAGATGAAGGCCATGATCGAGGCGCTGGCCAAGGGCGACGAGGTCGTCATCGCCGGTGGCGTCGTCGGTCGCATCGCCAAGCTCGGCGACAGCTTCCTCGACATCGAGGTCGCCAACGGCGTCGAGCTGCAGGTGCAGCGCGGTGCCGTCGTGCAAGTGCTGCCCAAGGGCACCTTCAAGTAAACCGCCCCGGCGCGGCGCCCCGCCGGCCGGGGCGCGCGCCGCGTGCCAGGAACCCCCATGAACCGCTATCCCTGGTGGAAGTACGCGATCCTCGCGGTCGCGCTGCTGATCGGCCTGCTCTACACCGTGCCCAACCTGTACGGCGAGGCGCCTGCGGTGCAGGTGTCCTCGGGCAAGGCCACCGTGAAGATCGACGCGGGCATGGTGCAGCGGGTCGAGCAGGCGCTGCAGGCCGCCGGCCTGCAGGCCGACTTCGTGCAGTTCGACGGCAACTCGGTGCGCGCGCGCTTCCGCGACACCGACACGCAGATCAAGGCCAAGGACGCGGTCGCGAAGGCGCTGAACCCCGACGCCGCGAACCCGAGCTGGATCGTGGCGCTGAACCTGGTGTCGCGTTCGCCGGCCTGGATGGCCAGCCTGCACGCGCTGCCCATGTACCTGGGCCTGGACCTGCGCGGCGGCGTGCACTTCCTGATGCAGGTCGACATGAAGTCGGCGTTGACGAAGAAGGCCGAGTCCTTCACCGGCGACATGCGCACGCTGCTGCGCGACAAGAACGTGCGCCACGCCGGCATCACCCGCGATGGCGACAACGTCGAGGTGCGCTTCCGTGACGCCGCCACGCTGGCCACGGCGCGCAACCTGCTCGCCGACCAGCTGCCCGACCTGGCCTGGACCGAGGCCGCCGACGGCGCCGACCTGAAGCTGGTGGGCACGCTCAAGCCCGAGGCCGCGCGCCGCGTGCAGGAGCAGGCGGTCAAGCAGAACATCACGACGCTGCACAACCGCGTCAACGAACTGGGCGTGGCCGAGCCGGTGATCCAGCAGTCGGGCCTGGACCGCGTGGTCGTGCAGCTGCCCGGCGTGCAGGACACGGCCAAGGCCAAGGACATCATCGGCCGCACCGCGACGCTGGAAATCCGCATGGTCAACGAGACCAGCGAGGCGCGCGACGCCATCACCGGCGCCGGCCCGGTGCCGTTCGGCAGCGAGCGCTTCCTGGAGCGCGGCGGCCAGCCGGTCATCGTCTACCGCAGCGTGGTGCTGACCGGCGAGAACCTCACCGACGCGCAGCCCGGCTTCGACAGCCAGACCCAGGAACCCACCGTCAACCTGACGCTGGACGCCAAGGGCGCGCGCATCTTCAAGGACGTCACGCGCGAGAACGTCGGCAAGCGCATGGCCATCATCCTGTTCGAGAAGGGCCGGGGCGAGGTCGTGACGGCACCCGTGATCCGCAGCGAGATCGCCGGCGGCCGCGTGCAGATCAGCGGCACGATGACGACGCAGGAGGCCAACGACCAGTCGCTGCTGCTGCGCGCCGGCTCGCTGGCGGCGCCGATGGAGATCATCGAGGAGCGCACCATCGGCCCGAGCCTGGGCGCCGAGAACATCGACAAGGGCATCAACAGCGTGCTCTACGGCTTCGCCGCGATCGCCGTGTTCATGTGTGCCTACTACCTGCTGTTCGGCGTGTTCAGCACGCTGGCGCTGGCCTTCAACCTGCTGCTGCTGGTGGCGGTGCTGTCGATGCTGCAGGCCACGCTGAGCCTGCCGGGCATCGCCGCCATCGCGCTGGTGCTCGGCATGGCGATCGACTCCAACGTGCTGATCAACGAGCGCGTGCGCGAAGAGCTGCGCAACGGCGCCTCGCCGCAGGCGGCGATCAACGCCGGCTACGAACGCGCGTTCGCGACCATCCTCGACTCCAACATCACGACGCTGATCGCGGGCCTGGCGCTGCTGGCCTTCGGCTCGGGCCCGGTGCGCGGCTTCGCGGTGGTGCACTGCCTGGGCATCGCGACCTCGATGTTCTCGTCGGTGATGTTCTCGCGCGGCCTGGTCAACCTCTGGTACGGGCGCAAGAAGAAGCTCAAGAGCGTGTCGATCGGCCAGGTCTGGCGGCCCGACGGCGCCGTCGTGGCGCCCAAGGGCGAGGGGAACTGAGCATGGAATTCTTCCGCATCAAGCGCGACATCCCGTTCATGCGCCATGCGCTGGTGCTGAACGTGATCTCGTTCGTCACCTTCGCGCTGGCCGTGTTCTTCCTGGCCACGCGCGGCCTGCACCTGTCGATCGAGTTCACCGGCGGTACCGTGATCGAGGTTGCCTACGAGCAGCCGGCCGACCTGAACCGCACGCGCGCGGCGGTCGAGTCGCTGGGCTTCGGCGAGGTGCAGGTGCAGAACTTCGGCACCTCGCGCGACGTGATGATCCGCCTGCCGGTGCGCCCGGGCGAGAAGCAGACCGAAGTCGCCGGGCGCGTGTTCGAGGCCCTGTGCAAGGCCGAAAGCGGCGCCACGGGCACCAAGGAATACACCACCGACAAGGGCGAGCAGGTCAGCCGCCCGTCGTGCAGCGTGGCCGGCGGCGCCGAGCCGCTGAAGCTGTCGCGCACCGAGGTCGTGGGGCCGTCGGTCGGCGAGGAGCTCACCTGGGACGGCCTGATGGCGCTGGGCGCCACCGTCATCGGCATCATGGCCTACCTCGCCATCCGCTTCGAGTGGAAGTTCGCGGTCGCCGGCATCATCGCCAACCTGCACGACGTGGTCATCATCCTGGGCTTCTTCGCCTTCTTCCAGTGGGAGTTCTCGCTGGCGGTGCTGGCGGCCATCCTGGCGGTGCTGGGCTATTCGGTGAACGAGTCGGTGGTCATCTTCGACCGCATCCGCGAGACCTTCCGCAAGATGCGCAAGATGACGACGCCGCAGGTCATCGACCACGCCATCACCAGCACCACCAGCCGCACCATCATCACGCACGGCTCGACGCAGATGATGGTGGTGTCGATGCTGCTGTTCGGCGGCCCGACGCTGCACTACTTCGCGGTGGCGCTGACCATCGGCATCCTGTTCGGCATCTACTCGTCGATCTTCGTCGCGGCGGGCATCGCCATGTGGCTGGGTGTCAAGCGCGAGGACCTGGTGAAGGTAGGGGCCAAGGAGAACGATCCCAACGATCCCAACGCCGGGGCCGTGGTGTAGAGTCGGTCACAACTACACCTTCCTGCCCGACCGACTGCGCTGCCCATGGCGACTGGCGAATCCACTGCGAATCTCGCCAGCCAGGCACGGCGCCTGTACACCGAAGAGCTGGTCAAGGGGCTGGTGGGGCTGGTGCAGGCCGCGATCGACGGCGCGCGCATCCTCTTCGACAAGCCCTCCGAGCACGCCACGCAGCTGCGCCGGCGTGACCTCGTGCAGGGGCTGATGACCGGCGCGCAGGGCTGGCACCGCGGCATCGTCAACGGCCTGCGCCACGTGATGCTGCACGGCGCCTCGGCGTCGCGGCCAGGCGACCTGCCGCAGCCCGGCACGCTGGGCGGCGGGCCGCTGCAGCTGGTGGACGACGACACCATCGAGCTGGAGATCGTCACCTCGCGCCTGGCGCTGGCCATCATGGACCGCGCCTCGTGGGAGTTCGCCGACCTGCGCTCGCGCATCGCCCACCTGGAGCGCCGTGCCGAGCTCGACCCGCACGACATGCTGCGCGCCCACGTGCTGGCCCGCATCGTCTTCGAGTCCTGGCGCGCCGCCGGCCTGACGCTGGAAGGCTGGCGCGAACTGCAGCCGGTGCTGCACGAGGAGTTCGCGCTGCTGGTGGAGGAGTCGTACCACGAGACCAACCGCTGGCTGGCCGAGCGCGGCGTGCTGCCCGACGTGGACCTGCGCCCCTTCATCCGCCGCTCGCGCGGCAACCCGAACCCGTCGTCGGGCACCGGCTGGGGCGGTGGCAGCGGTGGCGGCTTCGGCGATCCGGGCGCCAGCGGCGGCCAGGGCCACGGGCCGGCGTCGGGCTACGCTGCGCCGTCGGCCTACGGCCACCACTCCAGCGGCGGTTATGCCGGCTCGGGCGGCGGCGGGCTGATGCGCAGCGCCGTCGGCGACGAGACCCGCATGATGACGCGCGCTGCGCCGCTGGCCCGCAGCCGCGACCACGCAGAGGCCGTGCTCGGCCGGCTGAACCGGCTGGTGGGCCGCCACGTGCCGGCGTTCGCGCAGTCCAACCACGTGCCGGCGATGTCGGCCGGGCTGTCGCGCGCCATCGACAACGCCCAGGCCGGCATCCGCCAGCGCCTGGCACCGACCACGATGCGCGGCGACGCGCTGGTCACGACGCCGGTGATGCTCGAGGAGATGCACCAGCGCAAGCAGGTGCTGAAGAAGGCGGCGGCGAGCCCCGAGGAGCGCGCCACCATCGAGATCGTGGCGCTGCTGTTCCAGAGCATCCTGACCGAAGAGCGCATCCCCGCCACCGTGCGCGTGTGGTTCGCGCGGCTGCAAATGCCGGTGCTGCGCGTGGCTGTGAGCGAGCCCGACTTCTTCGCCACGGTCGACCACCCCGCACGCCGGCTGATCGACCGCATGGGCGCCTGCGTGATGGGCTTCGACAGCGCCACGCAGGGCGTGGGCGACGCGCTCGAGAAGGAGATCAAGCGCGTGGTGCAGGTCGTCGAGGCCTATCCCGACACCGGGCGCCGCGTCTTCCAGACCGTGCTGACCGAGTTCGAGAAGTTCCTGGAGCACTACTTCAAGAACGAGAACGAGGCCACGCGCAAGGGCGTGTCGCTGGCGCAGCAGGTGGAGCAGCGGGAGACGCTGGCCATCCAGTACACGATCGAGCTGCGCCGCATGCTCAACGAGGTGCCGGTGCAGGAAGGCGTGCGCCAGTTCCTGTTCCACGTCTGGGCCGACGTGCTGGCCACCACGGCCGTGCGCTACGGCGCGCAGGGCGACCAGACCAAGCAGATGAAGCGCGCCGCGGCCGACCTGATCTGGAGCGCCAGCGCCAAGGTGACGCGCGAGGAACGGGCCGAGGTCATCCGCCGGCTGCCGCCGCTGCTGAAGTCGCTGCGCGAAGGCATGGCCTCGGCGGGCATGGACACGGCGCGGCAGGACGAGCAGATCCAGCAGCTGAACAACTCGCTCGCCGCGGCCTTCACGGCCAAGGCGGCGGTGATTCCCGACGACCGGCTGCGCGAGCTGATGGAACGGCTGGAGACGCTCGAAGAGCTGCTGCCCGACGCTGCCGACGTGCAGATCGACGAGTCGATGGTGCTCGACCTCTCGGGCCACCAGAGCGCCGGCCTGGAGGTGGTGCTCGACGGCGGCTCGATGCCGACGCCGGCCATGGTGGCCTGGGCGCGCGAGCTGCAGGTGGGCAGCTGGTACATGCTGGAGTACCGCGAGCACACCGAAGCCGTGCAGCTGGCCTGGCAGGGCATGCGCAAGCAGCTGTCGCTGTTCGTGTCGCCCAAGGGCCGCTGCGTGCTGTTCCAGCAGCACCGGCTGGCGTCGTTCCTGCAGGCGGGCCTGCTGCTGCCGGCGCAGGACGAGGCGCTCACCGTGCGCGCCACGCGCAGCGCGCTGGCCAAGCTGGATGTCGACGCGTCGCGCCTGCTGAGCCAGTAGCCGCGGCCGTGCCGCGGCTCAGTGGATCAGCCGGTCCTCGGCCGCCACGAAGAGCTCGTCGAGGATCAGCGCGTCGGGCTCCTCGCCCAGGCTCCAGAAGACCATCAGCACGATGATCTTCAGGTCTTCCAGTTCCATCGGGCCGCTGCCGACCGCGGTGGCGCGGTCGATCACCATCTCGCGCATCGGCGCCGGCAGCACGCCAGCGCTCTCGAGGAAGCAGATGAAGCCGATGGACTCGTCGCCGAGCAGTTCGCGTTCGCTGTCGGAGTAGACGCGGATGCTGCCTGCGGCAGCACTGCCGGCGCAGGACTCGGCGCTGCTCGCCAGGCCTTCCAGCCAGCGCAGCGCCTCCTGGATCTCGTCGGACTCGAAGCCCACGGCCGACAGCTTGCGTTGCAGCTGCTGCGGATCGGGGCAGGCGTCCGGCCGCCAGTAGTTCTCGTAGAGGTACACCAGCACGTCGAACATCGACCCACTATACCCGAGCACTTCGGCCGGGCCGCGGCCATCGGCGCCAGCCTTTCACGCTCTGTGCCGGGCCGCGCTCAGCCGCGGTGCAGGCGCTGGAACAGGCCACCCGGCAGGCGCGCCACGGCGCCGTCGAGTTCCATCTCCAGCAGCCGTGCCGACAGCGCGGCCGTGGGCCAGCCGCAGCGCGCCTGCAGGGCGTCCAGGGTGGCCGGCGTGTCGCCCAGGGCGTCGAGCAGCGGGTCGGCGTCTGCGGGCGCGGTGTCCTCCGCTGCCGGGGGCGCCGCCAGAGGCCGGCGCTGGCCGCGCAGTTCGTCGACGATGTCGGCGGCCTCCTGCACGAGCTTCGCGCCTTGCTGGATCAGCGCGTGGCACCCCTTGGCCTGCGGCGCGTGGATCGAGCCCGGGATCGCGAACACCTCGCGCCCGGCCTCGCTGGCGAGCCGGGCCGTGATCAGGGAGCCCGAGCGCAGTGCCGCTTCCACCACCAGCGTGCCCAGCGACAGCCCTGCGATGATGCGGTTGCGCTGCGGGAAGTTCTCGGGCAGCGCCGGCGTGCCCGGTGCGTACTCGCTGACCAGCGCGCCGTGTTCGGCGATGCGCGCCGCCAAGGCGCGGTGCGCTTTCGGATAGACGGTGTCGAGGCCCGTGCCCACCACCGCGATGGTGCCGGCGCGGCTGTCCAGCGCACCCGCGTGCGCGGCGCCGTCGATGCCCTGCGCCAGTCCCGAGACGACGACCAGCCCCGCGTCGCCCAGCGCGCGGGCGAATGCGCGTGCATCCTCCAGCCCCTGCGGGGTGGCGTGGCGGCTGCCGACAATGGCCAGGCTGTCGGCGCCCAGCAGCGCGAGGCTGCCCTGCACGTACAGCAGCAGTGGCGGGTCGGCGGTCTGCAGCAGGCGCGGGGGGTACAGCGGATCGCCCAGGGCCAGCACGTGGTGCTGCGGGCTCGCGTCCAGCCAGGCCAGGGCCGCCTGCAGGCGGGTGTCGACGACCTCGGCCGGCCGGGCCAGCGCGGCGGCGGCAGTGGCGCCGGCGACCTCGCGCCAGGCGCCCGCACCGGCGGCCAGCACACGCTGGGGCGCGCCGAAGGCGGCGAGCAGGCGGCGGGCCGAGGCGCGCCCGAGCCCTGGTGTTTCCAGCAGCCGCAGCCAGGCAGCGAACTCGTCGCGATCGAGCCCCGCCGCACGCACGGCCGGCGCCGCGGTCATGCCGGGCTGGTGCACGCCGGTCAGGGCTGCGTGAAGCGGTCGCCCGGCTTGACGGGTTCGTTCACCGACAGGATCAGCGCGTAGCTCACGCGCTCGAACACGCGGAACACGAACAGCAGCCCGTGGCGTTCGTCGGGCAGGCGCATCGCGGTGCGCTTGCCGTCGGTGCGGTCGACGGCGAACACGCCGCTGCGCCACAGCGCCAGCACGTGGCCGCGTTCGACACCGTCGACCGCGCCGCGGTTCAGCGCGACGATCTGGTTCTGGCCGGCCGACAGCGCGTCGCCGTACAGCGAGACGATCAGGCCCTCCATCGGCTTGCTCGGCGCATGCGGCACGAAGGCCGTCAGGTCCTGTTGCGGCACCGGCGACAGGCGGTCGCCGACGTTGGCCTCCAGCCGTGTGCTGCTGACGCGGAAGGTCGACGGCACCACCGGCGACACGTTCTCGTCGCCGGCCTTCTCGTTGACTGCGGTGCCGACGTAGCGGCCCTCGTAGCCCAGCACCTCGCGCGTGACGGGGTCGCGCAGCTCGCGCGGTTCGCGGAAGAGGCGGAAGTCGCGGGCGCCGCGCAGGTCGCCGCGCACGTAGGCGGTCTCGCCGCGCGAGACCATCACGCGGCCCTCCTGCGTGGCCACGATGCGCGGCGCGCTGGCGAGTTCGTTGGTGTTGAAGACCACGGCCTCGTTCAGGAACGGGCCGATCAGGTGCAGCGGCACCGAGGCGATGGCGCCATTGTCGAGCAGGTCGGTGCGCACGCGCGGCGACAGCTTCACGGTGCCGTCGGGGCCCAGGCCGGCGTCGCCGATGCGCAGCGTGGCGCGGCCGTCGGACTTCACGAGCGTCAGCACCTGCCCCGGGTAGATCAGGTGCGGGTTGCGGATCTGGTCGAGGTTCATGCCCCACAGCTCGGGCCAGCGCCAGGGGCTGGTGAGGAAGAGCTTGGAGATGTCCCACAGCGTGTCGCCGCGCTGCACGGTGTGCGAGTCGGGCGCGTTCGGCGCCAGCTCGGACAACGGCACGCCGGCCTGCGCCACCTGCTGCGCCGTGCTGCGCATCTGCGGCGTGATCGGGAAGTTGGGTTCGGCAGCCAGCACGGGTGCGCTGGCGACGAGGCCCCACGCTGCCGTGCCGAGCGCAGCAACCGCGCTGGCGATGGAGGTGCCATGACGACGGCGAGGGCTCATAGGACTTTGGTCTCCTGGCAAGGACGCACACCGCGAGCGGGTGCCACAATCTTGCCTAAAGGGCAGCGAAAATGCTCACTTGATTTGGCAGATTCTGCCCGTAAACCCTTGATATCGCAACGAAAGTGAGACCGGCCGCCGTGCCTCGTGCAACCCTTCACGGTGCCGGGCGTTGTGCCTCTTCCACAGCTGTTGCGAGCTGTTTCCGCTGCCCGCTGCAGCGGCATTGATCCATGGCCCGACTTCCCATCCTGCGCTACCCCGATCCCCGCCTGCACACCGTGGCCCGCCCCGTGGCGGCGGTGGATGCGCGCATCCGGCAACTCGTCGACGACATGCTCGAGACCATGTACGGCGCCGATGGAGTCGGCCTGGCCGCGACGCAGGTCGACGTGCACGAGCGCGTCATCGTGATGGACACCTCCGAGCAGCACGACCACCCGATCGTGCTCATCAACCCCGAGATCGTCGCGCGCAGCGCCGAGATGCGGCTGGCCGAGGAAGGCTGCCTGTCGGTGCCGCAGATCTACGACAAGGTCGAGCGCCACGCGCAGGTGACGGTGCGTGCCACCGGCCGCGACGGCGAGGTCTTCGAGATGGAAGCCGACGGCCTGGCCGCGATCTGCGTGCAGCACGAGATGGACCACCTGCTGGGCAAGGTGTTCGTCGAGTACCTCAGCAGCCTCAAGCGCGACCGCATCCGTACCAAGATGCTGAAGAAGAGCCGCGAGGAGCAGCGCGGTTGATCGACGCCACCGCGCTGCGTGTCGGCTTCGCCGGCACGCCCGAGTTCGCCGCCGTGGCGCTGCGGGCCCTGCTGGCTGCCGGTCTGCCCGTGCCGCTGGTGCTGAGCCAGCCCGACCGCCCCGCGGGCCGTGGCATGAAGCTGCAGGCCTCGCCGGTGAAGCAGTGCGCGCAGGCGCACGGCATCCCCGTGGCGCAGCCGCGCAGCCTGCGGCTCGACGGCAAGTTCCCCGATGACGCGGCCGCGGCGCGCCAGGCGCTGCAGGCGGCCGACCTCGACGTGCTGGTGGTGGCGGCCTACGGGCTGATCCTGCCGCCCTGGGTGCTGCAGACGCCGCGCCGCGGCTGCCTGAACATCCACGGCTCGCTGCTGCCGCGCTGGCGCGGCGCGGCGCCGATCCACCGTGCCATCGAGGCCGGCGACGCCGAGACCGGCATCACCATCATGCAGATGGACGCCGGCCTGGACACCGGCCCGATGCTGCTGTGGCAGGCGCAGCCCATCACAGCCGACGCCACCACCGCATCGCTGCACGACACGCTGGCCGCGCTGGGCGGCCGGCTGGTGGTGCAGGCCCTGCAGACGCTGGACACCCTGCGGCCGGTGCCGCAGCCGGACGCCGGCGTGACCTACGCGCACAAGATCGAGAAGGCCGAGGGCGCCATCGACTGGCGGCTGCCGGCGGTGCAGATCGAGCGCCGCATCCGTGCCTTCGACCCGTTCCCGGGCTGCAGCGGCGTGCTCGCCGGAGAGCCGGTCAAGCTGTGGCGCGCCGCCGTGGTGCCGGGGCAGGGCGCGCCGGGCACGGTGCTGGAGGCCGGCGCGGGCCGCCTCGTCGTGGCCTGCGGCGATGGCGCGCTGGAGCTGCTGGAGCTGCAGCGCACCGGCGGCCGCCGTGTCGCAGCGCGCGACTTCCTGCACGGGCACCCCGTGGCGCCTGGCAGCGTGCTGGGCTGAAGCACGGGGCGGTGCGCCGTCGCGTGGTGCACCGCCCCGCGCTCAAGTCGGCCGGCGCGGCGGCCGATATCTCCGGCAAGCCCCGCCACCGCCACCGACCATGCGCCGCCTTGCCGTCCTGCTGCTCACCTCCGCCCCGCTCCTGCTGGCTGGCTGCGACATGCTGGGCATCGAATCGGCCAGCGCGGTGGCCGGCCGCAAGGAAGCCGAGGGCAAGGCCGTCGGGGCTGCCTGCCGCCACGCGGCGCGCGCGATCGAGGACTGCTACGCGCTGAACAAGAAGGCCGACAAGGCCGCCGTCTTCGCCGGCTGGCGCGAGATGAACGACTACATGCGCGAGAACAAGATCGAGCCCGTGCTGCCCACCGCCGCGGGCGCCGCGCCGACCAAGCTGGCCGACGAGTCGGCGAGCGAGGAAGACGAGCCGCCGGCGTCCAGGAAGGGCGGCTGACGCCTGCCGCCGCCTGCTGCGGCGGCGACACTTCGTCGCGCCGCGCCGCAGATCGTCGCATCGGCCGCGCGCCGCGCAGGCCGCCACGGCACAGTGCCTCCATCGCAGCACGATGGCACCACGAGGCACTCCATGCAGATCTTCTCCTCCCTGCTCCTGACCGCCGGCACCTGCCTGGTGCTGGGCTTCGCGCCCCCGGCCTCGGCCGCCACCACGGGCTCGGGCCGCATGGCCACCGAACAGCGCGCCGTCAGCGGCTTCGAGGCCGTCGCCACCACGGGGTCGATCGACCTCGTGCTGCGCCAGACCGGCAAGGAAGCGGTCGAGGTGCAGGCCGACGACAACCTGCTGCCACTGATCGAGACCGTGGTCGAGCGCGGCAGCCGGGGTCCCACGCTGCAGGTGCGCCTCAAGCGCGGGGAGCGCGTGCACAACCACGGCCAGATCCGCGTCACGGTCGACGTGGTGCAGCTGAAGGCCGTCAGCACCGCCGGCTCGGGCGACATCGTCGTCGACGGTCTGAAGACACCGTCGTTCCACCTCTCCATCGCCGGCGCCAGCGATGCCCGGCTGAACGGCCTGGCCACCGAACTGCTGGACCTGCGCATCTCGGGCAGCGGCGACGTGCAGGCTGCCGGCACCGCCACCAGCGTGAAGCTCAGCATCGCCGGCAGCGGCGACGCCAACCTGGCCGCGCTGGTGGCCGATGACGTGCACGTGCGCATCGCCGGCAGCGGCGACGCCAGCGTCACGGCCAACAAGGTGCTCGATGTCTCGGTGGCCGGCAGCGGCGACGTGCGCTACGGCGGCAGCGCCACCACCGTGAAGAGCTCCACCGCCGGCAGCGGCACGGTGAGCCGCCGCTGACCCGGCGCCGCTGCCGAGCCGGCATCGTTGCAGCGTTGCCCGGCACTTCAGCGTCATGCCGCAATGCAACAATCGCGGCATGGTTGCGATGGCTGGCTGGCGCCACCCCGAGTTTCGACGTGGCGTGCAGGAGATGTCCGGCATCGCGCTGGGCATCGCCGCGTGGGGGCTGATCACCGGCGTGGCCATGGTCAAGAGCGGGCTGCCGGTGCCGATCGCGGTGCTGATGTCGCTGCTGGTGTTCGCCGGCACGGCGCAGCTGGCCGCGCTGCCGCTGATGGCCAGCGGCGCGCCGATCTGGGTGGTGTGGGCCACCGCGCTGTGCCTGAACCTGCGTTTCGTGATCTTCAGCGCACAGTGGCGGCCCTACATCGCGCACCTGCCGCTGTGGAAGCGCGCGCGCTGGGCCTACTTCACGGCCGACCTGAACTACGTCGTCTTCATGCGGCGCTTCCCGGACCCGAAGCCGTCGCCCGAGCAGGCGCCGTACTTCTGGGGCGGCTCGATCACCAACTGGTTTGCCTGGCAGGTGCCGTCGATGGTGGGCATCTTCTTCGGCGAGGCCATCCCGACGCAGTGGGGCATGGGCTTCGCCGGCACGCTGGCGCTGATCGGGCTGATGTGCTCGCTGCTGGCCGACAAGGCCTCGGTGGTGGCCGCGGCGGTGGCCGGCTGCGCCGCGGTCGCGGCCTACGCGCTGCCGCTGAAGCTGAACGTGGTGGTGGCGATCGCCGCGGCGGTGGCCATCGGGCTGCTGCTGGACCACACCACGCCCAAGCCGGTGCTGCCGGTGGATGACGAGACATGAGCGCCGAGGGTCTCCCGAGGGCGAATTCCCGCTTGGCGGGACCGGCCGCAGGCCGTAGGGTGCCCGGATGACGGCGTGGGAAGCGGTGCTGACCATCGTCGGCCTGGCCTGCATCACGTTGCTGACGCGCGGCTTCTTCATCCTGCCCGCGCGCGACCTGCCGCTGCCCGGCTGGCTGCGCCAGGGCCTGCGCTACGCGCCGCTGGCGGCGCTGGCGGCGGTGATCGTGCCCGAGGTGGTCACGAACAACGGCGCGCTGATCACGACCTGGAAGGACGCGCGGCTGTACGCCGCCGCGGTGGGCGCGGCGTACTTCTTCTGGCGCCGCGGCATCCTGGGCACCATCCTCACCGGCACGGCGACCATGCTGGCGCTGCGGCTGGGGCTGGGCTGGTAGCACCGGTGCCGTCGGGCGCGTCTGCGAAACTAGCGCCAGTGCAACGCAGACCGTCCCCACCATGAACGTACTCCGCTTCTCCGACATCGCGGCCGATGGCCGTGCCCGTGGCCAGCGCGTGTTCATCCGCGCCGACCTCAACGTGCCGCAGGACGACGCCGGCCACATCACCGAAGACACGCGCATCCGCGCCAGCGTGCCCTGCATCCGCATGGCGCTCGACGCCGGCGCCGCGGTGATGGTCACCAGCCACCTGGGCCGCCCGACCGAGGGCGCGTTCAAGCCCGAGGACTCGCTGGCGCCGGTGGCCCGGCGTCTGGGCGAACTGCTCGGCCGCGAAGTGCCGCTGGTCGCCGACTGGGTCGACGGCGTCGACGTCGCCCCGGGCCAGGTGGTGCTGCTGGAGAACTGCCGCGTCAACAAGGGCGAGAAGAAGAACGACGAGACGCTGGCGAGGAAGATGGCCGCGCTGTGCGACATCTTCGTGCACGACGCCTTCGGCACCGCGCACCGCGCCGAGGCCAGCACCTACGGCATCGCGCAGTTCGCCAAGATCGCCTGTGCCGGCCCGCTGCTGGCGGCCGAGATCGACGCCATCACCAAGGCGCTGGCGCACCCGAAGCGGCCGCTGGTGGCCATCGTGGCCGGCAGCAAGGTCAGCACCAAGCTCACGATCCTGCAGGCGCTGGCGGCCAAGGTCGACGGCCTGATCGTCGGCGGCGGCATCGCCAACACCTTCCTGCTGGCGATGGGCCTGCCGATCGGCAAGAGCCTGGCCGAAGCCGACCTGGTGGGCGAGGCGAAGGCCGTGATCGACGCGATGCAGGCGCGCGGCGCCGCGGTGCCGATCCCGGTGGACGTGGTCACCGCCAAGGCCTTCGCCGCCGACGCGCCGGCCACCGTGAAGGCCGTGGCCGACGTGGCGGCCGACGACCTGATCCTCGACATCGGCCCGCAGACCGCGGCGATCCTGGCCGGGCAGCTGAAGGCCGCCGGCACCATCGTCTGGAACGGCCCGGTGGGCGTGTTCGAGTTCGACGCCTTCGCGCACGGCACCGAGACCGTGGCGCGTGCCATCGCCGCGAGCCCGGCGTTCAGCATCGCCGGCGGCGGCGACACGCTGGCGGCCATCGCCAAGTACGGCATCGAGGCCGAGGTGGGCTACATCTCCACCGGCGGCGGCGCCTTCCTCGAAGTGCTGGAAGGCAAGACGCTGCCCGCGTTCGAGATCCTGGCGCGGCGCGCGGCCGGCTGATTCCACCCCCGGCGGTCGAAGCTGATTTCGCCGCCGGCGCGCGCCGCCCGCGGCGCACGGGCGTAATCTCGCGGTCTGTCGTCAGAACAACCGGAGACAACGCCCGTGGCCAAGAACGCGACCGAGACCAAGACGCTGAGTGACGCCGAGAGCGCCCTGCGCGACGCCGCCCTCGAGTACCACCGCGCGCCCACGCGCGGCAAGATCTCCATCACGCCGACCAAGCCGCTGAGCAACCAGCGCGACCTGTCGCTGGCGTATTCGCCCGGCGTCGCCTACGCCTGCCTGGCGATCGAGGAAGACCCGTCGCTGGCGGCCGAGTACACCAGCCGCGGCAACCTCGTGGGCGTGGTCACCAACGGCACGGCGGTGCTGGGGCTGGGCGACATCGGCCCGCTGGCCGGCAAGCCGGTGATGGAAGGCAAGGGCTGCCTGTTCAAGAAGTTCGCCGGCATCGACGTCTTCGACATCGAGCTCGCCGAGCGCGACCCCGACAAGCTGGTCGAGATCATCGCCGCGCTGGAGCCCACGCTGGGTGGCGTGAACCTCGAGGACATCAAGGCGCCCGAGTGCTTCTACATCGAGAAGAAGCTGCGCGAGCGCATGAACATCCCGGTGTTCCACGACGACCAGCACGGCACCGCGATCATCTCGTCGGCAGCGCTGCTGAACGGGCTGGAACTGGTGGGCAAGCAGATCGGCGACATCAAGCTCGCGGTGTCGGGCGCGGGGGCCGCGGCCATCGCCTGCCTGGACGTGATGGTGGGCCTGGGCGTGAAGCGCGAGAACATCTTCATGTGCGACAGCAAGGGTGTCGTGCGTGAAGGCCGGGGGGACCGGCTGGATGAGAGCAAGCAGCGCTACTGCCAGCGCACCGAAGCCCGCACGCTGGCCGACGTGGTCCAGGGCGCCGACGTCTTCCTGGGCTGCTCGGCGCCCGGCGTGCTGTCGGTGGAGATGGTGCGCAGCATGGCCGACAAGCCCATCATCCTGGCGCTGGCCAACCCCGAGCCCGAGATCCGGCCCGAACTGGCCAAGGCCGCGCGGCCCGACTGCATCATCGCCACCGGGCGCAGCGACTACCCGAACCAGGTCAACAACGTCCTGTGCTTCCCGTACATCTTCCGCGGCGCGCTCGACTGCGGCGCGACCAAGATCACCGAGTCGATGAAGCTGGCCTGCGTGCGCGAGATCGCGGCGCTGGCCAAGGCCGAAGCCAGCGACGAGGTCGCCGCCGCCTACGCCGGCAAGGAACTGCGCTTCGGTCCCGACTACATCATCCCGACGCCCTTCGACGTGCGGCTGATCCTGCGCATCGCACCCGCGGTGGCGAAGGCCGCGGCCGACAGCGGCGTGGCCACGCGGCCGATCGCCGACCTCGAGGCCTACCGCCAGAACCTGGGCCGCTTCGTCTACCAGACCGGCATGTTCATGCGCCCGGTGTTCGCGGCGGCCAAGGCCGCGGCCGCGAAGTCGGCCGCGCGCGTGGTCTATGCCGAAGGCGAGGACGAGCGCGTGCTGCGCGCCGTGCAGGTGGTGCTCGACGAGGGACTGGCACAGCCGATCCTGGTCGGGCGGCCCGAGGTCATCAAGATGCGGCTGCAGCGCAGCGGCCTGCGCCTGCAGCCGGGGCGCGACTTCGAGATCGTCGACCCCGAGAACGACCCGCGCTTCCGCAGCTACTGGGAGACCTACCACCAGCGCATGGGCCGCGAGGGCATCACGCCCGAGGCGGCCAAGGCCGCGGTGCGGCGCTCGAACACGCTGATCGCGTCGCTGATGCTCAAGCGCGGCGAGGCGCAGGGCATGATCTGCGGCCTGGTGGGCCGCTTCGACCACCATCTCGAGCACGTGCGCACCGTCGTCGGCCTGCAGCCGGGCGTGCACACCGCGGCGGCGATGAACGCGCTGACGCTGGACAAGCACACGCTGTTCATCGCCGACACCTTCGTCAATGAGGAACCCAGCGCCGAGGAACTGGCCGAGATCGCGCTGATGGCCGCGGCCGAGGTACGGCGCTTCGGGCTGCCGCCGAAGGTGGCCTTCCTGTCGCATTCGATCTTCGGTTCGTCGTCGCGCGCGTCTGCCCGGCGCATGCGCGCGGCGCGCGACCTGTTCGTGCAGCGCGCCCCCGACATCGAATGCGACGGCGAGATGCATGGCGATGCCGCGCTGTCGCCCGAGGTCCGCGCGGGCTACCTGCCCGACAGCACGCTCAGCGGCAGCGCCAACCTGCTGGTGCTGCCCAACCTGGACGCCGCCAACATCCTGTTCAACGTGCTGAAGATGACCGGCAGCAACGGCGTGACGGTGGGCCCGATCCTGCTCGGCACGGCGCTGCCGGCGCACATCCTGACGCCGTCGGCCACCGTGCGCCGCGTCGTCAACATGACGGCGCTGGCGGTGGCCGATGCCGCCGCCGCCGGCCCGGCCTAGACGCGGGGCCGGCGGGGCCGTAACCGTTCCGTAATCGAGCGACCCGCGGCGCGCCTATCATCGGCGCGCCCGTTCCCCAGGAGACCCTTGCCCATGCGCGCCACCAAGATCGTCGCCACCCTCGGCCCCGCCTCGTCGTCGCCCGAGATCCTGGAGGCGATGATCCGCGCCGGTGTCGACGTCGTGCGGCTGAACTTCTCGCACGGCAAGGCGCAGGACCACATCGACCGCGCCGCGCTCGTGCGTGCCGCGGCGGCACGCGCCGGCAAGGAAGTGGCCATCATGGCCGACCTGCAGGGACCGAAGATCCGCGTCGGCAAGTTCGAGGGCGGCAGGACCGAGCTGACGAACGGCCAGCGCTTCGTGCTCGACGCGTCGCGCACCGAGCCCGGCAACAACGAGGTCGTGGGCCTGGACTACAAGGACCTGCCGCGCGACGTGAAGCCCGGCGACACGCTGCTGCTGAACGACGGCCTGATCCGGCTCACCGTCGACCTGGTGATCGGCGACCAGGTGCAGACCACGGTGGTCGTGGGCGGCGAGCTCAGCAACAACAAGGGCATCAACAAGGCCGGCGGCGGCCTCACGGCGCCGGCGCTCACGGCCAAGGACATGGAGGACATCAAGACCGCGATGTCCTTCCAGTGCGACTACCTCGCGGTGAGCTTCCCCAAGAGCGCCACCGACATGGAGATGGCGCGCCAGCTCGCCAACGTGGCCGGCGAGCCCTGGCGCCACAAGCCGGCGCTGATCGCCAAGATCGAGCGCAGCGAGGCGATCCCGGTGCTCGACCAGATCCTGCGCGCCTCCGACGGCATCATGGTCGCGCGCGGCGACCTTGCGGTGGAGGTCGGTAATGCGGCCGTGCCGGCGTTGCAGAAGCGCATGATCCGCATGGCGCGCGAGATGGACAAGGTGGCCATCACCGCGACGCAGATGATGGAGTCGATGATCGTCAACGCCGTGCCCACGCGCGCCGAGGTCAGCGACGTCGCCAACGCCGTGCTCGACGGCACCGATGCGGTGATGCTCAGCGCCGAGACGGCGGCCGGCAGGTACCCGGTGGAGACCATCGTGCAGATGGCCGCCATCGCGCTGGAGGCCGAGGCCGCCGACGACTTCTCGATCGAGACCGACTTCACCAACAAGCGCTTCGGCCGCATCGACCAGAGCATCGCGATGGGTGCGCTGTTCACCGCGCACCACCTGGGCTGCAAGGCCATCATCGCGCTCACCGAGTCGGGCAGCACCGCGCTGTGGATGAGCCGGCACAACATCAAGGTGCCGATCTTCGGCCTCACCTCGCAGGGCACCTCGCAGCGCCGCATGACGCTGTACCGCAACGTGCGCCCGCTGCTGATGCCCAAGCTGAACGACCGCGACGAGGCGCTGGCCACGGCCGAGCGGCTGCTGGTGGAGCGTGGTGTGCTGCGCGGCGGCGACACCTACGCCATCACCTGCGGCGAGCCGATGGGCTACCCGGGCGGCACCAACATGCTCAAGGTCTGCCGGGTCGGCTGACGCCGGACTTGACGCCGGTCAACGGCGCCGGCTGACGCCGCGCGCAGCATCTGCAGCCTTCCCGTCCCCTTGGCGAGGCTGCGATGGCTGCAACGAACTACATCCGCTGGTTCCGCGAACTGGCGCTCGAGGACCTGCCGCTGGTGGGCGGCAAGAACGCCTCGCTGGGCGAGATGTTCCAGCAGCTCGCGCCGCTGGGTGTGCGGGTGCCCGACGGCTTCGCCGTCACCGCGCCGGCCTACCGCGACGCGCTCGACGCCGCCGGCGCCTGGCCCGAACTGCATCGGCTGCTCGACGGCCTGGACAAGCGCGACACCGATGCGCTGTCGCGGGCCGGCGCGCGGGCGCGCGAGATCGTCTACGCCGCCCCGATGCCGGCGGCCGTGGAGCAGCAGCTGCGGGCCGCCTGGCGCGCGCTGCAGGCGCAGGTGGGCCCGGACCTCAGCGTGGCCGTGCGCAGCTCGGCCACGGCCGAGGACCTGCCGGGCGCCAGCTTCGCCGGCCAGCACGACACCTACCTGAACATCCGCGGCGAGGAACTGCTGATCGACGCCGTGAAGCGCTGCCAGGCCAGCCTGTTCACCGACCGCGCCATCAGCTACCGCACCGACCAGGGCTTCGACCACTTCAAGGTCTCGCTGTCGGTGGCGGTGATGCAGATGGTGCGCAGCGACCTCGCCAGCAGCGGCGTGATGTTCACGATCGACACCGAATCGGGCCACCCCGACGTGGTCTTCATCACCGGCGCCTGGGGGCTGGGCGAGAACGTCGTGCAGGGCACGGTCGACCCCGACGAGTTCTACGTGCACAAGCCCACCTACCGCCAGGGCCACCGCGCCGTGCTGCGGCGCACGCTGGGCGACAAGCAGGTGCGCATGGTCTATGCGCCGGGCCGCACGCGCGAGCCGGTGGTGAACCGCCCGACGCCGAAGGCCGACCGCGCGCGCTTCTGCCTCAGCGACGCCGACGTGCTGGAACTCGCCGGCGCGGCGATCCAGATCGAGGACCACTACAGCCGCCTCGCTGGCACCGCGCGGCCGATGGACATCGAGTGGGCCAAGGACGGACCCGACGGCGCGCTGTACATCGTGCAGGCGCGGCCCGAGACCGCGGCCTCGCGGCGCTCGGCGACGCTGCTCGAGGAGTTCGTGCTCGACGGCCATGGCCCGGTGCGTGCCAGCGGCCGCGCGGTGGGCGCCAAGATCGCCAGCGGCCGCGTGCGGCGCGTCACCGACGGCCGGCACCTGGCGGACTTCCAGCCCGGCGAGGTGCTGGTCGCCGACACCACCACGCCGGACTGGGAGCCGGTGATGAAGACCGCCGCGGCCATCGTCACCAACCGCGGCGGCCGCACCTGCCACGCGGCCATCGTGGCGCGCGAACTCGGCATCCCGGCCGTGGTGGGGGCCGAGCAGGCGACCGAAGTGCTGGCCGACGGCGCCGTGGTCACGGTCAGCTGCGCCGAGGGCGCGGTGGGCCGCGTCTACGAGGGTGCGCTGGCGTTCCACAAGAACGTCAGCGACGTCAGCGGGCTGCAGCGGCCGAAGACCGCGATCCTGGTCAATCTGGGCAACCCGGAGCTCGCGTTCCAGACCGCGCTGATGCCCTGCGACGGCGTCGGCCTGGCGCGCATGGAGTTCATCATCAACGAGCACATCAAGGTGCATCCGATGGCGGTGCTGCACCCCGAGCGCATCACCGACACCGCGGTGCGCGCGCAGGTGCAGGCGCTGTCGGCCGGGCACGCCAGCGGCGCCGACTACTTCGTGCAGAAGCTCGCCGAGGGCGTGGGCACCATCGCCGCGGCGTTCTACCCGCGGCCGGTGATCGTGCGGCTGTCGGACTTCAAGAGCAACGAGTACGCCGCGCTGCTGGGCGGGCGCGACTTCGAGCCGTTCGAGGAGAACCCGATGATCGGCTTCCGCGGCGCGGCGCGCTACATCCACCCGGCCTATGCCGAGGGCTTCGCGCTCGAGTGCCGCGCGATGCTGCGCGTGCGCCAGGCCATGGGGCTGACGAACCTGAAGCTGATGGTGCCGTTCTGCCGCCGGCTCGACGAGGCGCGCGGCGTGCTCGCGGCGCTGGCATCGCACGGGCTGGTGCGCGGTCAGGACGGGCTGGAGGTCTACGTGATGTGCGAAATCCCGAACAACGTGCTGCTGATCGACGAGTTCAGCGCCCTGTTCGACGGCTTCTCGATCGGCAGCAACGACCTGACGCAGCTGACGCTGGGCGTGGACCGCGACAGCGCCATCGTCGCCGACAGCTTCGACGAGCAGGACCCGGGCATGCTGAAGATGCTGAAGCTGGCGGTGGAAGGTGCCAGGCGCAACGGGCGGCATTCCGGCATCTGCGGCCAGGCGCCGTCGGACCACGTCGAGGTGGCGCGCTACCTGGTGCGGCTGGGCATCGACAGCATCAGCGTCACGCCCGACCGCGTGCTGCGCACGATGCAGGCGGTCGAGGAGATCGAGCGTTCAGGCGGCCGCGGCTGAGCGCACGGCGGCGACCATCGCGGCCACGCGCGGCGCCATGCCCACCGGCACCAGGTCCACGCCCGGGTGCGCGCGCGAGAACACGCGGAACAGCTCGTCGGCGAAGCCGTGGCCGACGTCGTCGATGCCTGCGAAGTCGACCTCGGCGCGCTGGAAGCGCTGCAGCCGCGAGGCCACGCGGCGCGCCTGCGCGCGCGACTCGAGCCCGATGTGCTCGCCCGTCATCAGGCGCAGCGGCACGGTGGTGCTGTCGAAGCCGTAGCCGGCGCCGTCGGCGCTGTGCGTGCGCAGCACGTCGTCGAGCGTGCGCGTGGTGTCGAGCGCGATCGCGATGTAGACCGAGGTGCCCTGGCGCGGCACGGCCTTGGCGCCGTGCCAGCTGCGCCGGTCCCAGCCGCGGAACTGGAACGCGCGGTGGTTGGCGTGCAGGTCGCACACGTCGGCCAGCCGGGCGCTGAAGAACAGGCCATGGCCGCTGTGGCGGTCGGGCGCGCTGGTGAGCTTGCCCTTGCTCAGCTCCAGCATCGCCAGCGTCGGGTCGGCGATGTCGAAGTTCTGCTGGATGCGTTCGAAGACGCCGACGCCGTCGTCCGACACCAGCAGCTGCAGGTGCAGGGCGGTCTGCCGCACCGACACCGTGACCTGCGTGCCGCCGCTGTGGTCGATGGCGTTGTTCAGCAGCTCGGTGAAGGCGTGCTGCGCCATGCGCGCCACGTGCGGCGGCAGCGTGAAGCAGGGTGCGAAGTCGCGCTGCCAGGGCAGGTCTTCCTGCAGCCCGGCGAGTGCGTAGCGCTGCACCACCTGGCGCAGCGGGCCGGGCCGGTAGGGCGCGCCGCGGCGCATCCCGTCGCGCTGCAGCCACTGCGCCGCCACCAGCTTGTGCAGCAGCGCCTGCGCCGAGCGCCGGCTCACGCCCAGGCGCTGCGCCACGTGCTCGGGCAGCTGCGCGCCGTGGGCGCATGCGGCGGCGGTGATCCACTGCGTGGCAGCCTGCAGGGTGTGACGAGCCATGGTGTGCCTTCCAGCCACGGCGCCCACGCGCCGCCGAGATGGCAGTGTCCGGCGGAGTGCGTTGTGACTTGAGTCGGAAAAGACGGCCTGTTCCAGGTCATTTCTGCGCCAGGGCGCGTCGCTAAAATGCATCGATTACCGCCGGGTTACAGGGGCTGCCGCCACCGCGTCCGCTGCTGCCGTGCGCCTTCCACCCACTCTGCCCAGGGCCTCACCATGCCACTCGTCTCGATGCGCCAACTGCTGGACCATGCCGCCGAACACGGCTACGGCATCCCGGCCTTCAACGTCAACAACCTGGAACAGGTGCAGGCGGTGATGACCGCTGCCGCGGAGGTCGGTGCGCCGGTGATCCTGCAGGCCAGCGCCGGCGCCCGCAAGTACGCCGGCGAGCCCTTCATCAAGCACCTGATCCTGGCGGCGGTGGAGCAGTGGCCGCAGGTGCCGCTGGTGATGCACCAGGACCACGGCCAGAGCCCCGAAGTCTGCCAGGGCGCGATCAACCTGGGCTTCAGCTCGGTGATGATGGACGGCAGCCTGGAAGCCGACGGCAAGAGCATCGCCAGCTACGACTACAACGTCGAGGTCACGCGCCGTGTCGTCGACATGGCGCACAAGGTCGGCGTCACGGTCGAAGGCGAACTGGGCTGCCTGGGCAGCCTGGAGACGATGAAGGGCGACAAGGAAGACGGCCACGGCACCGACGCGACGATGACGCGCGAGCAGTTGCTGACCGACCCCGAGCAGGCCGCCGACTTCGTCAGGCGCACGCAGCTCGACGCGCTGGCCATCGCGATCGGCACCAGCCACGGCGCCTACAAGTTCACGCGCAAGCCCACCGGCGACATCCTGGCCATCGACCGCATCAAGGAGATCAACCGCCGCATCCCCAACACCCACCTGGTGATGCACGGCAGCTCCAGCGTGCCGCAGGACCTGCTGGAGGTGATCCGCCAGTACGGCGGCAAGATGAAGGAGACCTACGGCGTGCCGGTCTCCGAGATCCAGGAAGCCATCAAGTACGGCGTGCGCAAGATCAACATCGACACCGACATCCGCCTGGCGATGACGGCCGCGGTGCGCAAGTTCCTGGCCGAGAACCCCGAGAAGTTCGACGCCCGCGAGTGGCTCAAGCCCGCGCGCGAGGCCGCGATGAAGATCTGCAAGCAGCGCTACCTCGAGTTCGGCTGCGAGGGCCAGGCCGGCAAGATCGTGCCGCAGCCGCTGAGCGCCATCGCGCAGCGCTACGCCAGCGGCGAGCTGGCGCAGACGGTGGCCTGAGCGCCGCCGCAACGCAGCGCGTTCGCTACCTCTGGAAGGGCCGCGTCAGCGGCCCTTCGTCGTTCGTGCGTCACACTTCCCAACCTGCCCAACCCCCGCCTGCGGACCCTGCCATGCCCCAAGCCCTGTACCAGTCGAACCTGCACTCCCTGCCCCTGCTGGCGCGCGGCAAGGTGCGCGACAACTACGCCGTCGGCACCGACCGCATCCTGATGGTGGCCAGCGACCGCCTGTCGGCCTTCGACGTGGTGCTCGGCGACCCGATCCCCGGCAAGGGCGCGATCCTCACGCGCATGGCCTTGTTCTGGTTCGACAAGCTGCGCGGGATCGTGCCCAACCACCTGACGGGCGACGACCCGGTCTCGGTGGTGGCGCCCGACGAGGTGGAGCAGGTGCGCGGCCGCTCGATGCTGGTCAAGCGCCTGAAGCCGCTGCCGGTGGAAGCCGTGGTGCGCGGCTACCTGGCCGGTTCGGGCTGGAAGGAGTACCAGCAAGGCGGCCAGGTCTGCGGCGTGCCGCTGCCGCCGGGGCTGCGGCTGGCGAGCCGGCTGCCGGCGCCGATCTTCACGCCCGCCACGAAGGCCGAGGTGGGCGAGCACGACGAGAACATCCCGTTCTCGCGCATGGAGCAGATGATCGGCGCCGACCTAGCAAGCCAAGTGCGCGGAGTCGCCATCAATCTGTATGAGGCTGCGGCGGCCCACGCGCTGACGCGCGGCATCATCATCGCGGACACGAAATTCGAGTTCGGCCTGGACGACAACGGCACGCTGACGCTGATGGACGAGATCCTCACGCCCGACTCGTCGCGGTTCTGGGACCTGGCCAGCTGGCGCGAAGGGGAGAACCCCGCCAGCTACGACAAGCAGGCCATCCGCGACTGGCTGGAGAGCGCGCTGGTCGATGGCCGGCCCTGGGACAAGGCGCCGCCGGCGCCGAGCCTGCCGCCCGAGGTGGCGGCGGCCAGTGCCGAGCGCTATGCCCAGGCCTGCAGGTTGCTCACAGGAGAAGACGCCTCATGACACCGCTGCTGACCCGCATCGACCAGGACCTGGTTCAACGCCGTTGCCCCGACCGCCGCGCCGAGCTGCAGGCGGAACGGGCCGCCTACCTGGCGCGGGTCGGCAGCTTCAGTGACGCGCGCAGTGCGCTGGCCGATGTGCGGCAGACCCACGCCGACGGGCGCGACCCGCGGGTCTCGGTGGCCTTGATGGTGGCCGAAGGCGTGCTGCACTGCTTCGAGGACTTCAACCCGCGCGCCCGCGACCGCCTGCAGCGCGCGCACCTGCTCAGCGAATCGTGCGGCCTGGCCGACCTGTCCGCACTGTCGGCGGCCTGGCTGGCGCAGGTCGAGTTCCTGTGCGGCGACGTCCCGGCGCTGCAGCGCTGGCTGGCCTACTGGCAGCCGGTGCCGGTGGCAGCCGGCACCGCCGCCGACCTGCGCTTCGGACTCGTCTACGCCAATGCACTGATGGCCTGCGGCGAGACCCGCCGCGCGCGGCCCTGGTACGAACGCACGCGCCAGGGTGCGGTCGACCTC